>CAZUAI010000011.1:0-90221 GCA_964617875.1 uncultured Planctomycetales bacterium | reverse complement strand
GCCCTGGCGCTATCGCCAGCCGCTTTGACGCCGGCCGCGTGCGAAGGTTGGGCTACGACCCGCCGACCTCGTTTACGACGTGTTCGATCACCTCGGCGTCGATGCCGTCCTCGATGTCCGGAGCGCTTTCGAGCGCATCGGCCATCGCGTCCCAGCTCCACCGGCCATATCGCTTGTCCAGCGCCTGGGTCAGTTCCTCGAGCTTCCCCACGAGTTCGCCCACCGCGGGCTTCTCCTCGATCGCCCCCGCCACCCGCACGAGGGCGTCAACCTTCTCGTCGAGCGTGCCCTCGCCGCGCATCCCGGCCAACCTGCGGATCGCGTCCGAGCCCGTCGCCAGCGTCGCGTCCTTCAGGCCGCTGCTGTCCACGATCCGGACCACGCCGGCGATCCGCGAGTCCAGGTCGGCCAGGGCGTTCCGGCCCTGCGGATTCGCGATCAGGAGCGCCTGCTGGAACAGCACGTCGAGCGCGTCGCTGATGTCGGCCTTCAGGTTCCCGGAGGCCGCCAGCCGATCGACCATGGCGCCCACGGCCGCCCTCGACTCGTCGTCGCCCCCCAGGTAGCGGTCGGACACCATCTCGATCACCAGACGGGTCTCGGTGCTGTCGCGCTGGACCGCGATCTGCCCGGTCTTGAGCGGCATCGTCATCAGGAGCCAGCGCATCTCCTGGAGGACCCTGGTGTCGCCGCTCTCGCCGCGGGCGGCCAGTTGCGAGATCATCGCTCCGAAACGCCGCAGGGGCTCGCTGAGCGCCTGTGGTTCCGGCGGACGGACGTCGCCGCCCCCGAACGTCTGATCCACCCACGTCGCCATCTCGTGGTATTTGGCCTTCAGCTCCTCGCTCTCGGGCGGCTCCGGCGTTCCGAAGACGCTCTCCACCCATTCCGCCATCTTCGCCCCGGCCTCGTTGAGCTTCCTGTCCTCCTCTTCCTTGTCATCGTCGTCGTCGCCTTTCTTCTTGTCCTTCTCTTTGTTGTCGTCGTCGCCGTCCCAGTCGGCGTCCCAGTCCCACCGGTCGCGGACACCGTCCCCGTCGTCATCCGTGTCCATGCGATCCGGGATCATGTCGCCGTCGGTGTCGGGGTCGAACGAGTTGTCGATGCCGTCGCCGTCGATGTCCACGTCCGTGGAATTGGGGATCCCGTCCCCGTCGATGTCGGTATCCGCCGTGTTGGGGATTCCGTCGCCGTCCCGGTCCGGACCGTCCGTGGGGTCCTCCGGGTTCAGGCCGAACTCGAGTTCGATCCCGTTCGTCAGCCCGTCGTGATCGGTGTCCACCTGAAGCCAGACGGCGATGCGCCTGCGCTCCTCGTCCTCGGCGTCCTTGGCGGCGTCGGACGCCGGCGCTTTCGCGGCCGCATCGTTCACGTCCGACGGCACGGCGCCCGGGACGTCGCTTGCCGGCGCACACCCTCCGGCCGCCAGCACGACCCATGCGAGGATCATCGTTCTCACGATCATGTCCGTCAGTCCACGAGAATCCGGCCCATGAAGTAGAACTTGTCCTCCTTGCTCAGATCGGGCTGGTACTTGAGTTCGAAGTACTGGATCGGCCCCGCGATCGGTACGGTGTACGGCTGTTCGGTCTTCAGCTCGAGACCGGCCATCGTCCCGCAACCGGCGTAGATCTCCAGATCGCCGTGGACATAAAACGCGTCGCCGTAGGCCATGACGAACGAGCGCGCCAACCCGTTGCCGAACGTGAGCCAGTCGTTCCATATCCACACCCTCTTCGATCCGCTGCAGTCGATCGTACAGATCGACGGCCATCCGGAACTAACGCAGTCCGGCAGTCCGGCCACGGTGTCTGCCGTCGTGCCCCAGTGAACCAACGGGGGCATCACGGCGAGACGCCGGATCCCCAGGTCAAGGCCAAACGCCATGTCGGAAGGTGGCCTTGGCGTCCCCGGCTTCACGTGCAGGCCGAAGCCGTCCCAGGAGATCGTGACACGCTGATCGCGCGCCAATGGATTGCGGCGTTTGCCGTAGCTGTCGGTCTGGTCCCGCTCCACAAGGTCGAGCGTGTCGTCGCCGTCCGTGTCGGGCTTGTTGGGGTCGGTCCCCAGCGCCTGTTCCTCGCCGTCCGACAGGCCGTCGTGGTCCGTGTCGCGGACCAGGGGATCGCTGGTCACGCGATAGGCGGCCTGTCCGGCGACCTGGATCATCCGGCCCGCCAGTTCCGCCCCGTCGCGGAGGCCGTCTTCATCGGTGTCGGCCCTGGCGGGGTCTGTCCGGGTCGGGTTGGGGGCGGCGGCGTAGCCGGCGCAGTTCGCCACCAGCTTGCAGTAATTGATCTTGTCCCGCTTCTGTGGAGGAATCGTGCCGTCCCACTCCTCGTGGTCGCTCAGCCCGTCCCCGTCCGTGTCGTAGCCCGGCGCGGCGAGGTTCGGATCCACCGTCTGGCCTTCGTAGTACCATGGGCTGGTGCCCAGCACCCACTCCACGTAGTCCGGGAGGCCGTCGTCGTCGCTGTCCGGATCCTGCGGGTTCGAGAACACGCGCCGCTCGGTGCCGTTGATCATGACCAGCCAGCCGGTCTCCTCGACGCGGTTCGGCAGCCCGTCCAGGTCGTCATCGAACACCGCCCCGCTGTCCGGCGAGGCCGGGTTCGTGCCGAACTGACGCTCCATGCCGTCGGGCAGCCCGTCGCCGTCGGTGTCCGAGTTCAGCGGGTCGCTGCGGACGAAGACGCGCCGCCTGATGCCATCCGTCGGGTCGTCGTCGAACAGATCGACGGTGTACCCGTTGACCTCGTCGGCATCGCGGATGCCGTCCTCGTCGGTGTCCATCTTGCGCGGGTCGAGCGACGCCCGGTTCACCGGGAACTGCCGCGGCAGACCGGTCGCCGGATCGAGCTGCTTGTGCCAGTCCTTCGCCAATCCGTTGCCGGGCGCAAACACATCGGGCAGATCCTTCGGATCGACGTCCCAGGTTGCCCCGGTGCTCGTGATCGTCTGCGTGGCGAAGGCGCCGGCCGGCACGCCGCCCTCCGCGTTGTAGCGGTAACGGCACAGGGCGTACTCGACGTCGTCCGTCAGGCCGTCTTCGTCGCTGTCCGTCATGTACGGGGCCGCATACGCGCGGTAGCCGCCGGGCTTGCGGTCCGTGTACACAAACCACGCCCCGAGACCGTCGCCGTTCCACTGGCCCCGCGACTCAAGGTAGTCGCCCAGGCCGTCGCGGTCGGTGTCAGTACGGTCGTCGCTGCTGCCGGAGAAGAACTCCTCCAGCGAGGTGAGCCCGTCGCGGTCCGTGTCCTTCACGAACGCGAGGAAATAGGACTCGCCCGCGCGCAGCCGCGCCTCGTCGAAGTGCGTCCCGATGCGGACCACGGAGTCGGCGGCGCCCCGGCTGTTGCGCACCGAGGCGAAGGTCGTCCAGAACGCTCCGTCGTTCGCCTTGTTCGGCTCGACGGCCGCCCGGTCGAAATCGTCCTGCACGCCCCGGATGCGCGTGACGACGCGGACCGGAACGGCCTTCCCGTCCTCGTCCGCCGCCGTGATCGTCCGCATGCCGAAGCTCGACTGGATCCCGGCGTCCGTCGGCTTCGGGCGCGGGTCGGACGGGTCGTCCACGCGGCCGAGTTCGACGTCTTCGCCCGGCGCCGCCGACAGCCCGATGGCCCGCATCGCGTCGCTCATGCGGATCCCCAGCGATCGCCCCTGCGCGTCGAACCGGCTCGCCGTCGCGATGCGGTACGTCTCGTTCTGCCCGTTGCCGTAGTCGATCGTGAGGATGGCCGTCCGCTCGGCGACCTCCTGGCTGCTGAACGCGAAGTTGCGGCCCAGCTCGTCGGTGATGTCGAAGTTTGCCACCTTGAACAGCACGGCGCGCGGGTCTTTCATCAGCTCCTCCACCATGCTGGGGAAGATGCTGGTGTTCTCGAACACGAGCGGGCCGATCTGCGGGGCCAGCGGGCCGACGCTGTACGTCGCGTCGGGCTGTTTGGGGGCCAGCGTCGCGATGGGCAGCAGCTTCGAGCGGTCCCGGGGATCCTGCTGCAGGACCGAGATCTCGAGGTTCGACACCCGGAAGGCGATGTCGCCGGCCGCGCCGATGGTGACCGAGCCGGCAAGCCGCGCCCCGACCGTCTCCCGCGTGATTCCCCGGATCGACGAGAACTGCGAAATGCGGTTGATCGCCTCGTTGTAGGCGCGAGACGCCTGCTGGCTGGACTGAACGGTGCTGGCGTTCGTCGTCTCCCGCGAGAAGCCCCCGCTGATCTCCCCCCCGATTTCGCCCGTCCACTTCTGCTCCTTCGAGCCGACCTCCCAGCCCGTCTTGCCCGTCACCTTCGCCCCGACGTGGTAGGCCAGCGTGTCCGAGCAGGTCTGCGAACTCGACGAACTCACGTCCCGCTGCAGCGTCGCGCTGCACGACTCCTGCACCTGCCGTTCCTGGCCGAGCTGGTCGGTGTACGTGTAACGCTCGTCCAGCGCCAGGCTCATCTCGCCGACCGTCACCGCCATCTTCGGAAGGTCCGCGATCCGCGGATTGCGGTTGCGCCGGAACAGCTCCTCCGCGTCCTTCAGCTGGTCCCCGTCCGTGTCAGCCAGGATGGACGATGTCCCGAGCGCCAGTTCCGTCCCGTCCGCCAGCCCGTCGTCGTCGCTGTCCTGGTCGCACGGGTTGCTGCGCCATGCGTAAATCTCGTCCGCGTCCGACACGCCGTCTGCGTCCGTGTCGCTCGTGCGCGGATTCGTCGAGCGGATCAGTTCCTCGAGGTCCGGGATCCCGTCGCCGTCCGTGTCGGCGTTGTAGGGATCGCTGGTCACGAGGGCCTGCCTCCGCACGTCGTTGGCCAGCTCGACCGTCACCGTCCAGCCCGCCATCTCGAACCAGTCGGCCAGGCCGTCGCCGTCCGTGTCGGTGTGCTCGTCGATCCTGGCCGGCGCGATCCCCGTGAAGGTCGCCTCCGCCGGATTGACCAGCATGTCCGGCGGGGCAATCGGGTTGCCGGCCAGGTCGTGAATCCCCGTGGCGGTCAGCTGGTAGAGCACCGCGGCCTGCGAGAGCGTGAAAATGTCCACGACCGTCTGGCCGGGGCTCAGGATCGGCGTCTTCGACTTGTCCACGAGCAGAACCCCGCCGCCCGCCACCACGATGCTGTAGTTCGACGGATCGGTCGCCTCCCTGCGGACGGGCTCGCTGAACGTGACCCGCACGCTCGTGTTGCTTGTGGCGACGGCGCTCACCACGCTCGGCTGGCCGGGGAACTGCGCCTCGATCTGCTCCAGGATTTCCCCGTCCGCGTTGTCCATCCCGACGTATTCGAACCCGTCCGCCAGGGTCACGCTTTCGCCGCCGTCCGCGCGCACGACAACATCGACCGCCCCGGCGGCCTAAGGCGGCGTCATGACGCGGATCGTACGGCTGTCCACAACCTCGAGATCCGATGCGAGGAACGCCCCGAACAGCACTTGCGTGCCGGCGCCGAACGCCGGCGCGTCCGTGCCCACGATTGTGACCTTCGTGCGGCCCAGCACCGGGCCGCGCGCGGGCGAGATCCGCAGCGCGGGTTCGGGCGCGGTCCGCTCCGGGCTCGGCGGATTTAGGATCGCATCGAGATCGACGGTACACGAGCCGATCAGCCCGATCAGAGAAATCCCCGTCAGCAGCGCGGCGAATCCGGCGCCGCGCCGACGCTTCGCCAGGCGCGCGCGAACGCACACAGGGTCACAGCCAGACAAGCTGGTTCTTGCCGACATCGCTTGTTCTCCAAAACATCGCTTCGAGCGCACAGACTACTCTCTATCATCAACGGGATGTTCAGGGATCCACACAACGATCCTGCAGCCCGCTACGGTTGTGCGCGAACCGTAAGAGGCCCTTCGCTCTGTTCCGCTCAATGTACCGAAACGGCGTGCGAACGACAAGAAAAATCGAGACTGTAGCATCATTACAGAGTGATCCCGTGGTATTCCGGCCGGCTTTCGCGTATTCCGCGTGTTTCGCGGTTCGATTCTGTTTGGGGACCGCGAAATACGCGAACCACGCGAAAAGCGGCTCGATATCCGCCGATCGCGACGGCGAGAACTCTGTAATGTTGCTACACTCTCGAAAAATCCGGCCCTTCAGGTCGTCAGCAGCTTTCGGCTTGCGCGCTACGTCTGATAATCCGTGGACGGATCCGGAGTGGGTTTATCTTACGGCCGGCGACGGGGCCGCCGCGTGCGTCGCAGGCGAGGGAGCGAGCTTGACGTCGGGCAGGCCCGCGGGCAGGCCGAACGGAGCCGCGTTCAGGATCCCCGGCGCTTGTCCCGTGCCGATCCAGCGATTCAGCTCCGACCGCATGTTGTCCAGACGGTTCGCGCCCGCGGTCTTCATCTTCGCCGTGATGCTCGGCGCGTCGGCCCCGCGCTTCGTGACGCTCGTCAGCGCCCGCTCGACGCTGTCGATGACCAGTTCGAGATTGTGGGCGTCAGGGTGCGGCGGGCCGCCCTCGGCGGCGGTGGCGGCGAGGTCGAGGTAGTTCAGCGTCGCCGCGGTCAGGATCTCGGCCAGCCGTTGTACGGCGAGCCGTTGCGTCTCGGCCGGCAGTCCGGCGGGGGCCGCCAGAACGGCCGCGGCCGCGGCGTCGCCCGCGCAGGCGCGGAGGTCGCGGTTCTGGTAGGCCGCCAGCCTCGCCTTGAGGATCTGCGTGATCCGCTTCGCGGTGTCTTCCCTGTTCTTCGACGGCAGGGCTTCGTACAGGCTGCGGAGGACGACGCCGCTGGTCTCTTTGACGGCGGCGGCCTCCACCGCATCGACCACCCGCGGCAGATCGGCCGCCGGGATCTTGTCCCCCACCTGGGCGATGCACCGGGCGGCCTGGTTCCGCAGAATCGCCATCTTGTGCGACAGCCCCGCGAGGGCCGACGGCACCGAACTCGGCCGCTTCATGTCGCTCAGGAGCGAAAGCATCATCGCACACAGCAGGCCGCCCCGGCCCTGCCCGTTGTTGGGATCCGCGATCGCCTTCGCGAATGCCTCCGCCGCCAGGTCCGCGAACGTGTTCTTGTAGTTCTCCGTCGCCCCGGCGGCCCGGAACTCGCCGAGGAACGCCTTGCGAAACGCCGCCAGGTCGTGCGGCTCGGCGCTGGCGGTTTGAATCTGCCTGTCGATCCATCGGATGATCGCCTGCCGGTCGGCATCCGTGGGCACCCGCGACCGAAGGGGGATCAGCTCATTGGCCGGGGCGGAGGCGGCTGGTGCGGGGGCCTGGGCCCCGGCCGGCAGGCAAAGTGCCGCCAGCACAAAAGCGGCGAGAAGCGGTCTGCGGGTATCGATCATAGCGGCTTCAACCGTATCGAAGCGGGGGGGGCCTGTCAACCTTCATTCCGCAGTTGAAACGGCGCTGCGGATGCGTATTGTAAAAGACGGTGGGGAATCCGGCGGGAGGTCATGGCCATGATCAACCTTGTCAGGATCCTGTACGCGACCGACTTCTCGGAGCACTCGCTCCACGCCCTGCCCTATGCCAGGTCGTTTGCCACGGAGTACAAGGCCGAACTGCATTGCCTCCACGTGGTGGACGAGGCCTACCAGTACTGGATGGGCATGAGCGGCGAGGGACTGCCCATCGGCCCCAGCGCGGAGGAAATGCTCCAGAGCGCCCAGGAGCAGATGAACGCCTTTGTCGGCAGGCACCTGGCCGACTGCGGCGTCCCGGTCATTACGAAGGTGGTGATCGGCCGGCCCTTCGTCGAGATCATCCAGTACGCCCGCGATGCGAAGGTCAGCCTGATTGTCATCGCCACGCACGGACGGGGCGGCATTCAGCAGATGCTCCTCGGGGGAACGGCCGAGAAGGTGGTCCGCAAGGCCCCGTGCCCCGTGCTGACCATCCGGCACCCGGAGTACGAGTTCGTCATGCCCTGACGGCCGGGGTTCAGTTTCGCGGGCCGGGGCGGTAGAATCCCGGGGAGTGTGCGTGGTCCCTCGCTGCGGGCCCGGCCGGCGGCTCAGCCGGCCGCGGGCCGACGGCAGGCCCTGCGGGAGGCACGAAGGAGTCTGCACGATGACAAAAAGGCTGGCGTGGGCTGGCGTGATGATGCTCGGGATGGTCGCCGGGGCGTGCAACCGCCAGGATGAGCCCCCGGTGCCGTTCAATGCCGTGCTGACGCACGGGGGAGTCGATCTGCCCCCCGTTCCGCTGGCCCGGCCCGAGATGGAGGGCCTTCCGCCCGTCTCGTCGGCGCGGCTCATGAAGAAGATCTCGGGCGCGACCGGGGCGGCCGTGGAAGCGGGCGCGGAGGCCGGTGCCGCCAGGACGGCCGAGCCGCCGGCCGCCGTCACGCTGAACGACGCCGATCCGCAGGCCCTCATGGAGCAATACGTCGAGTTGTCGAAGGCCGGCAACCTTGAGGCCGTGGCGACGATGTACGTCGATGACCAGCAGCCCTTCTTCAGGAAGGTGGCCGCGTCGAGCAAGGCGGTCGAGGCAGCCGCCAGACGTCTGCACGCGGCGCTCGAGAGCGGCGATGCGGAACTGGCGAAGCAGTTTGCGCCGAACGAGGCCGGCGTCCTCGTCCTGAAGAAGCCGGACGGGACCGACTGGCCCCCGATCGCCCTGCACGCCGCGTGGGAACTCGCGGGCGTGGAGACGCCCGCCGACGATCAGGCGGCGGCGACCCTCAAGCACGGCGAGACGGAGAAGAAGCTTGAGCTGCGCAAGGTCGCCGACAAGTGGCGCATTCGCGATCCCGAGGTGCCCGCCGCGGCCGAGGAAGCGGCCCGTGCGCTGGCTTCGGGCGACGCCTTCGCGAAAGCGCTGTCCGAGGTCGCCGACAAGGTCGAGAAAAACGAGCTGCAGGCCGCCGACGTCCTGAAGGAGATCCCCGAGGCCGTCCAGAGGGCCGCGCAGGCTCCGCCCCCGGCCGAACCGGCCGAGGCCGGGCAGTCGCCCCCCGCCGAGGGCGGCGAAAAGCCCGCCGAAGACGCCGGCGGAGGCGAAAAGCCCGCCGAAGGCCTCGGCAACGACGCCCGGCCGTCGGGCGATGCCGGCAACGCGGCGAGCGACGCGGCGAACACCGGGCCGCGGCGCACGCGATCCAACCGCGACGCCAACAACGAGGCGCCCACGCTCGAGGAATCGCTCGGACGCCAGTGAACGTGCGGAAGGCGCGGCGCCTGCCGTCCCGGCTGCCGCATTTTCTCTCCTTCACCAGGGACAGGACGGACCATTCGCCGCTCCATCGGCGGGAACGCGCTCACGCCCCGATCAGGGCGAGCACCGCCTCGACGATCTGTTTTGAGACGTTGGCGATCGCCGGCTCACTCACGCGCCCATTCCTTCTCCAGCCCGTCGAGATCAACGCGGATCACGTCGATCTTCTCTCGGGCCCGAGCCGGAAGGAAGTCGGTTCGATTCGGCCCGGCTCATCGCCAGCCGGCGATTCCGCGGGTGGCTCCGAGGGCGTTGGCAGGGAAAGGGTCTGGGGCCCCGTTGCGCGGGGAGCAGATTCGAGAAGGTTTTATCGGCGGAGCGGGCGTGCGGGGGCGGGGCCCGGCGTCGCCGGGGTTCAGCCCCCCCGGGCGGTCTTGAGGAAGCCGATACTCGAAGCGAACAGCTGTTCGCAGCGGGCCCCCCGACGGTCGTCGGCCTGCGACTCGGCTTCGAGGTCGGCCACATTCGCACGGCAGATGGGGCAGCCCATGACGTCGAGGTGGAAGCGGGCGTAGCCCCCCCAGGGTTCCTCGAGCAGGCCCAGCAGGTAGGCCCCCAGCGTGCTTCGCTTCAGGCATGAGAGCCGCCGGTCCCGCCAGACGTCCGCGACGCTCACCTCGTCCGTCAGCTCCTCGACCGCGCCCGCGTCGACGCCCGCCCCGAGCGACGTGATGATCTCCCGCAGCCGTGCGATCGCGCGGAACTTCACGCCGGCGACGTGCTTCTCGTCCACGCCCAGCAACTCGCCGATGTCCTTGTTTCGCCGTCCGGCATAGAACGACAGCTCAACGATCTCGAGGTCCCGGAACTTCTCCTTCTCGCCGTACTCGCGTATCAGCGTCCTCAGCCCGTCGGCGATGAGGGCCCGCTGACGTTCCAGCGACTCACGGCGGCGCAAGATGCCGCTGGGCGTCTCGACCGCGCCGGGGCGGTCCTCGAACTCGCCGGCTTCCTCGCCGCCGCCCGCAAAGTCCGCCGGCGTGGGCAGACGTTTGCGCCGGCACGCGTCGCCGACCTTGTACCGCAGGATCGCGAAGAGGTACGTCTCGAGCGACCGGGAGGCGTCGTAGTGCGGCAAGCTCTGCACGAAGCCGAGGAAGGTTTCCTGGACCACATCGTCGGCGTCGGCGCCCGGGAGGCGTGCACGCGCAAAGGCCCGCAGGCGGCCCTCAAAGCGTGCGATCAACTGCCGCCACGCCTCGGCGTCGCCGGCGCGAATCTGTTCGACAAGGAACTGTTCGGCGTTAATGGGAATCCCGTTGTTCCGTTGCTCGGTCGCTCCGTTGTTCCGCGGGTCCGTCACCCCCGCGAAAACGGGGGGGCCGGAGTCCGTGTCATCCAGTCTGGATCCCCGCTTTCGCGGGGATGACGAGTTCAGCACTCGGTACCTATCACTCGGCGCTCTGGCGGATGGCTGGCGGCATCATTCGCAACCCGTCACCCGTCTTCCCGGCCACGTCCCCCTGGAAGAGTACGCAGTTTCCCCGCACTTGGGAAGGGCCGTGGCTTTCCCTCGATCGACGATCCTGCCGGACTCGATGCCACCAACAGGCTGTCAGCGAGAGGGGGGACTGTCACCCTCACCCCCTCCCTCTCCCTTGGAGGGAGAGGGGGACGTGTAGGCTCGGACCCCTTTCGGCGGCACCTTGACGTCTACCGGCTCGTCCGGGCCGCCGGATTCCGGCGGCACGTGAAAACGCAACCCCGTCTCGGAGGTCGGGAAACCCTTCGTCGGAACCGCCGGGTTGACGGCAGGGGCCTTCTCTGCCCGGTTTGCCCAGGTAGCCGATACGTTCACCGTGCCCGTCTCGTACAAACGCAGCGTCATCACACACAGGGCCACAAAGCCGGCCGTCGCCCCGATCCGCAACGGCCACTTCAGCCAGCCGCGCCGCCCCGCGTCGAGGAAGCAGTACCCCAGCACCACCAGCCCGAGAATCGCCGCCGCCATGAACAGGCGATGCCGCATCGGAGCCATTGGCTCGCGCCGCCGTTCGCCGCTCAGGCACGCCTCGACCGACGCAGGCGATGCGTCGTACCGCACGGCGGCCTCGGCCTCGCGAACGGCCGCCTGCGCCTCGTGCATTGCCTCCTGCGCCTCGCGGACGGCGGTCTGGACCTCGCGCCGCACTTCGCTGACCGGCCCGGCAGAGGCGGCGACGTGGCGATCGCGGGACCACGCAGGCAGACCTTTCGCCGCCACGAGAGCGATGACGCCGAGCAGCACGAGCAGGCCCAGGAGCGACGCAACCGTCGCGAACATCTTCACCGGATGCCGAATGACCGCCCGGACGCCCCACACGATCGCCAGCGGCACGAGAATGACGGCCGCCAGGATGAGCATTTCGATCGGGCTGAGTATGGTGTACATCGCGAGTACCTCGTGTCCTCAGCTCCTGAACGCCCTCATGATCGCGGCACAAAGCAGCACGAACGCCACCGCCGACCCGATTCGCTGCGGCCACGTGAATCCGCCGCGGCCGCCGGCGCCCAAGAACAGATACGCCGGCACGATCAGAACGCAGGCCAGAAGAACGTTGAGCCTCATATCCATACATCGCCGGCGGGCAGCACCCGCCCGTTGTCCTCGGCACGACGCCCGCCGCATCGTCCGTCGGCATCAGACAAGCGGCGCGTCCCTTTTCGGTGCGGTCTGTGCGCCGTGCGGCTCATGGCCGGCGGTGTCGGACCACGAGGGCGGCGCCTGGGGACCGCGGACGATCAGGAAGAACAGCGCAAAGACCAGCGGCACCACGATGAATCCGCTGGCGATAGCGACCTCGTCGTTCCTCAGGTTGCCGGCGATCATCGCCGAGAGTCCGCCGCACGCCAGTGCCACGCAACCCGCGATGAACAGCGGCCGCAGCGTGTCGCGGTATGTCCCATATCGCGGATATCGCTTCAGCTTGCTGAGCGCGAAGATCTGCAGCGCAAGGGGCACCAGGCCGAATCCCAGCGCCATTGCCGCCTCTTCATTGCTCAGGTGGGCCGATCCCAGGACAACGAACCCCATGATCGAGGTCGCAAGGAGCGCCGTCGCCACAAGCCCCCAGCCAAGCCGCTCGAAGCTCGAGCGGAGCGGCCGCTGCGCGTTTGCGTCCTGCATCGCAGAGGCGGTGGGCCACCCTGGCGTGGCGGGCGTTGCGGGTGCGGTCGGTCGCCCGCCGCCGAGGTCCCTGCGGATATCGTCCACGACGGAGTCGCGGACGTTTCTCTCCGCGCGAGCCGCCTCGGCCGTCCAGCGGCCGCCGGCCGGATCGCCGGCCGAACTGGGCGGGCCTGCCCGCCAGCCGTCGGCTTCACCGCCGGGCGAGTTGCCGCCGCCCGGGCGGACCAGCCGGAAGATCGAAGCCGACTGAGCCAGCAGCGATGCCGTTGCCGCGACGCCGGCCGCCAGCGGGACGTAGTTGTCGTCCCAGCCAATGCCGCTGGCAAACGCCGCCACGACGCCCGCCGTCACGGCCAGGCCGAGATCGACGCGGCCCTCGGTCCCCCTCTGCACGCGCTTGGGCCAATCGACGAGCAGCATGGTGACGGCCAGGGCGCCGACCAGCGTCTCGAGCATGCGCCTGTGCCGCCGCCGTGCCTCCATCGATCGTTGCTCAGCAGCCAAACCCCACGCAGGACGGTGCCCCGTCTGACCATCGGTGTAATATTCGGAAACCTCGGAGGGGTAAGTCGCGTACGGCGGCGGCGAGAACGCCTCCTGGCAAACGGCCGACGCAACCAGCAGCATCAGCAAGCCGGCGCCGAAGACCACGACCCGACCGAGAAACGGCGGTACCGCGGGCGACCGAAGCCGCAGGGAGAGCACGGAGCCCCCCATTGCGGCGGCGGCGGTTGCCAGCACGAACGTCAAGACCGTCGGAAACGTCGATTCCCACGCATGCGGCCCGCCGTAGACGAGCACCAGGCCGCCCGACAGCGCCGCCGCGATGAGCACCGACTGCAGCAGGCGGCCGATCCACCGCTCCTGCATGACCGGTCGCCACGGCTGGCGCAATCCCTCGCGCCCGCCGACCAGCGGCCGGCCGTAGACATCCCGACCCCAGTCTCCAAAGAGGATCAGAAGGCCTTCCACGAAGCCCCATAGCCCGGCCGTCCCGCCGGTGACCAGCGTCAGGATGATCTGGAGGATGCCGATTCGCGTGTAGCCGAGATAGAAGCGGTGGATGCCGAACGCACCCAGCGGCGGAATGACGCCGAGCGTCCCTGCCACCCACCGCGAGCGCGGCGGGAAGCGCGGAGTCTCGCCACGGCGATCGCGCTCCATCGACCGGAGGATCTCGTTGGCTTCGTCGAGCCGCGCCCGCATCCGGTCGCGGGGACGCCGTCGCCAGTCCGAACGCTGCGCCCAGCGGTCTTCGGGGCGCCGGCCGCCCATGCGGTCGGCCGCCGGATCCGGGCCCGCGTCCGCGCGGGGCGGGGCGCCGCCGGCCCCGTAGGGCGGCGTCTGGCCGCCGAGGCCCTGAGCGCCGAAGCCGCCCGGCGGGAGGTTCACCTCGCCCGAGCTGCCGCCGACACCCGCGGCGACGTGCGCCGGGACGGCCCGCGCCGCCGCCATCGACAGGCTGGTCGGCTCGAACCGGGCGACGCTGTTGCGGATGTCGTCCTCGCCGTAAACCGCCTCGA
This sequence comes from uncultured Planctomycetales bacterium, assembly GCA_964617875.1. Classification (GTDB taxonomy): domain Bacteria; phylum Planctomycetota; class Phycisphaerae; order UBA1845; family PWPN01; genus CAZMVY01. The sequence continues at coordinate 76,437 of CAZUAI010000011.1, read as the reverse complement.
CCATCTCGTCCACGGTCTGGAAGCGCTCCTTCGGATCCTTGGCGAGGGCCTTGCGGATCACGCCGGCAAAGGGCGCCGGGAGTTGATCGACCTCCGGCTGGGCGGTCAGGTGCTTCATCAGCACCTCGCCCATGCTGGACCCCTCGTAAGGCACGCGGCCGAGCAGCATCTCGTACAGGACCACACCGAGCGCGTAGATGTCGATGCCGCGGTGGTAATTGCCGGTGCCGACCTCGGGGGCCATGTAGTGGACGGTGCCGACGCTCGCCGTCTGGGCGCTGTGCCGCGAAACGGAGATGAACTTGCTCAGCCCGTAATCGCCGATCTTCACGTAGCCGTCTTCGTAGAAGATGTTGCCCGGCTTGAGGTCGCGGTGGACGATGCCGCGGTCGTGAAGATAGCCCAGGCCCTTGGCGATCTCGCGGAGGAAGAAGGCGGCCTTCTGGGGGCCGAGGCCCTTCTCGCCCTCGGCGACCAGCAGGTCGCGCAGCGACGGTCCGCTGACGTACTCCATGATGATGAAGTGCTCGCCGGCGGCGTTCTGCCGGATGTCGTACACGGTGACCAGGTGCGGGCTCTTCAGGTTCAGGCAGTGCGAGACGCCGCGGAGTTCGACCTGCGGGTTGTCGCGCAGGTACTTGAGCGCGACTTCCTTGCCGGAGTCGCTGACGGCGTAGTAGACCTCGCCGAACCCGCCACGGCCCACGCCGCGCTGGATCGTGTATCCGTCCAGAGGTCGATCGCCATGTTTGAAGGTGAAGATCATCGCTTCGCGGCCGTCAGTCGGTTCGTCCGTTATTCCGTTCGTCCGTTGTTTCCTTCGTCCGTGGGTCCGGGGGCGGCGTTTGTCGGATGTCGTGCGCGGTCGGGTGTCCGCGACGGATAACGGACAACGGACAGATCACGCCATCCTCATCACGATTCTCATTCCCGCCACCTCGACGGGCACGCCGTCGGTCAGGGGCGCGGCTTCGCCCGACCCCTGTTCCGCCCCCCGTTCCGACGCCGGCCGGGCGTACAAGTTCCCGGCCCGCTCGACGACCGCCACCGTCCCGTACGAGCCGGGGACGACAATGTGGTGCGACGTCGTCGGCCCCAGCGTCGCGTGCCGGTCGAACAGGACCACCCGCCGCACGTCGCCGCTCAGCCTTTGCGAGCCTCCGAGATCGAGCACGGCCGACGCGCTCCGCCGGCTCGGCAGGTGGAACGTCATCCGCACGTGCCGGGCCAGTTCGATCCGGTCGCCGTCCTCCAGCAATCGCTGACTCACCACCCGACCGTTCACCATCGCCGGCTTGTGGGCGAAGAGGAAATAGTCTTCATCGACCCGCGCGATCTCGGCGTGGATCGCCGACAGGTCGGCCTGCAAGGCGATGTCGGCCGGGGCGTCGGGCCCGCCGGCACGGCCGATCGTCACACGGTCCTGCCGAAGGATCAGAAAGCTGCCCGCGCCGTCCACCAGCAGGCGGAAGCCCGCCGCAGGCACGCCGGCGGCCGCCGGTGCGGGCGACGCTGCCGGTCGGGGCAGCATGGAGGTCTCGTCCAGTCCCGGCGGCTGGAGCCGCACGGCGGGCGATTCGCGCGACGGCCGGCCCTTCGGCCCGCCGGGGCCTTCGCGCACAGGGGGCGTCGTGCCGAGCGGCCCGGCATGGACGGCCGTCACCAGATCGTCGATCTGCCCCAACTGCTCGGCCGCCTCCACCAGCCACGACGAATCCGGCAGCCGCGTCTTCAGGCGCAGGACGGTTCGCTTCGCACCCGACCAGTCGGCCCGGGCGATTGCCTCCGCGGCCGCCTGCAGATCGTCCAGGATGCGTTCGCATTCGGACCGTTCCACCAGGTCCGCGCCGACGTTTCCAAGTTGGGTGAACAGGTCGCGGGCAACGTCGAGCCGGCCCGCCGTCATGGCCCCGCGCACCCGTTCGATCACCTGTCGCACGACCTCGGCCTCGAGCCGCACCAGCTCCGCGGCGTGCGGGGCCAGACCCCGTGCTCGCTCCAGCGCCCGCGAGGCATCCGCGTACCGCCCGGCGTCAAGCATTTGACGTGCCTCGTCGAGACGCCGCCGGGCGTCCCGCTCGCGCTGGTCCGCGGCCTGTTGGAGCCGCTCGGCCTGTGTGTCGGCGGCCAGGTCGGCCAGCATCTCCCGCCCCGCAACCAGGCTGCCCGCGTCAATGCGATCGCGCGCCGCTTCGAGGCGACGCCGACGCTCCATCTCAGCCTTCTGTTCCCGTGCGGCAACGCCACGAACCCAGTCCCGCAGGGTGGCCACCACGTCGGTCTTCGCCCCCGCCTCCGCGGCCCGATCGAGGTCGAGCAGGGCCTCGGCATAGCGCCCGGCAGCCTCGTGCGACCGCACCCGTGCCAGCAGGGCCTCGGCCAGCCGGCTGCGGAGTTCGCCGGCACGCGCGTGGTCCCGAACCTCCGGCGCCGCCAGCAGTTGGCGAGCTTCGTCGAGGCGTCCGGCCTCCATGGCCTCCTCGATCGCCTTCAGTCTGGCTGGCAGTGACGAGCCCAGCATCACCACGCACTCCGCAATACGCAGATGCCACAGGAACACCGGGGCGAAGATAACGGCATTGTACCGCCTCAACCTGTGGATTGTCTCCTGGGGCAGGATTATTCACGCCGCCGCCCTGCCCACAAGGGGCAACAATAATTAACGTGCTGCTGTCTTTGTGCCCGCCTCAACACCGTGCGTGCGGGCATCGTAGCCGGTCCCAGTGTCCGCCGCCGGGGACATGGCCAGTCCAGCACGCAGGGAGGGGGTCAGGAACCTTTCTTGCCCCGGGCTAAGTGCGTCAGGGCGTCCATTTTCCGTGAAACCGATGTTCTGCCTGCCCGGCAACGGTGCCTGACTCCTTCCGCACATGCGGCCATGCACCCTCGCCGGGGTACGCCGTGGGCGGGATGGCGCCGCCAGGCTACAATACGTTTCACCGGCCCTTCAGCGGGTCTGGGGGAGTGTCATGATGCTGAAATCGCGATGTGCGTCTGCCGCCGTGCTGGCCGCCTGCCTTGTCGCCGTCGGATCGGTTCGGGCGTTGGAGATCGGCGACCCCGCCCCGGCGCTGAAGATCGCCGAGTGGGTCAAGGGCAAAGCCGTGGATTTCAAGGACGGCAAGGGCAAGAACGTCTACCTGATCGAGTTCTGGGCGACGTGGTGCCCGCCGTGCCGCGCGGCGATCCCGCACCTGACCGAACTGCAGAAGAAGCACAAGGACAAGGGGCTCGTGGTCGTCGGCGTGAGCATCGACGAGCAGGGCGTGTCCGCCGTCCGGCCGTTCGTCAAGCAGAACGACGACAAGATGGGCTACATCGTCGCCGTCGATAACCATCGGCAGACGGCGGAGGCTTACCTCGACGCGGTCGGCGTGGACGGGATCCCGTACGCCTTCCTCGTGGACAAGGCCGGGAGGTTCGTCTGGCACGGGTACCCGGACGAGGCGATGGACAAGGTGATCGAGGAGATCCTCGCGGGCAAGTTCGACCTCGAGGCGGCCAAGAACGCGGACAAGGCCCGCCGGCTCCTTGACGAGTACTTCGGACTCATCCTGAAGATCGACCGGACGCAGCAGGACAAGGACAAGGAACCGCTGCTGAAGAAGGCCAGAGAGACCGGCGACACCATCGTCAAGCTCGGCGCCAAGAGCCCCGACGTGCTCGGCGCCCTCGCCTGGAACATCCTCACCTCGCCGCGGATCAAGACCCGCGACCGGGACCTGGCGACGAAGGCCGCGAAGGCCGCCTGCGATGCCACGGAGAACAAGAACCCCGACGTCCTCGACACCTACGCCCGCGCCCTGTTCGACACCGGCAACAAGGCCGAGGCGATCAAGATGCAGAAGAAGGCCGTCGAACTCTGCAAGGACGAGCGGATGAAGCGCGAACTCAAGAAGACGCTCGACCGGTACGAGAAGGACGCGGGGGAGAAGAAGTAGGTCGGGCGGTTCCGCGAGGCCGCGTCCCTGCGGACGCGGAGGTTCGCGCACAACCGCGGCCAGCCCGGGCTCATTCTCCTTCCTGCACCCTTGCCTCCCACTCCGCGTTCAGCTCCGCGAGTTCGGCCCGCAGGGCGTCCGCCTCGGCGCGGAGCGCCCGGGCGCGGTCGGCGTCGCGGTAGACGTTCGGGTCGGCGAACCGGTGCTCCGTTGCCGTGAGTTTTTCCTCGCGCTCGATGATCGCGTCTTCGAGCTTCTGCAGCGACCACGAGGCGTACGCCGATTCGTCGCCGCCGTCGTCCGCCGTGGACCTGCCCTTCGGACCGCGCCGCCTGGGGCCACGATGGCCCTGCTGCGCCTTCGCCGCCCCGGCCGCGGCGCGCTCGGCCGCCTCGCGCTCGGCGAGGCGCTGCTCGTACGTGCTCCAGTTGCCGGGGACCAGCTCGTACCGGGCCCGCTCGGGCAGCACGAGCAGCCGGTTTACCACGCGGTCGAGGAAGTACCGGTCGTGGCTCACCAGCAGGATCGCCCCCTCGTAGGCGATGAGCGCCTCCTCAAGCGCTTCCTTGCCGGGGATGTCGAGGTGGTTCGTCGGCTCGTCGAGGATCAGTACCTGCGGGTTCGACCGCACGAGCTTCGCCAGCGTCACGCGGCTCTGTTCGCCGCCGGACAGATCGCCGACCCGCTTGTACACGTCCTCGCCGCGAAACAGGAACTTCGCGAGGTACGAGCGGATCTCGCTCTCCTCGGCCATCGTGCGGCGCGGCTGGATCTCGTCGATGACGCGGTGTTCGAGGTTCAGGTCGGCGTGCTCCTGATCGTAGTAGCCGACCGCCAGGCCCTCGAACAGCCGGACCTCGCCGGCATCGCACGGCACCCGCCCCATCGCCATCTTGATCAGCGTGCTCTTTCCGACGCCGTTCGGGCCGACGATCCCGATCTTGGCCCCGCGGTAGATCTCGAGGTTGAAGTTGTCGAACAGGACGACGTCGCCGTACGCTTTCCGCAGCCCCTCGCACCGCAGCACCATGTCGCCCGCCCGCTGCGGCGGCGCGAAGTCGAGGGCCATTTTCCGCCGTGCGTGCCTGGGCTTGTCGATCACCCTGCCGTCGCGCTCCATGCGGTCGAGGTAGAGCATCCGGCCGCGGGCCTGCTTCGCGCGGGACTTGTCGGCCTTCACGCGCTCGGCGTACTCGCGCTGGTGCTGGAGCCACTCGTGCTGCTTCTGGTATTCGCGCCGGGCGGTCTCCTGCCGGATCCGCTTGCTCTCGGCGTAGTCGGAGTAGGCGCAGGGGTAGATGGTGATCCGCTGCTCGTCGAGGTCGGCGATCTTGTCCACGACGCGGTCGAGCAGGTAGCGGTCGTGCGAGACGATGACGGCGGCGCCGTGGTATCCGGCGAGGAACTTCTCGAGGAACCGCGTGGCCTCGATGTCGAGGTGGTTCGTCGGTTCGTCGAGCAGGAGCAGGTCGGCCTCCTGGAGCAGGAGCTTGGCCAGGGCCGCGCGGCACTTCTGCCCGCCCGACAGCGCGGAGATCGGCAGGTCGTAGTCGGCCGGCGTGAACCCCAGCCCGCCGAGGACCTCGTTGACGTACGTCTCGTACTTGTAGCCGCCCGCGGCCTCGAGCCGGTGGTGCAGCTCGTCGTACTCCTCCATCAGGTCCGGCAGCAGGTCCGGGTTGTCGTGGTTGTCGGCGATCTGCTGGGCGACGTCGGCGACGCGCCCCTCGAGCGCGCGGAGGTTGTCGAACGTGCGGCTCACCTCCTCGAAGAGCGTGTTGGACGAGATGAGCGTCGGCTCCTGCGGCAGGTGGGCGATCTGCAGCCCGCGGGACCGCGTCACCGTGCCCATGCCCGGCGGCATCTCGCCCAGGATCAGCCGGAAGAGCGTCGTCTTGCCCGAGCCGTTCGCGCCGACGAGGCCGACCTTCTCGCCCCGGTGAATGAACCAGTCGAGGTCGTGGAGCACGACGTGCGGGCCGAAGCCCACGTGAACGCCCTGAAGCGAGACGATCGCCATGGCGCGATGATACGAAAGCCGTCCCACCGCGACAATCCGGGGAGCGTCGGGAGGCCGCGAGCTTTGACGAGGGCCGCACCACGCCATACGCTTGGAGCCTGTTCCGTAGGTCGTGGCACGGGCATCGTGTCCGTGGAGTCACGGGCGGGAAGCCCGTGACGCGAGGTTCACCGGCGCAGGCCCTCAGGCGATGGCACCAGGCGACGCTTCTATAGCCTCCGATGCGGCACCTCCGCAGCATGCGCCGATCCGGCGCCGGCCGGCGGCGTGGCTGGTTGTGATCCTGCTGGTGGCGGGCGGGCTTCGGCTGATCGGCCTGCGAACGGCGCCGCCGGGCCTCAACCAGGACGAGGCCGCCAATGCCTGGAACGCCTGGTGCCTGTTCCGGACGGGGCGCGACCAGACCGGCGCAGCGTGGCCGATCGTCTACAGCCGGTGCCTCGGCGAGAACCGCAGCACGCTCTTCCTCTACGTGATGCTCCCGTTTCAGGCGATCGGCGGGCTGAACATCGAGACCACGCGCCTGCCGGGGGCCGTCGCCGGCGTCGCGGCGGTGCTGCTGATGTACGTCGTCGGCAGCCGGCTGTTCGGCCGGCCGACGGGGCTCGTCGCCGCGGCGATGATGGCCATCGAGCCCTGGCACGTGCAGCAGAGCCGCTGGGGCCACGAATCGACGCTCTGCCCCCTGCTGGTGCTGGCCCCGCTCGCGGCAATGCTCTGGGCCGACCTCCCGCTCGACGACGACCCGCACCGCCGCCCCCGGCCGTGGCCGGCGGCGATCGCGGGATTCGTGTTGGGCGTCGCCTGCTACGGCTATCCCGCCGTCCGGCTCTTCCTGCCCCTCTTCCTGTTCCTCGTCGTCGCGACGGCGTGGCGGACCTGGAAGGCCCGGCTCACCAATTTCCGCAGCCGCGGGGCGATTCTCGCCTTCGCCGCCGGCGCGGCCATTGCCCTGGCGCCGCTGGCGTGGGCGCACGTTGCCGAGCCGCAGGCGGTCGCCAAGCGCCATGCCATGATGCGACTCTGGGGGAAGTCGGATTCGCTCGGCACCAGGGTGGGCAAAGTGGTCTCCCGCTATGCCGCCCACTACGGCATGGACTTCCTGTTTCTTCGCGGCGACCACTACGAGGCGCAGTCGCCGCCCGAAGGCGGGATGTTTCGCTGGCACATGCTGCCGCTGATGCTGCTCGGCGCGGCGGCATGCCTGCGGGGGGCGCCCGGATCGCGGGCCGCGCGGCTGCTCCTCGTCTGGCTTGTTGCGTACCCGGCGGGGGACTGCCTGGCCAGGCACATGAGCATGCACGCGCTGCGGAGTGCGCCGGGGCTGACGGGCCTGATTCTGCTCGCCGCCGTCGGCGTGACGGCCGGCTGGGGCTGGCTCTCGAACCGGAACCGCACCGCTTCGTGGGCCTTTGCCGCGTGCGCGGCCCTTGCGGCCGCGGGACTGAATGGTCACTGCCTCCACCGCTACTTCGGCGAATACGCACGAGATCCGAAGACCTACCACCAGTTTCAGACCGACCTGGTGCAGGCGTGCGAGTGGCTCCGCCCGCGGTTTGACGACACGGATATCGTATTCTGCACGATCAGCGAGCTGAACATGCCGTACATCGTCACGCTGGTCGCGCTGGGCTACGAACCGGAGCAATGGTTTCGCGACAAGAAGCTCGACCTCCCGCTGGACGGCTGGGACACCGTGATCCAGTACGGGAAGATGCGCTTCGCCTACCTGCCGGAGGAAGTGGACAGGACCGTGGAATCCCTCAAACAAGACGGGCTCCCCCAGCGCGTCGTCTTCATCCTCCGCCCCGGCCAGCTCAACCTGAAGCAGGAGCCCATCCACGAGATCCGCCGCCCCGACGGAGCGACCACGCTCCTCATCTACGGGTTTACGCTGTAGCCTGTCTTGTATCGCTGCGGCAGCTCGCAGAGCGGCATCCGGGGCCAGGAATGCGGGGGCGATCCCGCGCAGCCTTGAGACAAGATCCTTCGGTTCGCGCCGGTGACCCCCCCCTCCGGCTTGTTCCGGATGCCGTTTCCGCCGGAGCCCGACGACACGCAATACAGGAGACCTTTCGCGCTGCCGCCGCACTCGCCTCGACGCCCGGCTCCCGGTATAGTCGCCGCATGGCCCAGGACACGACTCAGGAGACGTGGACGATCGGGCGCCTGCTTCAGTGGACCACCGGCTGGCTGACCCGGCACGGGATCGACCAGCCACGCCTTGCCGCCGAGCTGCTCATTGCCCACGCCTTCGGCTGCCGGAAGATCGAACTGTACACGCGCTTCGACGTTGCCGCCTCGCCGGACCAGCTCGCGGCGCTCCGCGCCCTCGTGCAGAAGGCCGCCGAGCACGCCCCCGTCGCCTGCCTTATCGGGCGCAAGGAGTTCTACTCCCTCGAGTTCGAGGTCACGCCCGACGTGCTCATCCCCCGCCCCGAGACCGAAACGCTCGTCCAGAAGACGATCGACCTGTGCCGCGCGCGGCCCGACACGCCCGCCAGGATCCTCGACCTCGGCACCGGCAGCGGCTGCATCGCGATCAGCATCGCCAGGTACGTGCCGACCGCCGCGGTGACGGCCGCCGACATCTCGGCCGCCGCGATCGACGTCGCCCGCCGTAACGCCGAGCGGCACGGACTGGCCGCCCGCATCCGGTTCTGCATGGCCGACTGGCTGGATCTGGCCGCCGAGGACGTGCCGCCGGGCGGTTTTGATCTGATCGTGTCGAACCCGCCCTACATCGCCGCCGCCGAATGCGATACGCTCCCCCGCAACGTCCGCGATTACGAGCCGCGCATCGCCCTCGACGGCGGGGCTGACGGCCTCGCCTTCTACCGTCGCCTGGCAACCGGATACGAGGGCCGACTGCGCTACGGCGGCGAGATCCTCGTCGAGGTCGGCGCTGGCCAGCGCGATGCGGTCGTCGGCATCTTCACGGCACAGGGCCGGTTCGTCCACGCCGGCACCTACCGCGACCCCACGGACCCTCACGACCGCGTGATCCACCTCCGCCACCAGGGCGCGCGGTAATCCGCCGTGCCTCGTCCACCCGTCCTGCGCGATCGGGCGTGATGCGGCCAGACACGCGACTTTGAGACCGCTTTCCCCCTTCTGGCAATCGGGGCGACAGGATTTGAACCTGCGACCTCGTGGACCCAAACCACGCGCTCTAGCCAGGCTGAGCTACGCCCCGGATGAAGACATACCGCCCCACCCTGGCGTCCATTCAAGCGGGTTCCCTCGGCAAAGTCAAAGAGAAACCGGCCTCGGGGGCTGCGAACGTACCCGAGGCCGGGGCATGGTTGCGTGTTGTTTCGGCAAGCCCGCTCGCGGGACCGCCGCGCGATCAGTTGTCCGCGGGTGGCGGCGTCGGCGCGGGGCCGCCGGCCTCGGACGGAGGCTCGCTGGACGGCGCCGGCGGAGCCGGGGCGGCCGGCGGCGGCGTTGCGGCCGGCGCCGGTTCGGCGGACAGGTTGGACGCCTCGTCCTCCGTCTCCTCGACGTAGACCTCCTCCAGGTCGGTCGCGTCCACCTCGCGCCGCAGCAGGCCGTAGATCAGCGTGCTTCCGCTGAAACAGAACGAGATCAGGAACGCATAGACCGACAGCACGGCCAGCGAGACCCAGAGGTAGATCAGGAACCCGCCCCAGACGTCCAGACCCTCGGCCCCGAGAGAGACCCACGCGGGCATGAGGCTTTCAAAGGTCGGCGGGCGCCACATCACGTCCAGTTTGCTCGCGCCGTCGCCGACGGCCGGTCGGCTGGTGCCCGCCAGGCCGATCCCGACGAAGATCCGCGAGAGCTTCAGCATGAGCAGCACAAACAGCCGCACGAACAGGAAGCAGAACGCCCCGTAGACCGACGCCACGAGGAAGTAGAACAGCGACCGCCACGGCTTCGCGTACACATAGCTGAAGCTGCGGGAGATCGCGTCAAAGCTGTCCGAGCCCTCCACGGCGATCGTGGGCCACATCAGGCTGCCGCCGCCGACGGCCCCGACCAGCACAAGGGTCATCACGAACCCGCCGATGAGCACCAGGAAGAACAACACGCCCGTCACGAGTTCGCCGAGGTAGGGAATCGCGGCGACCAGCCCGGCGATCACCAGGAAGACCCCGATGAACACGATGAGGGCGATCGGGATCAGCGGGGCGGCGAAGAACCCGAGGAACTTCTGGCGGGCGAAGCCGAAGGCCTGCTTCACCGAGATCTTCTCGTCGCGTGCCGCGTGCAGCGCGGCGATACGGCAGATCGCCCCCCCGAAAAACGACCAGATGGCCAGCACCAGGGCCGTGCAGAGGATGGCGAAGAACCAGTGCTCGCCGACGAGCCACTTGACCCCCATCCCCATGAGAATGACCGAGGGAATCAGGCCCGGCCCGGCGCGTCCGGGATCGCCCAGGGCCTGGACGGCGGCCGTCCGGTCGCCGCCCACGACATCGGTCATCATGCCGGTGAAGTTCAGCGTGCTGGCGCCCTCGACCGCCTGCCGTACGGCGTTCCGCTCGTACCAGAGCAGGCTCGCGAAGATCCCCTTGCGTTCGAGCGCCTCGAGCCTGGCCAGGGCGGCGGCGTGCCTGTTACGGACGGCCGCCCTCTCCGCCGCCTTGTCCTTGCCCTTGTGCGGCTTGACGGCATCCTCGTAGTGGTCGCGGATCTTCCCGGGCAGGTCGGCGACGGCCTCCCAGTAATCATCCACCTTGTCAATGTTGATTTTGGCGTCCTCCGCCTTGAGGACCGCGTCCTTGAGGGGCTCGGCCTCCTTGAGGACCGCCCGCAGGGTGGCTTGTCCCTGACGGATCTGCTCCTCGCGCCATGCGTCCAGGTTCTTGCGCTGGGTGGCGGCCTCGATCTCGCCGGGGATGACGGATCGGCCCGCCGCGCACCAGATCGCATCGAGGATGCCCCCGACCGCCAGGGTCAGCAACAGGCCCGCCAGGGCAAGGACGATCTTGCTCGGGTGGATCGCCAGGCGAAACGCACGGAAGATCTGCATGAACCCGAAACACTCGTTCCAGTGAATACGGCGCAACTCCTGAGTCTCGTCAGGCATGGGACTCCTCCATTCGAAGATCAAGGCCCGCCCGGGCCCCGCCGTGCCGACCCGTACCGCGCTGGGCCGGCGAATGGACAAGCATTATAGCCTCAGACCGCAAGGGGGCAACGACCGTTCAGGGTATTCGGGCGGTGGGAAACGGCCGCTCAGCCTTCGGGAGGTCCGGGTTCGTCCCTGGCTTCGCCGGGCGTCCCGGGCTCCACGGGTGTGAGAATGCGGTACTGCTCGCTGAACCACTTGCCCAGGTCCACGAGCCGGCACCGCTCGCTGCAGAAGGGGCGATCGGGAACCTCGGCGGGGTCGTCATAGCGAACGCTCTTCCGGCACGTGGGGCAGATCAGGGTACGCATGGGCGGTATCGGCCGGTCGCGGTGTCGTGTCCGCCTTCAGCCGGCATCCTGCATGATAGCGGGGCCGGCCCGCCGGCCCAAGTGCCTTCCATCGGCAGGATGCCGATGCCACGCGCCACGGGGAAGATGCCCGTGGTGCATGGTTGTTGCCCGCGCTACTTGTCCTTCTTCCTGGCCCCGTCGCTCTTGGACGACGGCGACGAGGACGACTCCGAGGTCTTCGCGGCTTCGCCGGCGGGCTTGGCGCCGTCGCCGTTGGACTTCGTGGCGGACCCGCCGCCGGTCTCGGCCTTGGCGGCGGACTTGTAGCTGTCGCTGCGGTAGTCGGTGCAGTAGAAGCCGGAACCGCGGAAGATAATGCCGCCGCCGGTGCCGATGAGGCGTTTCACCCTCGGCTTGGCGCAGGACGGGCATTTCCGCACGGGTTTGGCCGTGATCGACTGGAACAGCTCGAACGTGTGGCCGCACGCGCCACACTCATAATCGTATGTCGGCATGGTGCTTCACTCCTTGCGTTCAGGGTTGGGCAGCTCCCTCCTCGCCGCCGGTTTCGGTCCCCTCCGGCGGCTTTGAAATCGTCACCTTTGCCGGCCGCAACACGCGGTCGTGCAGCCGGTAACCCTTCTGAAGCTCCTCCAGGACCGTCGGCTCGGCGTATCCGTCCGCCGCTCGCTGCATCATCGCCTCATGGAAGACCGGGTCGAACCGCTGACCGACCGCCTCGATCGGCTCGACGCCGTGCTGCTTCATCGCCTTGACGAAGTTGTCGCGGATCAGCGTCAGCGCGTGCACGACCGGGTCGCCGTCGTCCATCACGCCGCCGGCGTGGGCAATCGCCCGTTCCAGGTCGTCCAGGATGTTGAGCATGCTGCGGGCGAACTCGGCGTTGGCGAAGCGGATCGACTCGGCCCGCTCCTGGTTGTTCCGCCGCTGGAAGTTGGCCAACTCGGCCTTGGCGCGGAGGAACTTGTCCTTCCACTGCTCGAGTTCGGCCCGAAGGGCGTCTGCACCGGCGGGCGATGCCGACGGCGCGGCCTCACCGGCCGGCGCGGCCTCGCCGCCGCCGGCGGCCTCGGGCGGATTCGCGGCCTGGTCCGCGGGTTTCTCGGCGTATTTCGCCACCTCGTCAGGCGTCGCGATCTCGATCTTGTTCGGCTTGCGACTCATGCTCCCGACTCACGCACACTCGCCGGCTCACTTGTCCTTCTCCCTGCCCGCGTCGCCGGCGAAGAACTCGGCGAGCTTCTCGAAGAAGCTCTTGGACTCGGGCAGCACCGTCTTGTCCTCGGTCGCCGCGAACTCGCGCAGCAGCTCTTCCTGCCGGCGGTTGAGCTTGCGCGGGATTTCGACGACGACCTGCACAACCAGCTCTCCCCGGCGGCGCGTCCGCAGGCTCGGCAGGCCCTTGCCGGCCAGGCGAATCAGGGCGCCGAACTGCGTGCCGCGTTCCAGCGTGACCTGTTCCCGGCCGTCGAGCGTGGGGACCTCGATCGTCGCCCCGAGCGCCGCCTGTGTGAAGCTCACGGGCACACGGCAGAGCAGGTCGGCCCCGTGCCGTTCGAAGAACGGGTGCGGCCGCACGCGGACGACGCAGTGAAAATCGCCCCGGGCGGCGCCGTCCTCGCCGGGCTCGCCCTCGCCGGGAACCCGGACGACCTGGCCGTCGTCGATGCCGGGGGGGATCTTGATGTTGAGCACCCGCCGCTTCGGCATCCGCCCGCGGCCCTTGCACGACTGGCACGGCGAGGTGATCAGCGTCCCGCGGCCCCGGCACACGGGGCAGGTCGTGACCACGCGCCCGAACAGGACGCTGAAGCCGGTCTGCTGCTCGACCTGGCCGTAGCCGCCGCACTGCGTACAGGTCCGGCGCTTGGAGCCGGGCTCGGCCCCGCTGCCGGAGCAGCGGTCGCAGTAGTCGTTGCGGTCGAACTCGACCGTCCGCTCGACGCCGGTGGCCACCTCGGCGAGCGTCAGCTCGACTTCGGCCTGAAGATCGACGCCGCCCCGCCGCGCCCCGCCGAAAATCCCCCCGCCAAAGATGTCCTCGAACATCGAGAAGATGTCCTGGACGCCCATGTGGGAGAAATCGTGCATGGCGGCACCGGACAGGCCGCGATGCCCGAACCGGTCGTACCGCTGGCGTTTCTCCGGGTCGCTGAGGACCTCGTAGGCCTCGGCCGCCTCCTTGAAGCGGGCCTCGGCCTCGGCATCGCCGGGGTTGCGGTCGGGGTGGTGCTTGAGTGCGGCCTGACGATAGGCCCTCTTGATCTCGTCGCCCGAGGCGTCCCTCGACACGCCGAGGATCTCGTAATAATCGCGTTTCTCGGTGGCCATCATCACCACAACCCGCGTCCCGACACGCAAGAGGGCGAGCCGACCGGCTCGCCCTCAGGATTCGTCGTTTGCGTCGCCTATCGGACGGCGCCGGCAACCTCTTCCTTGTCCTCCTTCAGCTCGGTCACCAGCACCTGCGTCGTGAGCAGCAGGCCGGCGACGCTCGCCGCATTCTGCAGCGCCGAGCGGGCGACCTTGGCCGGATCGATGATGCCGGCCTTCAGCATGTCCACGAACTCGTCCTTGCGGGCGTCGTAGCCCCACTTGCCGCCCTTGGCGAGGATCTCCTCGACGACGACGGCGGGGTCCTTGCCGGCGTTCTCGGCGATCTGCCGCGTGGGCGCCTCGAGGGCCCTGATAACGATGTCGAAGCCGATCTTCTCATCGCCCTTCGCCTTGGCCTGGGCCTTCTCGACGGCCTCGATCGCGCGGAGGAAGACCACGCCGCCGCCCGGCACGATGCCCTCTTCGACCGCCGCGCGGGTCGCGTGGAAGGCGTCCTCGACGAGGTCCTTTCGCTCCTTGACCTCGGTCTCGGTGGCGCCGCCGACGCGGACGACGGCAACGCCGCCGGTCAGCTTCGCGAGCCGCTCCTGGAGCTTCTCGCGGTCGTAGTCGCTGGTCGTCTTCTCGATCTGGGTGCGGATCTGATCGCAGCGGGTCTTGATGTCGGCCTTCTTGCCGCCGCCCTCGATGATCGTGGTGCTGTCCTTGTCCACGACGACCTTCTTGGCGCGGCCGAGCTGGGACAGCTCGATGTTCTCGAGCTTGACGCCCAGGTCCTCGCTGATCATCTCGCCGCCGGTGACGCACGCGATGTCGCCCAGCAGGGCCTTGCGGCGGTCGCCGAACCCCGGCGCCTTGACCGCGCAGACCTGGAAGACGCCGCGCAGCCGGTTCACCACGAGGGCCGCCAGCGCCTCGCCCTCGACGTCCTCGGCGATGACGAGCAGCGGCTTGGCCACGTTCGCGATCTTCTCGAGAAGCGGAATGAAATCCCGCAGGCTCGCGATCTTCTTCTCGTGGATGAGGATGTACGCATCCTCGAGGACGCATTCCTGCGTGTTCGGGTCGGTCATGAAGTAGGGCGAGATGAACCCCTTGTCGAACTGCATGCCCTCGACGACTTCCTTCTCGGTCGCCAGGCTCTTGCCCTCTTCGATCTCGATGACGCCTTCCGGGCCGACCTGCTCGATGGCCTCGGCCAGCAGGGCGCCGACCTCCTCGTCGCCGTTCGCGCTGATCGTGCCGACCTTCGCGATGTCGTCCTTGCCCTTCACCTTCTGCGACTGATCGGCGATGCTCTTGACGGCGGCCTCGACGGCGGCGTCGATGCCGCGCTTGAGCGCCATCGGGTTCGCGCCGGCGGTCACGTTCTTCAGGCCTTCGCGATAGATCGCCTCGGCCAGGACGGTCGCGGTGGTCGTGCCGTCGCCCGCGACGTCGCTGGTCTTGCTGGCGACCTCGTTGACCATCTTCGCGCCCATGTTCTGGAACGGCTCGGGCAGCTCGATCTCCTTGCTGACCGTCACGCCGTCCTTGGTCACCCGCGGCGACCCGAACGACTTCTGCAGCAGCACGTTGCGGCCGGTCGGCCCCAGCGTGACCTTCACCGCGGCCGCCAGCTTGGAGATTCCCTGGAGAACCTCCTGCCGTGCCTTCTGATCGAACATCAACTGTTTAACTGCCATGTTACTTCTCCACGATCCCGAGCACGTCGCTCTCCCGGAGGATCACGTATTTCTCGCGGTCCAGCTCGATCTCCGTGCCGCTGTACTTGCCGTAATACACCTCGTCGCCCACCTTGACGCTCATCTCGCCGCGCTCGCCCGAGTCGAGCATCTTGCCCGGCCCGACCGCCTTCACGACCCCGCGCTGCGGCTTCTCTTTGGCGGTGTCCGGCAGGACGATGCCGCCCGCCGTCTTCTCTTCGGCTTCCCCCTGTTGAACCAGGATCCGATCGTCCAACGGTCTTACTTTGAGCTTTGTCATGGTTGATATCTCCTCAGCCTTACATGTCCATGTCGTCCATGCCGCCCATTCCGCCCATGCCGTGGTCGTGCCCGCCGTGCCCGCCCTTGTCCTCCTTCTTCTTGGGCTTCTCGGTGACCACGCAGCCGGTGCTCAGCAACAGGCGGGCCACGCTGCTGCCGTTCTCCAGCGCCGTCCGCACGACCTTCGTGGGGTCGATCACGCCGTCGGCCACCAGGTCGCCGAACTCGCCGCTGTCGGCGTTGAAGCCGAACGCCCCGCTCTTGGCCGCGACCTTGTGATAGACGAGGCCGCCCTCAAAGCCCGCGTTGTCCGCAATCTGCTTCAGGGGCGCGGTAATCGCGTTGCGAACGATGTTGACGCCGGTGGCCTCGTCATCCCTGGCGGAGACCTTGTCGAGCGCCTTCATCGCCCGGATCAGGGCCACGCCGCCGCCCGGTACGATGCCTTCCTCGAGCGCCGCCCGCGTCGCGTGCAGCGCGTCCTCGATGCGGGCCTTCTTCTCCTTCAGTTCCGTTTCGGTCGCCGCGCCGACGTTGATCTGGGCGACGCCGCCGCCGAGCTTCGCCAGCCGCTCCTGGAGCTTCTCCCGGTCGTAGTCGCTGGTGGTTTCCTCGATTTCGCGCTTGATCTGCTCGATGCGGCCCTGAATGTCCTTGGTCGATCCGGCGCCCTCGATGACCGTCGTGTTGTCGTTATCGACGCGGACGCGCTTGGCCTGGCCGAGATCGCTGATGCTGACCTTGTCCAGCTCGACCCCCAGGTCCTTCATGATGCACTGGCCGCCGGTCAGGATGGCGAGGTCCTGCAGCATCGCCTTGCGGCGGTCGCCGTAGCCCGGGGCCTTCACGGCGCAAACCTGGAGGATGCCGCGGAGCTTGTTCACCACCAGCGTCGCGAGCGCCTCGCCCTCGACGTCCTCGGCGATGATGAGCAGCGGCCGCTTCGCCTTCGCCACCTTCTCGAGCAGCGGCACGAGCTTCTGCACGCTGCTGATCTTGTCCTCGTGAATCAGGATGAACGGCTTGTCGAGCACGCATTCCATCTCGTCCGGGTCGGTCACGAAGTGCGGGCTCAGGTAGCCGCGGTCGAACTGCATGCCCTCGACCAGGTCGTAGCTCGTCTCGGCGCTCTTGCCTTCCTCGACGGTGATGACGCCGTCCTTGCCCACCTTCTCAAAACACTCGGCGAGCAGGTTGCCGATCGTCCGGTCGTTGTTCGCCGAGATGGCGGCGACGTTCACGATCTCGTCCCGCTTCTTGACGCTGACCGGCTGCGCGATCTTCTTCAGTTCCTCGACGATCGCCCCGACAGCCTTCTGGATGCCGCGGCAGAGGGCGTTGGCGTCGGCGCCCGCCGTCACGTTCTTCAGGCCCTCGCGGAAGATCGCCTCCGCGAGCACGGTCGCCGTCGTCGTCCCGTCGCCGGCGGCATCGCTGGTCTTGCTCGCCGCCTCCTTCACGAGCTGCGCGCCCATGTTCTCGTACTTGTCGCCCAGCTCGATCTCCTCGGCGACGGTGACGCCGTCCTTCGTGACCGTCGGCGAGCCCCATCCCTTGTCCAGAACCGCGTTCCGACCGCGGGGTCCGAGCGTGCTCTTGACCGCCGCCGCCAGCTTCTCCACCCCCTTCAGCAACGATTTGCGGGCATCTTCCTCAAAGCACAGTTGCTTGACTGCCATCTCAGAGTTCTCCTTTCAGGCCACCGGCCAATCGGGGATACGGCCCCGCATGGCAAGAGTCTCTCCGGTGCATTCCGACAGGTCGTATGCAAGGCTGATGCCAGAAAAACGGACGGGCTCCGATCTTCTCTAAGATCATTTTTTATAAATGGTTACAATCGTACATCCAGCGGCGGCACGCACAGATTGCGCTGCCAGCCTGACAGCAGGTCGCCCGGCTGTGCCAAAGTGACAGTACGGCGGCCCAGACCGTTTTCGGCGGCGGTCGCGAACCTGGCGCGCACCCCCGCATACCCCCCAAGGGCCGAAAAAAACGCACTGGTCAACGGGGCTTTCGGGCATCGTCAGTCAAGAAATTGGGTTGAGGCCGCCCAGGTCCTGCGGCGTGCCATGCGACATCCGGCTTGTAACCGAACGGGACGGGAGGCTAGACTGCAAAGACGTGAAATCGACGGATTCCGTGCGATGCCCGCCGGGGCGGTCGCCTATGATTCCGTGAAGACCGAGTGGTCGAGGCTGGGGCAATGAGGCTGGGGCGATAACGCTATGAAGAGATTTGTTGTCTTGAGTTTGCTGGTGATCGGCGTCAACCACGTCTACGCGCAGACGGCCGTCAAGGCATGGACCCGGCTCGCGGGCAGCAACAACTATGATTACGGCTACGCGGTGGCAGTGGACGGCTCCGGCAACAGCATCATCGCCGGCGCGACACAGGGGAACCTGGCGGGCGGCAACGCCGGGCGGTACGACCTGTTCGTCGCCAAGTACGATCCGGCGGGCAATCGGCTGTGGGCGAGGCAACGGGGGACCGCCGAGCGCGAATTCGCTTACGGCGTCGCGACCGATCCGGCTGGAAACATCTACGTCACGGGATACACCGGCGCCGGGCTTGACGGGAACAGCGCGTACGGCGGGTGGGATGTGTTCCTGATGAAGTTCGACGCGGCGGGCAACTGGCAGTGGACCCGGCAGGATGGAACCGGCCCGGACGACGAAGGCCGTGCGGTCGCCACGGATTCCGCAGGGTACATCTACGTGACGGGCTACGTCCGTGGCAACTTCCACGGAATCACGCGTGTGGGCTCGTCGGACGTTTTTATCAGCAAGTACAATCAGGCGGGAAGCCGATTGTGGTCCGTGCTGTTCGGGTCGGAGGAAGTTGACGAGAGCTTCGGCATCGGGTGCGATGCCGCGGGGAACGTCTTCGTCACCGGCTGGTGCAGCGGGAGCATCGAGGGCAACCCCTATCTGGCCAACGGCGACAATTTCCTGGTCAAGTACAACACCAACGGGCAGCGGCAGTGGCTGAGGCAGTGGGGCACGATGAACAAGGACACGGGCTATTCCGTCGCGTGCGACGCGGCGGGAAACGTATACGTGTCCGGCTACAGCGCAGGCCCGCTTTACGCCTCACCGCTCGGGGAACGCGATTACTTTCTGGCCAAGTATGACGCGTCGGGCAACCTGCTCTGGGGAAGGCAGACCGGCACCTCGGGACATGACCAGGGCTGGGGCGTCGCGACGGATGCGGCCGGGAACGCCTACGTGGCGGGCGAGACCGGCGGCCCGCTTGACGGCAATCCGTACCAGGGCGGGCTGGACATCTTCCTGGCCGGGTACGGCCCGACGGGGAACCGCCTGTGGACGACCCAGATCGGTACCGCCGGCAACGATCTCGCCCGCGGAGTGGCCCTCGCGGGCAACGGCGTCCTCTACATTGCCGGCTCGACCGCCGGCAACCTGGACGGAAACACGAATCAGGGCGTCGATGACGCGTTTGTCATGAAGTTCCTGCTCGCCTCGTACACGCCGCCGGCCCCGCCGACCGACGCACAGGCGAACCCGCCGGTGATCTGCAGCGGCAACTCGTCGCAGCTCTCCGCGACGCCTGGCGCCGGCGGCGATACCGTCGAGTGGTTCACGGTCAGTTGCGGCGGAACGGCGGTCCCCGGCGGCGCCGCGCCGGTGGTCAGCCCTGGCGCGACCACCACGTATTACGCACGGTCGAAGGACTCCGTGTCCGGCCTTGTCAGCGGCACGTGTGCGGCCGTGACGCTCACGGTCAACCCGTCTCCGCCGTCGGACTTCGACCGCGATTGCGACGTGGATCTCAGCGACTTCGCGGGCTTCCAGTACTGTTTCTCCGGCCCCAACGAGCCTCGGGCGCCGAGTTGCGGCCTGGCCGACTTCGATGCGGACGGCGACGTGGACCTGGCCGACTTTGCCGCATTCCAGGCCTGTTTCAACGGCCCGAACCGGCCGGCCGCGTGCCTGTAGAGCACGTCCCGTCATTGAGCGGCACGTACACGTCGTAGCGCACGGTCGTGCCCCGGTAAGCGAACGACGGCTTGCCGCCGAGCGTCGGGGCGTGCAGGGCCCGCTTGACGACGACGCGGGTTCTCGCGACGCCCGTCGCGATGGCCAGGAGTTCGGCCGCGTCCGGGTCGTCGCCGGCGACGAGGCGGCACATTCGCAGCTCCTTCTTCACCAGGGCCGCCTTCCTCCGCGCCGGGAACATCGGATCGAGATAGACCACGTCGGGGCGTTCGCCCGTTGAAAGCCGCCTCAGCACATCGCGAGCGTCGCCGTGGACCAGATGGAGCCGCCCGCCGATCGCCTTCGCCGTCGCCGCGTCGGCCGTCGCCCGCGCGAGGCCGTCGGACAGCAGCGCGGCAACCACCGGCGACCGCTCGACCGCCGTAACGTGGCAGCCCAGGCACGCCAGGAGGAACGCATCCCGCCCCAGCCCGGCCGTCGCGTCGCAGACCGTCAGCCGCTTGCCCTTGAAGCCCACCGCGCGGGCCAGCATCTGCCCCGCCAGAGCCCCGGCCCTTCGACGGCGACCGACGGGCCCTCCGACGAAATCCACATACAACGCCCCGGCCTTCGGCGAGGCCGCGTCGCGCAACTCCAGCCGCTCGGCCGTGACCACCAGGAGCAGGGATGCAGGCAGGATGCCTGCACCACAATGAGATTGCCCAACGGAAGACGGCGCCAACGGCAGCCCGAGATCCGCGGCAAGGGCCTCGGCCTTCGCACGGAGCGGCGGTGCATCAGGATCGGCAGACACAATGATGAAGCGGTTCATGGTCGATGTTCGAGCCGGCTCGTTCCGTCGGCGGTGTTCACCCTGCCCAGGATAGTACACGGCACGGCAAAGACAACGAAGGAAGCACAACTCGCCGGGCGTCGCACTTGTAAGGGCTCGGGGGCGCCGTTACAGTCTCCTGACGGCATCGCGGCGAACGCCGATCGTCCGGTCGGATGCGCCGCAAGGGAAGCCCATGAGCAAACCCGACAACCAGAGCGTTCCGCCCGCGCAGGCCGAGGACGACATCCCCGCCGGCGACTCGCCCCCGAAGCCGATGTGGCCGCTGGCCCTCGCGGCAGCGGCGTGGGCCGCGTGGATGATCTTCCTCGTCGTCATGCTGATCATCCGGCTTCATGAATCGCCCCGGGGTTGAGCCCTTCGCGATGAACGACAGCGACACGGACCTGATCGATCCGACGATCCTTCGCCGGAATCTCGATGCCCTGCGCGAGATTGACCCGGCGGCAGCCGACCTTTTCGCCGCGTTGCCGGTCCCCGCCGGTGCCACCGCCTGCCGCGGGCGCGACGGGTCGGCCACCTTTCGGCTCGTCCGCGAGGACGGCCGCGAGCACTGGCTCGGCGGCACGAGCGCCCCGACGGTGAGTGCCCCCGCCCTGTTGAGCGGCTTCGACGCGGGGAGCGGAAATGTCCTCCTCTTCGGTATCGGCCACGGTACGGAGGTGTCGCTGCTGCTGAGGCGGATCGAGCCGCACCGCGGCGTGCTCGTGCTGGAGCCCGACGCCGCGGCGGCCGCCCTGGCCCTCCGGTTGCACGACTACACTGACGCCATCCGACGCCGACGGCTCGTCATCCTGCCGGCCGCCATGAACGACGCGGAGGCGCGGCTGACGGAGTTCCTGCTCCGCCATGAAGGCTATTGCTGCCCCGAACGCGTCCTCGTGTGGCCCTGGCAGGATCCGGTGACGATTCCGTCGGTTCGGGGGCTCGTGGAGCGTGCGGCGGCGGCCGCGGGCCAGGAGCGAGCCCGTGCGATCGCCGACCTGCACGCCCGCTGGCGGCAGCACCCGCCGGCCGAACTGCCCGCCAGGCCGCGTGTGGCCGTCGTGGCCCTGATGGCGGCGCCGCCCGTGTGGGACTGGGCGGAGCGGGCCGTCGCCGGGCTTCGCGAAATCGGCTGTGCCGCCGAGGAGTTCGTTGTCCGCAGCCCCATCGACTGCCACGTCGCCCGGCTGGCCGGTCGGCTGGACGCCTTTCAGCCCGACTGGGCGCTGGCGATCCGTGCATCCCGAAACATGCTGGGCTCCGCCGTTCCGCCCGGCGTGCCGATCGTCAGCTGGCTGGATCCCATCGGGCCCGACGCGAAGGCTCTGGCGGCGAACCTCGGCCCCTTCGACAGCATTGCGGTCACGTCCGCGACGCTCGGCCGACGACTGACGGAGGCAGGCCTGCCCGCCGAGCGATTGGCGGTTGTGCCGCTCGCGGCCCAGCCGACGGACGAACCGCCGCCGCCCGATCACGAACGGCCGTACGATGTGGTCATGCTGTGTGACGTGGCGCCGCCTGACCCCGAGGCCCTCGGGCTTCGCCTCCACACGCAGCAGGTTCTCTGGCGGGAGACGGCCGCGATCATCCGCCGCGAGGCGGAAAGCTTCACGAGCGACCGCGCGGAAGCCGTTCTGGCGGCGGCTGAGCAGCGGGCAAAGATGGCGATTCGCGAGCCCGAGGTGCGGCAGGCGTTCTGCAATGCAATCGCGGAAGCCCTCGGTCCTGCGGTTGTGGCGGTGGAGGCGGTCCAGCAGATGCTCGCGGCGGGTCTGTGCGTGCATGTCTGGGGAACCGGGTGGGAGAGCCACCCCGGTGCGAAGTCCTGCCGCCGCGGCCCACTGCCATCGCCGGAGGAAACGCGCGTAATACTTTCACAGACAAAGAGTTACGTTTGCATCGATATCAACGGTTTCGTCGGATCCGACCTCTTTGATGCGATCACTTGCGGGGCGGTCGTCATATGGCGTCGGCATCCGCAGGATGCGACCGATGGCGGCCTGGGGACCTTGTTCGCCGAAGGGACCGACTATCTGGCCTTCCGTACGGCGCAGGAGCTGGTTGCGTCCTGCCGTAAGATCATTTCTGGAGATGAGATACGATCAGACGTGGCGGCTTCTGCGATGAGTCGTCTTCGGCGGGAGCACGCCTTCGCCCAGCGGGTTCGAAAACTGTCTTCGTTGGCCATGCGCTCGCTGACCGGGCCGTGAGTGGGGCACCGCATGTTCTGGCCGCGTATGAACTT
The DNA here is from genome assembly GCA_964617875.1 of uncultured Planctomycetales bacterium. GTDB lineage: Bacteria > Planctomycetota > Phycisphaerae > UBA1845 > PWPN01 > CAZMVY01. The sequence goes on along the minus strand of CAZUAI010000011.1, from coordinate 53,721 downwards.
CGTCGTGCTGCGGCGCAGGTCCGAGTAAAGTTCCCAATACTGGCAAGCCGATAGTAGACGTGAGGTTATCGGTCTGCGGGCGCCGTCCAAAGACGGCGTGTGGTTAACGGTAGGCGGAGTCACCGTCCCGCGAGACGGGTCATTGGAGGACCCACATTCATGCGTACGATTGCCATCGCCAATCAGAAGGGCGGCTGCGGCAAGACCACAGTCGCGATCAATCTCGCCGCGTGCATGGCCCGCGAAGGCCGTCGCACCTTGCTGGTCGATATGGACCCGCAAGGGCACTGCGCGCTCGGTCTGGCTGTTCCCGAGGACCAGATCGAGCTGAGCATCGCCGACGCGCTCGCCAGATCGACGGGCCCGGAACCGATCGATCTGTCGCGTGTGATCTGGCAGATCACGGCGAACTTCGATCTGGCCCCGTCGAAGACGGACCTGGCGGATTTCGAGATGCAGTCGCATACGGATCCGGCGTGCGAGGGCCGGCTCGCGACCGTCCTGGAGGGCGTGGCGGACAAATACGATTTTGCGATCGTGGACTGCCCACCGCACATCGGCCTGCTGACGCGGAACGCGTTTCACGCGGCCGGCGAGGTCATCATCCCGGTCGATACGGGCTACTTCTCGCTGCAGGGGCTCACGAAGCAGATCGAGGCGATCAACCGGATCCGGGCGCAGAACGGCCGTGACATCCGCATCCGGGTCCTGGCAAACCAGTACGACGTGCGGACCAAGCTCGGCCGCGAGATCCTCAGCGAGCTGAAGCGGAAGTTCGACTCGCTGATGTGCCAGTCGTTCATCAATTTCAACACGAAGCTGAAAGAGGGCGCGAGCTTCGGACAGCCGATCACCGAGTACGATCCGGGCAGCATGGGATTCCGCGATTTCGTCCGGCTGGCGCGCGAACTGATTTCGAGCGCGGGCCCGGAGATGGTTCCGCAGTCGATCCTGCGACATGCGGATGAGCTGGCCGCACGGGCGGAGAAGCTGCTGGCCACGACCAAGCCGTTGCTCGGCGGCAAGGTGGATACCGAGGCGGCGATCCCGTCCACGCCGACGGAGATCCAGGAGAAAATCGACCGGATCTACGGCGTGCGGCAGACGGACGACGGCGTGCTCTTTCTCACGCACGCACCGGGCGCAAGAGAGGTCAAGCTGGCGGGCGATTTCAACAACTGGGTCCCGGACGCGACGCCGATGTCCACCAACGGCGGCGCCCACGACTTCCACGCGCTGCTGAAGCTGCAACCGGGCCGCTACCGCTACCGGCTTGTCGTCGATGGCGTCTGGTCGCAGGACCCGCACAACGCCTACGTCGAGGCCAACCCCTACGGGGAACTCAACTCGGTCGTCGAGGTCGTTTGACCCGGGACGACACTACTCGTTCGCCGGACGCAACGCGCCGACCAGGGAAAGCCTGCGCAGCCCGATCCAGGCGTAGCCGGCGTCGGTGTTGTCGTCCACGATCTCCACACGGACCGCCCGGCCGCGGAGCTTGTCCAGCCCGATACGCCGGGTCGTCAGCTCGTGCGTGCCGGGCGGAAGGACCTCCTCAAGAACCGCTCCGCTCCGGGCGTCGAGGAGGCGGATGGCGAGAGTCTCCTTGCCGCCCAGGCGCCGGCTGTTCCCGCCGTGATAGAGGATCTCCATACGCTCGAAACGCGGCTCGACCGTGAACGCCGGCGACAAGGCCGACCCGGTCGCCGTCTCGCCCGCGCGGGCCAGCGAATTCAGCGTCGGCCGGGCGAAGAGCGGCGGACAGGCGCTGACGCCGAACGCCGCGCCGCCGAGCGTCCAGCCCTGCAGGTTGTCGGCCGAGGCGAGGTCGAAGACGACCGTCTCGTCCCGAACGGGCGCCTGCCACCGCGGGATGGCGGACAATGCGGCCAGGGCGTCCTCCTCCGTCATCACCGCGGCCTGGCGTGCGGGGATCTTCACGCGAACGGGGAACGCGACCCTCTTCGCCCCGTCGGCCGCCAGCCAGAGGGTAACGGGTCTGTCGCTGGGCCTGTCGAACCCCGCAATCGTCGCCTCCACGGCCTCGGCGCGGGGGTTGACGAGCACGGCCGTGCGCAGCCCGCTCGCCGGGTCGCGGTACACGCTCGCGGCGATCGGGTCATCGACGCGGACGTCCGCCGCCGGGGCGGATTCGCCATCGATCAGCGTACGGGCGAGGGCGTCGCGGACGGCCGTCGTCGCCTTGATGTATCCGGCGAGCGGGGCCATCGCGGGGCCGCCCATCGGCTTGCCGTTCGCCGGGGCGATTCGGATCCGCCCGCGGTATCGCAGGGCGCTGGTGACAGGCCCGATGGATTCCTCATCGGAGACGGTGAACGCCGGTTGCCAGCGGTCCGCTGCCGTGCGGAGTGGGCAGGAGTCGCCGGCCTCGGCCGAGCCGACCTGCGTGACGGCGAGGACGCGGTCCCAGACGGCATCCGTCGAGACGGCGAACTCAGGGCGGACCTCACGGCAGGCCCGCACAATCTCGCGGATGCATTCGATCCCGCCGGCCCAGCTCGCGCGGTCGGGCGTCGTGCCGACGGTCGGGTTGAAATCCAGCGGTCTGGCGAAGAACTCCTGCAGGTGAACGCCGTCAACGCCGAGCGCGGCCAGTTCCCGTAACGATGCCGCCAGGACCTTCCGCATCCCCGGATGCCCGGGATTCAGCCACACCCGCTGCTCGCCGCTTCCGAATCCGCCGGTCAAGGGACTGCCGACGTGCGGGCCGGGCGTCGAATAGACAAGCCCCCACCGGTCCACGCACGCGTACCGATGGAGTTCCGTGCGATAGCGGTCGTCAAGCTGCGTCGCGGTCTGCAGGTTGACCACGAGCATGACCTTCACGCCCGCGTCATGGCACCGGCGGATCGCCTCGGCGAGTTCCTCCCGCGTGCCGAACCGGCCTTCCGGCTCAAACCGGGGGATGCCGTTGCCGTGCCCGCCGGCCTTCCAGTCCGTCAGCAGAAGGCATCTTGCGCCGGCGTCCGCGCCCGCACGGGCCCAGGCCGGGAGATCCTTGAACGGTACGGCCCCGCACTGCTGGAACACCGGGGTGCGATGGAGCCAGTCGGCTCGCGGCTTGTCCATGTCGCCCTGCGAGCGGAGCCAGTCGCCGTAGATCTTCGCCCCGCCGTGCCAGTCGCCATCGTGGAACCGCAGCACGACCGGCGCTGCCTCGAACGCCTGCCCGGGCGGCTGGTAGGCGAAGTGAACGAAGGACATCTTCACGCCCGCCGCGCGGCCCTGTAGTTCGTCGGGGCGCGGCCAGTTGCCATCGGGCCTCGCGCCCGCGATGCCGGGCGCCATCTCCAGGTGGATCACCTTGTACCGCGCGACGGGGTCGTGCGCGCCGAAGTAGACGGAACGATTCAGCGCCGCGTGGTTCAGCTCCATCCAAGGCATCGAAAGCGTGTCGGGATACGAGTAGAACTGCTCGGGGCCGTGCACGCCCAGCCACGACTGATTGGCAAACGTGCGGTAGATGCCCGCCCTGCGGACGTCGAGCGAGCCGGGGACGACGAGTTCCGTGTTGCGGCGGGCATCCGGCGTGTCGCCCAGGCCGAGCGTCCCGCCGAGGATCGGATAGTACAGTTCGCCGATCTCGAGGTCCGTTCCGTTCCGGATCGTCAGCGAGAACCGGATGTCCTCGCCGGCCAGCTCGATCGTCATTGCGGCCGAAACGTCGTGCTGCCGGCCGGTCGAACTGACCAGCGGCCCATCCCACGCCAGGCGCAGCGCCGCGTTGGCCAGGGCGTGCGACGTCAGACGCTGCTCGCGGCCGAGGATGTAATTCCCCTCCGTCGCCTGCCAGGCGGCCTGGCCGCGGAGCGGCAGCGTGAAGCGGAAGTTGTCGGCGAGGCGCGGCTCGCGGATCAGCTCGAGGCCGCCCCTCTTGTCGCGGATCCGCGTGAGGAGGCCGCGATCCGGCGAGGCTTCGACGAGGTAGTATTCGTTCTCCAGCCGGAGATTGCGCCGGGGTTCGTCCTCGACCACGAAGACGATGCGTTCGGGATCGACCGTGATCGGCGCGGGCAGATCGAGCGATTCGGGTTCCTGGGCCGGGCGGAAGACCCGCACGCGGCCGTTGCGGTCCTGGCCGAAGCCGGCGAACGTGACCGAGGCGGGCGTTGCGGCGCGGTTGGTGAGGATGCACGCCCGCCGGCCGGTCCTGCGGTGGCGGTACGCGGCGTGTTCGACGCCCGCGGGGCGGTCCCGGCTTTCGAACGCGGCCTCGTCGGCGTCCAGCATTTCGCCGGTGAAGACGTAATCGGACAGCGCGTCGCGGACCTTCTTGACGTCGCGGATGTAGCCGGCCAGGCCGCGCCAGGGCTCGCAGTCCATCGAGCGGTTGAAGTGGAACGGGGCGACCATGACGGCCCAGCCGTTGCGGACGGCATCGTTCACGCCGATGTAGTCGTAGGGCTGGTAGAGCCCCACCGTCTCGACGAGTTCGGGGAAGACCTTCCGGGCGATCGACATGTTGCCCGCCCACCAGGTCGAAGCGCCGTAGGCGAGCATGCGGTCGTAGTTCGTCTCGAACGAGAGGCGGAAGTCGGGGTGGATCGCGCGGCACTCGCGGCTCATGCGATCGACAAACCGCACGGTGCCTTCCCACGGGGCCTGGTCCGGACTCAGGACGACGCGCGGGTTGAAGTTGATCGGCTGCGGAAAGCTCTTGTCGATGTGGACGCCGTCGGCGCCGATCTCCGCGAGCTTGCGGAAGTACTTCATGTGCCCGTCGGCCATGCCGGGGAACGACGGATCGGCGAAGGCCATCAGGGGCGTCGTGAGGCCCATGCGCGAGCCGAGCGTGCCCATCCCCCAGCCGCCGATCCAGCAGACGTGCCCGCTGAGGCTCTCGTAGTTGTAGTCCTTCAGTTCGGTCTTGTACCACTCGGTGTCCATGTTGTTCACGTGGATATTCGCGAAGAAGTAGATCTTCACGCCCATCTCGTGGCACTGACGGATCGCGTCCCTGAGATCGTCCCACGTGCCGAGGCGCGGGTCCGGCTCGTAGTACGGGTAGCCGTTGTCGTGTCCGCCGAACTGCCAGCCGGCGATCTGCAGCGAGGTGAGGCCGTACTTCAGGCCGTCGCGGGCGATCTGCGGGATCTCGCGGCAGGTGTAGTTCACGTTGCCCTCGGGCAGCATGATCATGATCATCTGGTAGAAGCCGTGCCGCCGGATCCAGTCGTTCTCGGGCGTCATGAGGCCGAACTGCCGGATGAACCACGGCCGGTAGATCTCCCGGCCGCCCGCGATCCAGTCGCCGTCGTGGAACTGCACGACGAGCGGCGAGCCCTCAAATGTCCCGCCGGCCGGCGTGTACGGGTAGTGGATCAGGCCGGCGACGACGTTGGCCCGGTCGCCCTGCGTCAGCTCGCGGAAGTGAAAGGCCTTGAAGCGGGCGAGGGTTTCGTGCGCCCCGAGGTACATGCCGCGGCGCAGCGTCGGGTGATCCACCTCGACGAAGGCCATGTTCTGCGTCGGGTAGCCGACCAGGTATTCGCCGAACGGCCGCGCGAACCGCCGGGCGTTGTGGGGCGGCGGGTTGAGCGTGGCGCCCGCGCCCGAGTCCGAAGGGCCGAACCCGAGCAGGCCGCCGATCGCCGGATACCAGACCTCGCGCACGGTGTGGCCGGTCCCGTTCACGACGGAGAACCGAAAGACGACGGCGGGCCCGTCGAACTCGATCCGCATCGTGGCGGCCAGCGTGTGCGCATTGCCGTGGGCGTCCTTCATCGGGCCGTCCCAGTGCAGCACGAGGGTGTTTTCGGCCGTCTCCGTCCGGGAGAGGCTCTGGTCCTTGCCGTGGACGAAGTTCCGCGGGTCGTCCGGCAGCGGCACGATCAGGCGGAAGTTCTCCGCCAGGTCCGCCGGCGATTTCAGATCGATACCACCGGCCTTGTCCAGCAGCCGCAGCAGCCGGCCGTGCGCCTTCTCCACCTCAAGGCGACAGGCCGCGTTTTCCAGGACCAGCACGTCGGTGCCCGGCGCCGCGGGAGCCGCCGCCACGGCAAGGGCGACGGGCGGGGCGAATGCCGCCACTGCGATCAGAACCCGATGTGGTCGAAAGACCGGTCGTTTCATCTGTACCTCCCCGGGCCCCGAAGGGGCCCTGCGACGGCGGCGATTGTACCGGCCAGAGCCGCCTTTCGTAGCCGGGGGGGCTCAGGCCCCCATGCCGCGGACACGCCCACGCGGGGAAAGCTTATCGGGCAAGAGGATTCTTTCCGACACGCTTGTAGCGCTTTCACGACTTGTTATAATCACAACTGTCACGGCGTTCTTCTGAAACCTCAGCACGGCCCCGACAGGGCCTGCTGCGCTTCCGGGACTCCGGCAGCGCCCCACGGCGCGCCTTCCGGATCGAATCGGGAATTCGGTTCGTCACGCGGGCGGTTCGGGGAATCGATCGCGGAGGTGGAGCCTGATCGTGACTTCTGCAACCGGCCCTCAACTAGCGGGGGCACATCCCCACAACGTTCGACCTGCCAACCCCGCTTCGTTTCCGTCTCCCCACAAGCCTGCAAAACACCCGCGCCGGGTCGTGCTGTTTCGCCTTGTGGCGGATGGCGGACGCGGCCCAGTGCCGCAGCGTGTGGCGGTATGCATGCGGTCGAGGCCGGTTACGATATTTCTCTCAACTCGCTGGTCACGCGAGTACGACAAAGTACAATAACGATTGTGGCACGAGAGCTTGGACAACAAGAAGCGGCATTTCTGGCCTTGATTCAGATGCGGAACCTGCGAGAGGTTCGGTCGGGGGACCTGGTCGCTGCGCTCAGGCTGTCGGCGAAACAAGAACCGCACTTGCTCAGATTGAACGGGTACGGCGCGAGCTTGACCTGGGCCTGCGCGTAGATGTCGTTGACCATCTTCCGCGCGGGCAGGATGCACTGGAAGAGGTCGGCGATCTGCTGCGCCGTGCCCGGCATCATGGGCATGCGGACGAAGTCCGCGTCCGAGCCGATCCCGAGGTAGTCGGGCGTGACGTAGTACGTCTGAAGGTGGCCAAAGTCGTCCAGATCGACGTCGCCGTCGAGATCAAAGTCCGCCGAGAGCGAGCGGAAGCGGACGGCGTCGGCGATGACGACGGCGCCCGTCGGCGCAGCCGGCATCGACGTTATCGACGACGATGACCCCGGCGGAGGCCGTCGCCGCAAGAAGCCCGACAACCGCGACGGCAAGCCGCAGGGATACGCCGTAACGGGGACTACCGTTGGCCGCGTTCACTGCGTCTCCTCCAGTCAATCGCATCCAAGGCCAATTGTATCGCGTACAGGCGAATTCCGTATGCGGTGTGACGGGGCGAACGCCGCCGAAGGGCGTTTCGGCCCCTGTGCAAACCTGCCAGGCGCGGGGGGTGTCTGGAAGGGTAGCGGGCCGGCCATGCCCCCTTGACAGGGCGGCGGGTCTTGGGTGTAGTGGTATTGAGGGAATCACGGACATGCGACGATCTGTGGAGCCGAAAGCGGGCACTGGTGATGTGCTTTCGTCTTGTGACGAAGACGGCTCAGACCCTGACCCTGAACAGTTCTTCCTTCGCCAGAAGAATCATAACTCCTGTCGCGACAAATACATAAGGATGGCACTTCGATGTTGGCCACTGAGCCATACACCCCGAACCCGGGTGTACGGCAGCAGTCTCCGTGCGCGCTTCAACCGGATGGCCGTCTTGCCATCTCGATATTATCGGACCCGTGTATTGAAGACCTGGACGCGATTTGCAGGATCTACACGGACTCCATTCCCCGCTGCGAGCAGGACCCTCTGGCCGACCTTCGCGACTGGGTCTGGCGGACCGACCAGCGGCTCATCGTAGCCCGCTGCGCCGGGGAGATCGTGGGGTTCAGCAGCCTGTACCTGGCGGCGGAGTTCTGCTTCCTGGAGTACATGGCGGTGGACCGGCACTACCGCGGGCAGGGGATCGGGGGCGACCTCTTCCGGGCGACGGTGCGTGTCGCCACGGCGGTCCGGCCGGGGGCGGCGCTTCTTCTGGAGGTCGAGGCGGACTCGCCGGGCGAGCCGGACGCGCGCGAGCGGCGCGAACGCCACGAGTTCTACTATCGACTCGGCTGCCGGCCGATCCCGGGGCTGTCCTACCGGTTGCCGCCGCGCCTGTCCGAACTCCAGCCGGGGATGGACCTGCTGGTGTACGTGGGCGTACCGACCCCGTCGATCCCGCGGCCTCTCATGGGACGATGGCTGAGCGAGATCTACGGGCAGGTCTATGGTTGTTCGCCCGCCGACCCGCGCATCGCCGAGATGCTCGGCGCGCTGCCGGACCCGGTGCCGCTCCGCTGAGCGCGAACCGGGCGCCGGCGGCGTCCCGACGACGGCATCCGTCATTTCGGCGCCGGGTTCTCCCACTGCTCGAGCGGCGCCGGCTTCGGCGGCTGCGCGGGGATGAGATAGCGGTCGGCCTCGACCTTGCCGCCGGCCCGCTCAATGATCTTCTCGCTGAGCTTGCGGCAGACGGCGACCAGTTCGTGGTAGTTGTACCGGGTGTACGAGAACTTCGTGTCGGCGATCGCATCCAGGCCCGCGCAGGCCTCCTTCGGGATGTTCGACAGCCCGCGCATGCATCCCCAGACGCCGGCGGCCGAGGACGGGTTGCAGTCGGAGTCCTGGCCGCAGCGGGTCGCGATCTCGCAGACCTTCCAGAAATCATCGCCGCCGTAGACGAGGCCCATCGTGACGTACGCGCCGTTGAGGTGGGCGTCGATGTTGAACGGTTTTCCGGGCTCACAGTCGCGGTCGTCCTGGTATTTCGTTTCGATGAGCTTCCAGGTCGCGCGCCAGTCCTTCGGGTTCTGCCGATATCCGGCGAGGACGTCGCGGATGCAGCGGGCGTAGAGGCTCTCGGCGGGGATGCAGCCGAGGCCGGCCTCGACGACCTTGACGGCGTCGCGGCCCTCGAAGTAGGCGGCGCAGTACATGCCCTGCATGTAGAGCCCGCCGTAGACGCCGTCGCCGTAGTTCATGATGTGGCCGAAGATGTTGCCGAGGCGGTTGGCCTCCTGCGGGAGTCCGGGGCAGATGATGCCGATGGCGTCGGCCTCGATCTGGTAGTCGATGTCGTTCGCGTGGGCGTTGTTGCTCGGGTGTCCGCTGGCGGGGGGCATGATGCCCTTGCGGACGTTGTCGCGCCCGGCGCGGTTGGCGTGCCAGAGCTTGTACTCGGTTCCGGCGAAGGCCTCGCCGGCCTGCTCGAAGGTGACGTCGAGGCCGTGGTCCTCGAGGCACATGAGCCAGGTCATCTCGACGTAGAGGTCGTCCTGGTGGATCGCGTTGGCGATGCGGTCGGGCTTCCAGTGCGGGAGGTCCCCTTCGTTGATGGCGCCGCAGACCTTGAACTCGGTCGGGGCACCGTAGGCCACGCCGACCATCTGTCCGACCCAGGCCCCCTGCATCCTGTCCAGGTAGGCGGCCTTCGACAGTTCGCGCATCGGCGCGGCGCACCCGGCCGCAAGCACCAGACCGCCCAGGACGAACGTGAAACCGATCGAACGAGCCATGCGTCAACCTCCTCGCCCCGCTTCGGGGCCAACGGTCCGTCGAGCCTTCGTGTGCGGTATTGTAGCCGAAGCGTCCTCGCGGACGAATCGCGCCTCCGGGGTTTTCCGCCGGACGCCAGGCAGGAGAACCCGGAACACGTGAAACCCGTCATTTGATCATCGCGAGGAAGCCGGCCTGTTCGAAATGAGGATCGCCGGTCCGGCGTCGCGAATCCCATGCCCTACGGCGTCACGTCGCCGACGATCTTCTCGGCGAGGTCCTTGACGGTGGCCAGGCCGATGGGACGACCGCGGACGTCGTGAACGAGGCCCATCGGGCAGCGGGCCTCGCGCAGGGCGACGAGCGAGGCGCTGACGGGGCGGTCGGCGTCGAGGTGGACGATCGGCCGGATGAAGGGCCGGAGTTCGCCGGCCGGCTCTTCCGGCAGCAGGACCTCGATCACGTTGACGAACCCGATGATCCGCCGTCGGTCGCCCGAGGCGTGGACAAGCAGCCGCGTGAAGTCGTTGCCCGCGGCGGCCTCCTCGAGCTGCTCGCGGTCGGCGTCCTCGTCGATCATGACGACGCGGCTCATGGGCGTCATGGCCTCGCGCGTGCGGACCTCGCGGACGTCGAGCACGCTGCGGGCGACGTCGAGCTGGACGGGGCTGAGCAGGCCGCTGGCCGTCTGGTCGAGGAGGATCGCGCGAATCCGTTCGTGGGGCGAAAGGACCTCGGCCCCCTCTCCGCGATGGCCGAAGAGCCACAGGACGCCGCGTGTCGCGGCCTGCACCGCCCCGAGCAGGCCGGTGTACGTGAACAGGTAGCGGCTTCCTTCGAGCAGCCACGTGCCGCGGACCGTCAGCGTGTCGGCGCGAATCTGCATCAGGGCCTTGGGGATCATCTCGCCGACGACGAACAGCGCCGGCGCCAGGGCGATCGTGGCATAGAGTTCGGTCTCGCGTTCCGACAAGCCCATCCGGGTGAGCAGGACCGTGGCCGATCCCGTGGCGATGTAATCGGCGAAGCTGTTTCCGATCAGGATGATGCAGATGAGCCGATCCCGGTGTCGGTTGAGTTCCAGGAGCCGCCGCCACCAGCCCCCGTGCCGCTCGGCCTCGAGGCGAAGCCGCACCTCGCTCAGCCGGTAACAGCCGATCTCCATGCCGCTGTAAGCCCCGGAGAGCAGCACGCCGACGACGCACAGCGCCAGCCAGAACAGGAGCGTCGCGGTGGCAACGGGAACCACGGCGATCATGGCGGGGGCTCCTTCGGTTCGGCGGGCGCGGTCCGGCCGTCCGCGTCGTCGGCGATCCGGTCCAGCCGCACCTCGACGATGCGGTGGCGCAGCACCCGCGTCACGGTGAGGAGCAGGTTGCGGAGCTTGAGCGCATCGCCGACGCGGGCGACGCGGCCGAGCCGCACGGCGATCAGCCCGCCGATCGTATCGACGCCGAAGTCCGCGAACCGCTGGCCGAACGCCTCCGCCCATTCGCGGATGCTCAGCCGGCCGCTGACAAGCCATGCGTCTTCGCCGATCTGCCGCACGAGCGGCGGGGGGCCCTCGCCGAGTTCGAAGACCTCGCCGACGACCTCGGCGATCACGTCCTCGAGCGTGAGGAGGCCGGTGATCCCGCCGTACTCGTCCACGGCGATGGCGATCTCGCGGCCCGTGTGCTGGAAGTCGCGCAGGAGGCCGTCGATCGTTTTCGCCTCCGGCACGAACCAGGCCGGGCGGAGGAGGTCTTCCAGCGGATCGTCGGGCTTGAGCAGGACGTCGCGGGCGTGGAGCATGCCGACGATGTTGTCGGGCTGGTCGCGCCAGGCGGGGACCCGCTTGACCCGTTTCGCGCGCACGAGGTCGAGAAACGCCTCGCGTCCCTGCGTAATGTCGAACGTGATCATGTCCACGCGCGGCACGACGATCTCGCGCGCCCGGATCGTGCCCAGCTCGACGACCTCGCGGAGCAGCTCGCTCTCGCCGGGCGCGAGCAGGCCCTGCGCCGCCGAGTGCTCCAGCAGCTCGTTGAGTTCGGCGTGCCCGACCGGGCGCGGCCCGCGTCCCGGCGGCGTGAGCAGGCGCACGCCGGGCGTGACGAGCCCGCGCTGAAGGATGACGCAGACCGGCCGGATCACGCGATGAAAGCCGTACAGCGGGCCGGCGACCAGGCCGGCGACGAACGCCGGGTAGGCGGCGGCGAAGACCTTCGGCAGGACGCCGCCGAAGAAGATGATCGCGAGCGCCGGCACGACGCCGAGGACCGCGCTCGTGACGCCGCCCACGTACCGGGCGCTGCTGATCACCAGCACGGAGGCCGAGGCGAAGAACAGGACGTTGGCCGACATGTTGCCCAGGAGAATGGTGACCAGCGTTTCCTGGGGCCTGTCGAGGAGGCGGGCGGCAAGGCGAAGAAGCGGATTCGCGCCGGCGCGGAAGGTCTTCAACTGGTGGCGCGTGAGGGTGAAAAGCGACGTTTCGGCCCCGCTGAAGAACGCCACGACGACCAGCAGGGCGCCGATCGCGAGCAGGTGCAAGACGTTTTCCGCGGCAAGACGGATCATCGACGTCCCTGCGCCCGGCCCGGTCTACCGAAGACCGGGAAAGAGCCCCTTGAGCCCGTCCGCCACCAGCGCGACGGCGACCGCCGCCAGGATCAGACCCATGAGCCGGTTCGCGATGTTGATGCCGGTACGCCCGAGCACGCGGGCGATCGGCCCGGCGAGCCGCAGCGCCAACCAGACGATGGTCGCCACGACGATGATAATGCCGCACACGGCGAGGCTGTGCGACCGGCCGGCGCCGCCGTGCGCGTACACGATCACCGTGCTGATCGCCCCCGGGCCCGCCAGCAACGGAACGGCCAGCGGCACCATCGCCACATCGTCCTTTTCCTCGGCCTCCTCGGCCTCGCCGGGGGCCTGGCGCGTGCTGTCGAGGCGCGCCTGCAGCATCTCGACGGCCATGACGAGCAGGATGATCCCGGCGCCGACCTGGAACGCGGGGATTCCCGCTCCGAACGCCCGCATGATCGCGCCGCCCGCGATGGCCGCGACGACGAGCACGGCCGCCATCCCTATCGCCGCCGCCCGCGCCGCGCGGTGCCGCTCGCGCGGCGAACGTCCCGACGTCAGCGTGAGAAAGACCGGTACGATGCCCACCGGGTCGGTGATCACCAGCAGCGCGACAAAGATCTTGACGTACTCATTCCAGTCCAGCATGAGGCGTTCCGGGCGCCCGATGGTCGCAGCGCCGCCCGTGACTGTAACACTGCGGCGCCGGCACGCCAAGTCGTCCGGATGCGACCGTCCTGAGCCGCGGCGGGCGATGAGCCGGCTTGACGGGGGTGGCCGGCGGCGACGACACTTGGTGAATGCGCGATTGGATGGCGTATCGCCGTGCGGCTCTTGGCGGAGCCGCTTTCGTTCTTGCCGGGTTGTGGCTGGCGGGCTGCACGCCGGCCGTCGGTTCACGGCCGGACTGGCGGCGCGAGCTGCTCGCCCCGAACGCCGAGTTCAGCCAGATGCCGTTCTGGTTCTGGAACGACGCCCTCGACGACGACGAGATCCGGCGGCAACTGGCGGATTTTCGCGCCCACGGCGTGTACGGTTTCGTCATCCACGGGCGGATGGGGCTTCCCGCCGAGATCCCGTACATGGGCGAACGATGGCTGCATCACGTCCGCGTCGCGGTGGAGGAGGCGGCCCGCACGGGCATGCGCGTGTGCCTCTACGACGAAGGGATGTACCCGTCCGGCTCAGCGCACGGCCGGGTGGTCAGGTCGAACCCGGCATTTGCGGCGAAGGGGCTGGCGGTCGTGAGCCAGGACATCACCGGTCCGGCCCCGGTGGCGGTGCCGCTGAAGACGGACGGCGACGTCGTCGCGACGGTGATCGCGCGGCGGCTGAACGACAAGAACGCGCTCGATCCGCAGGGCGTTCGCGTCGTCGAGCCCGGGGCCACGTCGGCCGCGCTGCCGGCCGGGGCGTGGCGCGTGATGACGTTCGCGTGCGTGTCGTCAGAGGGCCGCATCCGCGGCGTCCACGAGGGCGAGGAGGACAACCAGCCGGGCGCCCCGCCCGCCGCCGATCTGCTGAACCCCGACGCGATGAAGGCGTTCCTCCGCTTCGCCTATGACGTCTACTATGACGCCCTCAGGGATCACTTCGGCAAGACCGTTATCGCCGTGTTCACGGATGAGCCGAGCATGCTGGGGCGGCGCGGCCGCCGCGGGCTCAAGCCGTGGACCGGCGGGTTTGCCGCCGACTTCGAGCGGCGGCGCGGATACTCGATCCTCCCGCTGCTGCCGGCGCTGTTCTACGACCTCGGCGGGCAGACGGGGAAGGTCCGCGAGGACTTCGCTCGGACGCTCGCCGATCGCCTGGATGAGACCTACTACCGCCCGCTCTCGGCCTGGTGCGGCGCGCACGGTGTGGCGCTGACGGGGCACCCGGCGGGCGGGGCGGAGATCCGGCCGCTGCGGCACTTCCAGATCCCCGGCCAGGACATCGTCTGGCGGGCGGTCCTGCCGAACACGCCGTCGGCCGTCGAGGGCCCGCACAGCGTCCTCGGCAAGTGCTCGAGCAGCGTCGCCCGGCACGACGGCCGCCGCCGCAACGCCAACGAGGTCTATGGGGCGTTCGGCTGGCAGCTCACGATGGAGGAGATGAAGTGGCTCGCGGACTGGCTGATGGTCCGCGGCGTGAACCTGCTCTATCCGCACGCGTTCTACTATTCGATCCGCGACGACCGGGTCCTGGAGCGCCCGCCGGACGTCGGGCCGCACAACGCGTGGTGGCCGCACTACCGCCTGTTCGCCGACTACACGACGCGGCTGTGCGGCCTGCTGACGGACAGCCGGCCGGTGTGCGACGTCGCTATCCTGGCGTCCAACAACGACCTGCCGTGGCGGGCGGCGAAGTGGCTCCTGCGGAACCAGGTCGATTACAGCTACCTCGAGGACTGGCGGCTCTGCGAGCAGGCACGCATCGAGGGGGCGGCGCTCGTCGTCGGCGAGGCGCGGTACACGACGCTGATCGTGGACCGCGATGCCCCGCCGGGCGAGCCGGTGGCCGCGCGGATCCGGGCCTTCGAGGCGGCGGGAGGCCGGGTCCGGCACTGTCGTGGCGAGGTGACCGGCGTGCTCGTGCCCGCGGATCAGCGCGATGTCGTCGCCGATCCGCCGGCGGCGGACCTGCGCTGCGCACACGTGGTCAAGCACGGCGTGGACTTCTACCTGTTCGTCAACGAGGGGGAAGGGCCGATCGATACGGCCGTGGCGGTCCGCTGCACAGGGCGGGCGGAGTGGTTCGATGCGTGGGCGGGGCGGTTCTGCCCGGCCGCCGTGGAGCGAGCCGATGCGGGCCGCATGAGGATGCCGCTGCGGCTCGGCCGGCGTGAGAGCATCGTGCTGTGCGTCGATCGGCGCCAGCCCGTGGCGCCAGGGGCGACGGCGGCGGCAATCGCGGCGACGGCGCCCGTTTCCCGCCGCGTGGCCGTGGCGGGGCCGTGGACGGTGACGGACCCGGCCGGCAAGGTCGTCGGGCGGGCGCTGGGCGACTGGGTCTCGTCCAGGAGCCTGGAGTCGTTCGCGGGGACGCTGACGTACCGTGCGACGTTCGATATGGCCGAGCGCGGCGACCGCCGTTTCGAGCTGGACCTCGGCCGCGTGGGCGACTTCGCGGTTGTTCGACTGAACGGCGTCACACTCGGGCCCCGCTTCTGGGCGCCGTACACATGGGATGCGACCGGGGCGGTTCGCGCGGGCACAAACGAACTCGAGGTCGAGGTCACCAATTCCCTGGCGAACCGGTACGACCCGGCCCATCGCCGTCCGTCGGGCCTGCTGGGCCCGGTCGAGGTTCGTTCAGCCGCCGCCGCTCGCTGAACGGCCTGTCGTCCGCCGCACGTCCGCACGGCGCCCGTCTATGGTTGCAGCTCGCGCGGCACGGCCTCGAGCCACCCGGCGTCGATGACGGCCCAGAGGCCGATGAGAATGGCCTCGGCCGCATCGTGCCGCAGGGAGGTCGGTCGGGCGGCGCCGGACCAGGCGATGATCCGGCGGGCCAGAGCGGCCGCGTGCCGCTTGGCGTCGGCGCCGCTTCGACGCTGGCGTGGGTACAGGAGCAGCCGTCGCCATTCGTCGGCGCTGGTCCGGCGGACCTCCAGTCCGCGGCGCTCGGCCTCGCGGGCCCAGACGACGGCGAGCGCGCCGCCGCCCTCGATCACGAGGCGCAAGAGGTCCGGGGTGCCGCCCAGCACGCCGTGTACGCCGCGCCGCAGGCGCTCCGTGGTGCCGAAATGCCGCGAGCGATACCAGATCAGTCGTCCGTCCCGGCCGTAGAGCGCGAGGCCGGTCTTGAGGCCGAGATCGACCGCGAGGAGCGAAGGCATGCCGACATTGTGGGGAGGCGACGACGACGGAACAAGGCCCGACGGCGTCAGGCCGTACACTCGATGCACACGACGGTGATGTCGTCGCAGGGCCAGGCGTCGTGCCGCAGGGTACTGCGGGTCTCGGCGATTTCGGCGAGGGCCTCCATCGGGCTGCGTCCGCGGAGCGTGTTGAACCAGGCGGTGGTGGACAGGTCGAACGGGTTCTCGCCGGCGCGGCGGCGGCAGAGCAGGGCCTCGAGCCCGTCCGTGTAGAAGTAGAGCTTGTCGCCCGGGTTCAGGGTCGCTTCGGCCACGTCGAAGATCGGGCTCTCGACCGCGCCGAGGAGAACGCCCGTGCTGCGGGCAAAGGCCGGGGGCGCATCGGCCGGCGCGAGAATCGGATGCGGCAGACCGCCGCGGGACCAGCGGAGGCGCCGCGTCCGCTCGTTGTAGATCGCGTGCGAGCCGGTGACGAACTGGCAGTGCGACAGGTTCATCTCGAGCATCTCGCGGTTCATGTTGGCCAGGACTTCGTCGGGCTCGAGGATGCGGTAGTTGTCGTTCTCGATGACCTTGCCGCGGAACAACCGTTTGATAAGGACGGTGAGCAGCGCCGCGGGCATGCCGTGGCCGGTGGCGTCGGCGAGCGAGATCGCCAGATGGGCCTCGTCGAGCCGCACGACGTCGTAGATGTCGCCGCTGACGTGGTCGGCCGGGAGGAACAGGGCATGGAAGCAGGCCGTCAGCGAAGACGGCATCGGATCGGGCAGCAGATCCCGCTGAACGTGGCTGGCAAGCCGGAGCTGTTCGTCGAACTGCTCAAGCCGGGCGCCGACCCGGCACAGGGCGGGACACGGCGCCCCGGGCACCGGCTCACCCTCACAGATCAGCTCCATCTGCGGCTCGGCCTGGACCACAGAACACGGCTCCTGGCAAGACCATCTGTTTTTCGGCCGGCCCGGGGCGCGACTTGATCTAACGATATGGGACGGAGAAAGTCCTTCACCGGACGGCGTCCTGTCTTCGCCGGCGGGCTCACGTCTGTGTGCCGCCGCCGTGGCCGCGGTGCGGTCCGGCAAGATCCCCCGTGGTGGGGGCACCGCCGGCCGGGCAGTGGCACACGGCCTTGCATTCCCGGTCCTGAGGCGAAAGAATCGCCCTCATGTGCGGGATCGCGGGCGTGATAGATCTCTCCGGGCGACCGGTTCCGGCCGAGTCGCTGGCCGCCGCCCGGGATGCCCTGCGGCACCGCGGGCCCGACGACCAGGGCCTCTGGCAGCATCGCACGGCGGGCTTCGCCGTCGGGCTTGCCCACACGCGGCTCGCCGTGCTCGACCTCTCGGCCGCCGGGCACCAGCCTTTCGCCGACCCGACGGGCCGTTGGCACCTCGTCTACAACGGTGAGGTGTACAACTTTACCGACGTACGCCGTGAGTTGGAGGGCCGGACGACGTTCCACACGCGGTGCGACACCGAGGCGCTGCTCGCCGCGATGATGCACTGGGGCGTGGACGGGCTGTCACGGCTCAACGGCATGTGGGCGTTCGCGTTCGTGGATATTGCGGACAGACGGGGATTCGTCGCTCGGGATCGGTTCGGGAAGAAGCCGCTGTACTACGCAGCCTGCGACGCGTCGGGGGCACCGCGTCTGGCCTTCGCCAGCGAGGTGCGCGCGCTGCTCCCGCTGCTCGACGGCACACCGCTGGTCGATCGCGAAGCGCTGCACCTGTATCTCTCGCTCGGCTTTATTCCGCATCCACTGACCATCTTTCAGGGCGTATACAAGCTGCCGCCGGGGCATGTGCTCGAGTTCGATGCGTCGGGCGTTCGTCCGCCGCGCCGTTACTACCGCATCGCGGCGGGCGATGGGGCGTCGCCCACGTATACCGAGGCCCAGGAACGGCTTCGCGGGCACATTGCTGCCGCCGTTCGTGCGAGGCGGATCGCGGATGTGCCGCTCGGCGCGTTTCTGTCGGGCGGGCTGGATTCGTCGGTGGTCGTCTCCGAGCTGGCGGCGGCCGGCGGCACCGTGAAGACGTTTTCGATCGGCTACGCGGACCAGCCGCAGTACGACGAGACGCGATACGCGCGACTCGTCGCCGATCGCTACGGCACCGAGCACCACGAGTTCAAGCTTACGTTCGGCGACGTGATCGGCGCGGTTCCCGCGCTGCTCGACCACCTTGGCGAACCGTTCGCCGACAGCTCGCTGATCCCGACGAGCCTTGTGAGCCTGCACACGCGGCGTCACGTGACGGTTGCGCTCAGCGGCGACGGGGGCGACGAACTGTTCGGCGGGTACTGGCGGTATCTGGGGCATCACTATCTGGCGCGGTATCGGCGGATGCCCCGTTTCGTGCGGCGCTGGCTCATCGAGCCGCTGCTGGCGGCCGCGCCGTCCGCCAAGTCCAGCCGTTGGCTGAACCGCGTCCGCCAGGCGCGCAAGCTGCTCCGGGCGGATTCGGCCGACCCGTTCGAACGTCACGCGGCGTGGTCGCGGATCGCCGAGCCCGAGACGCTGGCCGGGCTCCTCCCGGGCGGACCGGCCCCGCCGTTGGCCGCGCTGCTCCGGCAGGCCGCCGAGGACCTCGCGCCCGGCTTCGCGTCGCCGGCGCCGTCAGAATCGTCTCCTTGTGGTGCAGGTTGCCGGCCCGCGGCCGGACGCAGGCAAGATGCCCGCGCCACGACGAGCGAACGCATGTTGACGCCGACAGAGGCGGGCCGCGACGAGCTGACACCGCTGCTGCTGGCGGACGTCGCGTTCAGTCTGCCCGCGGACATGCTGTGCAAGGTGGACACGGCCGGCATGTTGCATGCCCTCGAGGTCCGCGTGCCGTTCCTCGATCCGGCGGTCGTGGAGTTCACGACGAGCCTGCCGATCGAATACAGGATCGACCCGGCGCGCCCGGGCCCGCAGAAACACATCCTCCGCGATGCGTATCGCGACCGCCTGCCCGCCGAGGTGCTCGGCCACCGGAAGATGGGCTTCGAGGTCCCGATCGGCGAGTTCCTGCGAAACGAGTTGCGCGGGCTGTACGCCGACGTCGTCCGCGCCGACGTGCTCGCGGATCTGGGGATCGATCCGCGCGTTGCCGACCGCCTGTGGCACGAGCACCTGCGCCGCCGTCACGAGCGAGCGGACATCCTGTGGGCGATTCTCGTCCTGTGCTGGTGGCGCCGGCACACGCTCAGAACATAGCGGGCCGGCGGGCCCCGCGCCCCCGGCCCCATGCGTCGGCCTCGCCGGAGCGCCGCTTTACCGCCCCCGGCCGACGCTATAGATTGAACACGACGCAGGCCGAACTGCGGACGGCGACGGCGTGCGCCGCGAACCGCGGATCGCGCGGCGCGGGAAAGACCACCGCCGACCGCGGGGCCGCTGCCGGCGGCGTGGCCAGGGAGCACGGCGACTCATGCGATCAGGCACGTTGGTATCTCTCGTGTTCGTGGGGCTTGTGTCGGCGGCGGCCGTTGTCCGGGCGGCCGGGCCGGCGGCGGTCTCAAAGGACGAAGCGGTCCAGTGGATCCGTTACACCGTCCCGCTGCCGAAACAGATCGAGATCACGGCGAAGGTCGCGGTGCCGGCCGGGGACGTGGCCATCGTCGTGCCGGCGGAGGCGCCGCCGCTCGCCCTCCAGGGGCGGAAGGAACTGTTGGAGTGCCTCGGTCTGCCGGAGAACGCGGCGACGCCGGACAAGCCCTCGTTCACCATCACGATGCGGCTCGGCGGCGACGAAGCCGCGGGCCTCCGCGAATACAGGAACGCAGACCAGGCCTATTTCATCCTGCCCGCCGCCGACGGGCGCGGGCTGCGGCTCGTCGCTCTCGCGCCCCACGGGCTGTACTACGCGGCCAAGACGCTGCGGCAGCTCGTGCGGGCGAAGGTGACGGGCGACCGGGCCGAGATGCCCATCCTGCGGGTGACGGACTGGCCGGACATGGCCGACCGCGGCCTCTGGGGCGGCGACAGCTCGCTGCAGCTCCGGTGGATGTCGGATCGGAAGATGAACTACGACGAGCAGATCTCGCACGCGGGCATCGACGAGGACAAGCGCTGCTTCGTCCAGTATCCGCCGTACAAGCAGAAGATGATCGACGAAGGGCCGACATACGGCATCAATCCCGTGCCGGTCATCCTGCACCTGGAGCAGTTGGCCGGCTCGGGCCTCTTCCGGGTGTATCCCGAACTCCAGGGCAGGGGCGCCAAGGTCGGGGCGATCTGCTACTCGAACCCTCTGTTCGCCGATATCCTCGCGCAGTGGCTGTTGCTGTGGCGGAGCAAGCCGGGCGTGACGGAGGTGGATGTCTGGATGACGGAGAACCTCGCCGGCGAAAAGGGCTGCCAGTGCGAACGGTGCGCGAAGGAGGACCGCAGCGTCCTGGAGGCGCGGGCGATCGTCGCGGCCTGGAAGAAGGCCCTCGAGAAGGAGCCGAACCTCGGTCTTCGCGTCCTCACGAGCGAGGAGACCGAAAAGAGCAACCCGCGGGTCTTCGCCGAACTGCCGCCGGCGGTGAAGATCTGGTACTACCACAGCCTGTATACGTACAACAGCAGCCGGGCGCCGATGATCCGCCGCTACCTCGTGGACACGGTCCACCAGGGCCGCTGGCTCGGCGTGTGCCCGAACCTCTGCGCGCTGGTGGGGTTCTGGCAGCCGTTCACCGGTGCGGCGTTCACGCACGCGCGGATGAACGAGTTCGTGGACAAGGGGCTTTCCGGCCTGCTCGGGTACGCCGTGCCGTGCATCCGGCACGTGGCCTTCAACACGGAGGCGGCGGCCGAATGGACCTGGAACGCGAAGGGGCGGACGCCGCACGAGTTCGCCCTGTCGTGGGCGGTCCGTGAGGGGATCAAAGACCCCGCGAAGTTCGCCGAATGGTCCGACATCCACGGCCAGGTGGCGTGGGACGTGTACGGCAGCGAGTACCCTTCGGGCGAGCAGCGGGGGCACCCCGGCCAGGCCGCCACGATGCTGAAGGAGGGCAAGCTGCCCGAACTGGGCTTCGTGCTGTGGGAGATCTACGGCTACCCGTGGGGCGAGATCAAGAACGTCGAGCAGCTTGAGCGCGATGTGACGCGGGCCGCACGGTCGGTGCAACTCGCCCGGGAGATCGGCGAGCCGGTGTTCGTGCAGGAGAGCCTGGTCGTGCAGGGATACGTCCACGCACTGAAGGCGCTCTGGGAACTGCGGTCGCTGGTCAGGTCGGGCAGCGTGGCCCGCGCGGACAAGGACGCCGCCCGAAGGCAGTTCCAGGCGTACGTCGACGGACTGGCGCAGGCCGTGACGGCGCTGCCCGCGTGGGAGGCGGCCCTGCCCATGGCGGAGGGCGACAAGAACATGGTCCGCGAACCCGTGAAGAAGATCCGGGAGATGATCGAGGGCATGAAGGCCGTCGCGGCCGAAGTCGGCTGCGCCGTGAAATGACAGGAGCCCCAACATGGAGCGAATCGATCGGCGTTCGTTTCTGAGCCGGACACTGTGTACCGCCGTCGGCGCCGCCGCCGTGTCGCGGACGGCCGCGCGGGCCGCGCCCGCGACGGGGCCCGCGATTCCGACGCCCTGTCCGCCCTCGGCGTGGCGGAAGCACGGCATCGCCCTCGAGCCGACGGAGCCGTGGGAGGGCGACCACATCCAGGACTTCACCTGCCCGGTGGAGCCGATCGAAAAGGACCGCTGGCGGATCTGGTACTCCGTGTGCGGATCGCCCAGGGAGTACGCGATCGCCTGCGCCGAGGGCGTCCCCGGCGGTCCGTGGACGAAGTCCCCCGCGCAGTGCTCGACCGGCCGCCCGGCCGACGCCCCGTTCGCGATCGGCAACCTGCCGGCCGCGTGGAAGCCCGTGCAGGTCATCCACATCCGGCTGCGGAACGGACGGCACCGCATCTACTTCTGGGCGCACGGCGAGGGCGTCCTGCGCTACCTGGCCGCCGACAGCGACGACGGCCGGCGCTACAGCGTGATCGACCCGCTGCGGCCGGTGCTCTACCACTTCCACGACCGGGCGGCGCACGGCGTCGCATCGCCCGACGGCGTCCTGCTCCACGCGAAGCCCGCGAAGGACCGCCCCGCGGACGAGCCGGCCGCCATCCCGCGGCTGATCTCCAACGACGCGACCAACATCTACCAGCTCGAGGACGGCACGTTCGAGCTTTACTCCGTGGCCCTGGTCCAGGTGCCCAAGACCGACCCGGCCTACATGGCCCACGACAACGCCCCGGGCCTGCTCCGCGTGATCGACCTCTACACATCCGCGGACGGCCTGCGTTTCGAGACCCGCCGGCGGGTGATCCAGCGTGACGCCGAAGACCCCGTGGATCAGCAGTTCTACTATCTCGCGGTCACGTACACGCCGAAGGGGCGCGTCGGGATGCTGGGCCACTATCGCTGCCAGGCGCAGACGATGGACATCGAGTGGTGCTTTTCGCCGGACGGCACGAAGTGGCACCGCCCGCGCCGGTCGGCGTGGATTGCCCGCGGCGACAAGACGCAACCCGACTCGTACGGCATCTACGCCCCGAACGCCCTCGTGCAGCGCGACGGCCGATGGCACCTGTTCTACACGGCGGTCAACAGCGCCCACAACGGAAAGGACTCCCACGGCAAGCCGCGGACGCTGGTCATGCACGCGACGAACGACTCGATCTGGGCGTGAGATGCGCGGCGGCGCGCCCGCCCGCCTGTTCGTTCCCGGTTGCCTGCGTATGGCGGGGCTTCAGGTCCGGGCCGCGCGCCGGCATCACTCCAGCACGATCACGGAGTAGACGTGCAGACACGGCACGGTCACCCGGATCGTCTCACGATCGCGCGTGACTGGAAGCCCCGGCGTCGTCGTTGACGCCCCGTCCGGCGACAGGAGCGAGGCATGCCTGGCCGGCGTACGAACCCGGAGTTCGATGTTCGTGGCGTCACGGATCCGGTCCGCCTCCTCCCGGTAGTCGTAGTTGATCAGGTGGACGAGCATGCGCCCGCCGGCGCGGCCGCACAGAATGCCCGTTTCCGCGGGCGCGTTCGTTGTCAGGAACGGGTCGGGCCCGAGCTGTGCGATCAGGTCCCGCCGCAGGGCCGGATCGCGGCCGAGCCGGTACGGCGCGAACGACGGGATTCCGTCCGGAGGGACTTCGCGCCCGATCAGCGCCCTGCACAGCTGCTTGTAACCCGGACCGCTCCATCCGCACTTGCCGACAAGGACAACCTTGCGGCCGGTCGCGGCGTACTCGGCCAGGCGCGCGGCGCTTTCCGTCGGCAACGCCTGCGGTCGCAGGACGACGATGCATTCGTAGCGGGACAGTCTCTCGAGCGACGGCTCGGGGAGACTCCAGCGGCTGTCGCCCGCCAGGAGGACATCGAACTGGCGGTGGGCATCGTGCAGGAGCCTGCAGACCGCGTTGTACTCCCGTTCGTGCTCCGCCGTATCGGAACGGGCGGCGGCGGTGCTGTACAGGATGGCGGTTCGCGCGCAGGACTCGGTCGTTGTGTAGACCTCGGGATGGGCCTGAAAGAAGGCGTAGTACGTCAGCATCTGGCGGATCGGCAGTTCGAGCCAGAGTTCGCGTCCGTCCCTGTATCCGGCGAATTCGCGCGGCGCCAGGTCGAAGAGGTGGCCGGCGGCATACGCTTCGGCAATCCAGATCTTCAGCAGTGTCGCCGTCGAGTCCCGGCCGACGAGGGCGCGGGCGGTGTCGTGCGAGCCCAGCTGTGCCACGCAGCGCTTGCCGACCATCGAGGCCTTCTTGTAGACGGCGATCGAGCTGCCGCGCGGCGGCGGGCCGTCGAAGCTGCCGAAGTACGGCAGTTCGACGGTGAGGTAGTCGAGCAGGTCGTGGACCGCGAAGGTCGCCGCGGGCATGCTGTACACGTTCGCGGTGATGCGAAACGGCCTGCGGACCCGGCCGGCGCGCTCGCGCGCGGCCCGGAACAGATCCCGCTTTCGCCGGATCAGTTCGTCGAACCGGTACTCGGCGAACGCAGGGCCGCAGGGCAGCTTGTGGACGGGCGTCTCCGGCCCGAAGCCCCGGTCGCGAAGATAGCGGTCGTAGTCGAACGCTTCGGGTTCCGTCCCGGCCACGGAGGCGAACCTCGGGTCGTCGCGGTGCCTCCGCAGGCAGTCCCGATAGAAGCGAAGGCACTGTTCGCAGAAACAGAGAACGCCGCCCTCGCCCTGCCACGAATCGAGGATGAAGCCGTCCATGCCGAGATCGGCGCAGCCCGCGGCGGCGCGGAGCAGCGCTTCCTGCGTCGCGGGCCTCAGGCTGCACCTGTAGACGGCGTTGTTCATGCCCGGATGCGTGAGCGGCGTGCCGTCGAGACGCCGGACCGCCTCGCCCTCCAGCCCCGGGCAGTGAAAGCCACGTCCGTTGACGCTCCCGACATAGGCGGCGCCGGCTCCGTGGACCGTCGCGATGTCGGCTTCGAGTTGCCTTCGCCGGCCCCGGGAATCGCCGGGGTAGGGGGCCCCGCCCCAGTGGATGGCGGTGACGCGGATCGGGCCGATCACGGCTCGCATCTCGGGCTTGCACATCGCGGGCCGCGAAATCACACCGGAGGACGGCGGCCACAGCGGGCCGGCCGGCACGTCGCCCGCGAGGCACGCGTGGGCCCCGAGCAGACACGCCAGGACCGCGAACGCTCCCGGAACGCAAAGGCCGATCTGCATGAGTCGCCCGATCCGCATCCGTACACCACCTCGGGCAAGCGCCGTCGGACACCGGCGGCCGGAGGCTCAGCCGCGTTTGCCGCCGGATCGTGCAATACGACCCTGGGTCGGCTCCGCCTGCGGCGAGGGCCTTTCGCTCGCGTTCGGCCCCCTCGGGACCGAACGCGGTCTCGCCGAAGACGCCGCCAGCCTGCGTTTCAGTCGCCGCGCGGCGGCCCTCGGATCCTCGGTGCTGATCACCGCGGCGCAGACGGACACCGTCCGACAACCCGCCGCGAGGATCGGTCCGAGCCGGTCGGCCGTAATGCCCCCGATCGCAACGAGCGGAATCGCCGGCCCGTCGGCGGACCGCGCGAGCATCCGCATCAGCCGCGGGAGGATCCGCGTGCCGGCGATGCTCTTCTGCGGCTTCGTGGCCGTCTCGTACATCGGGCCGATGGCGACGTAATCCGGCCGCTCGCGGAGGGCCGCGCGAAACTCCCGGAGGTTTCGCGTGCTCCGGCCGATCAGCGCGTGCGGCCCGACGATCCGCCGCGCCTCGGCGACGGACACGTCCGTCTGACCGACGTGCACGCCGTCCGCGCCGGCCAGCCGGGCGATGTCGGCGCGGTCGTTGATGATGCACAGCACGCCGTGCCGGCGGCAGAGCGCGACGAGCTTCTTCGCCCGCGCGAGCAGCTCGGCGTCGCCGAGGCCCTTTTCGCGGAGCTGGAGGCAATCGGCGCCGCCGGCGATCGCCTCGCGGGCGGTCCGCAGCCACGCATGACGGCAGAGCGATTCCGTGATCAGGACGTAGAGCCGCACGCCGGCAAACGACGGCCGCTGCGGCGCCTCCGCGAGAGCCAGCGCCCGGGGGACCAGACGCCTCTCCGCCTCGTAGGCGCGATAGCGGACGCGTTCGATCGCGGCCGCGGCGGCCGGGCTGTCGAGCTTGGCGTATTCCTCGAGCACGCGGAGGGCTTCGGTCAGACGCCGGGCGGCGGCGGTGACGATGTCGGCCGTCGATGCCCGCTTCCGCTCACCGGCCGTGCTGATGCGCGTGCCGACGTCGCCCGGCGTGTCGCGGGCGGCGAGCAGGTCGCGGACGGGCCAGACCCGCGCCGCCGCGGCGAGGTCGTGGCGCATCTGCTTGAGCATTCGCGACGTTGACGCATCGTCGGCCGCGAATCGGGCGAAATCCTCGATCACGCGCATCGCCTCGCGGGCGCGGTTGAGGTTGGCGTCGATGATCCGGGCGGCGGCGGTCCGCATGAACCGCAGCGTATCCCCCCGCGGCGCGGACTGCAACGCACCGGGCGGCCGGTTCGTCGCGGCCGCGTGCCCGCGGTCGTGACGGCGCGCCCGCGTCTCGTCCTGTTCCCCCCGCGCGGCTCGCCGGTTAGAATGCCCGCGGGCATCGAACGCGTGTCTGCGTTCGCGGCGGAACACGAGGAGACCAGCGGATGACCAGGCGAAACGGTGCGCTTCGGATTTGTGCGTCGGCGACGGCGGCCCTGTGGCTCTG
This sequence comes from uncultured Planctomycetales bacterium, assembly GCA_964617875.1. Lineage (GTDB taxonomy): Bacteria > Planctomycetota > Phycisphaerae > UBA1845 > PWPN01 > CAZMVY01. Next base: position 27,685 of record CAZUAI010000011.1, on the reverse strand, counting down.
CTCCTGCGCAGCGCCGCCGGCGTGCGAGAAGACCATGACCGCCGAGAAGGGCAGGCACGCCATGCGCGTGGACCGGCAGCCCTTCGGCACGGCGAACGGCACGAAAGTGGACCTCTACACGCTCACGAACGCCAACGGCCTCCGTGCCGACATCACGAACTACGGCGGGATCATCGTCCGTCTCTACGCGCCCGACCGCAACGGCAGGCTCGCCGACATCGTCCTCGGCTATGACGCGCTCGCCGACTACATCAGGGCCACGCCCTACTTCGGCGCGATCGTGGGCCGCTACGGCAACCGCATCGCCAGGGGCCGCTTCACGCTCGACGGCGTCGAGTACACGCTCGCCACGAACAACATGGGCAACCACCTCCACGGCGGGAAGAAAGGCTTCGACAAGGTCGTCTGGAGCGCCGAGCCGTTCCGGTCCGCCGAGGCCGTCGGCCTGAAGCTGACGTACACGAGCAAGGACGGCGAAGAAGGCTACCCCGGCAACCTCAGGTGCACCGTCCGCTACTCGCTGACCAACAGCGACGAACTGAAGATCGAGTACGAGGCCGAGACCGACAAGGCCACGCCCGTCAACCTGACCAACCACAGCTACTGGGCGCTGTCGGGCCACGGCGAGCGGGACATCCTCGGCCACGAGCTGATGCTCAACGCCGACCGGTTCCTTCCGGTCGATGCCACGCTGATCCCGACGGGCGAGCTGCGCCCGGTCAAGGGCACGCCGATGGACTTCACGAAGCCCGCGCCGATCGGCGCCCGCGTCAACCAGGACGACGAGCAGCTCAAGCTCGGCAAGGGCTACGACCACTGCTGGGTATTGAACAAGAAGGGCGGGGAGATGAGCCTCTCCGCCAGCGTCTACGAGCCGACGACCGGCCGCGTGATGGAGGTCCTCACGACCGAGCCGGCGATCCAGTTCTACTGCGGAAACTTCCTCGACGGCAGCAACGTCGGCAAGGGCGGCAAGGTCTACAAGCACCGCTACGGCTTCTGCCTGGAGACCGAGCACTACCCGGACTCGCCGAACAAGCCGGCGTTTCCGTCCACGATCCTGCGTCCGGGCGAGCAATACCGGACAACGACCGTCTATCGCTTCCGCACGCGCTGAGGCGCGATGCGGGCGCAAGGTCATCTGCGGACCGCCGCCCCATTCAGGGGCTCGAAGGCGCAATTGTCTGGGATCCGCACGCCCCGGACGGTATAATGCCCGGTATGGGGTCCCCCGTCGCCGTGCCCGCGCACCAGGCGGACAAACGGCGATGGCCGGCAAGAGCTGCGTCGAACCGTCCGCGGTGGAGCGGGGAAATGCGAAACTGCCTCGGGTTGGCTGTGATCGTCCTGGCACTCGCCGCCGCCGTGCGGGCGGATTGGAAGGCCGACATCGGCTATACGGCCCTTCAGGCCCGGCTCGGCGCCGCCACCCCCGACGGGTCCGGCATCGCCGTGTCCCATATCGAGGCGTTGTACGACGGCAACTACCTTCCCGACCCCGCCGACGCCGAGTTCGCGGGCAAGACCTTCACGGCCAAGAGCGGCTCCGGCAGCCCCTCCGTCCATGCCACGATCGTCGGCCGCAACTACTACGGCCTGACGAGCAGCATCGCCCCGGGCATCACCACCATCGACGCCTACGAGGCGAACAACTGGATCGGCACCGGTTTCCTTCGCCTCGAGACGCTCAACGTCCCGCGGACCGAGACCCGGCGCGTCCAGAACCACAGCTGGATCGGCAGCGTCGGCGACGACGCGGGCGACACCGACGCCCTCCGGCGGACCGACCTCGTCGTCCACCGCGACGGCGTGGTCATCGCCGCCGGTGTGAACAACGGCGCCGCGACGGCCATGCCCCGCCTGCTCGCCAGCGCGTACAACGTTCTGGCCGTCGGCCTGACCAGCGGAAACTCGAGCTACGGACCGACGCCGATCGACGTGGCCGGGCGCGTGAAGCCGGACCTCGTGGTGCCGTTCAACCTGACGAGCTGGGGCACGCCGGCCGTGGCGGGCGCGGCGTCGCTGCTGCTGCAGACGGCCGACGGCAACAACATCCTGCCCACGCTCGGCGCGCAGGAGAAGAAGACCGCCAAGGCCCTCCTGGTCCGGGCGTTGCTCATGGGCGGGGCGACCAAGACGGAATGCGCCAACTGGCGCAAGGGCTTCGCCACGCCGAGCACCGACGGGACGGTGCCGCTGGACTACCGCTACGGCGCGGGCGAACTCAACATCGACAACAGCCACCGCATTTTGGCCGCCGGCGAGCAGGACGCGAGCGGGTCGAGCACCGTCGGCCTGACCGGGTGGGACTACGGCACGGCGGGGCCGGCCGGCGCCTCCCTGTACTTCTTCGACATTCCGCCGTTTCAGCAGGCCGACGGCGTGTCCGTCCTCGTCGCCTGGAACCGTCTGATCACCGTCGGCGCGGGCAACCCCGTGAAGCTCACGCCCTCGCTGGCGAACATCGACCTGCGGCTCTATGACGCATCCGGCTTCGTCCTCGGCGGGTTGCGGGACCAGAGCGTCTCGGCGATCGACAACGTCGAGCACATTTACCGGACATGGCTCCCGGCCGGCCGGTACGCGATCGAGCTGACGTCGGATCGCAGCTGGACCTACGCGATCGCCTGGGACGTGAGGCCCGTCCCGACGGCCCGCGCGGACTTCGACGGCGACGGCGACGTGGACATCGACGACTTCGCACACTTCCAGTCGTGTTTCAACGGTCCCAACCGCCCGCCTGCCGAGCCGTCGCCCCCGCCGGCGGGCGGGTGCCTCGACGCCGATTTCGACGGCGATGCCGACGTCGATGTCGCGGATTTCTCCCAGTTCCAGGCGTGTTTCAACGGCCCGAACACCCGCGCCGCCTGCCCATGACCGCCGAACGCCGCGTGAGAGAACGGGCGACGGAAGAGGGACACGCTCCGTGCTACTCGCACCGGCGCGGCCGTCGCTTCGGCGAGGGCGAGTCCGTCCGCACGAACACCGACTGGTCGTAGCGAAGCATGGCTTCGCCCTCGCGGTAGCCGTCGCGGCGGATGCGCGGCGTGCGGCCGGCGGCCGTCTCGAGGAGCCAGCGCGGGAAGTCGGCGCCGGCGTGGATCGCCAACGGGGCCCCGCCGCCGAAACGCGGGTTGATCTCGATTACGCGGACCCGGCCGGCCGGGGTGACGATGAGCTGGATCGTGATCACGCCGCGGCACTCGTGCAGCGCCGAGGCCACGCGGAACCCGACGTCGATCAGGCGACGGTCCTTCACGACGAGCGACTTGATCACCTCGCCCCCGCGGACCTCGATCCGCCGTCGCGGGACGACGCACTGCGGACGGCCGTCGAGGCCCGTGTAAACGTCCAGCGTGTGCTCGACGCCGGGCACGAACTCCTGCACGATCGGGTCGGCGACCTTTCGCGAAAACGTGCGAAGCTCGTCGAGCGACTCGACCTTGAAGTTGCCCTTGCTCGCGCTGCCGCACCGCGGCTTCAGGAAGTACGGGAAGCGCCGGCGCCGCAAGGCCAGGGCCTCGCGCAACGTCCACGTTTTCGGCGTGTCGATTCCCATCGCCTCCAGGAACGCGTACGTCCGCACCTTGTCGTGGCAGATCTGCACGACCGACGGCGAGGAGATCACCGCCAGCGCGCCGGCCCGGGCAAACGCCTCGCGCGCCTCGGCCATTTTCGGCAGCTCGGTGTCCAGGAGGGGGACGACCAGGTCGATCTTCTCACGGCGGACGAGCCGCACCAGGTGCGGAATGACCCGCGCGTCGGACACCGGCGGAACCGGAAACGCCCGGTCGGCCAGGTGCATCACCGGCGCGGTCCAGCTCGCGTCGGCGGCGCAAATCTCCAGCGGGAGCCCGATCCGCTCCGCCGCGCGGCGGAACGCCTGCATCAGCTCGACCCGCCGCCCGGCGCAGGTGAGAAGCACCCGGAACGGCCGCCGTTCGGACCAGCGGGAAACAGACTTATGGGTCGCTCGTCGCGGTGCCATCGTGATACCCTGACCGCATCAGCATACCGTTTCGGCCGGTCCGTGTCACCGTCCGTCAGTGAGTCCCCGCCGGAGACGGGGGCGCGGCAGACCGCGTCCAGGGGCCCACGCCGACGGGGACGCCCCCCCGCCCCGATGGGGCGTCGCGCGTGCCCGAAACATCACACGAAGACGCGCTTGTTGTAGATGACCCACTCGATAAACGACACGATCAGCGCGGCGAGAATGAACCACGACCATACCGGGCGGTTGACCCGTTGCGAGCCGGAGCTGCTGGCGATCTTCTGCGAGCCGATCTCGAACTGGTCGTTCGGCCGGATGTCGCTCTCCGCGTCGTCGCACAGGTTCACGGCGAAGGTCGCGTCGGGCCCGGCGGCGTCGGCCGGCACGTAGAAGCCCGTCCGGCCGGTGTTGGCATAGTACGCGACGCCGTCGTCGCGGACCGGCACGGTTTCCCGGCTCAGGTCCGGCCGCCGCAGCGTGAGGGTCTTCGCCCCCGGCCGCGCGCGGATGGCGACGGCGGCGCCCGGCGGCACGCTCCGGTTGCCGCCGGCGGCGACGTTCCCGGCCATAAACTGCAGTGCGTTGTACATGAACGCGGGGAAGCCCTCGGCCATGACCCAGTTCGTGTTCAGGTGCGATCGTTCCGGGTTGAAGATGCCGAACGCGCAGACCAGGTACTGCCGCCGGTCCCGGCCGAGCAGCGACAACACCGGTCCGTCCGCGCCGGCGATGAGCGTCTGCGCCTCGCGCGGCATCTCGAGCCTGTTCCACCGCAGCACGTGGATCAACTCGACGACGATGTGGCGCAGGATCGGGTGCGTGTTGTCCCAGTCCACGATCAAGTCGTTCGTCACCTCGCCGGTCACCCGCACGTCGGGCAGCTTCGGCACGCCGCCGAAGAAGACGTAACTGCCCGGCGGAAGCCGCTCCGTGCTGTGCTCGTCGAAGACGACGACGTCGTATTTCATCCGGCCGTCGAGAAGGAGGTCGGCGTCGGCCGCCTTCTCGTACTGTTCCGGCGTCAGGATCGTCGGCGGCTGGCCCGGCAGCGCGGAGAGGGCCAGCTTGAGGAAGTAGTTGCCCGGCGTGACGAGCAGCGTCGAGACGGGCCGCGGGGCATCAATCGTGCCGTACGCGCGGTCGTCCGCGGCGAAGGCGTCCGTGCCGTCGCCCAGCCGCACCTCGATCTGCCCGGCCGACTCGTGCCGGACTTCGAACGACACGACCGCCTCGCTCCCCTCGGACGGCAGCTGGGACGCCGGCGCCGTGGCGCCCCCGCCGCCCGGCCCGGCGACGTTCGCCGACAGGCCGACCCGCGAGCGGACCTCCTTCAGCTCGTTGTCGATGAAGAGCGAGACGTCGCGTGTGGCCTCCGCGGGGCCGAAGTTCCGCAGCCGCACGACGACGTTGACCATCTCGGCCCGCTCGTAGTTCCGCCGGATGTCCATGTTGACGATGCCGACGTTGTTGTCCGCCGCGCCGACCGAGATCATCTCCATCGTGCCGCGCCGCAGCGTGAGTTCGGGCGCGTCGGCGATCCGGCCGTCGGAGATCAGGATCAGGTGCGCGACGGAGATCGGATTGCCCAGCGGCGTGCCGATCCCTTCGCCGAGCGGCGTCGAGTGCGCCTCGGCCAGCACGAGGGCCTCGCGGAGGCGCGTGAGTTCATCGGTGGGCTCGATGGCGTCGATGCCGGCCTTGAGCTGGGCCTTGTCGTCCGTGAAGCTGACGCAGGACCGGGCCGTGCCCGCAAAGGCGATGACCATGATCCGGTCGTTCTTGCCCATGCCGTCCACGATGCGCCGGGCCGCCAGCTTCGCGCTGTCGAGGCGGGTCCGGCCGTCGGGCTCGACGGTGTTCATGCTCGCCGAATGGTCCACGAGCAGGATCATGAGCCTGTCGCGCGTGGTGGCCCGCTTCCAGATCGGCTCGGTGATGGCCAGGACCGCGAGGATGAGGATGAGCAGCTGCAGCAGCAGGAGCAGGTTCCGGCGGAGCCTCTGGAACGGCGAGTTGACCTGCAGGTCCTGCACCGCCCGCCGCCACAGCAATGTGGACGACACGGACATCTCGCGCCGCTTGAGCTTGAGGAAGTAGAGCAGCACGAGCGGCGGGATGACGGCCGCCGCCACGAGGGCCGACCAGGGCGAGAGCAGGCTGAGCGGGAAGCTCATCGCAGCAACCCCCTGTAGCGAAGGTATCCGAGCACGAGCTGTTCGAAGCTCACCTCGGTGCTCGTGAAGGCGTAGACGATGCCCCGTCGCGTGCAGAACTCCTTCAGCCCGGCGCAGTACGCCTGGAGGTTCTGCTTGTAGCGGTTGATGAGGGCCCGGCTGACGGTCACCTCGGCGAGGTCGGCGTCTTCGACGTCGCGCAGGCGGAGATCGCCGGCCAGCTGCGGTTCGATCTCGTCGGGCGCCAGGAGCTGGATCGCGTAGATGTCGAGGTTGCGTCCGAGCAGGTACCGCAGGCCCCCCTCGTAGCCGCCCTTGTCCAGGAAGTCGCTGAGGACGATGAGGACGCCCTTCTGCGGGTGGCGGATCGCGTACGACCGGCAGGCGGCGGCGAGGTGGCTGCTCCCCTCGAACGGCAGGTCCTCCAGGAAGCCGACGACGCGGTGCATCAGCCGCCGTCCGCGGATGCCCGTCATCTGGCCGACGAGGGCGTTCGAGCAGGCGTACACGCTCACGCGGTCGTAGTTCACCAGACCGATGTACGCGAGGGCCGCCGCGACGCGCTTGGCGTACAGCCCCTTGTGCGGGCTGCCCCAGTCCATCGACTTGCTGGTGTCGATCAGGATGCTGACGTGGAGGTCCTCCTCCTCCAGGAACAGCTTGATGAACAGCCGCTCGAGCCGCGCGTAGATGTTCCAGTCGAGAAACCGCAGGTCGTCGCCCACCGCGTAGTTGCGGTAATCGGCGAATTCGACCGACTGCCCCTTCCGCCTGCTCCGCCGTTCGCCCTTCATCCGCCCGGCGAAGATCTTGCGCGACACCAGGTCGAGCTGCTCGATCTTCGCCATGAAGTCGGGGCTCAGCAGTTCGGTTTTCGTCGATGTCGTCGCCATGGTTCGCGTCATGAGCAGCGTATGGCGCCTCGGACGTCGCGCGTGCGCGGCTGCGGAGAACCGCCCATCCTGCACAGCTCCGCCCGTCTCGGCGCCGGACTCATCACCCGGGACTCCTAACTCTGAACTCCCGCCTCCGCCAGCGTCGGCGTCCGTTCGAGAATCTCTGCCAGGACGTCATCCGTGCCGATCCCCTCCGCCTCGCCCTCGAAGTTCAGCAGAATGCGGTGCCGCATCGCCGGGACGAACACGGCCTTCACGTCGCTGAACGCCGTGTTGAACCGGCCGTCCAGCAGCGCCTGGACCTTCGCCGCCAGCGTGATCGCCTGGGCCCCGCGCGGGCTCGAGCCCCAGCGCACGTACTTGTTCGTCGCCTCGACGGCGTACTCGCCCCCGGGATGCGTCGCCAGCGAGAGCCGGATCGCGTAGTCCTGCACGTGCGGCGCCATCACGACCCGCTGCACGAGCTTCTGCGAGCCGATGATCTCGTCCTGCGTCATCACCGGCCTGATGTCGGCGTGGTAGCCGGTCGTCGTCCGGTCGAGGATCGTCCGCAGCTCCTCGCGGCTCGAGTAGTGCACGATCAGCTTGAAGAAGAACCGGTCGAGCTGCGCCTCGGGCAGCGGGTACGTGCCTTCCTGCTCGATCGGGTTCTGCGTCGCCATGACGAAGAACGGCTCCTGGAGCACGTAGCGGTGGCCGGCGGCGGTGACGGCGTGCTCCTGCATCGCCTCGAGCAGGGCCGACTGCGTCTTCGGCGTCGCGCGGTTGATCTCGTCGGCCAGCAGCATCTGCGTGAAGAGCGGCCCCTTCTGGAACTGGAACTCGCGACGGCCGGTGTTCTGGTCCTCCATGATCACGTTCGTGCCGATGATGTCCGCGGGCATCAGGTCCGGCGTGAACTGGATCCGGTTGAACTGCAGGCTCAGCGCCTGCGCCAGCGAGCGGATCAGGTACGTCTTGCCCAGCCCCGGCACGCCCTCGAGCAGCGCGTGGCCGCCCACGAACAGGCACGTCAGCACGCCGTCCACGATTGCCTCGTGGCCGACGATCGCCTTGCCGATCTCCGCCCGGACGGCGTGATACTTCCGCCGGAACTCGTCGCAGGCCTTCTCGATTCTCGGGTCGATTCCATCTGTGGCCATTGTGTTTCTCGCTTTTTCGCGTTCTCTTGCCGCGGGTTACGGCTCCTGGTCCTTCTTCGCTTCCAGATCCTGCTGCGCCCTTCGCTTCGCCCTCAACAGGCGCGAGGTCATCTCGCCCCCGGCGCCGGGCCGGCCGGGACCGCCCGGGCCGGCGGCCTCCGGGCCGCCGGCGCCCATGTCCGCCGTCGCGCCGCCCAGGGCCTCCGTCAGATCGCCGGCGGCCTTGCCTGCCGCCTCGTCGCCCACGTCGAATCGCGCGCGCCGGTCCGGCGCGGGTTCGACGGCGGCCGGGCTCTCCGGCTCGCGTTCCGGTTGTCCGGCGGCCGGGGGGGTCTGCGCATCGGTCATTTCGCCGCGGACCCGGTCGCGGACCGTCTTGAGCTGGGCGAGCGACTCCGTGCTCCGCTGCCCTGCGCGGCCGAGCGCCGCGACCGTGTGCGTGAAGTAGCGGATCGCGGGCAGGACGTGCTCCCGGCGGATGGTCCAGCCGACCAGTTCGGCGAAGAGGATCGCGCCCAGATAGCCCCACCACGACGCATGGACCCCGACCATCAGCCCGATCAGCACGGCCAGAATCGCCGCCTCGACATAGATCGACATGGCCAGCGCGGAGGCGAGCCGGCGGACTGCCACATCCAGCAGGAACAGCGGCAGCAGCACCCAGATCACCACGTCGCGCCACACCGGCCGCCGCGCGTACGTCACGGGCCGCGCGAAGCGGAACACGTCGTCCAGCTTCGCGTCGCCGGTGAGGATCCGCCCGCGCGTCCGCGCCTGGACCTCGTTCATCAACCGCTCATTGGCGCTCAGTTCGCGGTATTCGGGCGAATAGGGCATGGTCAGCCCCGTGCAGATCATGCCCCTGTCCCTGCGGCCGGGCGTCTGGTAGACGAGGTTGGCGATGTACCGGCCGTTGTCCTTGACGTCGAAGGTGGCTTCGTAGTGGCCGGGCCCCGTCTGCGTGAGGCGGAGCGGGCGCGGGTTCTGGTCGGGCGGGACGAGGCGGCCCTCGATCCGCATCTCGTTGAGGAACGACGCATCGCGGTTGAGGGCTTCGACGATGATGCGGCCCCTGTCGCCCTCCTGCCGCGTGACGACGTCGAAGTCCGACGCCCCGGACTGGCGCATCGTCCACCGCACCACCTGTGCCCAGAACGCGCCGAACCGCTCCCACGAAACCCACTGCGGCCCCCACTGCGGCCAGACGCCCGACGTGAACACCAGCACCTTGCCCAGCTCGTACTGCCAGTGCGCCATCAGGGGGTCGTCCCCCTCCGTGCCGGTCCGCACCAGCGGCATTTCGATCGCCGCCGGCTTCGGCGTCGTGAGGACGAGGCCCTGCATCGCCGGCAGCTGCCCGTCGGCGAAACCGCGAACCGTTTCCGCCAGGCCGTACACCAGACGCGGCGTGAAGACCTCCTCCGAGATCAGCGAGCGGCGGACGACCTTGGCCTCCTTGATGAAGATCTGCGGCAGCTGGTTCGGGTTCCGGCAGGCGTAGAAGCGGCCGCCCGTCTTCTTGGCGATCTGGATCAGCTTGGCATCGTCCACGTGCGCGCCGTAGCCGATGCCCACCGTGGAGCACGTGATCTGGTTCTTCTCCATCGTGTTGAGCGTGCTGGGGGCCGGAGCGGTCGGGTCTCCGTCGCTGATGATGATCATGTGGCGCTGCGAAACGCCCTGGACGCTCATGAGCCCCTTGACGGCCATGTCCATGCTCGTGCCGAAATCCGGCATGTCGCCGATCTGCATCTGCCTCATCCTGCGGATGACGGCCTCCTTGTCGGACGCGACCTGCAGGGGCACTTCCCAGTTCACGCCGCCGGGCTGGTACGTGTATGCGACGACGCCGATGTAGTCGAGCGCGCTGATCGTCTTGACGGCGGCGATCGCCACCTGCTCGCCCCAGTAGTTCCCGCGCGGGATCTCGCAACTGTGCATGATGATCACCAGCGCCCCGCGCGGAATCACCTTCTTGTGTTTGACCTCGAAATCGACGGGGCTGATTTCCTCGACGGGCGAGCCGATCCACCCGCCCGCGCCGAAGCTCTGGTGGCCCCCCGTCATGATCAGGCCGCCGCCCAGGTCGCGGACGTAGCTCGCCAGCGCCTGCTTCTGCTCCTGCGTGAACCGGTCGGCCGACACATTGGCCAGCACCACCGTGCCGTATTCCTGCAGCGCCAGCAGGTCCAGCGACGCGATCCGGTCCGGGTTCGGCATCTCCGCGTCGATCTTCTCCCGCTGCAGCGCCTCCAGCAGCGGCCGGTGCTCCCGAAGGCCCTCGTCGTCGCCCGTCACGATCAGCACCTTGCCCTGGCCCTCGACCACGGTGAACGCCGAGGCCACGTTGTTCTGCGGGAGCGTGTCCGCCGTCGGATCGAGCGGCTCGACGCGGGCCTCGAACCGGTGGACCCCCGCGGAGGTCAGGAGCACGGGGACCGTGAAGGCTTCCGGCCGCATGTCTCCCGACAGCTCGATGAACTCCTCCTTCAGGCGGACGGGCTGGTCGTTCTGGAGCACCTGCAGCCGTGCCCGCACGGGCCGGCGGCTCCGGATGATCATCCGAAGCGGGATCTTCGTGTCCCGCTGCGCCTGCGCCGGCACGACGAGCCGCTCGAACAGGATCTCGTTCTCGTATTCGTAGCGGATCGGCAGCACGTCGATCACGGCCCCGTTGGCCGCGGCCGCCTCCGCCTCGGCGAGAACGTCGCCCGCGTTTTCGTTCATGTCCGTCGCGAGCACGATCCGCCGGCCGTACCCCTCGGGGAAGCTGGCCAGCGCCGTCCGGATCGCCCGGGCGATGTCCGTGCGGTCGGGCTTCACCGGCGGACCGAAGACCGCGATGTCCATCCCCGCGTGGCTCGGCGGCACGCTGATGTCCGCCTCCCCGTCGAACCCGAGGACCGCGAACTTGTCCGTGCTCCGGCCGAGGAGCGACGACCGGCGCACGTACTCCTCGGCCTTGAGCTGCATGTCCCCCGGCACGCTCCGCGATCGGTCCAGCACGAAGAACACGGCCAGTCGGTCGGTCCGCGTCACCCAATGCGGCCGCGCGAGCACGACGGCGAAGGCCGCGATCAGCAGGCAGCGCAGCACGACGGCCGCCACGCGCCGCGGACGATCCAGCCCGCTCAGCGAGCGCAGCGAAACCGCCACGATCACCGGGATCGTCAGCAGCAACAGCAGCCACGACGGCTGCTCAAATGACACGAACCACCCCATCACAGAACGCCCCGGCGGATCCGCCGAAGCCCATGGCCATCACGGTCCCGTCCGCCCGTCTCGCCGTCCGCTTCCGGCTTCGGATTACAACCGAAGCACCTGGATCCTGTTGTTTCCCGAATCCACCACGTATACACGCCGCCCGGGTCCGAGCGCCAGCGACCACGGATACGCCAGTTGTCCCGGCTCGCGGCCCGCCCGGCCCCAGACCCACAGGCTTCGGCCCTGCGGCGTCAGCAACTGCACGCGGTTGTTCCCGTATTCGGCGACGAGCAGGTTCCCGTCCGGGCACACGCGAACGGCATACGGATATCGCAGCTCGCCGGGCGCCGAACCCACCCGCCCCAGCGTGGTGAGTAGTCTACCATCCCGCGTGAAACGGCACAGGCGGTGGTGGCAGGCGTCCGCGACCCAGAGCGTCTGCTCGGCGTCGAAGTCGAGCGACTGCGGCCGCGACAGCGACGCGTCGCCCGCATCCGGGCCGCCGAACGCCGCGACAAACCGGAAGTCCGGCGCGAACCGGCTGATCCGGTCGTTGCCTCCGTACTCGCCCACGTAAATGAACCCGTCGCCATCGACCGCGATGCTCCCCGGCAGCTCGAACTGACCCGGCCCCGACCCGCGCGAGCCGAACCGGTCCAACAGACGGCCGTCGCGGTCATAGATCATCACGCGGTGGTAGTGTGTGTCGGCGATCAGGACGCGGCCCTGCGGATCGACCGCGATGCCGGTGGGCTTGCCGTTCTCCCACGCGGGCATGCGCCAGCCGGCCTCGTACGCGCCGTTCGGGCTGAAGCGCTGCACCCGCGCCGCCTTGTCGACCACGAAGACACAACCATCCGGCGCCACGGCGATCGCCCGCGGGTAGCTGAAATCCCCGGGCCCCAGGCCCGTCTGCCCGAATACGAGTTCCGGCGTGGAGCCGCCCGGCGACGACCGCCCACAGGCCGACAGCCCACCGAGAAGGCAGACGAGTGCAAACCACGGCGAGATCGAGAGGCCCCTGCTCAATCGGTTTCGGTCCGTTTCGTCACTTTCTTACTTGTCCGCTTTGCCGGCGGCGTCCTGGGCATCCCTGGAGATCCGCTCGAAGTACTTGCCGACCGTCTTGTGGTACTGCCGGGGCATCTTCTCCTGGTTGATCGCCTCCGCCACGTCCCGTTCGGCCGAAATGGCCGTCTCCACATATTCCGAGTTGGCCTGCCCTTTGATCTGTTCGCCGTCTACCCACGTCTGGCCGATCAACGATCCGGGGCCGGTCTTCACCGGCGATCGTTGTTTGTTCGTCTTGAACGCCGTGACCTCCTCCGGCGCGATGCCGCCTTCGCCGATCCCTCGCGCGCCCATCCCGCCGCCACGGCCGCCGGCCGACCCGGGGCGATCGCCGCCGCCCAGGCCGCTGCCGCCGCACCGGCCGCACGGCTTGCCGTTGCACATCCCCGTCCCGTTGCACTGGCCGCACGGCTTGCCGAGGTCTGCTTTCGCGCTCTGCAGCTCGTTCATCGCCGCTTCGAGCTGGTTGACCTCCTGCTGCATCTGCTCCAGCTCGCTCAGCTGCTGGTCGGCCGCGCTGAGGCCCTGCGCCGCCGCCGCGGCGCCCGCATTCTGGTCGGCGGCCTTCCGGGCCATGCCCTGTCCGGCCTTCCCGAGCCCGTCGGCAAGGTTCTTGCACGCTTTGCACGCCTTCGACTGCTCCTGGATCTTCCTGATCGCCTCCTCGATCTGCTCCTTGGAAACCCCTTGCTTCTCAAGCTGCTTCGCGATCTTCTCCAGATCCTCCCTGCTGAGCTGCGAGAGCTTCTTCTCGAGTTCCCTGGCGTCGATGCCGGCCTTCTGAAGCTGCTCGGCGAGCTTCTTGTCGAGCTGCTGGGCGGCGGCGGCCTTGTCGAGCTTCTCCGACAGGGACGCGAGCTGCTTCTGGAGCGCCTCGGCCTGCTGCTTCTGTTCGGGCGTCTGGGCGTTCTCGGCCGCCTTCTTCTTCAACTCGTCCAGGGCCTCCCGCGCGGCCTGGAAATCGCCCGCCGCCAGCGCCTTGTTGAGCTTCTCCATCGAGCTGTCCTGCCCCTTTTGCAGGTCGCTCACCCGCCGGAGCATCTTGTTCATCGCATCAAGCGTGCCCCGCTCGCTCCGGGCCTGCCGTTCCTGGACGCCCTTGATCAGGTTGTCGATCTGTTTGACCGCGTTCTGCCGCACATCGAGCGAGGACTGCGCCTTCGCCTCCGTCTGCGGATCGAGGTTCTGCAGCCCGTCCATCTTCTGCAGCAGCGGGTTGTCCTTCGCCATCTCCCTGATGCGGTCGAACCGTCGGGTGACGACCTCTTTCGCCTTCGCAATCGGCTTTTCGCGTTCCTCGGCCGCCTTCTTCGCCTCCTGCTTGCCGAGCAGGTCCAGCGGCGGGATCACGAACGACACCAGCAACGCCAGTGCGATGGTCCCGAGTGCATACGCCGCCGACCGCGGAAAGGCCACCCGAAGGTGGCTCCGCGGCGAGATGGAACGGCTGATCCGGCCGGCGTCTTCGTACACCGCCTGCCCGAAAGGGTCTGTCGACTGGGCGCAGTACAGGCCGCTGCTGATCCGCTCCTTCAGCCCCGCCGCCACGTCGAGCGCCGCCGCCGCCGCGAACCGGTCGTCCCGCGTCACCAGAAACCAGATGGAGGACACGACGAGGGCCAACCCAACCGCCCCCAGCGCAGCACCCGGGTAGTACCACGGGTGCTCCGTGAACATCAGCAGCTTGTTCGGCACCGCCGCGAGCACGTACGCGCCGGCGGCGATGACGGCCGACCAGCCCAGCACGCGCAGCCAGCGGTTCAGCCACAGACGCCGCTGGGCCAAACGCACCGTTCGATCCAGGTCTGACATGGTGCAGCTCCGTTCGTGCCTAACAACTATGACGCTCCTGAGCCACACATGTTGCGGCTTTCAGCTATTGTACACAACCTGCACTTTTGCTCGTAGGGTAATTCCGCCGGTTCGCCCAGACCACGGGCATCAAACCAAGCCGAACGCTCGTCGTCTGGTTCAAACACCGGAAGCAACTGGGTCCGCACGATGAAAGGCCGGGGTCACGGGCGACAGCCAGGGGCGCGCCCACGACGGGGCCATGTCCTTCGCTGCTGCTTGCGCTCATAAAGCCGAATGACCGCGCGGATGCGGTCTCGCCATGGAGCCTCCCGCGACTCACGGCAGCCTTCAGCCCGACAGGGCCCCGAGCGTGAGAATGCCGCATTGGCCTGCGAGGAACGCCGCGCAGATGACGACCCCCGCAATCGCCGTCCCCTTGCGGACATTCGAACGGCTGGCGCCCAGCAGGCCGAGGATGAGTCCGATCAGACCGAGCAGTTCGGCGCCCACCATGGCGACCAGGGCCAACATGACGGTCTTCATCGCCGTCGGATCCTTAAGCACGCGCTCCTGCAATCGCTCCTGCAACCGCTGATTCAATTCGTGTTGCGGGATCGACGTCCCCGTGGGCATGCTGGTGGCAACGGAGTCCATGATCTCCTTCAGCGTGGGCATGAGCACTGCCGCCGCCGCGATCAGGCCGACCCAGGCGAGGACGCCGAGCACGACCGACCAGTTCCCGAGAGCGTTGCCGGCCGGTGGGCCGACGGTCGCCGCCCCGACGGTTGCCGAGGTCCTCTGGCCGGCCCCCAGGGGATAGTCGCGCGGCGGGGGCGGGGGCATCGCCGTGAAATCGCCGGACCCCGGGGCGGTACCCGCCATGCCGGGCTTCGATGCCGGGGGAACCATGTCGAGCTGGAGCGTCGATTGCGCCGGCGCCAGCACGACCCGCCGGCAATAGGGACAAGAAACCGTCTGGTTTGCCCAGGCGTCATCCACCTCAATGGGCTGTTGACACGCGGCACATGCAAATTGGATCGCCATGACTTTGACCACCCCTCCGCCGCGCCTCTCGCGCGTTGCGGGCGCCTGAGTCTTCCATACACCGGCCTTATCGTAAACTCTCGACGTCCCCAGGACAAGCTTGCGGCATGGCGTTTGTGCGAACCAGGGGCGCTCAACAGGCCTCGCCGGCGACGGGGCACAGCCGCCAGCCAGCCTACCCCCAAGGCCGGACGTGTCGGGTGCGTGCCGCCCGACTTGGCTGAACGCTGCCGCGCCGCCGCAGAATTGAATTATGGTGGCGCGCACTACAGCGTGCGCTTATGCGGCCTAAAACGCCGCAACGGACTTGTTCGTGTGTATTCTGATGGATTCGATCCAACCGCACCGGGGTCCATGGCCCACCGCGTCTCGTTGTGCAAAGGCGAAAAACTTGGCGGTGGCAGAAAAAAAGGCTGATAATAACCCCTCGGGCTGTTGAAATGGGTCGTGGTCGTCGGTATCATGCTCTCCGTTGTCGGCGGCGTCGCAGGCGCGGTGATCGCCACCGGCAACGGCTGATGGCGCGTCCTATGAGAATCGCGACATTCGTTCGCGGTCAAGCGGATGTCACGGTTCGCAGGTACACGGTTGAGTGCGGATCCAGGCAACAGAAAGGATTGTCTATGATGTGGTTGAGACTGAAGCGGTTGATGCTGGCGCTCCTGTGCGGCGGCCTTCTCCTCCAGACAGGGTGTCCCTACGACCAGTCGTATTTCACGAACGCGTTCGCGAAGGCGGGCTCCGGTCTGTTCGTGGAGATTGCCAAGAACGCGTTCAAGAAGTGGTTCGACTACGGCACGGGGCTGATCTAGCGTTCGCCGGGTCGGCGAAAGCAGGTTGTTGACGAATGCGGGCCGGACGTGAGGCGTTCGCGACATGCCGCGGACGCATCGCCCGGCGGTGGAGCGGGTGAAACACGGTAACCTGAAACAAGAAAGGACAGACAAGATGAGATATTTGCGATGGAAGCGAGCCCTGTTGGCCTTGGCGTGCGCCGGATGCCTGTTTGACTACGGTTGTCCGACACAGACGAGTCTGAAGACGGCGGTGTCCAATGCCGGGCAGACGTTCAGCAACAGCCTTTGGACGTCCATCATCAACCGGATGTTTAACGACGCCCTCGGGACGAAGCTCCCGACGTAGTGGGCCTCGAGTGGAACGGCGTGAGACAGTGAAGAGGGGGCCTCTAATCTGAGCTGTCCGGAAGAGGAGTACGGCGTATGACGCAAGAGACCCACAGGCGGGCATGGATGTTTGCGGCGTTCGGCTGTTCGCTTGCCGCGATGGCGTTGACGGCCTTCGGGCAGACGACGCAGCCGGGCGGCACGGGGGGCTTCGGGCTCGCGCCGTCGGCGACGAGCGCGCCGGCCCCGGCGCCGGCGGATCCGTTCGAGGATTTCGTGAAGAAAACGAAGAACCCGGTGCCCTGGTTCAAGTGGGGTGCGGACCTTCGCCTGCGCGATGAATACTGGCACAACGAGTTCGGGCTGAGCAACCGGGAGGCGGCGCACGACCAGCACTACCAGCGGTATCGCGGGCGGTGGTGGTCGTCGATCATGCCGGTGAAGGACGTCGAGTTGTTCACCCGCATCACGTGGGAAGGCTGGAACATGTGCTGGCCGAAGAACATCGGCAACGCCAATGATCCGGCCGACCCGATCCACCGGGGCTGGCTGGACGAGCGGGACGAGGTTCTGATCGACAACCTCTACCTCAAGCTGACGAACTTCCTGGGGCTGCCGCTGACGATCATCGGCGGCCGACAGGACATCATGATCGGCGACGGATGGTGGACGGGCGACGGCACGCCGCTCGACGGATCGCGCACGTTCTACTTTGACGCGATTCGCGCGATCTACGACATCAAGGAAATCAAGACCACCATCGACCTCACGTACCTGCAGAACGACGCCCAGGGAAAGGCGTGGATCCCGAAGATCAATGACGGCGAGGTCCCGCCGCTGCTCGAGGAGCAGGATGAGCAGGGCGTGATTGTGTACGTGACGAACAAGTCGATCGCCAAGACGGAGATCAGCCCCTATTTCGTGTACAAGCACGGCGAGCACGAGCAGTTTCTCAACCGGTGGACCGGCTACAACGCGGACATCTACATGTTCGGCACGCGGGTGGCCCACGAGTTCACGGATCACTGGAAGGTCCGGCTGGACCTGGCCGGCCAGTTCGGCAACCGGAATATCGGCGGGGTGAAGAACCAGTCGATCTGTGCCCTCGGATCGAACAACCGGCTGAGCTACTTCGTGAACGACGCCTGGAAGCAGGAATACTTCTTCGAATACGAGTACCTCTCGGGCGACGACCCCGACACGCGGGGAACCTACGAGGGCTTCGATACGCTGTGGGGCCGCTACCCGCGGTGGACGGAGCAGGGCTTCCTCTGGACGCGCGAGAGCCGCAACTTCGATTTCACCAACCTGCACCGCGTGGGGCCCGGCTGGTCCGGCAAGCCGCTGAAGAACCTGGAACTCGGACTCAAGTACTTCTTCCTCTTCGCCGATCAGTCGCCGCCGGGCAACCTCGTAACGCCGGCGATGTTTGCCAGCGGGGGTTTCCGCGGCCAGATGCTGATCCCGTACGCCAAGTACACGATCAACGACCACATGTTCATCCGGGCCATGCCGGAGTTCTTCTTCCCGGGCGACTTCTACGCGAGGGCCAACAACGACCCGGCCATGTTCTGGCGCTTCGAGATCAACCTGACCTGGTAACGCGAGGCCGCGACGGCCCACCCGAGACGAGTACCTCCACGGCCCTGGCCGGCAAACGCCCGCCAGGGCCGTTTCTCTCCGACGGCACGTTGTCGGGGAGCCGCGGGCCCGACGCACCCCAGTCCTTCATTGCCCGGTACCGGGGCCACCGCGTCTTATGGGCACGCCGGCGGGCGGTTCGGGCCATTGAAGCACGCTGCGAACGACTTGAAGTCGTCCAGGTCTACGTCGCCGTCGTGGTCCACGTCCACCTGGCTCGCGAGCGTGCCCACGTTGACGGAGACGAGGTACTCCTTCTGGTTGTGGGCGGCGCCGTTGCAGTCGATGACCGCCCGGTCGGTCACGAGCAGACGCAGCGTGTATGCGCACGGCCGCAACCGCCGTGTGTCCCAGTTGCCCAGGAGGCCGTTGATGACCGCCGCGTTCCCTTCCGCGATGAGGGTCCATTCGTGAACGTCCCCGCCCGCATAGTGCAGTGTCCAGCCGGCCAGGTTCGCATCCTGCGCCGTGCCGAGGACGCGAACGATGCCGCTGACATAGCTGCATTCGGTGGGTGACGTGATGACGCCGATGGGCGCCGTGTTGTCGATCGTCACGGTGACCTGTTCGCTTGCCGTGTTGCCGCAGCCGTCGGTGCCGGTGAGCCGTATCACGTAGTTGCCATCGACAACCCCGAGACGCGTGTCCCATGAGCCGAGCGGATCGTACAGGACCCACGGCGGAAGGATGCTGTCGAACGGCGTAAAGATGCCGCCGGGCGCCGGACTGTGCTCGACGGTGAAGCTCCCGCCGCAATGGTCCAAGGCGGTTCCGTCCGCGCAGACCGTGCCGCCGACCACGGTCCCGGAGGCCGGGGCACGCAGGTCGAGGCTGTTGAAGGCCCGGTCAAGCCAGACGTCGGTCGTCCAGACGGTCTCGAGTTCGCAGGCGTTAGTGACGGTCAGTCGCAGCGTGTAGTAGCCGTCTCCGGCACTGGGGGCCGGAGTCCAGGTGGCCAGTGCGCCGTTGATCACCGCCGACGTCGCTTGGCGAATCAGCGTCCAACTCGTCGCTCCGAGCGCCTTGCGCTCGAGCCTCCATCGCAGGATGGGGCCGTCCGGATCGTACGCGGAGCCGAAGATCGTGGTGCCGGAGCAAACGCAGGCCAACTGGCTCGGCGACGTGATCTCGGCCGTCGGCGGCGTGGTGTCGATGTTGAAGCTCACGTCGTCGATCAGCTCGAACCGCGCCGCGCAGCCGCCGACAGCGCCCGCCTCGACCTCGACCCGACGGAACGCGACGCCCGGCGCGACCCGCACGAACACGAGGCACCGCTCCCGAAGCGTGCCGTTGACGGGAACGTTCATCGAACCGAGAAACCCGCCGCCGGAGTTGTACCAGCGGATTTGCACGGTATCGCTGGCGGCGCAACCGATGCGGACGCCGACCGTGAATGTGACCTCCGCCTGATCGCGATCGAACTGCATGCGCAAGTACTCATCGCTGAACTCGTTCTGCGCGTCGCCCTTGGCGCTGAGGCATTGCGGCTCGGACGACGTGGTGCCGCTGGGGTTGTAGATGATCGGTGCCGACCACGGGGTGCCTCCGTACCAGGCGCTGAAGGTCACGCCGGCATACTGCGTCGTGACGCTCGTGCCGACGACCAAGTCGTCGAAGTTGATCGTGAGGCATGTGTCCGCAACCGCCGTGCCCGACACGAGACCGACGACACCAAACATAGCGGGGAGAAGGGGGGTTGCCCTGAACATGATAATTCTCCTTTACCGACATGTGAGACAGAATTGGCCGGCGTTTACGCTCGCCGGCGGATCGAGAATCATTATACCTGACCCCCGGGGCGACTGGAAGGAAATCCGCTGTTCAGCGTCGGTTCGCCCCGGACCGCCGTCGTTGCGTTCGCTTCGCTGATCCGCCCGAGGAAGCTCTATAACGTCTTGTGGTTACACAGCATATAGCTTCGAACATCCAGAGGGTCGGCGGCGGGCAAGATCCCTGCACCACAAGCAAGCCGTCGGACTCAAAGCGGTATCCGGCGCCGCGGTTCCATCAGATCGGCGGCGGAGCGAATCGGGTCACGGGCAGGAGCGCCTTGCGGCGGGCTTCGCGCTGCTGACGGGCCTCGGACTGCCGGGCGGCCGGGCGGCTCTCCTCGCCAAAGCGGTTGCGGTTGTCCCGTGCGTCGAACAGCGAGGCGTAGCTGAACACGCAGAAACTGCCCGTCTTGTGCAGTGACGACTGGATCTGCTGCCGAGCGACGTCGATTCCCTGGGTCGTGCTGAGCCCCGGCGCGAACCACAGCCCGGGAACGACCGTCACCGTATTGCGCAAGGACAGCCACTCGCCGAGCCGCGCATCGAACGAGGCGAGATCCGGCCGGTAATTCATCGGGAACGCCGCATCGATCAGTTTCTCCCTCGCCCATCGCCGATCATCACGGAAGAACCGCAGGCTTTCCTGGTATTCGGCCCCGACCGACGCCGACAAGGCCGCCGACGGCCGCGTCCACCGCATCATCGCCCGAATGTCGGCGACGAGCTGTGTCACCTGTTCGGTCCGCCATTTGTTCCACGCCGCCCGGTCGGCGTCGGGACTCAGTCCGGTGGCCTGCCTGTACAGGGCCAGCGTCTTCGCGTCGCGGGGGTAGTCGATGCCCGACCCGGCCGGAATGGCCGGCGGCTCATTCGGGAAGCGGATGTAGTCCATGTGGAGCCCGTCGATGGGGTAGTTCGCGGCGATCTCGTGGAAGACATCGACGAGGTAACGGCGGACCTCCGGCAGGCACGGGTTGACGCTCACATAGAACGCGGAGGTGAGCGGCTGCCGCTTGCCGTGCTGGTCGTACCAGAACCAGTCGGGGTGCTTGTTGTAGAGCTGCTCGGGGCATGACGGCGGCTTCGCGCCGCGCCAGGCGGGCATCACGTTGACCCATGTGTGCAGCTCCATGCCGCGCTTGTGCGCCTCTTCGATGGCGAGCGCGAGCGGATCGAACCCCGGCGACGTGAAATTGAACTGCTCGGCCCACGGCTCGATCCTCGACGGGTAGAACACCGTGCCGTTGCCGCGGACCTGGAACACGACGACGTTGAAGCCGCCCTGGTGGCAATCCTCCATGATCCGCGTGACGTCTTCGGCGGTGCGGTAGTCGCCGCGCGTGACCCAGATGGCCCGCACGCCGCCGGTGATCATCCGGCTCTGCTGGCAGCCGGCCGTCGCCGCCAGAGCCAGCGCCGACGACATCCCCCACCAGATCTTCGTATACGCACGCGGATTGGAGCGCGCCATGCCGTGATTCCTCGCCTGAAACTTCCGGAATACGCCACCCGGCAACGCCGCCGGCCGACGAACGGCTATTGTACCGGGGCGCGGCCAACCACAATATCGCCGCCTCCGCTCCACGGGCGAACCGGCGCCGCCGGAGTGCGCCGGCGACGGCGGGGGGCTATCTGGGCCTCGTCAGCCAGGCGGCGGCGTAGCAGGCGGCGGCGGCGAGGAAGACCGCGGTGAAGCCGGCGGCGACGGCGAGCATCATCCCGCCGATCGAGCCGATGACGGACGCGACGCCGTTGATGCCCCAGAGCGCGGAGACGGGCGCGCCCTTCGGGTCCTGGGCGGCGTGGCGGAGGCCCAGCGGGAACGGCATGCCCATGAGGAAGCCGAACGGGAACGTCAGCGCCGCCGCGACGGCGATCCGCGGGGCCAGCCCCAGCGGCAGGGCCCACTGCACGAGCGTCGGCAAGGCGAAGGCGCCGAGCGCGATCAGGAGCACGACCGCCGGGAGGATCCCGCCCAGCTTCCGCGGAATCTCGTTCGGCGCATACCGGCGGGCGACGTAGCTGCCGATGCCGCCGGCCACGAGCAGCGTGAAGAGGATCACCACGAGCGTGTAGATCGGATGGCCGAGCAGCAGGATCAGTCGCTGCATCAGGGCGACCTCGCAGATGATGAAGCCGAGCCCCAGCGCCCCGAAGTAGGCGACGGACCGGACGCCCGGCGCGCGGAAGCCGAAGACCTTTCCCCCGGCCAGCAGCACGAGCGTGAAGCCGATCACGAGCAGGAGCGGCAGCTTGAACAGGTGCCTGACGAAGCCGGGGATTCCGTGCGGCTTCTCGGTGGCGAAGTAGAACGGCCGGTCGTCGCGGACGGGGGTGGCCATCGTCTCGAAGCTGTCGGTGTATCCGGCGAAGGAGATCCGATTCGCGAAGAGGTCGGCGTAGGGTTTCTCGGCGGCCTGCTCGCGCGAGGGGGCGAAGTGGATGTGGAGGCCGGCGTGGCCGTCGAGGAGGCGATCGACAACGGCCTTCGTCAACGGCGAGCGGGAGAGCATGAAGACGGTCTCGGGCGGCTTCGTCTCGTCGCGGGCGGGCGGCCGTTCGGAGACGGCGACGATGTGCCGCCCGATTTCCTCGACGGGCTTGCCGCGTTCGGAGAGGACATCGACGGCGTTGGCGACGAGCCGCGGCACGTCCGTCGGCCAGCGGACGATGACGAGCGCGCCGTTGTCGGTGAGGCGGTCGTAGTAGGCCGCGATGGCGTCGCGGGTGTAGAGGTAGTTTTCGGTGAGCGACAGGCCGCCGCTGGCGACGGAGGCCCAGGAATCGACGAAGCCCATCAGGATGAAGTCGAACTTCTCCGGCGTTCGCTGGATGAAGTTGCGGCCCTCGTCCATCACGAGGCGGACGTTGGGGTGGTCGTAGAGGTTGCCGGCCTCCGCGCCGAATCCGCGGACGCAGCGGACGATCAGCGGGTTCATCTCGACGGCGGTCACGAGCGGGCTGCCGCAGGCGATCGCCAGGGCGACGTCGGTGCCGCCGCCGGGGCCGATGACGAGCACCCGCGGGTTGTCCACCAGCCGGAACGGGAACGCGCGGAACCAGGCGCTTCCCTTGGCGAGGCTCTCCCGCCTGCCGTCCCACCGCAGGATGCTTGTCTCGGCGTCGCTGTCGATGAAGAGGCGGGCGAGGTAATCCGGATCGAAGTCGGTGACGCAGGTGATGCGGGAGTAGACGTTCCAGTCGTCGGACCTGATCCGGGCCTGCGGGCACGCGCGCAGGAGCTTGTAGAGGGCCTTGCCGGGCGCGTCGCGGATGGTGAGCTTCTGCGTCGCGTGGTTCCAGGCGGCGAGCGCCACGGTCGCCGCGAGTACGGCGCAGGCGGCCGGCGTCCATGCGCGCCCCGGCGCGCCGCCGGCCGCCGGGCCGAGGCTCAGCAGCACCGCCGCCAGCGCCGGCAGGACGGCCGTCGCGAGAATCGCCGTCTCCGCGCCGAGCAGGCCGATCGTCAGCGGGACGATGAGCGTCCCGAGCGCGGCGCCGACGAGGTCGGCGAAGTAGAGGCGGTTCACGTCGCGCCCGCAGCTCTCGAACGCGAGGCTCAGCGTGGCCCCGCCGGCGAGAAACGGCAGGAGGCTCAGCAGGAAGTAAAAGTTCAGCCGCTCGGGCGTGAACGGGAACTGCAGAATGCCGTACGGGAAGAGCGGCAGCGCCGCCGCGAGCAGCAGCGAGAGCGCGATGAGAATCGAGCGGACGCGGGCCTCGAACCGGGCCAGCCCGAGGATGTAGACCAGGAACCCGCCGAGCCCCCACCCGAACAGCGCGACCGAGATCGCGACGAACGTGTAGTGGTACCAGATCGTGGCGGAGAAGATCCTTGTCAGCGTCAGCTCGAACATCAGCCCGGAGGCCGAAAGGAGCAGCACGGCGGCGAGCAGCGTCGCGGGCGCGCGGCCGGCCGGTTTCGTCGGTGTCTCACAACGCATCGTGGCTCTCCAGCGGGTGCCCGGGACCCGGGACGGGCGGGCCCCGGCGAAAAGGCGCATAGCTTCGGCGGCGGGCGACGGATGTCAAGCCGGCCCCGGCCGGACTTGTTCTTTCCCGCCGCATCGGATATGCATCCGCGCCATGATGACACCCATCTTTCGCAGGACGTGCGGCGTCCGACGGCTCGGCCTGGCTGTTTGCGTGACGATGGTCTTTTCCTTCACGGCGGCCGGGCAGAAGATTCCCGTCATCCTCGACTCGGATATCGGAGACGACATTGATGACACCTGGGCGCTCGGGCTGGCGCTGCGGAGCCCGGAGCTGGACCTGAAGCTGGTTGTCACCGACTACGGCAAGGTGAACTACCGCCCGTTGATTGCCGCCCGGTTTCTCGAGCGCGCCGGGCGGACGGATGTGGCCGTCGGCGTGGGCGTGGACGCCAAGGCGCAGGGCGACGGCCCGCAGGCGGAGTGGATCAGGGGCTACGACCTGCAATCCTATCCCGGGAAGGTGTATTCCGACGGGGTGGGGGCCATGATCGACATGATCATGAAGTCCCGGGAGCCCGTGACGCTCCTCTGCATCGGCCCGCTGCCGAACATTGCCGAGGCCCTGAAGCGCGAACCGCGGATCGCGGAGAAGGCCCGCTTCGTCGGCATGCACGGCAGCGTCCGCGTCGGCTACGGGGGCAACAAGGCCAGGACGGACGCGGAATGGAACGTCCGGGCCGACGTGAAGTCCTGCCAGATCGCCTTTTCCGCGCCGTGGGACATGACGATTACGCCGCTGGACACCTGCGGGCTGATCGTTCTCAAGGGCGAGCGTTATGCGCGTGTGCGCGATTCGCGTGATCCGGTGGCCCGGGCCATCCTCGAGAACTACCGGATCTGGAACCGGGTGCAGAACAAGGAACACTCCGAGACGGCCGAAGAGCGGAGCAGCACCCTCTTCGACTGCGTGGCGGTCTACCTCGCATTCAGCCGGGACCTCTGCCGGATGGAGAGACTCGGCCTGCGCGTCACCGACGACGGATTCACGCGCCCGGATGAAGCGGCCAAACCGATCAACGCCGCCCTGGAATGGAAAGACCAGGACGCCTTCGAAGATCTGCTGGTCAAGCGGCTCTGCGCGAAGTGACTACTTCCGGAACGCGTCCTTGATGTCCTGAAGCGACACGCCCAGCGTCGCCCGGGCGATCTCGTCCAGCGCGGGTTCCGGCCCGGTCAGGTGGATCGTGCGGTGCGTATGCGTGAGGCTCTTGCCCGGCGCCAGCGCGGCGGCCGGCGAGGAGGACTCGAGTTCGTAGAACGGCCCCATCGGCTTGGCGCCCGGGGTCGGCGGGCCGTCGTTGTAGCTGTTCGCCGCGTCGCCGCCGTAGGGATCGTCCTGCAGCTTCCAGAGCGAGTTCACGTAGTCCGTCACGCCCGGCGGCTGATTGAACTGCACGATCGTCAGGACCTTGTTGTCCGCGTCGTAGCTGCCGAGAATCGCCTTGCTTCGCTTCGGATTGATGCCGATCTTGCTGCGGTACTGGCCGTTCGCGCGGAGGAAGACCACGTCGTCCCGCACCACCAGCCGGTCCGGCGGCACCTGACCGAAGTAGTCGGAGGTCACCTTGACGCCCAGCTCCGACTCGGGGCCGGCCTTGATGGGCGCAACGACCGTGGTGGACGGCGACGGGTTGAACATGCCGAGGATCCAGACGGAGAGCAGGCCCGTCTCCTTCTTCCACGCGTCCTTGCCCCTGTTGGTGATCGTGTTGTTCGAGGCGTAGGCCACAACCTTCACATCCCCGGCGGCCTTCACGCCGAGACTCTCCCAGGCGGCGGCCGGGCGGAGCAGGACCACCTCGCGCTCGACGCCCACGTGGAAGACCGTGCCGGAGTAGTTGGTGAGCGTGAACTCGGCGCCGAAGACCGCCTTGTCGTCCGCCTTGCGGACGACCTTGAAGGGCTCGGTGTCGAAGATCGCCGGCACCTGCCAGTCCTCGAACACGAATTTCTTGCCCTTGGCGAAGTAGATCGAGAACTGCCCGCCCTCCGGCCCCATCCAGAAGCGGTCCTCGCCGCCGAAGGCGTTCATGTGCGGCAGGATCCTGCCCGAGGCGATCAGCTCCCGGTTGATCCAGCCGAAGCTCGGGCCGGCGTCGCCGCCGGTCGTGCTGGTCATCACGCGCCCCTGCCAGGCCGGCGCGAGGGCGACCTTGGCCGTGCCCGCCTTGTCGCTCAGGACGATCAGCTCGGTGTGTTTCTTGAGGAACGCGCTGTCATCGCCGAAGGTGGCGCCCAAAGCAGACTGCTGGATGGAGGTCATGGTCATCAGCGTCACGAATGCCGTTGTGAGAAGTCGGAAGTTCATAAAGGTTCCACCATTCCTGGCGCGCCCGGCCTCTCCGCTCTCGAGGCCGCGCCGCCGGCCCGCGCGGAACGATGTTGCCCGGACGGCCGGCGGCAGTCTACCACGGTCGGCTGCCCGCGGCAAGCCGACGGAAGGGAACCGCCGCCGTATCGCACGGAGGCGGTCTTGCGGCCGCAGGCCGTCACGCATAGGCTGATGGGCCAGGCGTCCGCCACGGATGGCGGGGCGCGTGGGAACGGCGTCCTGCCGGTCGGACCGGGATGTCCGCTGCGTCCGACAGAAGGAGTCGGCCAAGCAACCGGACATCCAGGTCGCCGGGTGGAACCTGCTCGGGGTGTTACGAGTCCGCCGCAGGCAGGAGCGGCAGCGCCACGCGGACCCACAAGGCCGACGGCAACGTGATCGCGGATGCGGTCAGGTTCGTGTACAAGGGGAAGTAAGGCGGCGCGCGTCCGTTTTCGGGCGGATCGCGGCCGGTCGTTTGAAACAGGCGGCGGGCAGCGCCCGCCCTACGGAGGCATTCTCATGAAGCGGAACGTATCCCGTCGCAACTTCCTGAAAACCACGGCCACCGGGGCGTCGCTGCTGGCGCTGGGCCGGCCCGGCGTCTCGCGCGGCTTCGCCGCCAACGAGAAGGTCCAGCTTGGCTGGATCGGCTGCGGCGGGCGTTCGAGCGGCCTGATGAAGCACATGCTCGACACCGTGCCGGATGCCCGGGTCGTCGGCGTCTGCGACCTGATTCCCGAACGGATGGAGAAGGCCAAAGCGTTCTGGGAGCGGGACAAGCCCAACGGGTACCTCGACTTCCGCCGGATGTTCGACAAGGAGAAGATCGACGGGGTGATGTGCATCGTCCAGATCTGCAACCACGCCAAGGTGACGATCCCCGTTCTCGAGGCCGGCTACCACACGTTCGGCGAGAAGCCGCTGGACAAGGACGTCGAATCCTGCGACGCCCTCACGACGGTGGCCCGCAAGGTGTGGAAGGAGAAGGGGAAGTTCTTCCAGATCGGCACGCAGCGGCGCTACCACCCCGTCTACCGGGCCGCCATGAAGGCCATCCATGACGGGCTCATCGGCAGGGTGACGTTCATGCAGGGGGGCTGGCACTGGTCGAGCGACCCGTCCGGCGTGCCGAGCGACTGCGACGGCGGCCGCCTCATCGAGCAGGCGAGCCACCACATGGACGTCATGTCCTGGGCGATGAAGAACACGCACCCGGCCACCTGCGTGGCCATGGGCTACAACCAGGCGGGCAAGTCCCCGGAGTTCTCGGAGACGATGTCCTCGACGACGTTCGCCTGGCCCGACGGCACGCTGTTCTCGTACACGCACCTGTGGCTCCTGCCCGGCAAGTACGACCAGGAAGTCCTGACCGTCTTCGGCGAGAAAGGCGCGGTGGACCTGAACGGGGCGATGTACCACGGCCGGGACGAGAAGACCCGGAAGTTCGGCGAGCCGATCGGCAAGGGCTGGGACCAGGGCACGCCGGAAGAGCTGGCCGATTTCGTGGCCAACATCAAGAGCGG
>CAZUAI010000010.1:86963-91734 GCA_964617875.1 uncultured Planctomycetales bacterium | reverse complement strand
CCGCCAACGCCGATTCTCGCTCGCGATTTCCATCGCCGTGCGAAGGTTGGGGTAGCGTCGCCCCGCCGGATCACGGCCGTGGCGGAACGGCAGGATGGGCGGTCTGGCCGATCGGGCGGCGGCTTCCTGATTTCGCCGTCCGTGTGCTTCGAGGGCCATGGCCCGGCGAGGCGGCAATCTGTCCCTGTCCGTGGCGGCGTGGGGCGACGGGGGCGACCCGCGCGTTCGCGGCGTTACCGTGTCCCGCCTTCGGCCGGGCGGCTGGCGGCGGGGACGTGCCGCCTCTTCGCGGCCTGGAACGTGCGTTTCATTCCTTCGGACATCTCCTGAAGGTGCTTCGGATCGTTCGTAATGATCGTGGGGATGGCGCCCATGCGTTCGTAGACCTCCCGCGCGGCGTCGGCCTCGGGCCCGCCGGGGCCGAGTTTGAAGTAGCCGATCAGGCGGCAGTGATCGCCCCAGAGGAACGAGCAGATCGGGTGCGCGGCATCGACCTGCTTCTGCTCGACGCGCGTCCAGCCGTCCAGAATGTGCGCCTGGGCGAAGCACTGACGCTGGAAGGAGACCTCCGTAAGGCCTTCGCCCGCAAGCACGAGATCCGGCCGGATCGCCCCGAACTCCTCGAGCAACTGCCGCATCCCGGCCGTCGGGTTCATCCCTTCGACGTGGCCGTTGTCCACGTTCCATGTGCAGAGCGTCTGGTCGAGAAACGCGACGTCGGCGCCGAGCGGATCGCACGCCCCCAGCACGACGTCGATCAGCTTCCGTCGCCAGAGGCTCAGGCCCGGGTGGATGTAGCCCATGCGCGTGTAGTCGTGCGTCTCCGGCGGCCAGTGCCAGCCCATCGGTTCGTTGATGCGCGGCTCGCGCAGCTGGAAGTCGCGAACTTCCAGGAAGAACGGGTGCTTGTAGTAGACCGCGAAGTAGTTGAAATGGGGCATCACGTGGAAACCCATCTGCCGCGCCTTCTTCATGTACGTCACGACCTCCGGCCGTGGCGTGTACTCCGGGTAGTTGATGTCGTAGCGGTCCGTCCGCCAGTCCGACAGGTGGATCAGCGTCTGGTCGGGCGGATGCACGGCGGCCAGGGCATCAAGCATCGCCGGGTTCGGTGCCGCCCAGCACTGTGCCAGCGTGATGCCGTTGACCCACGCCGGCCGGCCGGCTCGCCGGGCGGGCAGGTCGTACGCCTTCGTCATCCAGTCGCGGTAGCGGCGGGCGGGCGCCTTCCAGTCGCCCGCGTAGGTGTTGATGCGCCACGTGATGCCCCCGGCGGCCTGCTGCTCCCACAACGGCCCCGGATTCTCCGTGTCGAAACCGAGTTCGCGCCGGTCGCCCTCGCGGTGGAGGTTGATCGCTTTGAATGTCATCGCCGTGTCCTCGGCATGGATCATGCAGCTTCGATCGCCCCGCTCGGCAATGACGAGTTGCGCGTTCCAGATCGCCGGCCAGGAATATCGGCCGCCGGTCGGCCAGGGACACGCGACATCCACGCGCACGCCGTTCGTGACCGGCAGCACGAGCGACGCCTCCGGGTGAAGCCCCACCGTCCATCGCACGGCCTGCACGCCGCGCCGCCGCGTGACGCTGCCGGGCGTCACGCAGATGTCGCCCGTGGCCGCGTCCGTCGTGATCAGCACCTGTCGCGTGCTGTCCTCTCCCTTTACCGTCACGACGGCTGCCTGGTCGGACAACGCCTTGACCGTCGTCGTCTCGTGCTTGTCCTTGCCGAGCATGTTCCACGTCACGAAGTAGACATCGAGCGGGCAACCCGGTCGGGTGGCGTGGATGAACTCCGTCTCGGCGTCGGCCGGCCTGAGGCTGACCAGCGCCGGCCCGTCAAAGACCGCCTTGACGGTGGCGGTGCCGGCGGTGACGCGAAGGCCCTCGACGGTGACCTTGCCGGCCGCCTCCACAGAGAACATGATCGCCCCGCCCACGACGAGGCCCAGGGCCGGCACACAGGCGTTTGATGTCTTCATACGTATCCTCTCTTTCGGGCGTTTCATGCGTTCCCCGGCCCCGCCGCCGAAGCGACGGGCGATCGAAAACGAGTTATGGACTGCGCGTTCCGCGTTGCGCGCTGAAGATCCGGACGGCCGCCACGGGGCCCTGCGCACTGCACGACAACTCGCAACTCCGGACTCATGACTCCTGACGAATGTACTCCTGCAGCGGCTTTACGTCCCACTCGCCGGCGCGGAGGGCGCGGATGGCGCGGGCGGCGGCGCGGGCGCCGGTGATTGTCGTGATCAGCGGGATGTTGTGCATGACGGCGGCCGAGCGGATGCGGCTTTCCGTGGCCGAGCTGCCCCAGTAGATCGGCGTGTTGATCAGCAGGTTGACCTTGCCGGTGTTGATCAGATCGACCAGGTAGGGGCCGGCGGGGTCCTGGACCTTCGAGACGGGATCGGCCGCCACGCCCGCGGCCAGCAGGGCCTCGCGCGTCTTCGCGGTCGAGATGATGCGGAATCCCATTTCGGCAAAGTCGCGTGCGATCGGCACGATCAGGGGCTTGTCGTGGTCGTTGACGCTGATGAGCACGGTTCCCCGGAGCGGCAGGCTCCCGCCGGCGGCCATCTGCGCCTTGGCGAAGGCCAGCGGGAAGGAGGCGTCGATGCCCATGACCTCGCCGGTGCTCCGCATCTCGGGGCCGAGGATGCAGTCGACGCCCGGGAACTTGTTGAACGGGAAGACGGCCTCCTTGACGGAGATGTGCCGCGGCCACGGGGCGTCGGCCAGTCCGCGGGCGGCCATGACCTCGTCGAGCGACCTGCCGAGCATGACCTGCGTGGCGAGCTTGGCCCAGGGCACGCCCGTCGCCTTGCTGACGAACGGCACGGTGCGCGACGCCCGCGGGTTGACCTCGAGCACGTAGACGACGTCGTCCTTGACGGCGTACTGCACGTTCATCAGGCCGCAGACGCCGAGTCGCTTCGCGAGGCGCTCGGTCTGCTGCCGGATCTCGTCGATGATCGCCGGGGAGAGCGAGTACGGCGGGAGGGCACAGGCCGAGTCGCCGCTGTGGATGCCGGCCTCCTCGATGTGCTCCATGACGCCGCAGACGACGGTCCGCCGGCCGTCGCTGATGCAATCGACGTCCACCTCGGTCGCCTCGCTGAGGAAGCGGTCGATGAGGATGGGGTGCTCCTTGCCGACGGTGGCGGTGCGGTCGGTCGCGTGGAGCGCGCTTTCCATGTACTTGACGAGGTCCTGCTCGAGGTGGCATTTCTGCATGGCCCGGCCGCCGAGCACGTACGACGGCCGGACGAGCACGGGGTAGCCGATCTTCTTCGCGACGGCCAGGGCCTCGTCGAGGCTGTAGGCGATGCCGTTCTCGGGCTGGCGGAGGCCGAGTTCATTCAGCACGCGGGCGAAGGCTTCGCGGTCCTCGGCGAGGTGGATGCTCTCGGGCGACGTGCCAAGGATCGGCACGCCGGCGTCCTTGAGGCCCTTGGCCAGATTCAGGGGCGTCTGGCCGCCGAACTGGACGATGACGCCCTTGAGGAGGCCCCTATGGAGTGCAGCCTCTCCAGAGGCTGCATGGTCTTCGCGACTGCTCGCGGCCTCAGAGAGGCCGCACTCCAGATTCAAAGCGGCCTCGGGAGAGGCCGCACTCCAGAGCGGCCGGCCGTTCAGGCGTTCGCAGATGTTCAGGACGTCCTCGTGCGTGAGCGGCTCGAAGAAGAGCAGGTCGCTCGTGTCGTAGTCGGTGGAGACGGTCTCGGGGTTCGAATTGACCATGACGGTCTCGAAGCCCATCTCGCGGGCGGTGAAGACCGCGTGGACGCAGCAGTAATCGAACTCGATGCCCTGGCCGATACGGTTGGGCCCGCCGCCGAGGACGACGACCTTGGGCTTGTCGCTGACGCGGATTTCGTCGTCCAAAGCGACGGGGGCGCGGGCGAGCGGGGCGGAAGCCCGAACGGGCGACGAACCGGCGGCAGGATCCGCCGCCGGGGCGGTCACGGCGGCCGGGGTCCTGGCGGGCGCCGCCACGTTCGCGGGCGATTCATAGGACGAGTAATAGTACGGCGTGTACGCCTCGAACTCGGCGGCGCAGGTGTCCACGAGTTTGTAGACGGGCTCGATGCCCCATCGCTTCCGCGCGGCCCGCACCCTGGAGTGGTGCACGCCGAAGGCTGTGGCGAGCTGGACGTCGGAGTAGCCCCAGCTCTTGGCGCGGGCGACGAGATCCCTGAGTTGCCGGCGGATCGGCTCCGATCGCCCCGTCAGGGGCGACCCCGCGGCTTCCGACTCGATCACCTGGCGGACGTGCTCGGGGCCGGACCGGGTCAGATCGAGGAGATCCTGCTCGAACCGCACGAGATCGCGGATGTTCTCGAGGAACCAGGGGTCGATCGCGCTCAACTCGTAGACCTGATCGACGGTCCAGCCCATCTTGAAGGCGTAGCGGACGTAGTAGAGCCGGCCCTGGCAGGGCTTGGCCAGTTTGTCGCGGAGGACGGGCAGGGGAATGGGGTATTTCCTCGCGCTCTGCTCGGCGGTGTCGGCCGGGGCCTCGGCCTGCCGCGACCCGCCGAAGGAGAAGAGCTTGAAGCCGTAGGCCGTGGCGGCGGCGGCGATGGCGGCGGCGGTTTCCTCCTGCTCGCGGCGGAGGGCGGCAAGCCACTTGTCGTTCGCGTCGAGGCCGAGACCGAAGCGCTTGATCTCCATCGAGCGGATGCCCTTCTGCAGGGCCTCCTTGAAGGTCCGGCCGATGCTCATGGCCTCGCCGACGCTCTTCATCTGGACGGTCAGGTTGGGCGAG
>CAZUAI010000010.1:0-86953 GCA_964617875.1 uncultured Planctomycetales bacterium | reverse complement strand
TCTTCATCTGGGTCGTGAGCGTCTCGTCGGCCTCGGGGAACTTCTCGAACGTCCACCGCGGGATCTTGACCACGCAGTAGTCGATGGTGGGCTCGAAGCTCGCGGGGGTTTTCTTCGTGATGTCGTTGGGGATCTCGTCGAGCGTGTAGCCGAGGGCGAGCTTGGCCGCGATCCGCGCGATCGGGTAGCCGGTCGCCTTGCTGGCGAGGGCCGAGCTGCGGGAAACACGCGGGTTCATCTCGATGACGATCATGCGGCCCGTCTTCGGGTGGACGGCGAACTGGATGTTCGAGCCCCCCGTGTCCACGCCGATCTCGCGGATGATGGCGATGGCGGCGTCGCGCATCCGCTGGTATTCCTTGTCGGTCAGGGTCTGGGCCGGGGCGACGGTGATCGAGTCGCCGGTGTGCACGCCCATGGCGTCGAAGTTTTCGATGGAGCAGATGATGCACACGTTGTCCGCGCGGTCGCGCATCACCTCGAGTTCGTACTCCTTCCAGCCGAGGCAGCTTTCCTCGATGAGAATCTCATGGACGCGGGAGTACTCCATGCCGCGTCTGGCGATCGTTTCAAACTCCTGGGGCGTGTTGGCGAAGCCGCCGCCGGTGCCGCCGAGCGTGTAGGCCGGCCGGATGCAGACGGGCAGGCCGATGTCCCGGACGATCGCCTGGGCCTCCTCCCAGGTGTGCGCCACGCCGGACCGCGGGACGTCGAGGCCGATCCGGATCATCGCGTTCTTGAACTCGGTGCGGTCCTCGGCCTTGTGGATGGCGTCGCGGCTGGCGCCGATGAGCTTGCAGTTGTGCCGGGCGAGGATGCCCGCGTCGGCGGCCTCGACGGCGCAGTTGAGCCCCGTCTGCCCGCCGAGCGTCGGCAGGAGCGAGTCCACGGGGTCGCCCGAGGCGGCCTCGCGGGCGAGAACCTTGTCGATTGCCTCGGGGGTGATGGGCTCGATGTAGGTGCGGTCGGCGAACTCGGGGTCGGTCATGATCGTCGCCGGATTGCTGTTCAGCAGGACGATCCGGATCCCTTCCTCGCGGAGGGCCTTGCAGGCCTGCGTCCCCGAGTAGTCAAACTCGCAGCCCTGGCCGATGACAATCGGCCCGGAGCCGACAATGAGCACCTTCCTGACGTCGTCGCGTTTTGGCATGGATCGTTTCCGAGGCTCCCCGGCGCCGCCGGCCGGCGGCAGGCCCCGTCGCCGGCGGATCGGGGCCAGAGTCTACGCGAAAACGCCCCGGCGTTCCATGGATGCCCTGGAGGCGGGGCGCGAAGGGGCGGCGGCGATTACAGGCACAGGAGCGATTTCGCGTTTCCGCCGCCGACGGCCTCGCGGACGGACTCCGGCACCCTGGCGTGGACGAGCTTCGCGACGTTGCAGGCGGGGTAGTGCAGCGGCATGCCGGTGCCGAAGAGGACGCGGTCGGGGCCGACCGTCTCGACCATGCGGCCCAGGGCGTCCATGCCCTGCATGCACGTGATCTCGATCGCGACGTTCGGGCACTGCCCCATCACGAGGACGGCGGCGCGGGACTCGGTCAGGTAGTTCGGGCCGCTCAGGATGAACGGCGTCTTCGGG
This sequence comes from uncultured Planctomycetales bacterium, assembly GCA_964617875.1. Lineage (GTDB taxonomy): Bacteria > Planctomycetota > Phycisphaerae > UBA1845 > PWPN01 > CAZMVY01. The sequence continues at coordinate 85,374 of CAZUAI010000010.1, read as the reverse complement.
TGCCGGCCGGCCAGGGCGCCGACCTCCTCGATCGGGACCGTGGCAAAGCGGAAGTTCATCATCGGCCGGGTGCAGACGATCACCGGCAGACGCCGCTCGGCCGCCGCCTCGCACACCTCGTCGGCGAAGGGGTCGTGCAGGCGATACCCGTGCAGCAGCGGGTACAACCGCAGGGCGCGGAAGCCCTGCTCGGCGAGCGAGCGGACCTCGGCGGCGGCGCTGAGGGCCGGAGCCTCCTGTGCGGAGCGCCCTCCGGGCCGCTGCGCGCCGGGAGGCTCCTCCGCCCTCGGTCTCATGGGGCTGATGACGGCGACGGGGATGAAGCGGTCCGGGTGGGCCCCGGCGGCGGCCAGCGTCTCGGCATTGGCCGCCCGACGTTCGCCGTAGAGCCCGCGAAGCGAGGCGATCGCGGCGCGGTCGATCCCATGGCGGTCCATCAGGCGCAGGACGTCATCCGGCGCCGGGTGTCGCAGCGGCCAGAACTGCCACTGCCCGAAGAACGCGTTCAGGTCGAGACGCATACAGCATACCCGGCGGATGCCGCGCCGGGGGGCAGCCGGCCTCGCGGCACCGACGCAGGCTGGAAACCTTCACCCCAACCGCACCCGTGGCACGGCCTTCAAGGCCGTGAAGTCACGGGCAGGATGCCCGTGCTGCGCAGGAACCCGTGCGCGTTGCTGCTCATCCGTGCGCGGCGAAGTACTTCTTCGACCCGACGGGGTCCGGCTTCATCGTGTCGGCGCCGGGCTTCCAGTTGGCCGGGCAGACCTCGCCGTGCTTCTCGACGTACTGGAAGGCCTGGATCACGCGGATCACCTCGTCGACGCTCCGCCCGACGGGCAGGTCGTTGATCGTCGCGTGGCGGACGATGCCCTTCGGGTCGATGATGAACAGGCCGCGGAGGGCGATGCCGCCGGCAAGCAGAACGTCGTATGCACGGGCGATTTCCTTCGACAGGTCGGCGATCAGCGGGAAGCTGACCGGGCCGAGCCCGCCGTCCTTGCGGGGCGTGTTGACCCACGCGAGGTGGGTGTAGTGGCTGTCCACGGAAACGGCGGCGACCTTGGCGCCGAGTTCCTGGAACTTCCCGGCCGCATCGCTGAACGCGATGATTTCCGTCGGGCAGACGAACGTGAAGTCGAGCGGGTAGAAGAAGAGGACGAGCCACTTCTTCTCGTGGATCTGGTCCCACGTCAGGTCCACGATCTCTTTTCCGACGACGGCCTTGGCGTTAAACGTAGGGGCGGGGGACGTTACCAACGGCATGTTGCACCTCATGTCTGGCTAAGGGTTTCACGGACGCAATCATGGCCATTCCGACGGCCGGGGTATTATTGGCGCGCCTGCGGCGATCGTCAAGCGGGACGCGTGGAATTGGCCGCCTCGTAGAGCGCCACGACGTTTTCGACCGGGGTGTCGTACATGATCACGTTGGCGGGCGCGATGACCAGGCCGCCGTCGGCCCCGCACCGGGCGATCCGCTCGCGGACGACGGCCCGGACCGACTCGGGCGGGCCCTGCGGCAGCGTGGTGCGGACGCTGATCGTGCCCCACATCGTGATCCGGTCGCCCCAGCGGCGTTTGACCTCGTACGGGTCCATGCACTCGGGCTGGATGGGGTTGATGATGTCGAACCCGACGGCGATCAGGTCGTCCATGGCGGCGGAGATGTCGCCGTCGGAGTGGTAGAACAGGACGACGTCGGGCGCGGCCCGCCGTGCGGCCTGGATGAGGCTTCGGAGCCGCGGCACGTCGAACCGGCGAAACAGGTCCGGCGCAAAGAGCAGGCGGTCTTCCATGGCGATATCGCCGACGACCTTGATGCAATCGACGCCGGCCTCGGCGCAGCGCACGGCGCGGGCGGTCTCGAAGGCGTAGATGCGGTCGTACAGGGTCTCGACGAACGCGGGTTCGGCGATCATGTCGCACAGGAGGTTCTCGAGCCCGCGCATGTGCCACGCCCGCTTGAAGGGCATCACGACCTCGGCACAGACGACGCGGTCGGCCGCCTTCCATTTCGCGACGGGGCCGGCGACGCCCGCCGGCGCCTCCAGCGTGCTCGTATCGGGCCAGTCGAACGCATCGGGATCCGGCGCATCGACGAAGGGGCCGCGGACCCACTCGACGAGCTTTCCATCCTCGCCGACCCGCCGCACGACGCCCCAGGCATCCTCGAAAGTGCGGTCGTCGTGCCAGAGGTAGCGTCCGTTCGCTCCGGGCCAGTCGCCGCCCTTCGGCTCGGCGGCGCGCCGCTCGAAGGCGGGAACATGCTCGGTCACGCTGACGTTGGCAAAGTCCACGCCCAGGGCCGATTCGACATCCTCGGTGCCCAGGCGCTCCCGCAACTGGCGGACCACCTCCGGCCGCGCCCAGAGGTCCACCGGGACCCGGTCGGGACGTTCGTGCCGCAGCGTCTGGAAGAAGCGTTTTCGCGATCCGGTCATGATGACACCAGCCGATTCAGGACGTCCACACAGTAGATCAGCGCCCGCGGCAGATGGAAGGGGTCCTTGACGGGCAGAACGAGCGTTTCGGCGACCTCGCGGCCCCGGCGGTCGAGCTTCTGTCGCCACTCGCCGTGCATCGGCACGGGGTAGTGTGCATAGCTCCATTGGCGGATCCGCTCGTGCCACTCGAGGCACCACGGCTGCCGGCACCACTCGTAGGCGAGGAGCGTGGCATACAGGGCCTCGGTGTGCTGCCACCAGAGCTTCTTGTCGGCGTGCGCCCACGCCACCGGTTCGCGGCCGTCCGCGTCGATCGCGAGGAACAGCCCGCCGTACTCCGGGTCCCAGCCGCGCTCGAGGTGCACGCGGATCGCCTCCACGGCCCGGTCGATCGCCGCGCGGTCGCCGCGGTCGCGGGCGATGTGGATCTGGAACCACATCGACTCGATCGCATGGCCCGGCAGGCAGACGGTGCCGTCCGGCGGAGGCGCCTCGCCGCCGTCCCGCATGAGCCATTCCAGCACGATGTTTCGATCCTTGCGATAGAACGTATCGAGCACGCGGCGATGGTGGACCTCGGCGGCGGCGGCAACGCGGGGATCGCCGGTGGCCCTGGCCAGCTCGTGGCAGGCCAGCGAGAAGATCATGCTCACGCCGTGGGCCATGCGGCCCGGCTCGATCCGGTACGGCCAGGCGGGCGGGGGCAGCGGGCCGTTGAGGGCCCGCTCGGCCGCCTCGAACGTCCGCCGTGCCCGCTCGAGGCAGCGGTCGTCGCGCGTAGCGTGCCACAGCTCGGTCAGGCCGTAGATCGCGAAGCCGTCCACGTAGATGCTCTCGAAGCCGCGCCGGACGGCGCCGTCGCCGTCGAGCAGGAGCGGCCAGTGGCCGTCGGGCAGGGGGCCGTGCGCGGTGACGAAGTCGTGGATTCCCTGCGCCGCCCGCAGCCACTCCGGCCGCGGTTCGATCGCGTTGTAAAGCTTGCTGAACACCCAGACGGCCCGCCACTGCGACCAGTTCCAGCGGTCGCGGCTGACGACCCGCCCATCGTCCTGGATGCACGTGTTGATGCCGCCGTCGGGGTCGATCGCGTGCCGCAGCCACCAGGGGATGACGTCGTCGAGGAGCGTGCGGCGATAGAGGTCGTTGTATTCGGCCAGGTCCATGGTCACCCCCCGGGGGCGGATCCGCGAGAACGGCGCTGGGCGGAGGTCGCCGGGCATCGGCTCATACGGCGACCTTGACGACGACCTTGCAGAGCGTGCCGTGGCCGCCGAGGGGGGCGTGGGCATCCTCGGGGAAGTAGATGGCGAAGGTGCCGGGCGGCAGGGTGGTCCACGCGACGGGTCTGTCGGCGAAGAAACCGAGGTCGGCCTTTTCGTTGTAGGGCCCGTCGGGCGTCTTGCACAGCTCGGTGCGCTGCCAGCCGACCTCGTCGGTGCCGTCGATGATGTAGCGAACATCGATGTATCGCCGATGGGCCTCGAGCCGCGCCGCCTCGCGGCCGACCTGGGGTCCGCTCTCGATGAGGGCAAAGACGCGGTCGCCGTCGATCTCGTGGCGGCCGTGGGGCAACCGCGCAAGGTTTGCCTGCTTGAGGAACGCAAAAGCGGCGCGGAAGCCGGGGTTCAACCCTTCGTACCGCTGCGAGTGCTCCAGGGCGTCCAGAATCATGTGTCTTCCCGTGTTGTGCGTCGGGCGGGCACACAGGCGGCCCGCTCGCCGTCAGGGTTTCCGCGCCGGCCGCGTCGTGGGCATCCGCTCCCACGCCGGGCGGAGGCCCGCCACGGGCATCTCCGCCGCCAGCAACTCATTCCGCTCTGTCTCCGTCGCATAAAGGGTCTTGAAGTCCCTGCCGCCGAAGCAGCAGTTCGTCGGGTTCCGGCCGGGCGTCTTGAGGCGTTCGGCGATCCTGCCGGCGGGGTCGATCTTCACGACCGCGGACGCGCCGAAGACGGCGACGTACAGGTTTCCGTTCTCATCGTAGCACATGCCGTCGGGGCCGACCTGCTCGCCGAGCGGCTTGAGATCGCACCAGAGCTTCGGCTCGGCCGGCCGGCCGGGGCGGCCGAGTTCGATCTGAAGGATGGCCTTGTGAACCGTCGAGGCGACCAGAAGCGCCGTGCCGTCGGGCCGCAACTCGATGCCGTTGGGGTAGTGCAGGCCGAGGGCGACGCGGTCGAGCCTGCCGTTCTTCGCCAAACGGTAGACGGCGCCCTTCTCGTAGTGCGCGGCGTCGTCGCAGGGGTCGGTGAAGTAGATGGTGCCGTCGGCGGCAATCGTCAGGTCGTTGGGACCGTTGAGCGGCTGGCCGTCGAACCGGTCGGCGAGGACGTGCTCCTTGCCGTTCCTGTCGATCCGGAGGAGTCGCGGGCGCCGCGGCCTGGCGGCAGCGTCGGGGTTGCAGACGATCAGGTCGCCGTCGGCGTCGAACGCGAGGCCGTTGCAGCCGACGTTGTGCCACGGGACCCACTTGTCCTTCGCGTCGACGCGGCAGACGGCGGGCGTCTGGCAGGAACTGAGGTAGAGCTTGCCGTCCGGCCCCCAGACGGGCCCCTCGGGGAACCGGAAACCGGAGGCGACGACGAACCACGCAAAGACAGCGCTCATCGGAACACCCATGGCCTCAAACACCACCCCCTGTCGCCGGGGCGCGAGGCAGCCGGCCATGGTCCCCTCGCGGGAGAAGGCCGTCAACCGGGCGCCCCGCGGCGGGCCGCCGTTACCGCTGCACGCGCGCCGAGCCGCCCGCGGCGAAGGCCTCGACCTCGTCGGCGCGGGCCATGGTCACGTCGCCGGGGAACGTGGTCAGCAGCGCCCCGTGCGCCCAGCCGAGTTTGAGCGCCTCTTCCGGTTCGCGGCCGGTCAGCAGACCGTAGATCAGGCCGGCGGCGAAGCCATCGCCGCCGCCGATGCGGTCGAGTACGTCGAGCTGGCACGTCGGGCTGATGAACCGCCTGCCGTCGAGCCAGAGCACCGCCTTCCAGTCGTGCCGGTTGGTCGAGTGAACCTCGCGGAGCGTGGTCGCCACCATCTTGATGTTCGGGAACTGCTGGACGACGCGTTCGATCATCTGGAAGAACGCCTCGGCGTCGAGCTTGGACTTCGCGGCCGCCGCGACCTCGGGGCCGGGAATCCCGAGGCCCTTCTGGAGATCCTCCTCGTTGCCGATGAGGGCATCGACGTTGCCGACGATCCGCCGGAGGGTCTTCTGGGCCTTTTCAAGGCCGCCGATCGGGGCCCAGAGTTTGGCCCGGTAGTTCAGGTCGAAGGAGTTGACGGCGCCCGCCTTCTTCGCCGCCTGCATGGCTTCGAGAATCAGCTCCGAGGTCGTTTCGGACAGGGCGGCGAAGATGCCGCCCGAGTGGAACCAGCGGACGCCGCGGCCGAAGATGGCGGCCCAGTCGAAGTCGCCGGGCTTGAGCATGGCCCCGGCCTCGTTCGACCGGTTGTAGAAGACCACGGGCGGCCGGACGCCGCAGCCGCGGTCGCTGTAGACGGTCGCGATGTTGGGCCCGCGGACGCCGTCGTGCTCGAACCACTTGTAGAACGGCGTCACGCCGGTCTCGCGGACGCGGCCCTGGACCAGCTCGCCGATGCCGTACCGGACCATCGCGGTGGCGATGCCCGTGCGGAGGCCGAAGCAGTCGGACAGGCTCGCCGCGACGTTGTACTCGCCGCCCGAGACGTGGATGTCCGCCGACCGCGCCTTGCGGAAGGGGATCACGCCGGGGTCCAGCCGGTGGACGACGGCCCCGAGCGCCAGGAAGTCCAGCTCACACGCGTCTTTACGAACGTTCAACCCGCTCATGGAAAACCCCCGAAGGCCGAGTTTCAAGACGCAATGAAGTACGCGCCCGGACCGGCAATGTCAATCCCCCGCCGACGATCAGGCCATCGAGTCGGGGTCCGAGGCGTATCGGCGGGCTGTCTCGCGCGTGATCCGCCCGGCGTGCAGGAGCCGGCGCAGGCTGTCGTCGAGCGTCATCATGCCGTCGCGCCGGCCGGTCTGCAGGGCCGAGGCGATCGCCTCGATCTTTCCGCTGCGGATCGCGCTGGCGATGGGGTAGTTGTTGACGAGGACCTCCATGGCGAGCACCCGCCGTTCGTTTTCCTGTGCGTTCGGCAGCAGGTGCTGGCTGATGACGCAACGCAGGCTCAGCGAGAGCTGGGACCGCACGGCGTCCTGCCCGTCGGAGGGGAAGAGATCGGCGATGCGGCTGATGGCGCCCTTGGTGTCGAGCGTGTGAACGGTGGCGAAGATGAGGTGCCCCGTCTCGGCCGCGCTGAGGGCGATCTGGGCCGTGTCGCGATCGCGGATCTCGCCGACGAGGATCACGTCGGGATCCTGCCGGAGGCCGTACTTGAGCCCGTCGAAGAAGCTGGCGACATCGACGCCGACCTCGCGCTGCGTGATCACCGAACCGCCCGCCCGCGGGAAGACATACTCGATCGGCTCCTCGATCGTGATGATGCGCCGCGTGACCCGCTCGCTGAGCAGCCGGACGAGGATGGCCATCGACGTCGTCTTGCCGGAGCCCGTAATGCCGGTGAAGAGCACGAGGCCGTTGCGGAGATTCAGGATCCGCTCGGCGACGTCGACCGGGAAGCCGGCCCACTCGAGCGAGGGGATCTCGCTGGGAATGTGCCGGAAGCAGACGCCCATCTGCCCCTGGTGCTGGAAGAGATTCACGCGGAACCGCTCGGACCTGCCGCGGCAGTCGAGGCCGAAGGAAAAGTCGCAGTTCTTGTCCCGCTCAAACCGCTGCCAGGCGGGCGGCGGGCAAACCTGCCGCGCCATATCGGCGATCGCGTCGCTCGTCATTGGCGGCTGATCGAGCGGCCGCAGGAGGCCGTTCACGCGGAGCATCGGCGGGTAGGCCGTGACAAGGTGCAGGTCCGAGGCCTCGGTAGCGATGGCGGTATGCAGCAAGCGGCCGATGCCGCCCTGGGGTCCGCCGGACACGGTTCCATCTGGATTGCCTGGGGCCACGTCTGTTCCACCTTTCCGTATTACACCTGATACCCCGCGGAAGGGGGCCTGCCGCAGCCGGACGGCCGGAATTCAGTGTCGCAGGCGCAAAGAGCGCGCAATTTCATATTTCGTAATAGGTTATCACCTTCTGGCCTTGCAAGTCCATGACAAGCGGAGGGGGCCAAGAGTTGCAGGCCGCGGCTGTGGGTGTAACCCGTGGCCGGAACTGGACGGGCGCATGGCCCTTCCTGCGTGCAGGGAGGGGGTCAGGAACCTTTCCTGTCCTGGGCTAAATGCGTCAGGGCGTCCAGTCCCCTTGAACACGGCGTTCTGCCTGTCCGCCAAAGGTTTCTGACCCCCTTCGCCAATACGGCCATGCACCGGAATGGGGTTTGGCTCTTGACAAACGGGCGATTGTCCGATAAGAGGCATGTGGCGCATCCGGCGATGCGCCCGGTGCGATTGCGTCCAGCCTGGTCCTGGCGCGGGGCCGGGGGGCGCGGAGTCTGGGTTTTCTTTTCTGGAGATCCGATCATGCGGCTTGTTCTGTCTTCCCTGACGGTTGCCCTGCTGGCATCGACGGCCCTGGCACAGACGACGCAGCCGGCGGCGCCGGAGCCGAGCGATTTCTGGCATCAGAACAAGATGACGGGCGACTGGGGCGGCGCGCGGACGGCCCTGGAGGAGAAGGGCATCGCGTTCAAGCTCGATGTCACGCAGGCAATCCAGAACAACGCGCACGGCGGCGCGGACACGACCAACGCGTTCCGGTACACGGGCTCGACGACGATGGAGCTGACGCTGGACACGGGCAAGATGGGCCTGTGGCCCGGCGGGCAGTTCATATTCCTCGCGGATACCAAGTGGGGCGGCTACGGCATTCAGCCCAAGGTGGGCGCGATGATGCCGGTCAACCTGGACAACTACTTCCCCGGCTCCGACGACGGCGGCATCATCACGCTGTCGGAGTTCTTCTATCAGCAGGTGCTCTTCGACGGCAAGCTGATCTTCCTGGGCGGCAAGCTCGACGGCACGCGGGCGTTCGACACGAACGAGTTCGCGAACAAAGAACAAGAGCAGTTCATGAATCTCGCGTTCCGCAACAACCCGCTCATCGGCAACTTCATCCACTACACGACGATGGGCGCGGGCTTCATCGTAAACCCGACAGACTGGTGGTCACTGCGCACGGCCATTGTTGATACGGACGGCAGCGCCACCCACACAGGGTTCGACACGGCGTTCCACGGCGACACGAACACCACAGTGATCCACGAGTGGGACTTCACGATCAAGCCGTTCGGGCAGGTCGGACACCAGCGCGTCGGCTTCGTCTGGAGCTGCGAGAACATGCAGTACCTGACGCCGATCTCGCCGTTCAAGGAGCTGGGGCCGACGCTGCTGAAGCTGGTGGGGCCGAAGCTCTTCAACAAGATGACGCCGCTGCTGCCGTTCAGCTCGTCCGACGACAACATCATGGTCTTCTACAACTTCGACCAGTATCTCTACACGAAGGCCGACGACCCGACGCAGGGCTTCGGCCTGTTCGGCCGGTTCGGCTGGGCCCGCGACGACGTGAACGCCATCGAGAGCTTCTACTCGATCGGCGCCGGGGGCAAGGGCCTGATCCCGACGCGGGCGAAGGACCAGTACGGCGTCGCCTATTACCTCTGCGACGTGAGCGACCGGTTGCGGCCCGTCGCCGTGCAGGAGAGCGGCATCGAGTGCTACTACAATTTTGAGATCCTCCCATGGCTGCACCTGACGCCCGACCTGCAGATTATCATGATGCCCGGCGGGAACGATGACAACGACGTCTCGCTCGTCTGGGGCCTCCGGCTGCAGATGAACCTGTAGACGCCGGCGGACTATCGGACGGTTCCGCAGGCAACGAGACGACCGCGGGCAGGTCCGCCGAACGGGCGGGCCTGCCCGCTTGCTTGCGCTGCGCGTCCGCCGCTGACCCGGACCGCCGTCTTTGCGCCCCCTCAAGGCGGAATGATGCCTGACCGATAGACCCACCGGGCAAGCTTGCACGCGTTCGGGGTATCGCTGTCCACATAGCGGGCCGGACATCGCCGCATCGGATCGGCGCGTGAGAAGCACGGGCCGGGCCGCCGGCACCGCATCCGACGACGACGCGAACCGCCCGCGCACGAGGTTGCTCCAGAGACATGAGCACCCGCGACCGCGCGATCTACCTGAACAACGCCGCGACGGGGTGGCCGAAGCCTCCGTGCGTGACGGAGGCGATCCGCGCAGCGCTCGAAACGCCGCCCTTCCATCCGGGCCGCTCGGTCGATCGGTCGGCCGACGCGCTGACCGAGTGCCGGCGGAGACTCGGCGAGTTGCTGGGGGTCGATGACTTTCGCCGTATCGTCCTGACGATGCACGCGACGCACGCGATCAATCTGGCGATCCTCGGACTCGAGCTGCCGCCCGGGGCCGGCGTGGTGACGACGATCACCGAACACAACTCGGTGCTGCGCCCGCTGAACCACCTGAAGAAACGCCGTGGAATCACGGTGACCGTGATCGGGCTCGATTCGGACGGGAAGATCGACGGCCGCGCGCTGGATCGGGCACTGGCCGGACGGCCCGCGCTGCTGGCGATGTCGCACGCCTCGAACGTGACGGGGCGCGTGAACGATGTGCAACCCGCTTTCTCGCGGGCGAAGGCCGCGGGCGCCGTGACGCTGCTCGACGCCTCGCAGTCGCTGGGACACGTCCCGGTGCGGCCGCGCGAGCTGGGCGCGGATCTGGTCGCGTTCACCGGGCATAAGGGCCTGCACGGCCCGGCCGGCACGGGCGGACTGTACGTATCGCCCGACGTGGAGCTTCAGCCGGTTCTGGTCGGCGGGACGGGCGTGCGGAGCGACCTGGAGTTGCAGCCGCCGGAGATGCCGACGCGGCTGGAGGCCGGCACGCCGAACGTGCCGGGCCTGGCGGGCCTGGCGGCGGCGCTGCGGTGGCACGAGGCGGAGGGGGCGGAGCATCGCCGGCGGGCGGACGGGGCCGCGCGTCGTCTTCGCGGCGAGTTGCGGGCGATTCCGGGCGTGCGGATCTTCGACGACGACGACACGGCGGCCCGGGTGGGAATCGTTTCGTTCCGGGTGGACGGGTGGAAGGTGGAGGAAACGGGCTACGTCCTGGCGGAGAGCTTCGGTGTCATCTGCCGCACGGGCCTGCACTGCGCGCCGCTGATCCACGACGCCATCGGGAGCGCGCCGGAGGGGACCGTGCGGTTCAGTGTATCGGGCTTCACGACGGACGAAGAGATTGAGACGGCCGTGGCGGCCGTCCGAAGGCTGGCCGCGTGAGAATCGTGGATGTTCACAAGATCGAGGACTGCTTCGACGGCAGCATGGTCTACGGCTACCGGTTCGACGAGCCGTGGACGCGCGCGTTGATCCTGGGTCTGCGTCGCCTGGGCGACGTGGACTACTTCCCCGACTTTCCGCGCCCGTTTTTCCGGCTGCGCGGCCGGGGCGGCTGGCAGGCCAAGGGGGTCGAGGGCGACTGCGAATGCCGGGTGATCCTGGCGGCACCCGAGAGGGAGGTGATTCAGCGGGCCTTCGAGGCCCTGTTCGACGAGGCGAGCGACGAGACAACGAACGACCGTTTCTGTTGAAGGAGTGTCTGAGATGAAGGAGACCGACTTATGGCCCAACAGTTGATGAAGTACTATGAGTTCGTCAAGGCCAACGGCGGCGCCGTCGCGCAGATGCGTCTGGCGATGATGACGAACGTGCCGTCGACGAAGGCGGCGGAGTTGCCGGACTCACCGGACAACATTGCGAAATTCAAAGACGCCATCAAGAAGATCACCGGTCAGGACGCACCGGCGTAGAAAGGAGACCGAATATGCCAGTTATGGAAGCTGTGGAGCTTGTGCTCGACCACCGGTTCGACGCGAAGACATGCCGGCACTACCTGAACGGCGAGACGTCCGTTCTGCACTGCCACCACTACGCCACGCTGTACACACAGTTGGCGGAAGACTGCGGCATGCTGGACGGCAAGAAGCTGCTCGCGGAGACGGCCGAAGACACGTTCGGGGAAGTCCTGTCCGCCTACTACAGGAAGCACGAGATCACGGACATCTCCGACCGGATCACGATTGCCGAGCAGTACTACGCCGCGTGCGGCATGGGGCAGATGAAGGTTCTCTGCGCCGGCGCAGACGGCGGCGAGGTGGAGCTGACGCACTCGCACATCGACGAGGGCTGGATCAAGAAGTGGGGCAAGCGCAACGAGCCCGTCAACTTCTTCACGTGCGGGTACATCGCGGGCATGTTCTCGGCGGTCTTTGGCCAGCCGCCGCGGACCTTCACCGCGACCGAGACGCAGTGCATCGTATCGGGGGCCAAGCGGTCCGTATTCCAGGTGGTCGCCAACTAGAAAGGAGACGCCAGCTATGGCTATCGATCGATCACGGATCATCAATTCCCTGTCGCAGGTCAAGGTCGTCGGCAACGAGCAGGGGCTCATCCCCGGGTTCGGCGTCTTCGTCAACCAGCTCCCGGCGAAGTTCTGGAACCGTTTCGCCGAACGGCTGACGCGCGGCGTCGGGCCGGACGCCCTCGAGGCCGCCGAGTTCCTGCTGGTCAACGCGGCTCACGAGTGCGGCTACCACACCGGATACGGCATCATCACATCCGAGGAGTGGAAGTCGGTCGTCGCGCCGATGATCCAGAAGGCCCCGGAGGACGTGCTCCACGGGGCGTTCGCCGTCTTCACGGCGTGGGGCTGGGCCAAGAGCGAGGTCGTCGAACTGGTGCCGAACGAGAAGATGGTGGTCCGCGCGTACGACTACTACGAGTCGGACGTCGTCTCGTACGGCAGTTCGACCAAGCCGAGCGCGTACATGCTGCGCGGCGTGTGCGCGGCGTTCATGGACCTCGCGTACGGCGGGAAGTACGACCCGACGGGCAAGACGGGGATGCGCACGTTTACCTGCAAGCAGACGAAGGGCATCGAGTGCGGCGACGAGTACGGCGAGTTCGTCGTGACCCGCGCCACCTGACACGGACGCCCGGATGGCGAGTGACTCTTCGAGGGCCCCGGAGCCGGCGGACGCCGTCGTCGGCCCCGGGGCCCCCCGTTTTCGCCGACCGTCCGGAAGGCCGGCGGCCCGGGGCCCGGCCGATTTCCGGCGCGGCGGGACGGACCGGCCCGGCCAGGCCGGCAGGCCGCGCCACCGGACGGAGGCGGACTGCAACCAGGGCCCGCCTTCTGTGTTACAATAGCGTGCGTGACCAGGATGCACGACACGCGAGCGGACGTGGGGGGACTGCGCATTGACGCGGAGCGCGTGGCCGCCGCGTTTCCGGCCGACCGTGTCTTCGGTCTGCTGACGCGCTCGTTCGTGGTGCCTCACGGCTGGATCGCGCTGGCGAACCGGACCGGAGGCGAATCGACCGTCCACCCGCCCGGAAGCCTGGTGGAGGCCGAGGGGGTGGTCGATGTCCTCTTTGCGCGCGCCGAACCCATCACGGTCGAGATCCTCGAGGAGCAGGTGCCGTCCACGGACGGCTATCCGTGCGTCGCGTGCGCGCGGCTCGTGCTCCGCCTCCTCGGCGAGCCGGGCGACCTCAAGTCGTTCCGGCGGACGATTGTCGGCGACGCAGACCGCGCGGAGGTCCGCACGCTGGCCCGCTACCTCGGCTGGCAATGCCGGCGGGTGATGATGGAATTCGGCGAGAAACGGACGGCGGGCGACCTTCTGGACGGCAAGGATCGGGAGGCGATCACGGCCCTGCTGCGCGAACGCCTCAGGCCCATGCTTTTCGCCGCCGGGCTTGTCTTTCATCAGCCGCCGACGGTGACGTTCGAGTCGGAGGCGTATCGGCAGGCCCGGCGGGAGCGGGAGTCGCTCGCGCGACACCGCGACGCCAGGGGCCGGATCGAAGAAGCGATTCGGCGCGCCCGTGCCAGGCAATGGACGCACCTTGAGCCGCCGCTGCAGCAACTCGAAACGCTCGCCGCGAAGACGCCGGCGAGCGCCCTGGGCGACCTGATCCGCGCACTGCCCGAGACGCAGCGCGCCCCGGTCTACGACGCCCTCTGGACGCTTCTGCCGTGCGAGGCCCGGACGCACTGGGTCGTCGCGGTCGCCGGGAGCGAACTTCTCTGCTTCGACCCGGCCCTGCCGGACGCCCCGGGCCGCCGCGTGCGGATCGACGGTTCGCCCGGGCCGCTTCGGTCGGCGCGGCCCTACCGGTTCGGGCGGCGGCCGATGCTGCTCGTCGGGGCGGCGCACGGCGCGTACGTCGTCGGCGTGGACGATCTGAAAGTGCAGTCCACATATGCGTTCGAGCCCCCGCCGGGCCGGGAGTTTCGCGGCGGCGTGAACGCGGTCGCCGCCTGGGGCGGCCACCTGTTCGGGACACACTCGGAGGCCGGGCTGATCGCCTGGGACACGGCCGGGCAGGCCGCGTTTCCGCTGGCCGGCATGACGCGCCGGGCGCGGGCCGTCCGCGGGGCCCAGGTGGTCGGCGGGCGACTGGTGTTCACGCTGGACGAGAATGTCATCGTGGTGCCCGTCGATTCGTTGACGCCGACCGCCGTCCATCGGCTGACGGGCAGCATCGCGCGGATTACGGCCATCCACGCGGCGGAAGGCCACGTCTTCGCCGGGAACGAGATCGGCGACCTCTGGCGCTGGCCGCTCGACGGATCGGCCGAAGGATCGTGCATTCGGCGCGGCGACGGCTCGCCCATCGAGGGGCTCCAGTGTGTTTCGGCCGGCGGCGTGCCGCAGCTCGTCTTTGCGGAGCGCGGGACACCGGCGCTGCAGGCGATGGTTGTGGGCGACGCGTTCACGTGCCGATACGAAACCGGGGGGCCCGGTGTTCGGCGTTGCGCCGTCGCGGGAGATGTGTTCGTCGCCATCGGCGACCTGCGGGACCGCCTGATCTGCTGGCGTCCCGATTCGCCAAGGGAACCTTACGCCGTCATCCCCGTCGCCGCCCAGTGCGGCCACTCCGTGCAGGACGTGTGCCTCGTCACCGAGGAATGACCCGCCGACGTTGCCGCACGCCGATTCGGCTCCAGCCGATCGGACCACAGTGCCGATAATACAGTTGGATTGAAAGCCGTGGCCGCAGGCGTCATGCCTGGTTCCGCCCGGGCCGCGTGGTCTGCACACCGCAAGACACGAAGGAGACTGTCATGCCCAGTCGTACCCCACGGCCCAGTGCCGATCGCAGTTGGGCGGCCTCTTTGTGGTGCAGGCATCTTGCCTGCATCGGGCCGCAGGCTGGAAGCCTGCACCCCAAAACCCGAAACGCCGTTGGCGTTGCCGCCCTCGTCGCCATTGCGGTGGTTGCGGCCGCTACGGACGCCCGCGCAGAGGCCGGTCACATCCGCGGGCAGGTGACCGGGCCCGATGGGTTGCCGGTGGCCGGGGCCGTCGTCGCCGCCTACCGTTGGCATTGGCCGACCGTGAAGCTCGCGGATGTCGCCACCGATGCCGACGGGCGGTACGACCTCGCGCTGGCCGTGCCGGAGCTGTGCAACGTCGAGGCCCGCGGCGGCGCGGCCGGACCGTTCTACATCCCGGTCTGCTACGACCGGCGGAACGGCGCGATTGCCTCGCGCCAGGACTACTACGACCTGCCGGCGGTGGACCCGACGACCGGCGATGTCGAGGGCATCGATTTCCGCCTGCGCACCATCGGCGGCGCGATCGAGGGCCGCGCTACGCTCGCGGCCACCGGCGAACCGCTCGCCGGCATGACCGTGACGCTGATCAACGACGACGACGGGTACTACGCCGACCGGACGACGACGGCGGCCGACGGCCGTTACGGCTTCTACGGCGTACGGCCGGGGCGGTATCGTGCGGAGGTGGTGGGCCGTGCGGCGGGCATTGATTGCGTCAACACGTACGACGGCCTGATCGGGGACAACTGGCAGTGGGACAATGAGACCCGCGCGACAAGGATCGATGTGGCGGCGGGGACCTTGGCCCGCAACATTGATTTCCGCGTGGTGCTCGGCGGGGTAATCTCCGGCCTCGTGACAAAGCAGGACACGGGCGAGCCTGTCGCCGATGCCGAGGTGAACATTGTCCAGATGAGGCCCGGCGTCGAGTGGATCGCCCAGGGTACGACCAAGGCGGACGGAACATACGCGATCGGCGCCCTGCCTCCGGAAGAATACCTCGTCACGGTGTGCCCCCCGTCGGGCACTGAGAGAAGGGCGTACCAGTGCGAACTGTACCGGGATATCCCCGCCGGGCGGAGCGATTTCGACCTGCCGGACGGAACCCAGGTTGTTGTCCTGCCCGACGCTTCTGTCACGGGCATTGATTTTGCGCTGAACCCCTTGCCGCACCTTGCGCTCTCGATCATCCCGCCGGCGGGTCCGGGGGTGTGTCTGCGCGCCGGCGATCCGATCACGATCGAGTGGACCACGGATGCGACGGGGGGAGACGTCACCTTCCATCTTCGCGGTGATCATTATCTCTCGTGCGAACTGGGGCGCGCGCCGGCCATTGACGGGCGGCTCACCGTGTTGCTGCCGCCTGATTCGCACGGCGAGGCGATGCGCATCGCGGGATCACTCGAGTACAACGACGAGTGGGTCAGCGCCGAAACCGAGCCGTTCTGCGTACACTCTGAAACGGCGCCGAGGATCACGGTCCTGGAGCCCGCGGCCGGTGCCACGTTGTTGGCCGGCAGCGAGCAGGTCATCCGCTGGATATCCGAGCAAGCGGGCGATCACCCCCTGCATTTCATGCTGATGGAGGAGAACATGTGGACGGCGGATCTGGGCTACGCCCCCGTCAGCGCCGGGCAGTTCGCCTGGACGGTGCCGGTCTATCTCAACGATGCCAGCACATACAACCTGTACGCGCTGCTGAAGGGTGCTTCGTGCGTGCCCCGGACAGTCGTGGAACCGCTCTCGGTCGTCGGGTCGCGACGCATGCCCGCCGTGCACGTCCTCGCGCCGGCCGGCGACGAGGTGCTGGCCATGGGCAGCACCACCGAGATCCGCTGGGAGTTCGACCCGCCGGACGAGCGCGTACCGGTGCAGATCTGGCTGAACCGGGCGGGCCGCTGGTTCGGGCAGATCGGCGCGGCCGGGGCCGCCGACACCTCCTTCACCTGGACCGTGTCGCGCCATGTCGAGCCGGGCGACGATTACGCGATTGAGATTCGTCCGCCGTACTCGGGACCCTGGATGCCGGCCCACAGCTCCGGCAACTGCGCGCGCGGGGGCCGGAGCGCCGGCGACATCGCCATCGTCGGAACGACACAGACGCGCCCCGTGATCCGCGTGACGTCGTGCGACAACGACCTGGCATACGGCGGTGCGCAGGTGTGCGTGACGTGGGAGGCCGATCCCGCGCTGGACCCCGGCCTGCCGGCCACGGTCTATCTCTCCGAGATGGACGCGGGCCAGGTGCCGGTCGCGCAGGGCAGGCTCGGTGACGGCGCCGCCTGCTTCCGGGTCCCGTGCGCATCGTCGAACTGGTCCTATTGGCGAAGCTACGCGATTGCCGTCGGCATCAACGGCGACATGCTGTCGGCGAATGTGAACGACGGCCGATCCGTTACGGTGCATGACGCCTGGGGCGACGCCGATTGCGACGCCGACGTGGATGTGGACGACTTCCGCGTCTTCGCCGCGTGCTTCAACGGGGCGAATCGTCTGCCCGCTCAAGGCGGCTGCGCAAGGTGGGACAACGACGACGACGGCGATGTGGACCTCGCCGACTTCCGCACGTTCATCCAGTGCTACAACGGGCAGAATCGCCCGCCGCCGGAGGCGTGCTACTGGATCCGATGAGATCGGCGGCAGGTCTTGCCCGCATGCGCGGTCCGCGACCGTGCCCTACGCGGTGAACGATGAGACCACGTCGCGCACCACGCCGAGGCCCTCGCGCATCGCGTCTTCGGTGATATTCAGCGGCGGGCAGATCTTGATGCAGCAGCCGCCGACGCCGACCGGCGAGAACAGCATCACGCCCGACTCGACGACCTTCTTGCAGACGTCCCACGCCAGGTCCGGATCGGGCGTCGTCGTGCCGGGCTGCGTGAACTGGATCGCGCCGACCAGCCCCACGCCGTCCACGCGGCCGACGCGCCCGTGCGACGCCGCCTGAATCGTCCGGAGCCCGTCCACCAGCAGCGATTCCAGCCGTGCGGCGTTTTCCACGAGCTTCTCGCTCTCGAGGACCTCGATGTTCCCGAGCGCCGCCGCGCAGCAGACGGGGTTGGCCGAGTGCGTGCTGGTCATCTCGCCGGGGCCGTACTGGTTCATGACGTCTGCACGGCCGACGACCGCCGCCAGGGGCATCCCGCCCGAGATGCCCTTGCCGAAGGCCGCGAGGTCCGGCACGACGCCGTAGTGCTCGAAGCCGAACCACCGGCCCGTCCGTCCGAAGCCGGCCTGGATCTCGTCGAAGATGAGCAGGGCCCGGTTGTCGTCGCACCACGCGCGCATCGCGCGGGCGTACTCGACGGGCCAGAGCCTCGCGTTGCAGCCCTGGTACGTCTCCGACATGACGCCGCAGACATCCTTCGGCTCGACGTTCTTCTCCCGGAGCGCCCGGAGGAAACGGTCGAACGAGACGTCCTTCTCGCGGAATGCGTCGGGGTAGGGAACCTGCACGAAGCCGTAGTCGCCGTCGCCGATCCACTTCTTCAGCGCCGGGGCCCCGCCGGCGAGCTGCGCCCCGTACGTCCGGCCGTGGAAGGCGTTATCGAACGTGACGAAGACCCGCTTGCGGCTCCCGCCGACGGCGTGCCCGTGCGTGCGCGCGAGCTTGATGCAGCACTCGGTCGCCTCGGAGCCCGTCGTCAGCAGGAAGACCGCGCTCAGCGGGCGCGGGACCAGCGACGACAGCTTCGCCGCCAGCCTCGAGCGCCACTGCGTCGGGAAGCAGTACGCGTGGTACATGCCGTTGTCGAGGGCCGCCTTCATCGTCCGGACGATGACCGGGTGCCCGTGGCCCGACGACGTGACGAGCACGCCCGACGAGAAGTCGAGCCACTTGTTGCCGTACGGGTCGAGGATGCAGAACCCGTCCCCCCGCTCCCAGACGATCGGCGGCTGGCCGCGCATCGAGCGGCACTCGGCCTCTCGCATCGCCTTCAGCAGCGGCAGCGACTCCGGCACCGGCAGCGGGGTCCGGATCCTTCGGTATCGCGTCTCCACAGGCGGAACCGCAACGGGTTCGAGGGGAAATTCCTTGGTCGCCATCTCTGTTCGCGTCTCCAACAACCTTGCGGCCGGCGCCGGGAACCCTTCGCCGCACGCAGGGGCTTCCGTTCGAATGCGCCTTCTGCCGGCCAACAAACCGCCCTGCGGCAGGCCCCCCGGGGCGGCCTTCTACTGTACGGCAAACGCGTGCGCAGTGCGAGTGGCCGGCGCGAAGGGGGTGCATGGCCGTTCCTGCACGCAGGCAGGGGGTCAGGAACCTTTCTTGCCTTGGGCTGAACGCGTCAGGGCGTCCACTTCCCGTAAACGCGGTGTTCCGCCTGTCCGGCAACGGTTCCGGACCCCGTTCGCACATACGGCCATGCACCCGCGCGAAGGTGTTCCGTCTGGCGTGCGACCGGCAGGCGCGATGACGACTTGCGCGGCCGGCGCGGCGATCGAGCCTTGGCTCTTTTCTTCAACAGCCGTTCGGGGCGATCCGCGTCGGGCCGGTCCCGGACTTTCTCCTTTGACCGGCCTGTTGACGCCCGGAGGGCCTACGGCAGCTCGACGAGCCTGTGGGTCTGCGCGCTCTCGTGGATGGCGCACAGGATCCGCGTGACCTCCAGGCCGTCGCGGCCGCTGGGGTACTTGCCCTCGAGCTGCTCGAGCGTGCCGCCGGCCCGCAGGAAGGCGATGTTCTCCACGACGTCGGCGATGGAGGCGAATCCGTAGCCCTCGTACCGCGGCCGGCCGTGCTTGTCGCGCGTCACGAGCTTGTAGCCCATGTTGATCGTCTCCTGCGTGCGGCCGGAGAGGCACTGCTCCGCGCCGCGGTTCTGGGAGTCGATCTCCATGATGCCGTCCGTGCCGACGACGCGGATGCCCTGGTTCACGGGCGACTCGAAGCCGTCGGGCAGGACCCAGCCGGTGTCGAGCTGAAACGAGATGCCGTCCTCGAAGTCGATCTTCGCCTGGATGCAGTCCCACGTGTTGACGCCGAGGGCGACGAGCTTTTTCCTCGCGCCGGAGGCGTAGACGCGGACGGCGTTCTTCCCGCCGATGAGCCAGCGGAACAGGTCCACCATGTGCGACCCGAGGAACCACGCCGGCGACGAGCGCGAGACCCACTGCGGCCACCACTCGCGCGGGACCTGGGTGCGGTTCTCCATCCAGGCGTAGCCGTAGAGCGGCGTGCCCAGCCGGCCGTCGGCGATCGCGTCGCGCAGGGCGATGTGGTAGGCGTCGAACCGCTTGTGGAAGTCCACCTGCAGCAGCCGGCCGGCCCGCGCGGCCGCCTCGACCATCTGCCGGCAGCCGTCGACCGTGACGTCCATCGGCTTCTCGACGAGAACGTGGCAGCCGGCCTTCAGCGCGTCGAGGACGATCGGCAGGTGCGTCGGGTCGGGCGTCACGACGGTCACGCCGTCGAGGCCCTCCTTCGCGAGCATCTCCCGGTAGTCGGTGTACGTCTTCACGCCGTACTCGGCGGCCCGCTTCGCGAGCACCGTCTCGTTGAGGTCGGCCAGCGCGGCCAGCGTGCAGCGCCCGTCGCGCTCCAGTTGCGAAAACGTCTGCAGGTGCGTCTCGCCGAAGATCCCGCCGCCGATCACGCCCATTCGGATTGCCATAGCCGTGTTGGATTCTCCTGTCGCCGGACCGTCCATACAAGCCGCGCCAGCGTCTCCGCGGCGATCAACACGTCGTTGATGTCGATCTGCTCGTCGTTCGCGTGCGCCCGGGCGAGCAGGCCCGGGCCGAAGGTGATGATCTCCGCGTCGGGAAACTCGTTCGCGAAGATCCGCGCATCGCACGAGACATCCCACCCGCGGACCGGTTCGCCGCGGTAGATCCCCGTCGCGGAGGCCGCGGCCAGCAGCGCCGCCAGGGCCGGGCCGTCCGTCCGCCGTGCAAACGCGGCGTTGTGCAGCTTGTCGAACGTCACGGACGCCTCGACGGCCCCGGCCGGCAGGCCCTCGCCCGTCAGGTACTCGCCGACGCCGTGGCCGACGGCCTGCCGGAGCCGCTCGCAGACATCCTCCAGCGTGTGCGTCGGGAGGAACCCCTGGCCGCCTTCGAGGATCAGGGGGTCCGCTCCGCCGCCCTCCGTCAGCCCGATTCGCAGGCTTTGCCATGCCTCGCGGCGCCGCCTCCGCTCGCGGACCAGCGCCCGGATCACGGCCGCCGCCTTCGTGATCGCCCCGTCCAGCCGGACGACGGCCCCCATGTGGCCCGCGAGCCCGAAGACTTCCAGAACGCCGCCGTCATCGCCCACGTCCGACCAGCGCGTGTGTTGCTTCAGAACGCCGTCGCCGACGCCGGGCTGCGTCTTGTCGCCGTACTCACGGCAGTATTCGGCGACGGCGGCGTCCACGACCGCGCGCACGTCCGCGTAAGCCGGCCCCTGCCAGGCCAGCCGCATCGCGACGTAGTCGTGTACGCGCGACGGATGGCGGCCGAACTCGCCAAGGCGTCCGTGGCAGGTCTGCACCGGGCGGTGCGGAAAGAGCGGGTGGTCGCTCTCGGCCCTGAGCCGGCGCCCGCATTGCTCCATCGCGCCGACGGCGAAGGCCGCGGCCTCGAGGAGCGCGTCGCGCGGCAGGGGGCCGCTCCCTTCGGGCCGCCGGAGCCGCAGGGCATACCACACCGCGCCGCGGTTGGCCGGATACGCCGCCAGGCCCGTACACTCGCCCACGACGGCGGCGTCCGGCGGCGCGGCCTTTTCGTCCAGCGCCGCCGACAGGCTGCCGTTGCCGCCGGGTTCCTCGTCGATGACGAACTGAAGCACCGTCTCGCACGCGGGCCTCGCGCCGAAGCGGTCGGCCGCCTCGGCCAGCAGTTGCATCGCCAGCACGATGGCCAGGCACGGGCCCTTGTCATCGACGGCCCCGCGGCCGTGGACGATGTCGCCGTCCCGGCGCGGCGGGATGTGCGGGGCCACGGTGTCGATGTGGGCGTTGAGGAGGATTCGCGCCGCGCCCGGCGCGGGGAGCCGGGCCGTCAGATTCGCGCGGCCGCCGTACACGCGGGCCACGGTTTCCGCCGGCGAGCCGACGAGGCCGCCGGCGTAATACGGAATCGTGAAGTACGGGTGGCCGGCGATCTCGGGGCGGATCGGCGCACGCCGGATGCGCAGGGCCGACAGGACGCCCAGTTCGCGCTCGAGGAGGGCGAAGACGGCGGCTTCCGCCCTGGCGGCGTCCTGCGGCGCGGCCTTCGGGGTGGTGTCCACGTCCAGCAGCTCGAGCAGCAACCCGGCCGCGCGTGCCTTCCACGCCGCGTCGGACCGTTTCTCGATCAGCCAGCGTTCCAGCGGGGCCGGCAGGGCGTGCGGCTCGGCGGCTTCGGCGCTCATCAGTTACACTCGGCCACGAGCGGCCCGGCCAGCTCCTTGAGGTAGAACAACCGCCCCGGCCGCGTCGGCATGAAGCTGCTCGGCACCCACGGATCGGGGCCGTACCGCAGCGTCATCCAGAACGAGAGGCCCTGCCACTGCATCCCGCGCGAGAGCGTTCCGTCGCAGCCGCCGATGATCCGGTCCGACTGGAGGAACAGCCCCGGCCCGATGGTGTTCGCGTACGCCGGGACCAGCGTGGTCCGGCTCTTGAAGCTGGTGATCGCGTTCTGCTCGATGGTCAGCGGATGGAGCTTCGCGCCGAGGCGGTGAGTCTGCGCCTTCCACGCGGCCGTACTCCTGAACTCGCCGGCGAAGTGCGGCTCCCAGAAGGCGATGTGGCAGACGCGGCCGATGCCGAACACGGTGTCGAGCTTCGCGCCGGCGTCGCGCAGCTTCGCGATCTTGTCCGGGTACGTCGGCAGGTTCTTGCGTGTCGCGAAGTTTCGCTGGGTGGGGGGGACGGTCAGCCGGCCGAGCGGCCGGTAGAAGGCCTGCTCCATCGCGTACTGGAAGGCCCCGGTGTTCGTGGGCGGCAGCGTGTTGCCTCGCGCGTCCGACCACTCGTCCATGTTGAAGCCGTAGACGTGGCTGCAGGGGATGTTCCACTCGCGAAGAAAATAGACGACCCACTTGTACATCCCCATGGGCCCGACGGGCAGGATCAGCGCGAGCTTGCGGCCGTCCTTCCGCGTGTCGCGGATCTCGGCGGCGATCTCGTGCCCCATCTTCACCTCGAACTCCTCGAGCGTCGCGCAGGGCACCGGGGCAAACGCCCGGTCCCACCACGGCTGCCGCTTCGTCTCCGTGCCCGGCCGGCCGACGCAGCGGTCCATCCGGGCCAGGTCCCACCCGGCGGGGAAGAAGCCTTCCAGCATGGATCCCTTGATGGTCTTGATCAGGTTCATGAATCACCTCGCCCCGGCGTCGTTCCGTCGTCCGCCCTGCGCGAACCGGCGGGTATTATGGCTTCGGCCGGCGGCGCGCACAAGCCCGCCGCGACCCTCCGGGCGCCCGGGGGCCGCGTTCGCCGCGGCGGCGATCACGGGCACTGCGCCAGGCGCACGGCCAACGACTCGAGGACGAGGCGAATCGTGACGTTGCGGTCCATGCCCGATTCGGCGGCGGCGATTTCGCGGATGGCCTGCGTGAGTCCGCGGCGCGAGTGTCGCTGCACGAGGGCATCGACGACGCGGGGCTGATCGGCGTTGATCGCCCGGGTGGCGGCGCCGCAGGCGCGGCGGAGGGCGTCGGTGTAGAACGCGGCGACGGCCGCGAGCAGCGCCCGCAGGCCGACGCGGGCGGCTTCGGTGTCGCTGATTTCGGTCTCCTCGTGGCCGGCGACGCGCCGGGCGTACTGACCGGTCTTTTCGCAGAGCGTCCCGGCGAGGTCCTCGAAGGTGTCCGGCGAGAGCGTGCCGATCTTTTCGCCGATCGCCCGCTTGATCTCGTATACCCCGTCGTCGGCGTACTGCGCCGCGACGCCCAGGCGGCCCTCGGCGATGCGGGCGAGATACGACGTGGCCTCCGGCGGCAGGCCGGGCCGCAGTTCGCGCAGCTTCTCCTCGACGAACTCGGGCGGCAGAGCGCGGAACGGCACCGGGTGGGCGCGCGAGCGCGTCGTGGGGAGCATCCGGTCGAGGCTCGAGGTGAGCAGGACGATGAAGGTGGTCGGCGGCGGCTCCTCGAGCGTCTTGAGGAGGGCGCTCTGCGCCGCCAGGTTCATCCGCTCGGCCTCCTCGATGATGAAGACCTTGACCCGGCCGCCCGCCGGCCGCTTGCCGATCACGTTGATCACGAACTCGCGGATGATTTCGATGGCAAGGTCCAGGCCCTTCCGGTTGCGGTCCTCCGCCTTCTCAAGGTAGTGCCGCAGGCCGCGGTGGATGATGTGCAGGTCCGGGTGCGTGCCCGCGCGGACGGTGTGGCAGTCGCCGCAGCGGCCGCACGCGTCAACGCACTCGATGTCCCGGAACGCGTCGCCCGCCCACGCGGGCGGGCGCGCCGGCTGCGGGCTCGCGCACAACAGCCGCATCGCGAGGCGGTCGGCGAGCATCCGCTTGCCGACGCCCGGCGGCCCGTGAAAGACGTAGGCGTGCGGCACGCGGCCGCCCTGGATCGCCCGCAGGAGGATCCGCTGCGCCCGCTCCTGGTGTCGCACGTCAAAAATCGGCACGTTCGATCGCCTCCACCACGCGCCGGTGCACCGTCTCGGCATCGCCGCCGCCATCGACGACGACCACGGGTTTCGGGTACACGCGGGCCAGGGCGAGGAAGTTCTCGCGGACCCGGCGGTGGTAGTCCAGCGGCCGGGCCTCCATGGCGTCCACGCGGCTGTCGTCGAAGAACGTCTGCTGGCCGGCGTAGCGCTTGCGGTTCTTGCCGGCGTGGTGCGGCTTTCGGCCCGTGCGGCGAAAGCCCTCCTCGACGGGGAGATCGACGACCACGGTCAGGTGCGGCCACGTTTCGCCGACGGCGTAGCGGCCGACCTCGATCACCCGGGCGACGTCGTAGCCCGCCGCGCCCTGGTAGGCACAGGTCGCGGAGATGAAGCGGTCGCACAGGACCGTCTTGCCCTCGCGGAGGGCCGGCTCGATCCGCTCGCCGACGAGCTGGGCCCGGCTGGCCATGAAGAGGAACGTCTCGCACCGCACATCCATGTCGGCCAGGTCGTAGCCGAGCAGGATGTGCCGGATGCGATCCCCGATGACCGTGCCGCCGGGATCCTTGCCGCGGACCACGGCGAGGCCCTGGCCCTCGAGCCGCGTCTGCAGGAGGGCGAGCTGCGTGCCTTTCCCGCTGCCGTCGGGGCCGTCAAAGACAATGAACTTGCCGCGCACCTTGTCGATCAGCGCCACCGGTCGGGTCAACCTCTTTCTCGAGCGGCTGCGGTTCCGGCACCAGACCCGGATTTCACGCCAGGCTGGACGCCCGCGCCGGCGTGGACGGCGGCTTTCTTGCCGAACGTCCGCGCCACGCGCTCGTGGCATACTGGTTACCCGGTCGCGGCGACGGCGTCAAAGTCCTCGGCCGCGTGGTAGCTGCTCCGGACGAACGGGCCGGCAGCAACACGGACGAAGCCGAGCCGGCGGGCCTCGGCCGCCAGCTCGTCGAACACGGCCGGCGGGTAGTAGCGCGCGACGGGGGCGTGGGCGGGCGACGGCGCGAGATACTGGCCGACGGTGAGCATGTCGCAGCCGACGGCGCGGAGATCGGCGAAGGTGGCGAGGATCTCTTCGCGCGTCTCGCCGAGACCGACCATCATGCCGCTCTTGGTGGTCATGCCCGGCGACAGCTCCTTGACGATGCGGAGCACATCGAGCGAGCGGCGGTACCTCGCCTGCGGACGGACGGCGGGCGTGAGCCGCTCGACCGTCTCGACATTGTGGTTGTAGACGTCGGGCCGGGCCTCGACCAGGGCGGCGATGCACTCCGGCCGTGCGTGGAAGTCGGCGGGGAGAACCTCGATCGCCGCCCGGGGGCAGCGTGACCGAATCGCCCGGACGCACCGGGCGAAGTGCCCCGCCCCTTCGTCGGGGAGGTCGTCGCGGGCCACGGCCGTGATCACCACGTGCCGCAGGCCGAGATCCGCACAGGCCGCCGCGAGCCGCTCGGGCTCATCCGCGGCCGGGGGCGCGGGCCTGGCCGTCTCCACGGCGCAGAAGCGGCACGCCCGCGTGCAGCGACGCCCGAGGATCATGAACGTCGCCGTCCGCCGCGACCAGCATTCGCCGAGGTTCGGACAGCGGGCGTCCTGGCAGACGGTCGCCACGCCGCTGCGCGAGACGGTGGCCGCCGTCGCGTGGAGGACGGCCCCGGCGGGCAGCGGCCGGCGAAGCCAGGGCGGCAGCCGGCGCTTCGGCGCAGCGGGAACGGGAACGGGCTCGGCGGGCGAATCGGACATCTCTGCGATGATAAGCCACGGCCGCGAGCCGGGGCAACACAGGGCGTGCCGCACGCCGGCCGCTGCGGGGTGGCTGGATTCTTCCCGGCACGCCGGGCGCGCCGAATACCTTCGGAACCCGGACCGGCTGATCCAGCCGTCCCGGGGAGTTGATTGCCGGCGACGTGCGCCGGTCCTACAATCCCGGCGATTCCGGCGGTTGAGCCGGACGGCGGGTGTCGCTCATTCTGCTGGAGGCATGTCATGCGTGGCAGGCGAGTTCTGTTCGTCGTTGCGGCGTTTCTCGGGGCGATGCCGGGCGGTCCGATCGCGTCCGGCGCCGATTGGCCGAACTGGCGCGGACCGAACCATGACGGAATCAGCCCGGAGAAGGGCTTCCGAACGGTCTGGACGGAGCCGCCGAAGATCCTGTGGGAGCGGGAACTCGGGGCGGGCTTCAGTTCCTTCTCGATCGTGGGCGAGCGGGTCTACACGTGCGGCACGGAGAAGCGGGAGCAGGTGCTGTTCTGCCTCGATGCGAACACGGGCGAGGTGATCTGGAAGAAGGCGTTCGAGAAGGAGCGCCGGGACGGCCAGGGCGGCGACGGCACGCGGGCCACGCCGACGGTCGATGGCGGGCGGGTGTACATCCTCGGCGGCCACGGGCTTCTGCTCTGCGTGAACGCCGACGACGGCAAGGAGGTCTGGCAGAAGCAGTTCCACCACGAGCCCCAGTGGGGCTACGCCGGCTCGGTGCTGATCGAGGGCGACATGGCGATCGCGTCGGGGGGCGGGGCCGACGGCGGACTCGCGGCCTTCGACAAGAAGACGGGAAAGCCGACCTGGACGTGCGCGAAGGACCCGGCGGGCTACGGGACGCCGTACCCGTTCACGTTCGGCGGCAAGCGGTACATCGCGGGGTTCCTGGCCAAGGCGCTGATCGTCGCCGAGGCCAGGACCGGGCGCGAGATCTGGCGGACGGCCTGGGAGACGGACTGGGACGTCAACGCGCCGACGCCGATCTTCCACGACGGGCACCTGTTCGTGTCGTCGGGCTACCGCACGGGCTGCGCCCTGTACAAGCTGACGGCGGCCGGCGACAGGCTCTCGGGCGAGACGGTCTGGGGGATCAGCAAGGTGCTGATGAGCAAGTTCCAGACGTGCGTGCTGAGCGACGGCGTGCTGTACGGGAGCGACCAGAACCGCTCGCTGAAGTGCGTGGAGTTCCTGACGGGCAAGGAACTCTGGAGCGCCGACGGCTACGCGAACGCCACGGTGATCCTGGCCGACGGGCACCTCGTGGTTCTCACGGAGCGGGGCAGGCTGGTGATCGCGAAGGCGTCGCCGAAGGAGTTCAAGCCGACGGCGGAGGCGGAGATCCTCACGGGCGGGCCGCAGCGCAACCGGTGCTGGACGATCCCGACGCTGTGCAGCGGGAAGCTCTACGCGAGGAACCAGGCGAAGGCCGTGTGCGTGGACCTGCGCGGAAAGTGACGCGCCGGCGGCGCGGGAGCAACGGCGATCAGGGATGGCGGGCCCCGCCGGCGGTCCCCCGGCCGGCGCAGCGGGCCGCGGGAACGTCCCAGGGGAGCGTGAACTCGCTGGTGGCGTCGGTCTCGAACCGATCCAGAACCGGCGAATAGGTCCGCACCTGAATCTCGCGGCGTTCCGGCACGAAGCGGATCAGCCGCAGCCAGCCGTCGCCGCCGCGGGCGCGCTTCTGATAGTCGGCCAGGATCTCGAGAACGCGGCCGCCCGCGTCGTTCGTCGAAATCTGATAATACTCATCGGTCCTTCCCTGGTGGCCGCAGAGGACCATGAAGATCTGCGGGCTGCCGCGAACGAGCCTGTCCCAGATCTTCTCGCCGGAGTTGCCGCTCTTGTTGTAGGCGGGCTGGGTCTCGCGGCCGATCCCGTCGCGCCCTCTCAGGTAGATGTGGGTGGACACGATGGCCGCGCGGTCGGGGTGCTTCTTCAGCACGCCCCGGGCCCACTCGATCGCCGCGTCGGGAATGTCCGCCTCGAGGTGAAAGATGACGAAATCGACTCCTCCGCCGGAAAAGAACTGACAGGAACTCAGGCCGTTGGGCGCGGCCCCGCCGTACCACGGGAACCGCGCGAACCGCTGAGGACCGAAGTGTTGGAGGAATGCCGTCGCCTTGGACTTGTCGGCCGCCCCGTCGAAATCGTGGTTGCCGATGGCCACGCCCCAGGGCACGACGTCGTCGAGCATCGCCATGGCCTTCGACGCGACTTCCCACTGCGAGGCGATCTTCGACCGGTCGTTGACGATATCGCCCATGTGCGTGACGAACACGATGTTTTCCTTTTCCCGGTTCTCCCTGATCCAGCGGGTTTGCGCGTAGAACAGATCCGGGTGGCTCTTGCTGTAGACCTGCGTGTCGGGAAGCATCGCCACGGTGAACGGCCGATGCGCATCCGGCGAGGCCGGCGGCGCGGCGCACGAAGCGGCGCCGGCGGCGACCAGCGCCGCCAGAAGCCACGCGCATCTCGCCGAACGAATAGAAACCGACCATTCCTGCCTGCCTTGTGTCGCCATCATTGAGCCTTCCTTTCCGTTTCACGTCCGTTCTCCGCAACCGGCCGCGTGGCCGTTGCGCCGGGTCGGCGGCGTTCCGCGATCTCCTGCACCTGCCGCTCGGCGTCGCGCATCCGCGCCAGAACCGTTCCCAGGATCTCGCGGGGAAGCAGCGATCGGCCGCGTGCCGCCAGCGCTTCGAGTTCCAGGCGGCGCCCGCGCCAGTGCGCAACCCGCCGGCCGGTCGCATCGACCTCCGCGTCGGTCGCCGCATGTTCCGACGCTCGCGCAAGCCGGACCTGGAGATCGTTGTACAGATCGCTCCATTCGCGGGCGGCCCCGGCCGAGCCCGGGCCGAAGATCGCGCGAAACACGATCCGGTCGGCTTCCGCCTGCGAGAAGCGCGGTGGGGCGAGGGCGTAGAGTGCCGCCACGGCCCCGTGGTACGGGTGCTGGTCCATGCAGGGATAGAAGCCCTCGTAGCGATCGGGGACCGTGCGCAGCGCCTGCCAGACCGCTTCCGCCGGGGCGACGATCCGGCCGTCTTCGCCAACGAGGACGCCCGTCTTCCAGCCCATGTCGAACCGGGCGAAGTCCGGCGCCGCGAACGACTTCAGGCCGGGGATCGCGAGCGTCGAGGCCGGGTCCGTGGGCCAGTGGCGGCAGAGGTGATAGACGGTTCGCATGCCGTTGTACCACCAGACACGGTGGCGGAGCCCGGCCCGGTCGAGGACGGCGATTGGCCGGGGGGCGAACTCGCAGTAGTACATGTGCGTCTGCCGCTGGATCGCGGGAGACTTGCCGATCTCCCGGAAGAAGACCTCGTCCGCCATCTCGGGATACCGGTTTTCGGAGTAGTGGGGCGGGCACCAGAGAATCAGCGGGCGGACCGGCCGCTTTTCGGCGACGTCGCAGAGGGCCTCCAGCACGCGGGCGATCTCGCGGGGGAGGCTGTCGGGCCCGAATCGCTCGCGGCACCGGTCGCAATGTCCCCTGCAACGGTCGTGCGGCAGATCGTCCCAGAGCGCGGAGACGCCGTCGCCGCCGGCCCGCAGGAACTGCTCGAACTCCGCCGCGCACGCGGCCACGGCGCGGTCGTCGGCCGCGCAGAGGCTCCGCACCCCCAGGCTGTGGAGCACGCGGATCCCGCGCCGGTGCGCCTCCGCGAGGAATTCGCGCAGGAGCGGCTCCGGCATCGGGCCGGTACACGTCACGTTCATCCGCCAGCGAGCCCACCAGTCGAGCGACGGGCGGGCGTCGTCAATGCAGGAGAAGCGCCCGCCGGGCGCCAGGCCGCGCGTGAACCGAAGGGCGAGCGCCGGGGACTCCGATCGGTCCGAGACCGGGGCCGAGGCTTGCCCGTCGGCCCCGCTCCGCAGCGAATCCAGCCATGCGCAGGCACCGTACCATACGCCCACGTCGGTGCCGGCGAAGACGAAGACGCGAAGCGGATCCGCGCGCACGACGATGCGGTAGCCGTCGCCCAACCCCTCGGCATCGGGCAGAGGGATGCCCTGCCGCCGGCACCACTCGGGGGGCGGCCATCCCCCGCCGACGCGCCCGAGGAACACGGCCGCGTCGTCCGGCACGCCGTCGAAATCCGGCGGGACCGCCTCGACCGTCGCCTCCGTGCCGTGCAGCCGGTGGAGTTCGTCGATCAGGCGCCCGGCCGCATAGGCAAGCGTCGGCGTGGAACCCACGGTCCGGACGCGGATGCGGTGCGGCAGGGGACAGGTGGTTGCGGCGGGATTCGCGGCCGCCCCGAGGGCGGCGGGAAAGACCAGGGTGGCGGCGAGCAGCAGCTTCATCAGGATGCCATCATGGGACGGTCAGGCCGGTGCGGCGCCCGAAACCGTTGCCGCGGCCTGCCGGGGCGCCGCCCCGGCGATGCCTCCGGCGGCGGCGCCGCAGGACTCGCGGACAATCAACTCACAACTCAACATCACGTGCCGGGGCGCGAGGGCCGGATCGGCCACCCGCTCCAGCATCATCTTCATGGCAATGTCGCCCATCTGCTCGGCCGGTTGATGGAGCGTGGTCAGCGGGACCGGCAGGAACCTCGCCAGCTCCACGTCATCAAACCCGACGAGACGCACATCCTGCGGGACGCGAATGCCCATCGCCGCGAGATGGTGCATGACGAGCGCCGCCGTGTAGTCATTGACGCACACGTAGGCATCCGCCTTGAGGCCGCGGAGACGACCGCAGAACTCCTCGCGGTGGTGGACGTTGCTGTGGTCAACCCATGACGGGTCCGGCGTGATCCCGTGGCGAAGGAGGGCGTCCTGGTATCCGGCGATGCGCGCGGTGACGGTGGCGACGGTCATCGGCCCGGCGATGAAGACGATCCGCCGACAGCCCAGTTCGATCAGGTGCCGGGTGACGACGTAGCCGGACCGCCGGTTGTCGATGCCCACAAGGTCGAACTCGGACCGGTCGGGGTAGTCGCAGATGTCGCGATCGACGAGGACGACGGCGATGCCCGCGTCGCGCAGACGGCGGACGATCCTCACGTTGGCGGACAGCCTGTGCGCGGGCACCTCCAGCGGCGCGAAAAACACGCCGGCCACCTTGCGGCTGACGTACTGGTCGCACAGCCGTTCCGCCCGCTCGATCTGGACCTCCGCCTCGGCACACAGGGGGTCGCCCCAGACCAGGGCAAACCCGTTGGCCTGGGCGATGCGTGCCATCTGGCCGCACATACCCCCGAAAATGCTCTTGCCCGGCTCGCCGAGGGGGATGATCAGCCCGAAGAGATTGCGTTCGGTGGAGTGGCGCCCGCGGACAAAGGAGCCGGCGCCGCGGCGTCGAACGAGCAGCCCCTGCCGCTCCAGTTCCCGCAGTGCGCGCGAGACGGTGTGACGGCAGGCGTCGAACCGGGCGCCCAGCGCGGCCTCCGACGGCACCCGCTGGCCAACTGAATACTCGCCCGACGTAATGGCGTCCCGGATGTGCTCGTAAATATGACGATGCTTTGCCTTCGAGGTGTCTGCCACGCCAACTCCCCACTCTGGTCTTATGAGCGCCCCAAGTTGCGCATACATTGTCAGCCCAAGGACGATCTCATTGTACCCTCATGCCCGTTGTTATTCAACCCGTTGACGCAGAATCTTGTTGTGGGGCCCCGGCATCCGTCGTGTGCGACCCGCCCCCGACAAGGAGTCTCGGTCCGGGATCCTGCCGGTTTCGCGTTTTCGACCCATAATTACATCAAATTCGGCCATGCGCCGGGAATCAAGGGCGTGGGCCGGCGGCCAATCGTGAGACTCGCTGCGGCCTGATCAGCCTCCATGACATCAGATAGATCAACGAGGGGACAAACGCAGAGAATGTCACTATAGTTGCCTGCGCATCAAAACCCGCCGCCAGGATTCCGTTTGACTGTAAGATATTGTAAGAAATGTAGTTATAGATATGCCTGTGTTGACGGATACGAGTCACGGGCCTTCTCTGAGTGCAAGCGCGACGTTGAATATGCGCAAAAGATGGGTTTATGTATTGACAACTGCGATCCGATCTTGTAGGATGGACTCGTCGGCTTGGGGAATGGCGCCTGTTGCGTCGCGAGGCTCAGACATGATCAACCACCCTCAAGACTCACGTAGCCCTTTCCGGTGCCTCCGCGCGGGATGCACATGCCGGAGACCGCCGGGCCGGGCCTTCACCCTGATCGAGCTTCTTGTGGTGGTGGCGATTCTCTCGCTGCTGATGGCCGTGCTGCTCCCCTCGTTGAGCCGTGCACGGGAGCAGGCACTCGTGACCAGCTGCAAGGCGAACTGCAAACAGATCGCGACGGCGGTCGCAACCTATCAGACCGAAGAGCAGGGATATGTGCCGGTGATGTTCAACTACGCGGCGAGCGTGCTGAACGCCTCGAATCCGCCTGCGCGGGCCT
The DNA here is from genome assembly GCA_964617875.1 of uncultured Planctomycetales bacterium. Lineage (GTDB taxonomy): Bacteria > Planctomycetota > Phycisphaerae > UBA1845 > PWPN01 > CAZMVY01. The sequence goes on along the minus strand of CAZUAI010000010.1, from coordinate 53,093 downwards.
GCTGGGTGTCGGTTGCGCTTCGGAAGTACGACAAGGGAACGGCGAACCTCGAGAAGAAAGACGGGGGCCGGTTCAACCCGGAAGGCGTGTGGAACACAACGACGAAGAACGACTATGAGGCGAAGATCATGCCGGCGCACTACGCGTGCCCGTTTGAACGGGGCGGCGGGCGGGCGTCGGAGTCGGTTCGCGACGCGAATCCCTTCCGCCTCTACGAGAAGCACGGGCGGTCCGAGAGCATCCAGACGTGGCTGTGGGAGAACGTGGTCCGCGGGGTCACCCCGCTCTCGGGCAAGCCGTGGCCGACCGGCCCCGGCACGGCTCAGAACGGCGTGCCCAAGTACACCGTCCTCACGTGGAACAAGGTCAAGCCGACGCCGAACGCGATCTTCGCAAACGGGCGGCCCGTCCCCTTGCTGGAGGAGACCTATCCGGTCGGTTCGTCGCCGACCGATCCGTCGAAGCGCGCGTACCGGCGCTGGACGGCCGGCGATCTGCGGCGTCTGGCGATCGGCACGTTCAGCGCCGCGACCGTGGCCTTCTGCGCCCAGGGCGAGCACATGCTGGGAGACCAGCCGAACAACCGCGTGGGCCGCGCCAACGTCGGGAGCCACCGGGTCGCAGGGGCCGGGGGAACGAACGCGATCTTCGCGGACACGCACGTGGAGTGGGTGCCGGGAACACGAATCGGCTGGTGGTAGACGGAGCCCCCGCGGGCGGCCGATGTCCGGCAGGCCGGTACGCCGGGATTTTCCGGGGGAGAAGACGGGGGAGCCGTCAGGGCGAGAAGAGCGGGGGCGCCGCCGCGGGGACGCGGTGCCTTGCCGGGGCCCCATGTAGTGGCTGGTGGGTCGTAGTCTCAAGAAACTGGAGGAACCAAAGATGCGTCGGATCGGACAGAGCCTCATGATTGCCTGTGTGTTGTGCGGGGGCGCGGCCGCCTGGGCGGCGAACCCGGGCGATGTGATCATCACGGAGATCATGTACAACCCGAACTCGCCGGAGGACGTGGCGAGCAACGCGCCGCTGACCGAATGGGTCGAGATCTACAACACGACGGATCAGCCGATCGACCTGACCGGCTGGTACACGGCGGACGAGGACGGACGAAGCGGAAATTTCGAGGCCTTCACGCTGCCGGCACACGGGATCGCGGTGATCATCCCGACCGGCTACAGCAGCAACATGCTCACGAAGGCGCAGTTCACGGCCGCCTGGGGAACGCCCGCCTCGCAGCTGATTCAGCCGACCACGACCAATGACTGCTCGCGGGGGCGCCCCAACGCGTGCGGCACGCGCGGGGGCATCTTCGGTGACGGCATCTCCAACAGCCCGACGCGCGAGGACAACGACAACAACGACCTCGACAACACGCCGTTCGGGGCCACGCCCTGCCCGTACGGGGCGGCCTACTGCAATACGGCCATTCCGGACAACGAGGTCCTGTTGCTCGTGGACAGCACAAACCAGGTGATTGACAAGGTCAACATCGACGACGATACGCGCGGCTGGCCCTCCGACGATCCGGACGGGCCGAGCATCGTGCTCGACTCGACAAAGCTCAACGCGACGGACAACGATATCGGGGCCAACTGGTCGCGCTCGGTGGTGGGTCAGAAGCGGGCCCGCAACAACGCCCCGGTGAACTGGTTCACGGGCCTCGATACGGGCTCGCCCGGCCGGATCGAGGGGGTCTCGCCGGCGGGGAACGACGCGCCCATCGTGGCGCCGCAGTCGGTGTGGACGGCACGGAATGTCCCCGCGCCGATCACGCTGGCGGCGTACGACGACAACCTGCCGGTCCCCTGGACCTACAATTTCGTCATCGAGACGCTTCCGGCCAACGGCACGCTGGCCGACGTGGCGAACGGCAATCACGTGATCACGACCGGTGAGCTGCCGTACACGATCGCGACCCAGTACCGGGCGCAGTTGCTCTATACCCAGACCGGGCCGTGCGGGAACGACAGCTTCACGTTCCACGCCAACGACATGAGCCTCGACTCGAACACGGCGACGGTGACGCTCCTGGCGCAGTGCGGTGAACTCATCATCACCGAAATCATGTACGACCCGGCCTCGACGGAGACGACGGCGAAGGTGAACGAGTGGGTCGAGGTCTACAACACGACGGATTCGCCCCTGGATGTCACGAACTGGTACCTGACGGACAAGGACGGGCGCTCGGGCAACTGGCCGGCCGCCACGATCCCCGCGCACGGGGTCGCCGTCATCGTGCCGCCGGGCCGAAGCTCCCGGATCATGGATGCCGTCCAGTACCGGGCCGCGTGGGACGGATACAACATCCAGATCATCATCCCGACGCTCACGAATGACGCCGCCAGCGGAGAGATCGTCAAGGGCGGCCTGGCGAACAGTCCGTCGAGCCCCGGCGAAGACCTGCGTATCGTGGACGCGAGCGGTCGCGTGCAGGACCGGGCCAGCTACCTGAACGCGTGGCCGTGGCCCCTCTCGAACAATCTCTCGAGCATCTTCCTGCAGCAGGGATGCTACGACGCCCTGGCCAACGACACGGGCACGAACTGGCAGCTCTCCGCCGATTGCGCCGGCGGCGCGTATGCGTCGCTCATCAGCGGCTTCTTCGACAAGAACGATTTCGGCTCGCCGGGATTCCTCGCGGGCGTCACGGCGCCGAGCGGCAACACGCCGCCCACGGCGGTCAGCACGCGCGTCGGGGTCCTGAAGAACACGACAACGCTCGTCACGCTCCCGGCGTGCGACGACGGCGAACCGGGCGGACCGATGACCTTCACGATCCAGTCGCTCGCGGTCCTGAACGGGACGCTGAAAGACCCGGGCAATGGAACGGTGATCTCGGCGGCACCGTACACGCTGGTCAACAACGGCAACCGGGTCGAGTACACGCCGAACACGGGCTACACGAGCGTCTTCGGCAGCGGGCCGGGCGGGGCCTCGGCGCCGAACGAGGACAGCTTCACCTACTCGGTCGACGACGGCGAGAAGGCGTCGCGGCAGAACGGGACCGTCACGCTCGTCGTGCAGAAGGGCGGGCTGGTCATCTCCGAAATCATGTACAGGCCCGCCAACAACGCACGCAATGACTGGCAGTGGTACGAAGTCACGAACACGACGGCCGGCGACATCAACCTGTACGTGCTGACGGACGACAACAGCGAGCCCGACGGGAACATGTTCCTGAACATCACGATCCCCGGGGGGGCGACGCGCGTCATCACGTCGGGGGACAACGGCACCCGTACGGCGGCCGCGTTCCTCGCGGAGTGGACGCCGCTCGCTTCGGCCGACGTGATCTTCCACCCCGCCACGCAGTGGGAAAAGGTGGCCAATGAGGGCGACCGCCTGCAGCTCATCGACGACAACTGGGAGCTGCTGGACGAGGTGTATTTCTCGAGCGCCAGGCCGTGGCCCGTCTACGACTTCAAGGGAAGCATCTACGTGGTCCGCGGCAAGATCGACGCGATCGAGAACGACAAGGCCACGAGCTGGCGTCTGTCAACGGCCGGTACGGACGGCGCATACGCGACGCCGGAGACAACGGGCGATCCCCTCGACAGCGACGTCGGCAGTCCGGGCCTGCTCCCGCGGTGCTTCGTGCCGCGTCAGGACGCCGACGGCGACGGCGACGTGGACCTGGGCGACTTCAGCGGGTTCCAGGCCTGTTTCAACGGGCCGAACCAGCCCTGGTCGCCCTCGGGCGACGCCCGGTTGTGCGCATGCGTCGACGCGGACGGCGACGGCGACGTGGACCTGGGCGACTTCAGCGGGTTCCAGGCCTGTTTCAACGGGCCGAACCGGGCGGCCGCCTGCCGGTAGGGTAGACCGACAGCTCGCCGCGGGCGGGCATGGAGGGGCGCAACGGACCACGCGGCCCGATCCCGACTCGGGGCCGCGTGGTCCGCTTGGTTGGCGCCCCGGTGCCGAAGGAGGAGACTGTGGAAACCGTGATCCGAAGGACGCGGGGGCTGGCGTGCGCCGCGTGGTGCATCCTGGCTCTCGGGGCGGTTCGTGCGGCCGAGGGGCAAACGACGGAGTTCCGCGCGTTCTGGGCCGACGCCTTTCACGAGGGGTTCAAGAGCGCCTCCGAGATCGACGCGATGGTTTCGCGGGCGGTCGCCGGCCGGTACAACGCGATCGTCGCGGAGGTCATGGCGAGCCAGGACGACCTGGGCAACTCGCACGGGGCCTACTGGAACTCGAGCATCGTGCCGAAGGCGCCGGACATCTCCGGCGGCATCGACCCGCTGGCCTACCTCGTGCAGCGGGCGCACGCGAGCGGACTGGAGGTCCACGCGTGGCTGGTGGCATACCGCATCGGCTCGACCTGGCCGCCGCACGGCAACAGCACGCTGACGGCCCATCCCGAATACGTCATGGTGCCGCAGGGGTCGATGGGCCTGATGGCGAAGGTCGGCAGCGATTACGTGCTCGACCCGGGCTCGCCGGACGTGCAGGAGTACCTCGTCTCCATCGTCCGGGAGCTGGTCACGAACTACGCCATCGACGGCATCCACTGGGATTACATCCGGTACACCCAGACCGACGCGGGCTATCCGTCCAGCCTTTCCTATGCCCGGTCCGGTTTGGCGCGGTTCAAACGCATCTCGGGGTATCCGGGCACGCCGCCGGCCACCGGCTACACGCCGTGGGACGACTTCCGGCGGCGCGAGGTCACGGAACTCGTCCGCCGCACCCGCGCGGAGATCGCCTCGGTCGCGGGCAACCCGCGGCAACCGCTCCGGCACTCGGCGGCGCTGATCACCTGGGGCGACGCGCCCGCCTCGTTTTCCGCGTCCAGCGCCTGGGCACGGTTCCAGAACTGGGAGGAATGGATGCGGCTGGGATTCCTCGACATGGGAATCCCGATGACCTACTACGACGAGACCGTCTACCCGACGTGGTACCGCAACTGGGTTGCGCGGGAGATGGGCTGGCGCTATCAGCGTTACATGGTGGTGGGGCCGGCGATCTACCTCAACACGTTCGCGAACAGCATCGCCCAGATGCGATACGCCCGCGACGCCGGCGCGGACGGCCTGTGCACGTACTCGTACTACGCCACGAAATCACCGAGCACGAACGATTGGGGCTGGTACGGCCACGTGGCCTCGAACCTCTTCACGACGGCGGCCGCGACGCCGGCGATGCCCTGGCGCCGGCCGGAGACGGCCGCGGAAGGCACGCTGTGGGGACGCGTCACCGACGGATACACGGGGCTGCCGATTGACGACGCCAGCGTACAGGTCGGATCGGCCTCCCCCGTGAAGACGGACGGCAACGGATACTACGTGGCCACCATGGTGCCGGCCGCCGGGGCCGGCACGCCCTACCCGGTCACCGCGAGCAAGACCGGGTACACGCCGGTGTCGCACACGAACGTGATCGTGCGGCCCGGCGACGTCGTGCGCGACGACCTGGCGTTCAACGGCACGCCGCCGCCCACCATCACGGAGCACCCGCAGTCGCAGGGCGTGTGCCCTGGCACGACGGCCTTCCTGTCGGTGACGGCGACCGGCGAAGGGACGCTGTTCTACGCGTGGGAGAAGAACGGCGCCGCGATGAGCGACGGGGGCCACTATTCGGGATGCGCGACGAGCACGCTGGCGGTGTCAAACTTCGACGCGGGCGACGCGGCGCCCTACCGGTGCGTGGTCCGCAACGCGGGCGGGAGCACGACCTCCGGGACGGCGGCGCTGTCGCTCGGGACAACGACCATCACGCAGCAGCCCCAGCCGAAGATGGTCCCGGCGGGCGGCACGGCGACGTTTTCGGTGGGGGCAACCGGCCGCGCGCCGCTCACGTACCAGTGGCAGAAGAACGCGGTAAACCTCGACGAGGCCGGGCACTATGCGGGCACGACGACCGCGACGCTGACCGTCTCGGCGGCGGACGAGGACGACGTGGCGAGCTACCGCTGTGTCGTCACCGGCGGATGCGACACGGCGACGTCCGGCGAGGCCGTCCTGGCGCTCGAGGGAAGCGGCCCGGAACACGTCGTGGAAAGCCGCGAGGGCGGACGGAACCACGACAGCTACTCGGAGATCGGCACGCTGACGAGCAGCAACTCGAAAAGCACGGCCGCGGGCACGACGGCAGGCATCGGGAGCCGATGGGCGTACATGAACCGGAGCGTGTACGGAATCAACAAGGCCGTCTACGGTTTCACGCCGACCATCACGGGGATGTACCAGGTCTTCGCGACGTGGCCGGCGTCGTCGAACGCCAGCTCGCATGTGGAGCATATCGTGACGCACGCCGGAGGCTCCGCGACGGTCGCGCTCGACCAGGACAGGAACACGAACCCGGGCGGAGCCAACAACTGGAACCTCCTGGGCCAGTACCGCCTGGCCGCGGACACGGCGTACACCGTCACGCAGACGAATGAAAACTACTCCGACTCGGAGGTGTTCCGTGCCGACGCGGTCAAGTGGGTGCTGATCAGCGTCCTGCCGCCGCCGCCGGCGATCACGCAGCAGCCGCAGCCGGCGCACGTGCGGAGCGGCGCGGCGGCGGCATTCACCGTGTCGGCCACCGGCGAGGGCGTGCTGACGTACCGATGGCTGAGGGATGGGACGGACCTGACGGACGATGCCCGCGTCTCGGGCGCCGGCACGTCGTCGCTGACGATCTCCGACGCGGAACGCGCCGACGAGGGGATGTACCGCTGCCGGGTGAGCAACGCGGGCGGAGACACGATGTCGGACGAAGCCGCGCTGGCGGTTCACGGTGCCGGAGACCTCGACCTGGACGGCGACGTTGACCTGTCGGACCTCTCGCGATTCCAGGCGTGTTTCAACGGGCCGAACCAGACCCCGGCGAACGCCGACTGCGCGGATGCGGACCTCGACGGCGACGGAGACGTGGACCTGGCCGACTTCACCACCTTCAACGCCTGCTACAACGGCCCGAACAATCCGCCGGCGTGCCGGTGAATCGGGCGCGACTCGCCTCCCGCTACGCAGCATTTCGCCGTTTTCGCCGCACCAGTGAACGGTACAGGTACAACTTGTACCAGGGGCGCGAGCCCCTGGGGGCCGTGGGGCATCCACCATCCAGCCCCAGCGGGGCGGCAGATGCGTGCGGATGGTTCGGGCATCATTCTTGCCGGACGTCGCGTTCGTCGGGGCTTCTGTCGCCCCTTCGGGGCTGATGGGCATCGTCGGCACTTCTACCAGGGGGGCTCGCGCCCCTGGCTACAGACCATCGCCTCCGCCCGGAACAGACTGGCGACAGGCACACACCACACGGCGGCAATGCCCGCATGATTGAGGTTCGTTCAGGCGAGACAGGTGTACTCTCTGGCCGGAACGAAGATCGTAACTGCATTTAAGAAAAGAGATTACAAAAATCTGCGGCCAGGACTTGCATTGTGATATCTTTGTGATATATTAGTAGTATATGGCCGCGTTATGGCCAAAGGAGTGAACGATGTCTCGCGAGTACGAGCGAAAGGTTGTGAACGGTTGGGTCATGGTGGCGGTGCTGCTGACGGCGACGCTGTTGACGGCGGCGTGGCTGGCGGTCGCCATTCGCGGGGTGGTCGAGGGCCGGATAGCGGGGTCCGTCCTGTGGCAGGCCATCTCGATCGCCGCCCCGGCCGTGGTGCTGGTCGTGTTGGTGATCCTCTGGTGCGGGTTGTTCATGCTCCAGCCGAACCAGGCGGCGGTCCTGCTGCTGTTCGGCGCGTATCGGGGCACGACGCACAGCAACGGCCTGCTGTGGGCGAACCCGTTCTACCGGAAGATCCCTCTCTCCCTGCGCGCGCGGACGCTCAACGGCGAGAAGCTGAAGGTGAACGACCAGCGGGGCAACCCGATCGAGATCGCGGCGGTCGTGGTGTGGCGGATCGCCGACACGGCCCAGGCCTGTTTTGACGTGGACGACTACAACGACTACGTCGCCACGCAGAGCGAGACGGCCGTGCGGCACCTGGCCAGCCGCTATCCCTACGATACGCACGCGGAGCACGAACTGTCGCTCCGCGGCAGCATGGACGAGGTCTCCCATGCCCTGCGGGAGGAGCTGCAGGAGCGGCTGTCGAAGGCGGGCGTGGCGGTCGAGGAGGCGCGGCTGAGCCACCTCGCCTACGCGCCGGAGATCGCGGGCGTGATGCTCCGGCGGCAGCAGGCCGAGGCGGTCGTCGCGGCCCGGACGCGGATCGTCGAGGGGGCGTGCGGCATGGTCGAGCTGGCCCTGGGCCACCTCGAGCAGCACAAGATGATCAACCTCGACGAGGAGCGGAAGGCGGCCATGGTGAGCAATCTGCTCGTCGTCCTGTGCGGCGAGCAGGCGGCACAGCCGGTCGTGAACACGGGGACGCTGTATACGTAGCGTGATGCAGGCCGAGGACGAGCCTGCCGCGCCTCGCTGAAGCGCGGCAGGCGCCGGCCCAATCGCATGAACGACAAGAAAAAGGCCATCCTGCTGCGCATCTCGCCCGAGTTATGGGAAAGCCTCAACGGCTGGGCCAGGGACGAGCTGCGCAGCCTCAACGCGCAGATCGAATTCATCCTTCGCGAGGCCGTCCGAAGGCGCACCGGCCGCCGGCCGCCGGAAGAATCGACCCCGGGGCAGCGGGAAGACTGACCGCGGGGGCGCCACAGGAGGCTCCCCGCAGGCGGGGCCCCGCCGGGGAAAATCGATGACCCGCGACGAAGCTCAATCCGTCGCCGCACTCTGTCTGATGGCCGCCCTCACGGACGCCGTGGAGAAGGCCAGGGCACTCCACGGCCTGCTCCGTCGCGGGCGAGCGTGAGCGGGATGCCCTCCTCACGCCAGGCCGGCGATCGCGGCCTCGAGCGTCGGGTGTACCTGGAGGAACCGGTCGAGCTGCGTCGTTTCAAACACGCCCGCGACGAAGGCGGACGGCGCCGCCATCGCCACGCGGCAGCCGCGCTGGTTGGCCTGGGCCGTGAGCGAGACCAGGTCGCTCAGACCTCGCGAATTGATCGTCTTCACCCCGGAGAGATCGACCACGATGCGCGAGCCGCGGGCCTCCAGAAGCTCCGTGACGGCGTCGAGGAGGGCCTCGTCCGCTTCGCCAAGCCTCTCGCCCGTCACCCGCACCACATGGACGCCCGACCGGTTCTCTATGTCGATTCCCATTGCATCCTCGCCTTGTGCGCCGGATCGCCCGGCGGCGATGCCATTATCCGCGCCGAACGCATCCGGGGCAACGGAGAGCGCCGTCCGCCCCGTTGACCCGCGCGACGTGGCGCGACGATAATCCCCCTCGTGCGCTCAACGGTTCGGAGATTTTTCATGGATGCAAGCCTGCCCGTCGTGCTGGTGACCGAAGCCGAGTACGCCAAGGGCCGCGCGGTGTTCGCGGGGGCGGCGGGGCTGACGTGCCGTCCGGCCCCGTCGGAAGAAGCGGCGCTCGCGGAGGCCGTCCGGGCGGCGGAGGCACCGGCCGTCATCGTCGGCGTGGACCCGTACCACGGCGACGCGCTCTACGACGCCCTGCCCCGCGGCGGCGTGATCGCTCGCTTCGGCGTCGGGCACGACGGCGTGGACAAGGACAAGGCCACGCAGCGCGGCATCCTGGTGACCAACACGCCGGGCGTCCTGACCGCCTCGGTCGCCGAACACACGATCTGGCTGATGGGCGCCCTGCTGCGGCACGTGGCCCGCGCCGACGCCGACCTCCGCGCCGGCAGCTGGCGGCCCGTGATCGGCGCCGAGGTCCACGGCAAGACGCTCGCCGTCATCGGCTGCGGCGCGATCGGCCGGCAGGTCGCGGCGATCGCGGCGCACGGGTTCGGCATGCGTGTCACGGGCTTCGACGTGCCCGGCCTCGACGCGGACGAGCTGGCCCCGTGGGGCATCCGCCGGCTCACCACGGACTGGGCCGAGGCGGTCGCGAACGCCGACGTCGTTTCGCTCCACATCGCCAGCACGCCGGAGACGAGGCGGTTCGTGAACGCGCAGCGGCTGGCGGCGATCCGGAGCGGAGCGTGCCTGGTGAACACGGCCCGCGGGGCCGTCGTGGACGAAGCCGCCCTGTACGATGCGCTGGCGTCGGGCCGGCTGGCCGGGGCGGCGCTGGACGTGTTCGAGGCCGAGCCCTACAGGCCCGCCGTGCCCGACAAGGATCTCCGGACGCTGCCGAACGTGCTCCTCACGCCGCACATCGGCAGCAGCACGGTCGAAGCCTGCACGCGCATGGCCGAGCGGTCGCTGGCGAACGTCCGGGCAGGCCTGGCGAGGCGCTACGGCGAAATGGATGTTGTGAATCGCGTTGAGTGCTGAAGACGGAAGACAGACGCGACGGAGCGGTCGCCGCGGAAGTGGCGAACCACAGGAAGGCCGGGCGGGTTCTGGATCCCCGCTTTCGCGGGGATGACGGTGGCCGAGTGGCCAAGCGACGAAACCGAGTAGCCGAACGACGGAACCGAGTAATCGAGTGAACAATCATGCCTGAACGAGTCAAGGACGCCCTCGTTGCCTGCCGTCCCACGCTGGGCGGCTGGATCCAGATCGGCCACCCGGCCGTCGCGGAGATCATGGCAAAGGCCGGGTTCGACTGGATCGCCGTCGATGCCGAACACGCGGCCATCGACCTTGAAACAACCACCGCCCTGCTGCGCGCGATGGCGCCGTTCGGCTGCACGCCGCTCGTGCGGATCCCGCACAACGACCTGATGTGGATCCGCCGCGTGCTGGACGCCGGGGCCGGCGGCGTGATCGTACCGATGGTGAACTCGGCCGAGGACGCACGGCGGGCCGTCGAGGCGGCGAAGTACCCGCCGGCGGGCGTCCGCGGCTTCGGCTACTGCCGGGCCAACGCCTACGGCGAGGACTTCGCGACATACGCCGCGCACGCGAACGACGGGATCACCGTCGTCGCCCAGGTGGAGCACATCCGATCGGTCGAGGCCGTCGATGCGATCCTCGACGTCGAGGGGATCGACGGCGTCTTCATCGGCCCCTATGACCTGTCCGGCTCGATGGGCATCACCGGGCAGCTCGACCACCCGCGGATGCAGGCGGCGAAGGCCCGCGTGCTCGAGGCGTGCCGGTCCCACAGGAAATCGGCCGGCCTGCACATCGTCCGCTTCGCGCCGGAGTCGCTGCAGGGGGCCCTGGCCGAGGGATTCACCTTCATCGCCCTCAGCCTCGATGTGACGATGCTGCAGGCGAGTTGCCGGGCGATGCTCGACGCGGCACGAAGCCGGTGAACACGCCCCGCGGATCACGGACACCAGAGTCCTCCGTCGGATTTGACCCCGGCGCGGCGTTTGGCTAGTTTCGCCGACGACATGATCACGATTCACCTGCGAATACATCAGGGCGGTACGTATCCTCGGACCTCACTGCCTCCGGCCGCCGGTTTGCTGCTGGGGCTGGCAGTTGCGTTCGGCGGGCCGGCCTGCCAGCAGCCGGATCGCGAGCCGGGGCGGCCGATTCACAGCGTCTGGGAGTCGCCGCCGGCCGAGTCGCCCGCTGCGCGGGCCGAAACGCCGCCTGCGCCGGAGCCGGTCGGCGGGCCTGCGACGCAGCCGGGGGCGGCGCCCGACGTTATCGTCGGCACTCCCGGCGGCCGGCCGATCGCATCGGTCAACGGCGAGCCGATCGACCGCACGGCACTGGTCGATGCCCTGCTCGAGTCGCACGGGCTCGACATGCTCGAGAAGCTCATCGTGACGGCCGCGCTGCGCCAGAAGGCCCAGGCGGCGGGCATCGCGATCACGAACGCCGACGTGCAGGCCGAATACGACGATGCTTTACGACGGATCTCCGCGCCGCTCGACCCGCTGACGGAACTGGCAACCCGGCCCGCCACCGAGCCCCCGCCCTTCGACCGCACCGCCGCCGAGGGCGTGCTCAACGAATTCCTCGTGAGCAAGAACATCTCGCGAAGCGAGTTCATGATGCGGATGCAGCAGAACGCGTACCTGCGGAAGCTGGCCGACCGGGAGGTCAAGGTGGACGACGCGCAGCTGCCCGAGGAGTACAGGCGGGCGTACGGCGAGAAGGTGCAGGTCCGCTGCATCCAGGTCGGCAGCCCCGAGGCGATGAAACGGGTGCGGGCGGCGCTCGACGAGAAGAAGGACTTCGAGCTGGTGGCGCGTCAGATGAGCGAGAACCGCGTCGTCGCGGCGCGGGGCGGGCTGCTTCCGCCGTTCACGCGGTACGACGACGTGCCCCGACTGCTCCGCGACGCGGCGTTCGCCCTGCAGCCCGGGCAGGTGTCGACGACCATCCACGAAAACAACCTGTTCTTCGTCCTGAAGCTCGAGAAACGCTTCCCGCCGAGCGAGGTCGGCGTCGAGAACGTGAAGGACGACCTGCGGCGGCGGATCAAGGACCGGCTCGTCCGCGAGCGGATGGACACGCTGGCGGGGGAGGTCTTCCGGGCGGCGGCGATCGAGATCAACGACGCCGCGCTGCGCGAGGCATTCCGCAAGCGTTATCCGGACGCCCGCCCGGGCGGCCGCTAGGCCCTCTGCGGCGACGCCAGGGAAATAGACCGCCGAGGCGCGGCAATACCCCCGTGCGACAGGGGCACCGGGATGGTCGAAGGCATCGCCAAATACGTCGGCGGCAAGCTGGTGACGGCCGTGCTGACGGTCACGGTCGCGCTCGTGGTCATCTGGTACTGGCGCCTGGAGCCGGAGGGGCGCGCGGCCATCTGGACGACCGCGCGGCTCACGCTGACCTGGATCGGCCTGGCGGCCGTCCTGCCCTGGGCGACGTTCTTCGTGCCCCCGCTGGTCGTCAAGGCGGAATCGAACCTCGTCAGCGCGCTCGCGCTCGCCGGCTACCTGGTCATCGACATCCTCCTGGCGCTGTGGCTGGCCGGCTGGGCCGTGTCGGGGACGTTTGCCGTGGCGGCGATGATCCTTGGTTTCCTCTGCGCCGGGCTCTACAATTTCCTGGTGTGCGATTTTCTGGCCGAGCGGGCGGACGACTCCGCCTGAGACGACGCGAACCCATGGCGAGCCCGAACCCGAAAGCCCTCGAGATCGAGACGGCGTTCCTCGCCGGTGCCGAGAACAACCTCGCCCAGGCCCGCGGGCGGCAGCTCCGCGGCACGCTGTGGCGGACGGAGACGGCCGATGAGGGCCTGGCCGTGCGCGAGGAACTCGGCAAGCGCGGCCTGTACGACCGGGAGCTGCTGAGCCGGATCCCGCACGGCCGGCGCATCGTGATGCGCGGGTACGAACGGCGGTGGTGGTGGTTCGGCAAGCGGCAGACCTGCGTGGCGATCGCGTCGGTGCTGGCGCCGCCGGTCCACTACGCGGCGGCGGACGGCGGGACATCGCCGCCGCCGGTCGGTCTGGCCGAGCTGCTGGAGCACATACGGCGGATCGCGCCGTCGCCGGAGATACCGCACGTCGTGGGGGTGTGCAGCCCCGGGGGCTTCACCGACGAGGTCAAGCGTTCGCACCTGGACCTGCCGAATGTTACGCTGGTGGTGGTGGAGCCGCGGGCCGACGGCGGGTGGTCGGTCACCGGCCTGAGCGAGGCCGCAGACGAGCGCGTGTGCAGGCTGTTCGACCCGGACACGACGGCGCGCAAGATCGAGCGGGTCCGCCAGGAAATCGAGGCGCGCGGCGCCGACCTGCTGACGGGCGGGCTGTCCGCCGAGGCGATGGCCGCGCGGATGGATCTGCCGCCGGAGATCGTGGCCGAGGCCTTCCGGCAGGCGGCGATGGAGGACCGCGATCTGCGGGCCAGCGGGGCCGGCCGGAACGTGCTCCTGTTTCGCGGGGCGCCCGCGGCGGCGATGGAGGACAGCGCGATGTCGGTTGTCGATCGAATCCGGCAGCTATTCGGCCGTGCCGGCAACGAGGCGAAGAAGATCAACATGCTGTCGGAGCGCCGGGCCGAACTCGCCCAGCGCCGCGACCGCGTGTACGAGGACATCGCGAAGCTCGAGCACCGCGAGCGGGACCTTCTCGAGCAGGGCCGCCAGAACAAATCGGACATCGTGCGGCGGCGCGTGGCGTCGCAGCTCGCCCAGCACCGCCGCGAGATGGGCCGGCTCAACACCGTCGCCAACATGCTGAACCAGCAGATCAACGTCATCAGCACGCACATCCACAACCTGACGCTGATCCAGCAGGGGCAGATCGCGAAGCTGCCGACGACGGAGGACCTGACGCAGGACGCCGTCCGGGCGGAGGAGATGCTCGAGCAGCTCAAGGCCGACGCGGACCTCGTGGCGACGCTGGAGTCGGGCGTCGGCGACGTGCTGGCGACGAAGGACGAGCTGGAGATCCTGAAGGAGTTCGAGGAGGCGGACCGGTCCGGGGCCGCGCCGCCCGAGAGGACGACGGCCGCGCCGGAGGCTGCCGGCCCGATGCCGACGCCGCCGGCGAACGAGCGGAACCGCGGCGCGGCGGAAGCAGGGTGAGAAGATGAACGCGGGAAGCCGGAAACGTGAGAAAGCGGGAAAGGGGCAGACGCCATGAGCCTGCTCGCCTGGTTGACCAAGAAGCAGAAGCCGCTTTCCCGCATGACGCGCTCGGAGCTTCGGCGGCAGGAACTGCTGCTGGAGAAGGACCGCACGCAGCTGCTCGGCCGCATTCAGAAGCTGGCGGGCGAGAAGCAGCAGATCTTTGAGAGGGGCGCCGCGGAGAAGACGCCCGAGGTCCGGCGGGTGCTCGCCCAGGAGTTCGAGATGAAGACGAGCGAGCAGCTCATGCTCTCGCGCCAGCTCAACATCCGCAGCAAGGAAATGATGACGGTGTCGCGCCTGCGGATGCTCCGCGAAAACGCCGAGCGCGCTGCGCTGCACGGGAACCGCCTGGGGCTCATCAGCGAAAAGGACCTCCTGCGACTGAGCCGGATGATCGAGGACGACGCCGTCACCACGGAGATCTATCAGCAGCGGCTCGACGAGGTGCTGGCGATCGGCGCCGGGGCGGACGAGGGCCAGGCCGGCCTGTCTGAGGCGGGCCGCTCGGTGCTCAAGGTGTGGGACCAGATGGACACGGGGCTGATCCGCGACCGGGCGGAGGGCTTCGACGAGGCCGACCGGCGCGTCCGCGAACAACAGCGGGCGCCGGCGCAG
Source organism: uncultured Planctomycetales bacterium (assembly GCA_964617875.1). Taxonomy (GTDB): domain Bacteria; phylum Planctomycetota; class Phycisphaerae; order UBA1845; family PWPN01; genus CAZMVY01. Next base: position 38,071 of record CAZUAI010000010.1, on the reverse strand, counting down.
GAATAGCGAAGGCCGGAGCAAGGAGCGGAAAAGAAACTCGCGCGGCCCTCGGCCGCCGCCCATGGCGGTGCGAGCGTCTTTCCTGCCTCTTCGGAACCCTGCCGGTCTTCACTTCCCGACCTGCTCTTCGAGGTATACCCGTTCCGCTGCGAGCCGGGTAACGGCGTTTCGTTCCTCCGACGCCCGCGCGGTCACCACGATCCAGCCGTCGTAGCCGGTGTCGCGGGCCGTTTCGAGCACCGCGGGGATGTTCACCTCGCCCTCGCCGAGCGGCACGGGCCGGCGGCCGATGCGGTCGGCGACGCGCAACAGGCCGACGCGTCCGCGGAACTCGCGGAGCGCGTGGCAGGGGTTGACCGCGGCATCGTGGAACTCCCCGCAATCGACGAGGATCCGCGCCGATTCCGCCGGCAGCCCATGCACGATCCCCCGAAAATCCTCCAGTTGTTCGATGCGGCTGCCGCAGCGGTTGGCGATGTTGAGGCGCATTCCCTGCTCGCCGGCGAGAATCGCGGCGCGGCGCAGGGCTTCACCCAGAACCTCCGGCGGCTGGAGCCTGCGGGGGCCCGCGCCGACATTGACGGCCGTCAGGCCCAGCCGGCGCGCGAGGGCCATCTGCGAGTCGATGGCCCGCAGCCAGTCATCGACATCGGCCGGACGACCGGCAGCAAGGTCGTCGATCGTGAGCGACGAAAGTTCGAGCCCGATCCGCCCGAGCAGCGCGAGAAAGTCGGCGGCCGTATCCTCCGAATCGGGACATGCGGCATGAACCTCGCTCGCGCGTACCTCGACGGCGGCGTACCCCGCGGCACGGATCATCTGGACGGCGGCAGCCAGCCACACGTGCGACGGCCGGTCAACCAGACTCGCGGCGCTGGGGACGCAGACGGTTCCGCAACTAACGCGCATGGCGGGTGGCCGCCTCCTGCCCGGCGCGCGGCCGGAGGACCTCGAACTCGAACGTCTTGTTCGCCCAACTGATCAGGGCGCGACGGCTGCCGATCCGCGGGAACGTGCCGCCCTCCGTCAGCACAACCCTGTGCGGGCGCCAGTGGAACACGTCGCGCTCCGTCTCATCCGTGGTGATGACAAGGTTCGGTTCGTCATCCCACGGGTCGGGTGCGGCGCCGCCGGCCGGCAGCAGATAGAGCCGGTTCTCGATCACATCCAGAGGCGGCATGCAGTACGGTGCCGGTTCGGCGTACAGCGCCACCGACAGCGGGCCGAGCCGGCCACGGATTTCGGCCAGGCGCGCGGCGCATTGTGCGCGGCTGCCCCGCCCTTGCGCGTCGGCCTGGAACTGCGACAGGTAGTGGTCCCCCCGCGTGGCCGTGCCGAGCGCCAGCAACGCGGACAGCGCCAGCCGAACGCTCGTGCGGTATCGTTCCCTGCGCCAGACCAGGACGGCGGCGGCGATCGCCAGCGTGACATCGGGGAAGATCGCGAATCGTCCATACTCGCCCGGTTTGCCCGCGCCGATCGCCACGAATTGGGCGACGATCAGCCCCGCCGGCACCAGAAGAAGCCACAGCGCGGAGCCCGCCGCGCCGCCGGACTCGTCCGCCGGGCCTGACGCGCCGCGGCGGCCCGGCGCGGCCCACACGATCATCGCCCCGACGCCAAACAGCCCCGACGCCGCCGGCAGCAGCGACGTCCCTTCGACCATCAGCACGAAGACGTTCAGCCACCCGTCCAGCAACCGGTGGATCTCGTACATCGCCAGCGAGTTGCCGAAGTTCGACCGCAGCACGTCCCGGTTCCGAAACAGGTTGATGAGGATGTACGGGTTTGTGGCGAGGTACGTGACGCCGCCGATGCCGCACGCGAGCGCCGCCGTCGCCGCCCGCCGCGACCAGCCGTGGCGATCCAGCAGCGTCATCAGCGGCAGCACGACGAAGACCGGCCAGCTCGACAGGACCATGCCGAACGAAGACCCGCACAGGATGCCGGCGACGGCCGCCCTCCGCCACGTCGGCCGATCGACGTACCGCATCGCGGCGAGGACGGCGTACAGCATCAGCACGGCCCCGGGCAGGTGCGGCTTGGCCTCGTGGGCCATGTTGATGACCACGGGCATCAGGATGTAGAAGAGCGCGGCAGAGAGACCGGCCATCGCGGGAAGCGGGAGGACCCTGGGGCGGGCGTCCGGCCCCGGCGGCGCCGCCAGGCCGGCGACAATGCGTCGCGTGATCCCGAACACGGCGATCGCGCCGGCCAGCCCGGACGCGACGACGTAGCAGCGGGCGACGATGTAGAACTTCGCGAACTCCTCCGGCCGGTCGAGATAGTAGCTCAGGTCGGCCGTCACATGGACCAGGCCGACGAGCGAGCAGAGCCGGAGCAGCGCCCCGATCGGGTAGATGAACAGCCCGCCGTACTGGTAGAGCCTGGGGTCGAAATCGCGCTCGCCCGGCTTCATGGATGCGAGCGCCATCATCGTGATCATCTCGTCCGGCTGCGACGTATAGAGGCGGTAGCGGAGGAGGATCGCGGCGCGTTTCTCGTCGGTGTCGTTGAGCGGGATCGGGCCGCTGCGTCCCGCGAGCGGGTCGATATCGACGTCGGCCCCGCGCCGCGGGTTCCACCGCCGGTCGGCCCGCGTCAAGTCGGCGATGCGCTTGCCGCTCCACGCCGGCTTCCCGCCGAAGAGATAGCGGTCCGCCGCCCGTGACGGAAGGCCCCACGTGATGCCCGTCAGGAACAGAAACGCGGCAAGCGTGAGGATGCCGATCAGAGCAACGAACACCCACGGAGTGGTTCGCGCCGCTGGGGACGCCGTTGCCATGATGTCAGTCTACACGACGGCCTGATTTCGCGAAACGCGGACGCCGGACGCCCGGGGGTTCGCCGCGCCGGCGGCGCAATCACGGCTTCGCCGTCGTGCCCATCAGCGTGCGCGTCGGGGACGCAGGCGCCGGAGGCACGGCGGAAGACGCGCCCGGCGAACCCACGGACGCCGTCGCCGGCACGAAGATCGTCTCACCCACGCGCAACGGGCGCGACTTCACGGTCTCGGCTGCGGAGCGCCGGTTGAGCTCGAACAACTGCGGGAACTCCGACTCGCTGCCGTAGCACTGCGCGGCAAGGCGGTACCAGTTGTCGCCCTTCTTGACGACGTAGGGCTTCGTGTTCGGCGGCTGGCGGAGCGGGGCGGCGCTCGGCGCGTGGGATGCGACGGCCGGGCGCGTCGTGGGGCGCGCGCCGGCGTCGGCCACCTTCGGCGCCTCGGGCGACGCGAGCGGTGCGGGCGGAATCGTCAGCTTCGCGCCGACGGGGATGCGGCGCGGGTCGGCGAACTGCTTGTTGGCCTCACTGATCAGCGAGGCGTGTCTGGCGGAGCCATAGTATTTGATCGCCAGGCCCTGGATCGTATCGCCCTGTTTCATGATGTGGGTGCGGGCGGCCCCCCTTTCCGACGGCGCTGCGGAGGCCGTCGGCGAGACGGCCGGCGACGGCGGCGCAACCCTTGCGATCGGGGATGGGCTGATCGACGGCGTCGGTGCCGGCGCGGCCGCGACGCTCGGCGGCAGCGCGGGCGGCGTGAGGCGGACCGGCTGCGTGGCCGGCGGGGTCATCGGCGTTGACCGGGTGAGCACCTCGGCGGACGGCGCTTTGGCGGCTGGCTCGGACGGCGTCGGCAAGGGGGTTTGTGAGCGAATGCCGGGGACCGCGCTCGCGTCGGGCCCAAGCGACAGCGTCGGCGATGGCAGGGTCGGCCGCGTCGTGGGCGACGCTACCGGTCGCGGCGGTTGTGCTACGCCGGCAGGCGCCGGTGTGTGCTGCGCGATCGGCGCCGGCTTCCCCGGCGCCGCGGGTGCTGGCGGCTTCGGGGTGGCGATCGGGGTTTTCGCCGGTTCCGACTTTGTCACCTGCGTCCCGGAGCTGCCGGCCGACCCTCGATCCCTCGAAAGGAAAAACCACGCGCCGGCGCCAACAACCAGGACCGCAACGATAACACCGATCTTGTATTCGAGTCGCATGACCGATCCCTCGCGCGACGTGGGGAGTCTTCGGCAGGCTTATTCCCAGGGCCACAAGCTCCGGCAAGCATGCCGCCCGCGCCGCATCCCTGCGCGCCACAGACAGCCGATCGAGGCCAACCGCGCTATGTCCCCCGATCTCGGGGTACACTATATGCCACTGACGGCCAGACGTCAAGATGCCGACCACTTGCCGGTTGACCAACCACCCTTTGACCGGCTCCGCGCCGATCCACGCGTGCGGCGCCGCTGAAATCAACGGCCTCCACTGCCGCTGATCGGCTACCGCCACCGCTGTAAGGCGGGCTCAGATGTCGAGGCTCTTGACGTGGATGGCGTTCGACTCGATGAACTGGCGCCGGCTCTCCACGTCGTCGCCCATCAGGATCGAGAAAATCCGATCCGCCTCGCGGGCGTCCATCTCGACCTGCTCGGCGTCGTCCGGCTCGTCCGACACGACGACCTTCAGCAGCGTGCGCTTCTCCGGATCCATGGTCGTTTCCCAGAGCTGGTCCGGGTTCATCTCGCCGAGCCCTTTGAAGCGCTTGACCTCGCTGCAGCTCTTCTTGCCGATCTCCCGCACGCCGGTGACGACGGCGGCCACGTTTTCCAGCTCCTCCGGCTCGCGGCCCTCGGTCACCAGGACGAACTTCGCCGGCGTCAGCTCGCCGGTCACCTGCTCCTGCCGCCGGGCGAAATAGTCTTCGACGGTAAAGCCCTTCTCGGCCAGCTTTCGGAAGAGCTGCTCGAGCGTCTTGCCCTCGCTGATGGCGTGGCGGACGATCCGGTGAGGGGCCGCATGCAGCTCGGCGCCGTTGCCGCCCAGGCCGCCGGCGTCGGATACCTCGACCTCGCCGCGCGCCGCCTTCTCTTCCGCACAGAGTCGGCGGAACTGCTCGTCGCTGTACCCGTAGTACTCGATGGGGTGCTCGGCGTCCGGCCGGTAGACCAGCGCCCGGTAGATGGGGAAGGCCCCCGTGTCCGGGTCGCGGTAGTGTTCGGCGAGCGCCTCCAGGTCGAGGCCTCGCCGCCGGAGCGTGCGCGCCTGCAGCTCCACCTGCTCGAGCAGCGCAATCAGCTGCATGAGTTCGTCCCCCACGAACGTCCGCTGCACGGCGCCCTCCGGCGACAGGACCCGAAGCTCCGTGCCCTCCAGGCCCAGTTCGGTGAGCTTGGCGTTGAGGACGCCGTCGTTCAGGACGTATTCCGTGCGCTTGCCGCGCCGGAGCTGGTAGAGCGGCGGCTGCGCGACGTACACCAGGCCGCGGTCGATGAGCGGGCGCATGTGACGGAAGAGGAACGTCAGCAGCAACGTGCGGATGTGGCTGCCGTCCACGTCGGCGTCGGTCATCAGGATGATCTTGCCGTAGCGGCGCTTTTCAATGTCGAACTCCTCGGTGCCGACGCCGCAGCCGACGGCGGCGATGATCGCCTTGATCTCGTCGTGGCTGAGCATCTTCTCGAGACGCGCCTTCTCGACGTTGAGGATCTTTCCCTTGAGGTAGAGGATCGCCTGGAAATTGCTGTCGCGGCCCTGCTTGGCGGAGCCGCCTGCCGATTCGCCCTCGACCATGTACAACTCGGTGCTGTCCCGGTCGCGGCTGGAGCAGTCCTTGAGCTTGTCGGGCATGCCGCCGCTGGACATGGCGGTCTTGCGGGCGAGTTCGCGGGCCTTTCGCGCGGCCTCGCGGGCCTGGGCGGCCTGCACGCCCTTGAACACCAGGCGTTTGGCCTCGGCGGGGTTTTCCTCGAGGAAGTTCGTGAGCTGCTCGTTGACGGTCTGCTCGACGAAGGTTCCGACCTCCGGGTTCATGAGGCGCACCTTGGTCTGCGCCTCGAACTGCGGCTCGGGCACCTTCACGGACACGACGGCCGTCAGACCCTCGCGCAGGTCCTCGCCCGTCGGCACGAGGTCGCCCTTCAGCATCCCCTCCTTCTTCGCATAGTAGTTCATCGTCCGCGTCAGGGCGCTGCGGAAGCCGGAAAGGTGCGTCCCGCCGTCGATGTTGTGGATGTTGTTCGCAAATGCCAGCACCGTCTCGCTGTAGCCGGCGTTGTACTGCATGGCGACGTCGCACACGAGGCGCTGTTCCTCGTTCACGGCGTGGAAGAAGATCACGTTCCTGTGCAGCGGCTCCTTGCCCTCGTTGAGGTGGCGGACGAACTCGCGGAGGCCGTCCGTATAGCTGAACTCCTCCTCGCGGGCGGAGGCCTCGTCGGCGATGCGGATGCGCACGCCGTCGTTGAGGTAGGCCAGCTCGCGCAGCCGGGTCACCAGCGTGTCGTAACGGAAGTTCACATCGGCGAAGATCTCCGGGTCGGGCCTGAATGTCACGCTGGTGCCGGTCTTCGTGCTTTCGCCAAGGACCTCGAGCCCCGCGCCGACGGTCTTGCCGCGCTCAAACCGAATGCGGTGCCGGTGGCCGTCGCGCCAGACGTCGCACGTCAACCACTCGGACAGGGCGTTGACGACGCTCACGCCGACGCCGTGCAGGCCGCCGGAGACCTTGTACACCCCGCGGTCGAACTTGCCGCCGGCGTGCAGGACGGTCATGCAGACCTCGAGCGCGGACTTTCCGTTGAGTTCGGGGTTTTCGTGCGTCATGGCCCCGACCGGGATGCCGCGCCCGTCGTCCACCACGGTGCAGGACCCGTCGGCGTTCAGACGCACCGTGATGTTCCGGCAGTGGCCCGCCATCGCCTCGTCGATCGCGTTATCGACGACCTCGTACACAAGGTGGTGCAGGCCCGCGAGGCCCGTGTCGCCGATGTACATCGCCGGCCGCTTGCGCACGGCCTCCAGGCCCTCCAGCACGCGAATGGCGGAGGCGTCGTATGCCGCTTCGCCGGGCGCGCCGGAACCCTCCGGCGGCATTGGCGCGGGCTCGTGTTGTTCGTTCCTGTCTTCCGGCGTGTCGCTCATAAGACCTCGCTCATGTCAGGGCCGTCTGTCGGCACGGGAGCACCAGCCCCGTCCCGGCGCCCTTCTTCAGCCCAGCGTTCCACTTCCTCGGGGCTCACCCGCGGCGCCGGTGGTGCCGGCGGAACCGCGTAGCGGAATCGTACATCAACGACCCCCAGATCCGGCAGGCACGCCTCGAACCGCTCACGGAGGACGCGGTGCCACCGCATCCGCAGGGCGCCCACGAGCCCGGCCTCGTCCACCCCGAGGATGACGACGCCGGCCCGGAACGCGAGCACCCAGGCGTGCTCCGCCAGCGTCGGGTCAGCCACCGCGGCCAGGACGCTCACAATCCGCGGGCGCCACGGCGGCACCTTCAGCGGTGCCCGCTGGCGGGCACGCGCCAGGAGGGCGCCGATGGTCTCCGCCTTCCGACGGGGCACCCGATTCCGCGACACCCATTCCAGCTGGCGCTCGTCCACGTCGCTCCTCCACGGCGGATCAGGACAGACTCACCGGCATGACGACATACGTGAAGTCGTCGCCCACGCGAAGGATCCCGGGCCGCGTCGAGTCCTTCAGCTCCAGCATGAACTTGTCCGCGCTCATGCCCTTGAGAGCGTCGCAGAGGAACGTGGGGTTGAACCCGATCTCGACCGGCTCGCCGGCGTAGGTGACCGCCACGTTGATCGTCGCCTCGCCCTGTTCCGGCGCGCGGCTGGCGATGACGAGACGATCCTTGCTGAACGCCAGGCGCACGCCTTTGGACTGCTCGCTCGTCAGGAGCGAAGCCCGCCGGACCGCACTGTGGAACTCATCCGTGCCGAGTTCGATTTTCCTGTCGTTGTCCTGCGGGATGACGGCCTCGTAGTCGGGGAAGTTCCCCTCGGCCAGGACGGAGGTCAGCGTCGCGCGGGAGGTCTGGACGACGATCTGGTTCGGCAGCACCTTGACGCGAACCGGCATCTCGCCGTCCGGCTCGGCGAGCAGACGGAGGAGGATCGACATGCTCTTCGCCGGGACGATGACGGCGGCCTCCTCCTTCACGCTCTTCTGCAGCGGCCCCGCCGCCTTCGCGAGACGCCGGCCATCCGTCGCGACCAGCTGCAGGCGCTTGCCCTTCCGCTGCCACAGCGCGCCGTTGATCGCATAGCGCGTGTTCTCCTTTGCAGCGGCATAAAGCGTCTGGACGATGAGCTTCTGAAGCACGGGGCCGTCCACCTCAAAATCAGGCGTCCCTTCCAGCTCCGGCACCGGCGGGAAGTCCCGCGCATCGTGCGTGTACATCTGGAAGTGGCTGTCGCGGCCGCGCACATGGCACTTCTCGCTGTCGGCCTCGAGTTCGAGCGTCTCGTCCGACGACTCCCGGACGATCTGCGCCAGCTTGTCGGCCGGGGCCACGGCCTCGCCCTCCTGCGAAACCTGCACCGTGTCCACGCGCGCCCGGATGCCGACCTCAAGGTCGGTCGCCGTAAGCAACAGCGACTCCTTCGTGGCACTCAGTTTGACGCACTGAAGAATCGGCTTCGGCGTTCGCGAGGCAACGACGGCTTGCGCGACGGCGATCGCCTGGCTCAGTCGCTCGCGGTTGGCGAACACTTGCATCGTAGGGCTCCTCCTGATGGCCACTCGGCAGTGCCCAAGTATGAACTGTCCTGAGAGAAACTTCCAGATCCCTCGTAGGACCTGTTGGGTTTGTGAACAACCAGGCTGACCACTCCGTAAGGGCCTTTCTCGTAAGGGGTTGCGCAGGCCCACGGTGGCCTTCGGCTGTGGATAACTTGTTGCGCCATGTGTCGCGGTTGGCGGCGCCGGAGCGTCACTGCGTGGTCAGGCGGCCGCTGCGGCCTGTTCCGCGGAGATTGCGACAGGTTGTGCACAGGCGCTTGTTGTGTGGGGCACGTCATCGGCGTCGCAGCTCCTCGGTCAGTCGGGCGAGCGTGCGGTCAAGTTCGGCGTCCTTCTGGCGGAGGTCGCGCACGAGGCGCGTGGCGTGCAGCACGGTGGTGTGGTTGCGGCCGCCGAAGCACTTTCCGATCTCTTCCAGACTCTGGCGCGTCAGCTCGCGGGCCAGGTACATGCAGACCTGCCGCGCGAAGGCGATGGACTTGCTCCGTTTCTTGCCCTGGAGGTCCGACAGGCGGACGCCGAACTCCTTGACGACGGCGTCGAGGATCTTGGGGACGGTGACCTCCGGGCGGCGGATGGTGGTGTCGTCGCCGAGGGCCATTCTGGCGATTTCGAGGTCGATCTGCCCGCCGTACTGCTGGGCCACGGCGTTCACCTTGGTGATGGCGCCCTCGAGTTCGCGGGTGTTCGAATCGATCGTGGAGGCAATGTAGTACACGACGTCGTCCGGGAGCGCGATGCAGCGGATGCGTGCCTTCTTCTGGATGATGGCGATGCGCGTATCGAGGCACGGCGGGTCGATGCGGACGACGAGGCCCCAGTTGAAGCGGCTGATGAGGCGGTCCTCCATGCCGGCGATGTCCTTCGGCGGGCTGTCGGCCGAGAGGATGATCTGCTTCTGGGCCTGAAAGAGCGTGTTAAACGTGTGGAAGAACTCCTCCTGGCTGCGTTCGCGCCGGGCGAGAAACTGGACGTCGTCAATGACGAGCACATCGACGTACCGGTAGCGATAGCGGAACTGGTGCAGCGCGCCCCGTTCGATGGCCTCGATGAAGTGGTTCGTGAACGTCTCGCACGAGAGGAAGAGGATCTTCGGGTCCGCGGCCTTTTCGCGGATGCGGTGGCACGCGGCCTGGAGGAGGTGCGTCTTGCCAAGGCCGACGTTGCCGTGGACGAAGAGCGGGTTGTACGTGGTGCCGGGGTTGTCCCCTACGGCCACGCAGGCCGCGTGCGCGAGCTGGTTGCACGGACCGACGACGAAGTTCTCGAAGCTGTAGTCCGGGTTGAGGTTGGCGCGGGCCGTCTCGCGCTCGAAGGAGAGCGGGGCGGCGGTTTCCGCGCCGGTCGGCGGGCTTGTGAATCGCACGGAGACGAGGCGGCCGGTGGCCGCCTGAGCGGCCTCGTTGAAGGCGTGAACACAGTACTGGGTGAGATACTGGTGCTGGGCAGTGCTGGCCGTCTGAATGTCGAGGACGCCGTGGTTCAAACCGAGCGGCACGAGTTCGGGGAACCAGGCGCGCGCGAGGGCGGCGTGCTTGTCGCGGAGGTAGCGGAGGATGTCTTCCCAGGTCTTTTCGTTCACTGGTTGCCCAGCCCGCAGGCGCCGGTTTCGCGCCCGGCGTCGCCTCAAGCTCCGCGGCGGGAGCGTTTGTTGCAAAGGCTTGAAGCGTCGATGGTTACAGCGCCGACCCTTGCCGCCGGAGACGAACCGCGTATCCTACCACGGAACAGCGCGCAACGCCAGCGCCGGGAGTGTGGCGCGAACGGCCATGCGCCCGTATGGCGTTTCCGTTTGTCGGCGTGTGATTGTAGGATGTCAGCCAGCGGCGTTGCGTCCGCAGGGAGACTTCCATGCGATCGGTGTATTTCGTGGCGTTGGGTGGGGCGCTGGTATTGAACGCGGCGGCGAACCTGATGATGAAGTTCGGGATGGAGCGGTTCAAGACATCCGTAAGCGGCGAAGGGCTGATACCGATCCTCACGGCCTTGGCGAGTAACTGGATCTTAATTCTCGGCCTATGCTGCTTCGCAGCCAACGTGGTGCTGTATACATTTGCTCTAAAGGAACTTCCGATCAGCGTGGCGTATCCGATCATGGTGACGCTGGGCTTCGCGATCATTGTTTTTGTCGCGGGAACTTATCTTCACGAGCGATTGAGTCCGATACAATGGATCGGCGTGGGCTTGATCGTCGTCGGGGTCTGGCTGGTGGCCTCGCGGGCCCGGGCTCAGCTTGGCGGCGGGCCGCCGAAGCCGACCGCGGCGGTGGTGGCGCACGCCGACGGGTAGGACGGGGCTTGCAGGCGCGGGAATTGGTGTTATAGTAGGGTGTGCTCGAGTTGCGGGTGTAGCTCAGTTGGTAGAGCACCACGTTGCCAACGTGGTTGTCGTCGGTTCGAACCCGATCACCCGCTTTGAGTTGAACGTGAAGCCGATTGCAGGGTACCGGCCGAAGAGCCAGGCGTTGGCTGCAATCGGATGTGGAAGGCCAATCACGCAAGCGTCCGCCCGGGTTTCGTGGGGCGGGGTCGGCCGAGCCAAACGTCTGGCCGGGTTTGCGCGGTTGGCCGTCTTTGTTTTCGGAGTGGCCTGCCGCGACGGAGATGAACACGATGGCGGATGACGAGAGGATGACCAACCAGGATGAGCAGCAGCCGGAGACGTCCGAGGAGGCACTCGTCGAAGCGGGCGAGGAGTCCGAAGACAAGGAGAAGCAGAAGTTCGAGAAGCTGAAGGAAAGCGTGCAGGTGGCGGTGGAGGAGGTCGGCGCGCTGCGGAAGAAGCTGACGGTGACGATCCCGCGCGAGACGATCGACGAGCGCCTGGAGGAGCAGTACTCCGAGCTGTCGCGTGAGGCGGTGGTGCCCGGCTTCCGGAAGGGACGGGCGCCGCGCCGGCTGCTGGAGAAGCGGTTCGGCGGCGAGGTGGGGGAGACGATCACGTCGGACCTGGTGGGCAAGGGGTTCCTCGCCGCGGTGGAGAAGGCGGGCCTGAAGGTGATCGGCGATCCGCTGATCTGGTGCCGGCCGAAGAAGGGGCACAAGGCCGCCGGCGACGCCGTGGAGGCCGCGGAAAAGCTGATGAGCGTCACGGAGGCGTTCGACAACCTGGAGCTTCCGTCGAGCGGCGCGATGACTTTCGCGTGCGAGGTCGAGGTGCGGCCGGAGTTCGAACTGCCGAACCTCGAGGGGATTCCCGTGGAGCGGCCGAAGGTGTCGATCACCGAGGAGGACGTGGACAGGCAGGTGCGGCGCTTCGCCGAGATGCGCGGCGCGTGGGCGCCGGTGCCGGACGGGGCGGTGGCCAAGGACGATTTCGTTTCGTGCGCGCTGAAGATGACGGCCGACGGGAAGGTGGTCAAAGAGGTGGACACGGTTGTGCTGGCGGCGCGGCCGCAGCGCGTGGAAGGGATCGTGTTCCAGGATTTCGCGGAGCGGATGGCGGGCGCGAAGGTCGGCGAGACGCGGACCCTGACGGGGACCGTGCCGGACGACAGCGAACTGGCGGAGCTGCGGGGCAGGACGGCGGAGATCGAGCTGACGGTGAAGGAGCTGCAGCAGTGGAAGGTACCGGAGCTGGACGATGCATTTGTGCAAGGGATGGGTTTTGAGAACCTCGCCGAGTTTCGTTCGTTCGTGCGGTCGGACATGGAGCGCCGGCTGCACGACGTGATGAAGCAGGCGATGCAGGGGCAGGTGTACAGGTACCTGCTGGAGAACACGAAGTTCGATCTGCCGGCGGGGCTGTCGGAGCGGCAGACGAAGCGCGTGGTGGCGCGGCGGATGCTGGAGATGTACCGGCAGGGGGCGTCGGAGGCGGAGGTCGAGAGAAAGCTGGACGAGCTGAAGACAACCGCGAGGGAAGAGGCCGCGCGGGCGCTGAAGATCTCGCTGATCATGGAGAAGATCGCGGAAGACCTCAAGCCGACCGTCACGGAAGACGAAGTGAACGGGGCGATCGCGATGATCGCACAGCAGCAGAACCGCCGGTTCGACCGGGTGCGGGACGACCTGATCAAGAACGACGGGCTCGATTCGCTGTATGTGCAGATCCGCGACGAGAAGATCGTGGACCACCTGCTGGAGCAGGCGAAGGTCACGGAGACCGAGGGGCCGAAGTCCGGCGCCGCCGGGCCGGGCGAGGCCGGCGAGCACCAGGACGCAACCTGAGGACAGGACAAGAGCCATGCATGAGCTGCCGTTTCCGTTGAACAGCTACAACCAGCAGTATCCGCCGTACCAGCGGTATCGGGAGATGTCGATCGAGGACATGCTCCTCGAGAACCGGATCATCTTCCTGGCCGGTCCGATCACGGAGCGGACGGCGAGCATCGTGATCATGCGGCTGCTGTACCTGCAGTCCATCCGCAAGGACCAGGACATCAACCTGTATATCAATTCGCCCGGCGGGCTGGTGGACCAGACGCTGGCGATCTACGACACGATGCAGTTCCTCGGGTGCCAGTGCTCGACCTACTGCATCGGGCAGGCGGCGAGCGGGGCGGCGATCGTCCTGGCGGCCGGGGCGAAGGGCAAGCGGTTCGCCCTGCCGAACGCCAAGATCATGCTGCACCAGCCGTACGGCGGCATCACGGGCCAGGCGGAGGACATCCGCATCCAGGCGGAGGAGGTCCTGAAGGACAAGCGGCTGCTGACGGACATCCTGGCGCGCCACACGGGCCAGCCGACGGAGAAGATTCAGGCGGAGACGGAGCGCGACCGGTACATGAGCGCGGCAGAGGCGAAGGCCTACGGGATCGTGGACGAGATCCTGGGCGAGCAGGACGCGAAGAAGAAGAACGCGAAGAGCTGACGGCGAGGGCCGGCCGGCGCGTCGTCGTCCGGTTTCGCACGAGAGGATTTGGCGATGGTTAACGGACAACACCTGGTTCCGATCGTGATCGAGAAGACGGGCCGCGGCGAGCGGGCCTACGACATCTACTCGCGGCTGCTGAAGGACCGGATCGTCTTCCTGGGCGGCGGCATCGACGACGAGAGCGCGAACCTGATCGTGGCGCAGATGCTGTTCCTTTCGAACGAGGACAGCACCGCACCGATCCACTTTTACATCAACTCGCCGGGCGGGTCGGTGTCGGCGGGGCTGGCGATCTATGACACGATGCAGTTCCTCCGGTGCCCGGTGGCCACGTACTGCGTGGGCATGGCGGCGAGCATGGGGGCGCTGCTGATGTGCGGCGGCTCGAAGGGGCAGCGGTTCGTGCTGCCGAACTCGCGCCTGCTCGTCCACCAGCCGCTGATTGGCGGCGTGCTCGAGGGCCCGGCGACGGACCTGAGCATCGAGGCGGCCGAGATCATCCGGCTGCGGCAGCGGCTGTACCAGATCCTGGCGGGGCACACGGGCAAGCCGGTCGAGCAGGTCGAGAAGGACTGCGATCGCAACAAGTGGCTGGACGCGCAGGAGGCGGTCGAGTACGGGCTGGTGGACAGGATCATCGAACGGATGCCCGAACCGCCGGCCGGGCGTGAGAAGGATGACGAATGAGAAAGAACGCGAGAATGAAAGAGTGCAGAAGCGGGAAAGCGCCGGTCGCCGCGCGCAGCCGGCGGACGCTCGCTGTCTCACTCTCTCCCTTTCTCGCGTTTTCGCTTTGCTGCCTTGGTTGTGATGCCCAGACGGATTCGATGCGCCGGCTGAAGGACCAGGTCGAGGCGCAGAAGACCCAGATCGCGACGCTCGAGAAGAACCTCGCGGACGCACAGAAGACCGTGGACGAGCAGAAGCAGCAGATCGCGACGCTGCAGAAGGTCGGGCCGGATCGGATGGCGAAACTCGTCGTCCCGACCGGGATCCAGTTCGCGCGGCTGACGGGGGGCTACGATGACGACGGCCGTCCGGGCGACGACGGCGTGGTGGCGTACGTGCAGCCGGTGGACGTGAAGGGGCACGTAATCAAGGTGGCCGGCTCGATCAGGATGCAGGTGTTTGACCTGGCCAACCCGCCGGGGCGGCAGGTCGTGGCCGAGGGCGAGTGGGACGTCGATCACGTTGCGGACATGTGGAACGGGCGGCTGTGGACGGGCCACTACACGGTGAAGTGCCCGTGGCCGCCGCCGGACCGCAAGCCGCCGGACCACCGCGAGTTGACCATCCGCGTCGAGTTTACGGATCTCCTTACCGGAAAGACGTTTACGGCACAGAAGGTTGTCGAAGTGAAGTTCCATGCCGATGTCAGACCGGTAGTACGGCCCGACGGGGGCTGATGGGGCCTGCGGGCCGGTCTGCGACACGGCGGAGCGGGGCACTCGAAGAAACCTGTTTCCCGATGGACAACGTCCGGTAGATTGTGTCGGTCGCGCGGTCTCTTGTCCGTGCGGTTACGGCGGCGGCTTCCGCGATATCTGTTCGGTTGCCTGCGCGGAGCCGAGCGAGGCGGTTGCGCGGATGGTGACTTTGCCGTCCGCGACGGCCTGGAGCGTGAGGTCGCCCTTCGCGCCGGCCGGCAGCAGGCCGTTCGTCGGAAGCGACATCGTTCCGTCGGGCCGGGCCGCGAGGTCCGCCGCGAGTTGCTCCTTGTGCGACTCGGCGTAGGCGATGCCGCTGTCGAGGAGCACCAGCGCGTACGTCCTGGCCCGCTCGTGCCGTTGCTGCTGCACCATGCGGCCGGCGTACAGCACCAGCAGCGACGTCGTGGCGCCGACCAGCGTCACCACGGTCAGCGCGAGCACCAGCGCGAACCCTTGGCGTCTTGCGTTCATGGCCTGGCCTCCTGCACCGCGGCGCCGCCGACGCGAATGGCCGTGGCGTAGCGGTCTCGCTTCGGGGCATCGTCGTGATGCACGGAGTCCGTCATCTGCACGCGCACCCAGACGAGCTTGCCGTTGGCGGCGTCCTCGATGGACCACCGGAGCGACGCGCGGGCCGGCAGCCAGGTGTGCGTGACCGCGCGGCCCTCGTCCGGCTGTTCGATGCGCTCCACCGTCCGCCCGACGTTGCGATACCGCACCGTCCGGCCCGTCTGTCGCAGGACGAGGTCGGCGCCGTCCGCCGCGCCATCGATCCGCGCGTTGCCCGTGTCGGCGATGTCGTGTCGCAGGCGCCGAAGGACGGCGTGGACGACGGCGTCGTCGTTGGACCAGGTCGATACCCGTTCCTGGATGCGAAGGCTTCGCGCGATTGTGTACACCGCCGTCGTCGTGACGGCCGCCGTCAGCGTCATCCAGGTCACCACGTGCATGAGGATGAACGCGCCAATCCGCGTTGTGGTGAGGAGGAATGGCTTGCGGGTCATGGTTTGCGTGCCTCCGCAATGTATCCGGAAAGGGTGACGCGTTTTTCGCGGGAGCGGGGGCCTTCGCAGGATGCGGTGACGGTGACCCGGGTCATGTCGGCCCAGGGGCCGTCACCCGCTGTCGTCGTTGTTGCGAGCCGGATGCCCGGCGGCAGGAGGCCGGGCGGGGGCGAGGTGCCGGGGTTCACACCGGCCCGGCAGCGGTCCAGCTGCGCCTGGGCCGCGAGCCGCAACGCCCGCTCGCGCAGGATGTCGTTCCGCGCCCGCAGGTACCCGACCGACATCTGCAGTAAAATCGTCGCGGCGATCGCGATGATGGCGAGCGAGGCCAGCGCCTCGATCAGGATGATGGCATGTCGTCTCGTTCCGGTTCGCACGGTCACATCCTCCCCGCGGTGGCATTGATCAGGGCAATCAGCGGCATGAACATGGCGAGGACCGACAGGGCGATGCAGGCCGCGAGGCACAGCGTGACGGTCGGCCAGGCCAGACTGCGCAAGACGATTTGCAGGCGGCTGCTGAGGGCGCCGTAGTATTCCGCCACATAGCGCAGGGCCGGATCCAGCTGCCCGGCCCTCTGGCCGGTTCGCATGGCGGAGGTGAAGAGGTCGCCGAGCCCGGCTTCGTGTGCGGCGGCGGGTGCGGGCATGCCGTCGGCGAGCCGCTGCGCGAACCGCCGGAGGCGGCCGCGCAGGATGAGATTGACGTCGGTTTCGGCGGCGAGTCGGGCGGCGTGCCGCAGGTCCATGCCGGCGGCGGTGAACAGCCGCATCATCGCGGCGACGGTGCCCAGCCCGTTCGCCCGTTCCATCGCGCGGAAGCCGGGCATGCGCCAGCGGATCCGGTCGGCGATCCGTGAGGCGATGCGGGGGCGTGCCGGCCGGCGCGGCCGAAACGCACAGAAGGTGGCGAGGGCCACCCCCGGCCCGAGGGCTGCGAAGAGGACCGCCGCGAGGCCGGAATAGACGCAGAAGTCCGTGGCTTCAATCATCGCAACCGTCAGCCTCGGAAGCGTCGCGTTGAAATCCGCGAAGATCTCCTTGTACTTCGGCACGATGGCGATCATGACGCCCGACCAGATGGAGAGGGCGCACACCAGGACGATCAGGGCGTAGGGGATCCCCAGGGGCACGAGGCGCGTGCGAAGGCGCGCCTGTTCGACGAGATCGCGTTCGAGCATCCGGAGCGTCGCGGGGAGCCGGCCCGCCCGATGGCCGGCCTCGATGACGCTTCGCACCAGGCCGGGGCAGGCGGGATAGCCGCGCGCCAGGGCCTCGTCCAGCGGAAGCCCGCCGGCGATCCACCGGCCGATGCGCCCGAGGACCCGGGCGGCCTGGCCGCGCTCGCTTCGGGCGGCCAGCGCGAGGCCCGTCCCGAGGGGCAGACCCTGCGACGTGATCATCGCCATCTGGCCGACGACGATCCGGGCGGTGGACAACCGGCGCTCCAGCAGCGCGACCAGGATCGCCGCAACCGCGAACAACGCCAGGACGCTGAGTGGGAGCAGGATGATCATATCGCCTCCTCAGCCGCCCGAGACGGAGTTGATCAACGTGACCAGCGGGAGAAAGATCGCGACGATGCCGGTCCCGAGGATCAGGCCGACCACGATCACCAGCGTCGGAAACAGGACCGTCCGCAGCAGCGCCAGGAGATGCGTGGCCCGCGACTCGTACGTCGCGGCCAGCTCGGCCAGCGCGACGGGGATCGCGTCGCGGCCGATCGCCGCCTGGAGCGTGTAGCCGAAAATCCCGGGAATCCACGGACAGAGCTGTGCCGCGTCGAAGATCGACTGCCCCTGCTCGACCGCGGCCGCGAGTCGATCCGCCTGATCGGTCATGCGCTCGCTGCCGGTCACGCCGCCGGCCAGCCGCAGGGATTCGGGCAGCGGCAGCCCGGCCCGGACACAGGTTGCCACGGACCGGACGAACCGCGACACGAGCGAGGCACGATAGACCCGGCCGAACAGGGGAACGGCTCCGGCGACGGTCTCGCGGATCTTCCGGCCGCCGGGCGTGGTTCGCAGCAACTGCCACAGGATGAGCAGGCCGATTCCGATCGCGGCGACGGCAATCAGGATCGTCACGTACGCATCCGACACCCCCATCAGCAGCAAGGTCAGCGAGGGCAGGACGGCGCCGAAGTCCGCGTAAACCTCTCTTATTTTCGGTGCGACCATGAGGAAGAAGAACGAGGCGATGGCGAACGCCATCATCAGCACCACGAGCGGGTAGGTCAGCGTTTCCCAGAGGATACGCCGGGTTTCGCCCATGAGGCGGAGGTGCTGGTTCAGGTTCAGCAGGGTCGCGGGGAGTTGCCCGGTCTGCACGCCAGCCCGGATGACCCGGCCGTAGAGCGACGGGAACTGGTTCTCCCGTCGGGCGATGGCCTCCTCGAGCGGTTGGCCGCGCTGAAGGTCCGCCACGACGTCCTGGATCAGCCTCCGCAGGCGGGGCGACGTCACGTCGCGGGCGAGCTGCTGCAGCCCTTCGTCGAGGGCCATGCCGGCCGACGCCAGGGACGCGAGCTGTTCATTGAAGAAGATGAAGTCCTCATCGCTGACCGGTGCGCGCCGCGGGGGCGACGTTGCCGCCCGCACGTCGCCGACAGAGAGCCGCAGCGTCTCGCTCAGCATGAGCCGGGCCGCTTCGCGATCCTCGGCCTCGATGCGCCCGGCGATCGCCGTTCCGTTGGGACATACGCCTTCGTATTCAAACCATGCCACGGTTCACGCTCCCGGTTGCTGATTCCCGCGACAAGGCGCCTCCGCGCTCGTCGGGCACACGCGTCGCACCTCGTCCCAGTCCGTTTGTCCCGTCCGCACCAGCCGGGCCGCGTCGTCGAGCAGCCCGGGACCCTGCCGCGCCGCGATCCCGCGCATCACGGCCGATGTCGCGTGCGCCAGCACCGCCGTTCGCCCCGCCTCGTCCATCACGAAGAGCTGCGAGCACGCCGTCCGTCCGCGATAACCGGTCCCGTGGCACTCCACGCACCCGCCGTGAACGAACGGCTCGTCAACGCGGTTCGTTCCGCGGCGGCACGCGGGGCACAGCTTCCGCACAAGGCGTTGCGACGACACCAGCGTCAGCGCGCTGACGAGCTGGTACGGCGGGATGCCCATCTCCAGGAGCCGGACCACGGCCTCGGGCGGGTCTCCGCTGTGCATCGTCGTCAGCAGCAGGTGGCCGGTCAGCGCCGCCTCGACGACGACAGCCGCGGTCTGGGCGTCGCGGACCTCGCCGACGAGCAGGACCTGTGGATCCTGGCGGAGCAGGGACCGCATGGCCCGCGGGTAGTCGAGTTCGCCGTGCGGAGCGATCTGAATCTGTGTCATGCCGTCAACTCGCTGCTCGACGGGGTCTTCGAGGGCCACGACGCTGCGGCCCGGGGTGACGGTCAGGATGTGCCGCGCCATCGCGTAGAGCGTGGTGCTCTTGCCGGCCCCCGCGGGGCCCGTGACGAGGATCATGCCGGCAGGCTGCTCTGCCGCGGCCCGGAGCGACTGGACGCCGGCGGGCGTCAATCCAAGATCGTCGAGATCGTTGATTCCATCGCCCGTATAGAGCATCCGGACCACGGCTCGTTCGCCGCGGATGGTCGGAAACGTGGCGATGCGCATGTCCAGCGGTACTGCGTCTGCCGGTCCACCCGCCGTGAATCGCGCGGGGGCAACGGCCCCAGGCACGGGGACTGCCTTGGCGGACAGCGATCCTTCCTGCGGGATATCCACCCGGTACGTGAGCAGCCCCGCCATGACCTTGAGCCGCGCAATCACGTTTTCCGCGAGACTGGCCGGCAGACGCTCCACGTCGTGCAACACCCCATCGAGCCGGAATCGCACGCGCATCTGGCTTTCGCCGGGCTCAAAATGGACATCGCTTGCCCGCTGTTCGATCGCGCGGGCCAGCAGCCCATCGACGAACCCGACGACGCCCACGCCACTCTGTGATTCAGTTTTGCTCACAAGAATGCTCTGTCAGCATATCCATGTTGATCGCCGCAGTGGTTGTGTCCATTCAAGGACGGATATCGCAGTTTCTTGTTAGGGAATCCGCACGGCGCGGCAATGAGGGGTAGAGGCGCTAACGCGCTGATGAAACCGGCGTCTTGAATGGTGCAGCACCAAGGAGGCCGTCATGGCCCAATCGGTGATCTGTGGCTTGCCCGCGGGCCTGCGAGGCATGTTGGACGAACTGGCTGCCGTGGATACGGCGAATGCGGCGGACAGCCAGGCCTGGATCCTTGACCTGCTTCAGCGGCACGGGCGGGGGATCGTGAACACGTTGTGGCGCATGCTGGGACGTGAGCAAGACGTGCTGGACGCCTATCAGAACACGGTTTGCCAGATGGCGGCCCGCGGGCCGGAGCATGTCGGGGAGAACCGGGCGGCGTACTTCTATCGTTCGGCCATCAACGCGGCGACCGAGATGATTCGACGTCGCCGTCGCGAACAGGGTCATCTGCCGCGCGTGGCCGAGCATTGCGCGCGCCGGTCGGCCGCCGCCGGCGTCCCGGCCGGGCTCGAACATTTCCAGGTGGTCGACCGATTGCGGTCGGCGATCCTGCAGTTGCCCGCGCAGCTGCGCGATGTCATCGTTCTGCGCGACCTGAGCGGGCTCAATTATCGTCGCATTTCGCAGATCATGAACATCTCGGCCGGGACCGCGCGGGTTTATCGTCGGCAAGCCGTGCTTCGGCTGGCCGCGCGGCTGGCGAAGGAGACATGACGATGAAGGCACGGCGTCGGCCGGAGGCGGACGGGCGGACCTGCCGGGGTTGCCGCGCGTTGCTGCGTTGGATCGACGGCGGCGGGCCGCTCCCGGATCGGCTGATGAAGCACCTGAGGGTGTGCCCGCGCTGTCTGGAGTGGGCGACCCGCGTGATTCGGGTGCAGGGGGCCCTGACGATGCTCGAGACATCGGCCCCGCCACCCGGCCTGCTGGGGCGGGCCAACGAGAAGGCGCTTCGTATGCTGGTCCGGTCGCAGCGCGATAGCCCGCAGGCGGAGCATCTCCGGCGGGCGCGGCCGCCGACGAATGTCGCGCAGTGGCTGGGTGAATCGTTGTCGCGGATGACGGCGGTCGCGGCGGCGGCGGCGATGATCCTGTCGCTGCGGGCCGGCCTGATGAACGACCTCGCGCAGGCGCACCGGCTCGCGGAGGCGCTGGGGGCCAGCCACTACCAGCGGCACATCGACGATGCGCGGATGTTGAGCTGACGGCCTTACTTCTTGACGACGCGGCTCAGGGCATCCTCGTACTCGCGCCGGGCGCGCAGGCCCATGATCTTGTCGGTGATCTGGCCTTCGTGGAAGATGATCACCGTCGGGATCGAGTTGATGTCGAAACGAGCCGCGGTCTTGGCGCAGGTGTTCGTATCGACCTTGCCGACCTTCACCTTGCCGGCGTACTGCTCGGCGAGTTCATCAATCAGGGGTCCCAGGCGTCGGCAGGGGGCGCACCAGTCGGCCCAGAAATCGACCAGGACCGGCAGGTCGGATTGGAGGACCTCGGCGTCGAAGTTGTCATCCGTGAATTGGAGCGTGTTTGCACCGGCCATCGTTCGCAACTCCTTGTGTGGGGCGAAGTTCGGACGATCCATGCCCGCCGCAAGGCCCCACGGGCGATTCCTGGGTACGCTTATAGGATCGGCGCGAGCGCGTGTCAAGGAAGCGGGGTGAGCGGATTCGGCCGGGCTTGTGTCATTCGCTCGTTCCGTCAGAATGGGGGGATGCCGAGGGAGCCGCGGATTCTGGCCATCGAAACGACCGGTCGCGCCGGCAGCCTCTGCGTGGCCACGGGCCGGACGGTGCGCGCGGCGGCGGCCCTGCCGGGCGACGCGAAGCACGCCGGCGGGCTGCACGCGACCATCGACGGCCTTGTCCGGGGGCAGGGATGGCGCCCCGACGAGCTGGACGAGGTCTACGTGTCCGCCGGGCCGGGGAGTTTCACCGGGGCGCGGATCGGGGTCACCGTCGCGAGGACGCTCGCGTGGGCGACCGGGGCGCGTCTGGTGCGCGTGCCGAGCGTCGATGCGCTGTCCCGCAACGCGCTTCGGGCGGAACCGCCGCCGGAGTACGTCGCCGTCGTGCTCGATGCCAAGCGGGGGCAGATCTTCACGGCCCTGTTTGCCGTGCGGGACGGGGCGACGTGTGAGAAGATCATCGACGCGGCGATGGTCGAGCCCGCGACGTTCCTCGGGCGGACGGTTCCCGAACGGATCGGGGCGGTGCCGGGTGCCGTCGCGGTGCTGGGCGAGGGCGTGGACTACCACAGGACGGCGATCGAGGGGACGGGCGTCCGGGTGCTTCCGCGCGAGTTGTGGCCGGGGCGGGCCGAGTGCGTGCATGCGGTGGGCGTCGAGATGGCGGCGGCGGGGCGGTACTGCGATCCGCGCGACTGCGTGCCGATCTACGTCCGCATCCCCGAGCCGGAAGAGAAGTGGCTCGCGAGGCAGAAGGGCTCCGAAGCCTAGCGGATCCGGAACTGCACGACCACGGGGTTGTGGTCGCTGCCCGGGGTTTCGGCCGGGGCCTCAATGACGCGGTACGACTTCGGCACGTAGCACTTCGCCATGGCCGGCGAGCACAGGATGTAGTCGATCATCGAGCGGTACGGTTCCCGGGTGAACGTGATGCGCGGTTCGGTCGCGCCGTCCTCGTGGAAGGTCTTGAGCGCGGTTTCGCCGTGGCCGAGCATCATCTTGAGCGGTTCGCTGTCGATGAGGTCGTTGAAGTCGCCGCAGACGACGAAGCGTGCCTCGGGTTCGCGGGCGAGGATGCCGTCGAAGATGGAACGGGCCGCGCGGGCCTCGGCAAGCCGGATGTCGAGACCGCCCGTCTCGCCGCCCTCCTTGCTCTTGAAGTGGGCGACGAAGACGTCGAACGGCGGCGCGCGCGGCGGCTCGAGACGCACGCGGAGCAGGTCGCGGCGGAAGGTCGTATCGGTCCCCTGATTCGTCTTGAAGCGCAGGTGGCGGTGCGAAGTGACCGGCCCGACGGGCAGCCGCGTCAGAAGGGCCACGTCGATGCCGCGCGCGTCGTTGCCTTCGAAGAGCACCACGTCCGTGTAGCCCAGGTCGGCGAGCAGCACGCGGTTGAACTGCTCGAGGATGCCGCGGTTCTCAACCTCTTCCAGCGCCAGGACGTCGGCATCGGCGGCGCGGATCGTCTTCGCCAGCGCTTCGAGCGCCGGCCGGGACTTGACCGGCGTGTTCTCGTCGCCGGCGTAAGGGTCGTCGAAGGCATCGAAGAGGTTCTCGGCGTTATACGTCGCCACGGTGACGATGGCCGGGTCCTTCGGGGCGGGGCGGGATGTCGCCGCCCGCGGGGGCGGCAGCGGCGCGTCGTCCGGCAGGATGGTGATCGCCTCCGGCCGGGAGATCATGATCTGCGGGTTGCCCTGGAACTCCGACACCCACCCGTGAACCCTGACGTTCCTGCGGAGACACGCCTTGTCCGGCGGCGGGTCGAAGCGGCCGAGGTTCTCGCCGCGGATGACGATCGTCATGGCCGTCCGGTCGTTGCGGTCGAAGTCGAGGAAGCACATGGTTCGGGTCCGCTTCGTGGCGGCAATCCGGCCGACGACGAAGACCTCGCGATCGACGTACGCCCGCGCATCCGACCAGGCGATCGTCGGGACGGTCTCGTCGATCCGAAAGGCGTGCTCGGCGACCACGGGCAGGGGCCCCTGGCCGTGGACGGGCAACGGTGCCGCGAAACACGCCGCCGCGATAACGAACCTGCGCAACCGCATCATGGATCACCTTGTGCCGAAAGCCATGCTCGTTGTCTGGGTCTTCGGCGTTGCCACGGGCCGCGCCGGAGCTCACCGCGGCAGTGATACCCGCCGCGCCGTGGCAGAGTCAAACCGCCGGCTTGATCGCGCCCTCGGCCGGGACTACGATTCGAGGCCATGACTTCCGAATCCCTGCGAAAACTGCTGGATCAGGTCCGCCGCGGCCGGACGAGCGTCGCGGACGCCATGGCCCGGCTCCGGAGCCTCCCGTTCGAGGACCTCGGCTTCGCCAAGGTGGACCACCACCGGGCGATCCGCTGCGGCTTTCCCGAGGTGATCTACTGCGCCGGCAAGACGACGCCGCAGGTCGTGGCCATCGTCGAGCGGCGGGCCAGGGCGGGCGGGAACATTCTCGCCACGCGGGCCGAGCCGGCGGTCTTCGCCGCCGTCCGCCGCAGGTTCCGCAAGGCCGTCTACCACAAGCTCGCGCGGACGATCTGCATTCGCCAGAAGCCGGCGGAGCCGTCGGACGGCGTCATCGCGATCGTGTCGGCCGGGACGAGCGACATGTCCGTCGCCGAGGAGGCCCGCGTCACGGCCGAGATCATGGACCAGCGGACGCAGACGTTCTACGACGTCGGCGTGGCCGGCATCCACCGGCTGCTGGCGCACTCGGCGGAGTTGCAGCGGGCAAACGTGGTGGTCGTCGCGGCGGGCATGGAGGGCGCGCTGGCGAGCGTGGTCGGCGGGCTGGTGACGGCGCCGGTGATCGCCGTGCCGACGAGCGTGGGCTACGGGGCGAGCTTCCAGGGGCTGGCGCCGCTGCTGACGATGCTGAACAGCTGCGCCGCCGGGGTGGCCGTGGTGAACATCGACAACGGCTTCGGCGCCGGGTACCTCGCGGCGCTGATCAACCGGCGTGCCGCGGGGAAAGGGCCGTGATGGCGGCGCGAATCCGCTACGTGCGCGCGGTTCCGCGTCTCGCCCGCCGTCCGCGCGACGGGCACAAGGGCCGCTTCGGCCGCGTGCTCATCGTCGGCGGGAGCCGCGGGATGATCGGCGCGCCAGCCCTGGCGGCGAACGCCGCGCTCCGGTCCGGGGCCGGGCTCGTGACGGTCGCCGTGCCCGCGGGCATCCAGCCGACCGTCGCCTCGCTGGCCCCGTGCGCCACCAGCATCGCGCTGCCGCAGAACCGGGCGGGGCTGATCGACGACGACGGCGGCGCGCTGGCGGATGCGGTGGCGGCGGCGGATGTCGTCGCGTTCGGCCCAGGCCTCGGCGCGGGGGACGCGGCGCTCGATCGGCGGTGGTGCCGATTCCTGCGTGCGTGCTCGGCGAAGCCCGTCGTCATCGACGCCGACGGCCTGAACCTGCTCGGTCGCGCCTTGTCCGCCACTCCTCCGGCGCAATCCGCGCGCTGGGTGCTGACGCCGCACCCGGGCGAGATGGCCCGCCTGTTGCGGACCTCCACCGCCGTCGTCCAGGCCGACCGGGTCGGCAGCGCGCTTCGCTGCGTCGGGTCGTTCGGGGGCGCTGCCGAGGCGGTGGTGGTCTTGAAGGGTGCCGGGACGGTCGTCACGGACGGCCGGCGGGTCTTCGTCAACCGCACCGGCAACCCCGGCATGGCCACCGGTGGAAGCGGCGACGTCCTGACCGGGGTGATCGCCGCCCTGATCGGCCAGGGGTTGTCGCCGTTCGACGCGTCGGTCCTCGGCGTTCACGTCCACGGCACGGCCGGCGACCTCGCGGCCCGCGACCTCGGCGAAATCTCCCTGATCGCCACGGACCTGATCGACCGCCTTCCCGCGGCATTTCGCAAGGGCGGCATGAGCCCGCCGCCGTGATCTGCGCGGACCGTCACCGCGAAGCACTCGTCTGGGGTCGAAGGGATGGGACGGATCGGCTTGACAACGCCGGGCGTGGCGTGGACAAGGGTGGCGGTTTTTCGCGGTCCCGCCGTCGCCGCAGGCGACGCCGGGCCCGGATGCGAGGCTGCCACATGGAGATCGTTCGTTTTCTGGATCCGGCCGGCCGCGTGACGCTCGGGGAGCCCGTCGATGCAACGACCGCCCGGCGGCTGCGGGGCGATCTGTTCGGCCGGCTCGAGCCGACGGGCGAGGTCGTGCCGATCGGCAGGATCCTGCCGCCGGTCGATCCGCCGAACGTGTTCGCGATCGGCCTGAACTACAAGGCGCACGCGGCCGAGGGCGGGTTCACGCCGCCGGACGAGCCGCTGATCTTCCTCAAGGCGACGACGTCGGTGATCGCCGCGGGCGATCCGATCGTGCTGCCGAGGTCCGCGCCGGACGAGGTGGACTACGAGGCCGAGCTGGCGATCGTCATCGGCCGCACGGCGCGCGATGTGTCCGAGGCCGACGCGCTGCAATACGCGCTCGGCTACACGTGCGCGAACGACGTGTCCGCCCGCGACTGCCAGATCCGCCGGGACAAGCAGTGGGCGCGGGCCAAGGGGTTCGACACGTTCTGCCCGCTGGGGCCGGTGCTGGTGACGGCCGACGCGATCAACCCCGACGACCGGCCGATCCGATCCGTGCTGAACGGCAGGGTCATGCAGAACTCGAACACGAGCGACATGATCTTCTCGACGGCGAAGCTGATCAGCTTCCTGTCGCACCAGTTCACGCTCCGGCCGGGGACGGTGATCTGCACGGGCACGCCGGAGGGGGTCGGCGTGGCCCGCAAGCCGCCGGTGTACCTGCGGGCGGGCGACACGATCGTGGTCGAAATCGACGGGATCGGCGTGCTGTCGAACCCGGTGACGAAGGCATAGAAGACCGAGAAAGGCGAAAAGGCGAGACAGGACACGACGGCGGCGACGCCTTGCCGGTGTCCCGCCTTTTCGATTTCGCTGCCATCGGAGGTTCTCATGGCCGAGGTAATCAGGGCCGGCATCATCGGCTGCGACACGTCGCACGTGATCGCGTTTACGGGCATCTTCCACGATGAGAAGCACAAGGAACACGTGCCGGGCGTCCGCGTGGTCGCCGCGTACCCGTCGTTCAGCGGGGACATCGGGTCGAGCCGCGACCGGGTGAAGGAGTACACGCAGCAGCTGCGGGAGAAGCACGGCGTGAAGATCACGGAGAGCATCGAGGAGATGGTCCCGCTCGTGGACGCCTTCCTGCTCGAGAGCGTGGACGGCCGCCGGCACCTGAAGGAGCTGAAGGCGGTCGCCGGGGCCGGCAAGCCGGTCTACGTCGACAAGCCGTTTTCCGCGAGCCTCGCCGACGCGAAGGAGATGGTGCGGATCATCCGGGAGGCGAAGCTGCCCTGCTTCAGCACGTCGTCGCTGCGGTACCTGCCGAACATCCAGGCGTTTCTGCGCGACCCGTCGCACGGCAAGGTCATGGCCTGCGACGCATACAGCCCGGCCAGCCTCGAGCCGACCAACCCCGGTTTCTTCTGGTACGGCGTCCACGGGGTCGAGATCCTCTACACGATCATGGGGACGGGCTGCCGCAGCGTCCGTTGCACGAGCACGAAGGACGTGGACGTCGCCGTCGGCATCTGGAAAGACGGCCGGATCGGCACGATGCAGGGCCGTCGCGTCCCGCCGCACGACTACGGCGCGCTCGCCTACGCCGAGAAGCGGATCGTCTGCCTGGCGAACGAGCCCCACAGCTACGGGGGCCTGTGCAAGGCGATCGCGGAGTTCTTCCGCACCCGGCAGGCCCCCGTGCCGATCGACGAAACGCTGGAGATCATGGCGTTCATTCAGGCCGCGCTGGACTCGGCGACGGCCGACGGCAGGGACGTCGCGCTGGGGCTGTGAGGGGGCCGGCGCGCTCCGGCTTGACGCCCGCGCCGTTCGGACCGACGATATCCCGCGAGCGCGAGGCGGTCGCCGGGTCGTGCCCGTGCCGCGGGGCGCGCAGGAGGAATCTTGTGGCCAGGACGTGGAATGCCGGCGTGATTGGTTGCGGGTCCATCGCACAGCACATGCACCTGCCGGGCTATGCCGGGTGCCCGGGCGTGGCGCTGGCGGCGGCGTGCGATCCGGTCGCCGAGCGGCGACGGGAGGCCGAGGCGCTCTGCCCCGGCCTGCGCACCTACGCGGACTATCGCTCGATGCTGAAGGCCGAGCGGCTCGACGTCGTCTCGGTGGCAAGCCCCAACTGCTTCCACGCCGAGCACGCGATCGCGGCGCTCCGCGCCGGGGCGCACGTCCTGCTCGAGAAGCCGGCGGCGACCACGATGAAGGAAATCGCGCAGATCCGGCAGGCCGTCCGGAAGAGCCGCCGCCGGCTCATCGTCGGGTTCTCCCACCGGTTCAAGAGCGGCAACGTGACGATCCAGAGGCTGCTGAAGGCCGGCGCGATCGGCGAGCCGTACATGATCCGCGTGCGCCTGGCGCACTCCGGCCCGCTGCCGGGCTGGGCGAAGTCCGACTGGTTCTACAGCCCGAAGCTCGCGCGGGGCGGCGCGATGCTCGATATGGCGATCCACGCGATCGACCAGGCGCTGTGGCACCTCGGCCCGGTGCGGAGCGTGCAGGCGATCGCGCGGACGCTGCGCAAGAACATCAAGGTGGACGACAACGCCGTGCTGCTGCTCGAGTTCGCGAAGACGCGGGCCCTGGGCTACATCGAGGCGGGCTGGACGAGCCCGGCGGGCTTCAACGGCATCGAGATCATGGGAGATCGGGGCTACATCGTCGAGGATTACGCCGGCGCCGGCACGGTCACGCTGACGACGGGCAGAATCAGCCCGAACCTGACGGTCAAGCCGAAGATGACGACCCGCGTCGCCGACGGCAAGGCGAACGACGGCGCGTGGAACATCGAGGTGCGGGAGGTCGTCAAGGCCTTCCGCGCCGGGACCGATCTCGGCTGCGGCATCGACGCCGGCGGGGCGGCGCTCCAGGTCGCGCTGGCCGGGTACGAGTCCTGGCGGACCGGGCGGCGCGTGAATCTCGCGTCGTGAGGGCGGCGGATTCCCGAACGGGCATCGACCGCGGCGACGCCGAAGCGAGGGGCACATGCGATCGGCCATTCTGTCGGCGGCGGCGTTTCTGTCGGCCGGGGCGTTCGCCCTCGGGGCGAGCAACATCGACGCCTCGCTCAAATACGCCTGGGGCGAGAATGTGGGCTGGCTGAACTGGCGCGACGCGAACGGCGGCAGCCAGGGGGCGGAGATCCGTGCGACGTGTCTTTCCGGGTTCGTCTGGGCCGAGAATGTCGGGTTCATCAACCTCGGCGACGGCTCGCCCGCGAACGGCAGCCGCTACGGCAACACCGACGGCTCGGACACCGGCGTGAACATCGACGCGAACGGCGACCTGTACGGCTACGCCTGGGGCGAGAACATCGGCTGGGTGAACTTCGACACGCGAGCCAAGGGGGCCCAGCGGGCCCGCGTCGATTCCGCCGCGCGGCGCCTCCGCGGCTACGTCTGGGGCGAGAACATCGGCTGGATCAACCTGGACGACGCCGGCAACTACGTGGCCTTCGGGACGACGGTCGCCGCGGACGTTGACGGCGACAGCGACGTGGACCTGACCGATTTCACCGCCTTCCAGCGCTGTTTCAACGGGCCCAATCAGCCGCCGGCTCAAGCCAACTGCGCCGGCGCCGACTCGGACGGCGACAGCGACGTGGACCTGACCGATTTCACCGCTTTCCAACGCTGTTTCAACGGGCCGAACCAGCCGCCGACATGCTGAGCCCGGGCGTCGAAAGACTCAGTTCCGCTTCGGCAGGCTGGCTGTACGTCCGCGTACTCCGCCCGATCGGGGGAGCCGCCGCCCCTATTATAGAACGTGTCGTAGGGAACAGACCTCATTGATTTCGGCCGCGGACGCGTCGTTTTTGAGTGGCCGAACGGCCGGAAGTGTTGTATATTAGTATGGCAGTTGACTCCCCGCAGTGAAGTGGCTCCCCCCAAGGACAGTGACTCCAGGCGAATGCGGAGCGTGTTGTCCCGCGTCGCGAAACCGGGTGTTGTATGTCTGGGCGGTGTCAGTTGGTTGGACGGCGAGCAGTTGGGGCGATGACCCGAGCCCTCGAGGAGCGACCCGGCGACCCCCGTTCGACGTATAAACGAATGGAGGTGCGCCGGTGCGAACCGCGCCGTCCCTCTTCGGTCTGCCGTGTGGCGGCCAGGGAGTCGGTACCGTGATCGCGAAACTTCCCGAGACGACGGCCAAGAAGGGGCACGGCATCCATTGCGTGATGCCGGGGGTCGAAATGCCGAACGAGCGGATCCTGGCTCGCCTGTCGCTCGAGGACCGCGAGTTGCTCGCGCACATCCTGACGAACCCGTGCGAGTATATGGATGCGCCGAGTTTTCACCGCCCGTCGGCCGAACGGCGGCTCTTCGGTCGTCCGGCCCGGCTCGTCGGGGCGGACTCGACCTACTTTGCCGAGACGCCCTCCGTGCTGGCCGACTTGGCCGCAGCGAAGACCGGCGTGGCTACGCTCAATACAACGCAGGAGCAACTCCTGTTCCTGCGGTTCAATTATTCCAGATATCGCGTATACAAACTTGTCGTGCCACGGCGGGGCAAGCCCCTGACCTGGCTGGACGTGCGAACGATTCTGGCCTGGGGGCATCGTGCCCTGATGGCCCGCAGCGAGATCGTGCAGGCGAACGTGCCGCTGGTCCTGGCGATGGCCAAGCGGACGCGGCTCGGCGGCGTCGATTTCGGCGAACTCATCAGCGAGGGCAACATGGCCCTGCTGCGGAGCGTGGACAAGTTCGACTGCTCGCGCGGGTTCAAGTTCAGCACGTACGCCTGCCGGGCGATCCTGAAGAGTTTCTCCCGCGTCGCGATGCGGACGAGCCGGTATCGGGGGCGGTTCCCCACGGAGTTCGACCCGACGCTGGAGAAGAGCGATTTCATTGAGGCCCGGCGGGACGACATCGAGCAGGACTGCGTGGACGAGTTGCGGGACATTCTGACGAACAACCTCGCGGACCTCAGCGACATCGAGCAGACGGTCATCCGCGAGCGGTTCGCGCTGGATGCGGCGCCCGCGACCGAGCCCGTGGCCCCGAAGACGCTCGAACAGGTGGGGGCGCTGATCGGCGTCACGAAGGAGCGTGTACGGCAGATCCAGAACAAGGCCCTGGAGAAGATTCGTCACGCACTGGAGGAGGGCATTCTCGCGGCGTGAGCCGCGGATGCCCGGGTGCGATCAAGAGGGACAGTGAGTTCAACGGCCCGGTCACCTCCGCCGGGCCTGTACTTTGCGCCCGCCTCGGCGGCGCGGGCGCAAGCGTTGGTCTTCGGGCCGTTGCGGTCGCGGGCGACGTCGGCGGCCTTCGTCGAATCACAGGCCGCGGGCCCGCGGCGTTCAATCAAAGTCGCACAGCCTTCGGACGTGGTCGAGCGATCCGTCGTTCATCCACGGGTCGAGCTGCGGGACGTCCTTGAGCTGCCGTCCGCGGAGGCGCGGGACGACGACGTAGCCGCAGGCGACATCCGGCAGCGACGTCATGTCGCCCCAGAGCTTCTCCGTCTGGCTGACGGGGAAGACGTCCTCCTGGCCGTGGCCCCAGCGTCGTTTGACCTCCTTGATCGTGACGTACGTCGGCAGCCGCGCCGCGACCGCGCGGATCCGCTCGACGATGGCGTCCTCCGGCCCGATGAGCTGCTCGCGCGTCAGGCCGAAGACCGCCAGCAGCCGGTCGATGTCCACCCACGCCGTGCTGGTGTTGTAGTAGCTCAATCGGAACTCGTCCGACTCGCGCGGCTGCGCGAGCCCCTCGAGCAGCCGCACGCGGCCGTTGACCCGCGCAAGCCCGCCGCCGCGGTCGTCGATCCGCCGGGCGATCACCTCGAACGTGAGACACTTCCCGCCGAGGATGTGCAGGCCGGCGACGCCCGGATCCACGTCGGCCCCGAGCGTGTCGATGTTATGCACCATCAGGTGTTTCAGGGCCGGGCGCTCGGCGAGCAGCTTCGCCAGCACGCCGTTGCGGAGCAGGTTCGGCACCTCGTACCAGTGGCCCGGCGGATGGAAGCACTGCAGGGGGACGTTGTCCACGTAGTCGGTCGCCTCGCCGCGCTCCTCGGCCCAGCCGATCAGCGTCCGGCGCACGTCGTCGCGGACCTTCTGCCTGTTCTCGTCGAGCTGCTCCTGCGGCAGCTCCTCCCAGAGGAAGCGGAGGTCGCGGACCATCGGCACGAGCCGCATGCCGATCGACCGCCCGGGCGACAGGTGAAGCGGCCCCCCGTAGCCGTAGTTGGCGTTGAGCTTCAGGTGCTTCTCGATCGGGGCGTGCGTCAGGAAGCTCGTGGTCAGCACGTGCGGGATCGCCGTGCCGAACCGCCGCGATGTCCGCCGGCTCTTCGCGAGGTGGATCTCCATGAACGAGCGGTGGCGCCCGTCGATCCAGATGAACGGGTTGGCCGCCTTGACGACGCCCGCCCCCCGCGTCCACCGCGAGCCGACGCCCGCCGCGAGCGACACGACGGCGACCTCGCCACGGCGGATCGCGTCTTCGCCGGCGCGCCTGGCGCGGTCCGGGCAGCCGCCCTGCGCGTCGATGACATCGCCCGGTTCGACGTCGCGGATCTCCGCGTCGGCCGGGAGGCGGTTCCGGGCCAGGCCGATCCGCCCTCGCCGGAGGTCCTCGCGCATCTGCTCGTGCTGCAGGACGTCGAAGCCGTTGTCCCGCCGGATCTGTTCGATTTCCTCCTGGCGTGCGTCCGCGCGGGCGTCGGCCGAGCTGCCGGGCGCCGGGAACAGGTGGTTCACCATGACGCGGAGCATCCGCAGCAGCTCGCCGTGGTCTTCCCCGCGGCTCGTGAAGTTGTCGAGGTCGGCCCGGCGGAGCAGCGGGATCCGGTCCCGCGCGAGCCGGCTGAGCGCGGGCATCTGCACGGCGTAGTAGCGCGGGGGCATGGTCGCCTCGGCGTCGCGGCGGAGGTGGGCGACGGAGCCGCGGTCGTTGATGCGGAAGTCGTAGACGATCGGCTCCATGACGAAGGGCAGGGCGTCCTCGAGCTGCCGCTTGGCCTCGGCGAGGATCTCGAGCACCGTGTCGCGGAACCAGGCGTGGCGCGCCGGATCGACGAAAAGCGCCATGCCGCCGCCCGACATCCCGCCGAGCATGAGGAAGCCCCAGAAATGCTCGCCGAGCGCCTCGCGCGAACGGCGGATGAGCGTCTCGGTGAAGTGGTTCGTCACGCGCGGGATGATCGTTTTGAGCGGGCCGTCCCAGTTCCGCGTCGTACACGCGCCGACGCCGCGCAGGTCGCCCCGCTGGAGGCTGGCGGTCAATTCGTCGAAGATCCGCCCCAGTTCCTCGCGGGCCTCCCACTCGCGGCGGCCGCGGAGCAGGTACTTCTCGGTCACCATCTCGAGGATCGGCCCGACGTCCTGCGCCATCCCGCCGTGGACGAGGACGATCGTGTTCGCCAGGGCCTCGCGGACGGCCGGGCTCACGCGGTCGGGCCCGAGCAGCTCGTGTTCGGGCAGGAGACGGCCGCGGCTGACGCCGTGCTCCGGGTCGCCCTCGCGGGCGAGCGCGCCGCGGATGATCTTGATGCCCGGCCAGATGCCGCCGGAGTCCTGCCAGCCGCCGCCGGAGCCGCCGAGCCACTCGCCCAGGATCGCCCGCGACGCGACGAGCCGCCGTTCGGCGTCGGTGAGCGGCCCTTCGAGGGCCTCCGTCTGGCCCGTCGCGCGCATGAGCAGGGCGATCAGCGAGGCGAGCAGGTTCGTCGAGACGGCCAGCCGCGAGCCCTTCGGAATGTCGTTGACCTGCGTGACGACCTCGAGGCCGAGCCCCGGCTCGACGACGTGGGCGAGGATCTCGCCGAGGTCCTGCCCCGAGCCCTCGAACGACGGCGGGACCAGACCCGAGGCGATCACGCCGGCCTTCAGCAGCCCGAGGTAGTCGTTGCCGAAGTTGAAGAGGTCCTCGAGCGTGGTCACATCCTTCGTCTGTTCGAGGTCGATGCTCGTCAGCCGGAGCACCGGCTCGTCGATTCCGCGGACGAAGGTCTCGATCGGCGGGCGCACCTCGCGGTCGCGGCGGTAGACGCCGAGATCGACGGAGATGTTGATCACCCGCGCGGCCTCGGGGTAGTCCATGCCGAGGAAGAAAATGTCCGACCAGCCGCTGTGCGACAGGTCGAGCCGGACGGGCGTCCGCTCGCACAGGATGGGGTAGAGCAGGCAGCCGGGGCCGCGCCGCAGAAGCTCTCGCCGGATGCGGATGGGGTGGTCCGCGCGGTGGCCCACGCGGAACATCCACTGGTTGCCGCGGGAACTTCGCACGGAGCGGCGGACCTGATCGACCAGCGTCTGAAAGCCGAGGTGGTGATAGGCGTCGGCCAGCGCGCTGAGGATCGCGCCGTTGGCCCCGTCCCGACGGAGCGCTTCGCGGAAGCCGAGGATCGCCTCCTCGAACCGGCGCTCGAGCAGATCGACGTACGGCTCGTACGGGATCAGCCCGACCGGCCGGATCTCCGGCGCATCCTGCAGGTGGAAGCGGTACGCCGCGAAGAGGAACAGGCACGCCCGCACGCGCTCGTAGAGGTTGTCGCTTGAACGGCGGAAGGCGTCGAGCGCCTCGCACTCGTCGAGGATCTGCGCCGGCGGCATCGTCTCCAGCAGGGCGTGGAGCGAGCGGTTCCGCACGGCGGGGTCCTGGCTCGTAATCGTCTCGATGAGCACGCGGCCCATGGTCGTGTTCTCACGCGTAGCGCGGGTCCTGTTCGGCCTGCAGAAGAAGCTCGGTGAGGCGGAGCAGGACCTTGTCCCGGTCCACGCCGGCCATCGCGAAGGCCAGCTGCGCCTCGATCAGTCCGTATTTCACGCCGATGTCGTACCGGCGGCCGTGCGTCTGCACCGCAAGGTACCGTTCGCGCCCGGCCAGCTCCTGCAGCGCGGGCGTCAGCTCGATGCGGCCCCGCTCGCGCCGGTCCTCGCGCACGTCGCGGTCGAGGATCTCGAAGATCGTCGGCGTGAGCACGTGCATCCCGAAAAAGCACAGGTAGTGCCCGACCCGCAGGCCCGGCACGTGCAGCCGCAGTTCGGCCGTGCTCGGCGTCGGCTTCTCGATGACCTGCTCGATCTGGAACACGTTCGCGTGGCCGGCCAGCCGCCGCCCGGCGACGGTCCCGTAGCGATGGATCAGGTGCTCGCGCGTCGCCTGGACCGCCGCCACCGCGCAGCCCTCCTGTACGGCCAGGTCGAGCACCTGCTTCGAGCAGCGGCGCTCCTCGTTCGAGACGTAGAGGTGATCGCCCACCAGCAGCAGGAACGGCTCGTCGCCGACGAACTCGCGTGCGCACCAGACGGCGTGGCCGTACCCGTCCGGGCGGGGCTGCACGGCGAAGCGGGTGCGCCGCGCGATGTCGGCCAGCCGCCGCCCCTGCTCGTCCGGCGCCCGCACGCCGCCCGGCACGCCGCCGGCTCCGCCGAAGCAGCGGCGGAAGAGCGCCTCATCGCCCGGGGCCACAATGACGCCGATCTCCTCGATGCCGCTCTCGATCGCCTCCTCCGCGATGACCTGGATGGCCGGCTTCAGCAGGCCGTCCCGATCGACGACGGGGAGCATCGCGCCGGGCAGCGCGTCGGCGGCAGGGCCCGGCACGGCCCCGCGCCCGGCCGCCGTAATCACCGCTTTTCGAACCTGCATGGTGGTTCCCTCGCATCGCGGGCCGGTCCTGCAGGCCCGGCCGCCGCGTTCGGACGCACGCTATTTACGTCGGAATCGGGCCGATACGCAAACACGGCACGCCGGGCCCCCGCGCGTCGTAACACGTGACTCCGAACGAGGCGCGAGAATCCGGGTTGCGCCCCTCGTGCGGACGCGACGCTGCTCGACAGATTCGTCGCAATGGGCCATGATGCGGGGAAAGGGTGCGAATCGTCTGTTCGTGCGAGGCCGCTCCGGAGGTTTGTCGAATGCGCCGCTATTCAACACGTCATGCCTGGTTCCAGGACGGTCGTGCTTCCGAGCCCCGGATGGGGCGGTGCTATGGAACCCACGGCTCACGCCCGGGGCCACACACCGTCGCCGCCTCGCGGCTTGTCCCGGCACACGGCATCTGCCGTATCGCTGCCGGGCGGCAGTCTTCCGGCCGGTTCCGATTTCGCGTGTTCCGCGTCTTTCGCGGCCGGGCCCTGTCTGCTCCGCGAGACGGCACCGCGAAACGCGCGGAAAGAAGTGGAACGTGGCAGACGCTTACCGCGTTGCGCGCGCTGCTTTTCGGGAGTCGTGCGACAATCGGCGTCTTTGGTGCGCTCGCCGTCCTGATCGCCGGATGCGCTCAGCCCCCGGGCCCGAAGGCCGCGCCGCCGGCGGGGGGCACGCCGCCGGCAGCCGCCAAGCAGGACGTTCCGCAGGAGCAACCCGTTCTGGCCGCTGAGCGCAAGATCGAATTGCCCGGCATCGTCGTCGATCTCCGCTCCGGCGAGGTCCGCATCGACGGCGAAGTCTGCATCGAGCAGGGCATCCTCGAGTACATCGCGGTGGGCGACGGCGGCAAGGCGTATGAGAGCCTCTTCGCCCTCGCCTGCCGTGCTTCGCACCTGCACGCCGCCATGCT
Organism: uncultured Planctomycetales bacterium; assembly: GCA_964617875.1. Classification (GTDB taxonomy): domain Bacteria; phylum Planctomycetota; class Phycisphaerae; order UBA1845; family PWPN01; genus CAZMVY01. Next base: position 2,046 of record CAZUAI010000010.1, on the reverse strand, counting down.
GATCGCCGGCTATCAGGCCGGGGCGGTGAGCCCCGAGCTTCGCGGCGACTTCGCCCCGAATGCCCCCGCGACCACGAATCCCGCCGCCCACATCCGGCCGGAAGGGGCCCCCAGGGTGACCGCCCCGCCGCCCGGCCAGCCGGACACGGCCGCCAGGGAGCCCACCCGCGCCGTCGTGGACGTCGAGGTCCGCCAGGCGGACGGCACGTGGCAGCGCCGACCCATTGAGAGCTTTCTGATCGATCGCCGCACGAACCAGCCGCCGGCACGGCTCGAGTGGGCCTTCACGGGGTCGTTCTTCCATCGCGATCCCGATACGCAGCGCGAGTACTTCGTCGCCGACGCGGAGAAATCGCTCGTCGCCCTCTGGTACGACCCGACGTGTCTGCTGAACCTGACGCAGGACGTGGGCAACCCATACCGTGGCGACGCCTCCGGCCTGCAGGTCGATAAGGACCGCCTGCCCCCCAAAGGCACCCCGATCCGCCTGATTCTGCGCCGTCGATAAGGGCATCCACCCGGCGACTGGCTCGGCGACCGATCGGGGCGGCATGGATGGTGGCAGCGAAGCCGGCCGGCCCCCTGTGCCAATCGGTATTCGTGTTCGGCCAAATCACGAATTGTTATGTCGCCGATTATTGGGGCCGCCGGCGTCGTCCCCGGCCGCTGACCGGGCAGCTCATGCCGGGACGCCGCGCGATTCCGACGTTCCATGGCCTTCGCGGCCTCGCCAAACGCCTCAAACGAGCGGAGGTCGCCTTCGGCCCCGCGATGCGATTCACGCCATTCTGCCGCCATATGCTTGAAATCAAGCCTCGCATCCGTTAGTATAAACGCGATGGCGGAAGGTGGGGGGTGTCGTTTCGGTTTCCGGTTGGCGCCGGCAATGCATCAGGTTGAGCGCGTCCGGTCTCCGGCCTTCGGTGACGGAAAGGAGCTATTCATGGTTCAGAGAACAGGGTTCCTGGCGGCGTTGTGCGTGTGCGCCTTTTCGGTGAGCGCCTTCGGCTTGCCGACCAACGGGGATTTCTCCGCAGGGCTGAGCGGTTGGACGGTCAGCGGCGTCGTCATGGACGGCGGCGGCTTCGCGGTGTTTGCGGAAGCCGGCGGGCCCGCCGCCAGCTCGATCTATCAGGATGTCGTCATCGGTCCCAACGACGACCGTCTCACCTTCGAGTACACCCTGATCACCTTCGGCACGTTCAACCATCTTGCGCTGCCGGACGCCTTCACGGCCCGGCTGCTCGATCCCTTGACGCTCGCCCCTCTGATTGCGACGTCCGGGCGGGGCGATTACGTGTACGAGGATGCCCGCGGCGCGAGCGACAGCATCGTCACGCATCCTCTGCTCGTCGATCGCCGGCCTTCGCCGGATCCTGCCCGTTCCGGGTGGTTCGCGGTGACGTTGGACATCTCAAGTTTGGCGCCGGGCGTCACCGCGCGGGTGGAGTTTGACCTGTTCGGCGGCGCCAACGGCCAACAGACCTATGCGGCGCTGGACAACGTTTCGCTGTACTCGGTTCCGACCGGGGCGATCCCCGAGCCGCTCAGCATGACGCTGACCTCGGTCGCGCTGGCGGCTGTCGGCCGGTACGCGCGCCGCCGGCGGTCCGCATAGAATCGCTCCGGGCGGCTCCGGATCGCAATGCGGTGAGGCCCCGCTGCCGTTTCACAACCCCTTGCGTTGCAAGGGGAAACATGCTATTCTGCGAAAGAATCGAGCGATTCGCCGAAGTGGCGGAATTGGCAGACGCGGCGGATTCAAAATCCGCTGTCCGCAAGGACTTGAGGGTTCGAGTCCCTCCTTCGGCAATGAGCCTTCCTGCCGCGTCTCCATGGGCCGAAAGACCGGCCGACCTGTGACAAATGACAGCCGATGCGCGGACCTGCGGGGTACCACAGAACCGCTCATTCTGCGGTCTTCACGTCCCGAGCCCGAGGAGCTGGCCGATACCGGCGAGCGAGTCCAGGGAACTGCCCCCGTCGGATGTCAGGTACACCCCAGCGTTGCATATTTCGACAGGCTTACGCGGCGGATCGTAGGGT
>CAZUAI010000009.1:0-94462 GCA_964617875.1 uncultured Planctomycetales bacterium | reverse complement strand
TGCGAACCCTACGATCCGCCGCGTAAGCCTGTCGAAATATGCAACGCTGGGGTTCTGTCTGCCGGGCCTGCGGCGAATCCACACGGAGGTAGCGAACATGAACCGCGTTGCCCATCGCGCCGGTCGCGGCTTCACGCTGATCGAGTTGCTCGTCGTCGTTGCGCTGATCGCGATGCTGATCGCGATCATGGTGCCGTCGCTGGCCAAGGCGAGGGACCAGAGCCGCCGGGCAGTCTGTCTTTCCAACCTTCACCAGCAGTGCCTGGGGTTCACCGCGTATGCCAATGACCACAAGCAATTGCTCCCGATGCACGGCGGCAAAGGCTACACCATCAAGGAGACCGACGAGCAGGTCTGGGGCAAACCCGTGCCGGGGACGTACCGCATGCTCACGAACTACGGGTTGCTCTACGGAAAGTATTCGGGGAAGGAGGGGCTCTTCTTCTACTGCCCGAGCAACATCGAGCGACGGTACGACGATCCCTTACACGGCTGGCCGACGTTTAAGAACGACGGACCGGAGCCGTACATGACGTGGGGGGGGTACATGTATGCCATGTCGGTTCGTGCCGCGCACGCCCCCGCGGCCGACGGGACGCTCAAGTTCACGTACCAGCCCTCGCTCGGAGTCTACGCCCAGAACGGGGGCGATTACCAGCAATGGCAGCAGGCCAACAAGAACAAGACCGAGAACCCGGGCAAGGAACGCGTCTTCTTCGGCAAGCAACAGGCCCTGGTGTACGACAATCCGCAGATCATCCCCCACGTCAAGGGCCATAACGTCGCCTTCACCGACTATCATGCCAAGTGGGTCCCCGATCCGCTCGGGTTCGTCAAGGCCCATTTCCCGGGCAGTCCTGACGTCACGTGGGACTACACGGCCTACAACAACCGCTGCTGGGTCCACAGCTTCCTCTCGAGAAGACAATAGCGTCTTCGCACGCGCCGTCGCCATCGCCCGCCGGGCTTGGGGCACGGTGTCAGGAGTCTTCGCCTGCGGAAGGGGCGTTCGCCGGGAAACCCGCGCGCCGGCGAATGCCGCTTGCTCGGTTTGCTGCGACTCCTGACACCCTGCTCTTGGCACATGCAACTACGGCCATGCGCCCCCGCCGGGCCCCGCACTTGTCCCGGCGGGCAAACGCCGGTAGCGTACCGCCGTTCGGGACAACCGTGCCTCGTGTCGCGGAGGACTGAATCATGCGTCGAAGGTCTGCACTCAGGCTTGCCGAAATCACAGTCTGCGTGTCCGTTATCACCGGGCCGGCACTGGCCGCGTCGTACCGGCTGGCCGACGTCACCGTCGTCGTCGAGGACAATGCTCCGGCAACGGTCCGGCTCGCCGCGAGCGAGATCGGCGGCTACGTCTATCGGCTCACCGGGGTGTATCCGCCGATCGCCTCCGTCCCGCCGGAGGGCAAGCCGGCGATCGTGCTTCGCGCCGGCCCGGGCGGGAAGCTGCCCGACGGCGGCGCAGACCCGGCGCAGAACTTCGCCCTCTACGCCGACGGCGGCCGGCAGGTCGTCCACGGCGCCACCGACTATGCGACGCTCTGGGCCGCGTATCATCTCATCGAGGGGTGGGGCGTCGGCTTCTATCTCGGCGGCGATGCCCTGCCGAAGGTCGATCCCGACCGGGAGGCCGACCTCGTCGAGGCCCGGTGCAAGCCCGTCCTCGCGATCCGCGGCAACCTGCCCTGGTTCAACTTCATGAACAGCCCGACGACCTGGAACCCGCAGGACTACAGGACATTCTTCGCCCGGATGGCCAGGCAGAAGGCCAACTTCATCGGCTTCCACGCCTACGACCACGAGCCGTTCGGCGCGTACGACATCACGAATGCCGGCGCGAAGATGGGCGGTCCGCTGATGACGACGATCTCCGCGCACCGCTGGTGGAGCCCGCCGGGCATGGCGACCAGCGACTTCCTCTTCGGCACCGACCTCTTCTTCGACCGGGGCGAGTGGGGCTGCGAGGTCGGCATCGACGACGCATGGAGCTACGCCCCGGGCCGCGCCACGCGCCTCCAGCAGAGGATGATGGCCGAGGCCCTCGCCTGCGCGAAGAAGCTCGGCATCCGCACGTGCATCGGCTGGGAGGTCACCGGCAACCCGGGCGATCCCGCCACGCGCGACGCCTTCCGGAAGCGACTCGCCCACACGCTCGCCACGTATCCGCTGGACTACTTCTGGGCCTGGCAGAGCGAGGGCCGCGGCACGGCCGGCGAGGCCGGAAACGCCGTCGCCGGCGCGCCGAACGACGCGAGCATCGTGCCCGACGAAGACATCCGGAAGGCGTTCGCCTACCTCGGGCCGGGCCACGACCTCCGCGAGGCCAAGCGGATCGCCGAGTACGTCCTCCTGGCCCACCGAACGCTCAAGGAACTCGCGCCGAACGTCCGCCTCGTCGTCAGCGGCTGGGGCGGCGACGCCTGGATGCGGTTTTCGACCCTCTACGAGGGCCTCGACAAGACCGTGCCCGACGACGTCATCTTCGCCTCGCTCGACAACATCGACCCGCGCTTCCAGGATCACGTCGCCGAGGTCTACGGCAGGCTCAAGCCGACCCGCGAACGATGGCCGATCCCGTGGTTCGAGTCCGACGGCGGCGGCGCCCGCGCCGACCAGACCGGCCCGCAGACGAACGTCACCGGCTTCGAGCCGCTGCTCAAGGACATCGTGAGGAAGGGCTGCCAGGGCGCCCTCGGCATCCACTGGCGCACCCGGAACGTGGAAGACGTCGCCGGCTATCTTTACCGGTTCGGCTGGGACCCCGGCTTGACCGCCGCCGGTTTCTTCAAGCGGTATGCGCGCGACTGGTACGGCCCCGAGGACGCCGACCGCATGGCCGAGGTCCACATGAAGCTCGAGGGCTTCGGTCCGCAGTACGTCGGCGCGGTCGGCTGCGTCGAGTGCTCGACGTCGTTCACCTGGTTCGTGCGGTCGGGCGCCGCCGACAAGCAGCACGAGTTCAACCGGGCGGGTCACCTGCCGATCCCCGAGCGGTTCCCCGAACTTGAGGCGATCGCCGTCGATTGCCTTTCGAAGGGACGCCGGGCCGCCGCGGACGGCCGTCGCGACGCCGCAATCGCCTACCAGGATCTTGGCCGGATGATCCAGTGGCTCGTCACCCGGGCGAAGGTGGGCCTGGCCATCTGGAACGCCTCGGCTCCGCTCGAACAGCGGCTGCGCGAGGCCGAACGCGCGTTCGATCGCGGCGAGGTCGCCGAGGCGCGGGCCGCCGCCAGCGGCATCCTGAAGGATCTCGAGGCATACGACTTCCGCGCCGCGTTCAAGGGTTTTGCGATGACCTGTCGAACGCGGGGCGAACTGGGCATGCTCGCGACGGCCAATGCCCGCTACGGGCGGTTCTACGCGGCCTTCGTGCAGCGCATCGCGCACATCCTCGGCCGTCCGCTGCCGGCCGTCCGCGGCCCCGAGCCGTGGACGAAACCCGAGCTGGTCACGGTCTACCCGGTCCCGAATCAGATCGGTTCGGACCAGACGGCGTGTTTCGATGCGGTCCTGCTGCCGCCGGGCGGCGCTCGATTCCGCCTCGAGCTGACGGGCCTGGCCGCCGCGAAGGGGCAGAACCTCTCACCCCCGCTGGAGCGGCTCGGCGGCGCCTGCTACCGCGCGACGTTCTACCCGCCGGGCGAAGGTACGTGGGCCTGGAGGCTGCTTGCCGATGGTTCGCAACGCGGCGGCGCCGACGCGTTGCCCCTTCCTTCGGGCGTCATCACCGTCGGCCCGCCCGCGGGTCCGGTGCAGCCCGCGTACAGGCCGGCCAGGGCCGCCTCGAAGGGCCAGGCCGAACCCGTGCTGAAGATCGACTTTGACCGCCCGCTCCGCGAGATCGGCGAGGTCGTCGGCGGTGCCACGCAGACCGAGGGCGTTCGCGGCAAGGCGCTCGATACGCGGAACGGCGGTTACCTTCGCATCGACAAGGCGAGCGCCCCGGCCGCGTTTGCCGGGCCGTTCTCCGTCGCGTTCTTCGCCAGGCCCGAACCGTGGGAGGCGGGCAGGGAGATGCCCGTCCTCCTGTCGAAGGGCCTGTGGGACGGCGACGGGTGGCTGATCCAGCTCTTTCAGGGCGCGGTTCGCATCTGCCTGGGGCAGCAGCGGTGCATGGATGCCGGGACGCTGCCGCCGGGCCGGTGGACGCACGTCATCGTGGTGTACGACGGCGAAGCGATCCAATTGTACCTCGACGGCAAGCCCGCCGGCGCCGCCGACATCGGAGACGTCAGGCCGAGTCCGCATCCGCTGCGCCTGGGGACGTATCAGGACGAGACGGAGCGTTCCGTGTACTCCTTTCGCGGCTGTCTCGATGAACTCGTCTTCTACAACCGCCCGTTGAGCCTCAAGGAGATCGAGACGCTCGCAAAACCCGAGTGACGAAACCGGACGATCTCCGCCAGGGCTTCGCCCTCAACGCAACCCTTTGTGGTGCGGGCTTCCTGTCTCGCGTGTCAGACCTTCGCGGCAGGTCTTGCCCGCCTGCGCGGGCCGCGACCGTGCCCTACAGACTCACTTCGGCGCAGCAATTCTCCGTCTCCCACAGGACGACCCGTGTCAGTCGTACGCCCGTGCCCTCCAGTTCGCGCGGGCCGACCACGTGCAGCAGGTGTGCGGCGAGGTTCTCCGCCGTCGGGTTGCCGTCGAGCAGGTAGAGCTTCTGCCCCGGTATCGCGGCCATGAGATCGCGGATCTCGCCGTCGTCCTTGTGGCAGATGAAGCCGTGGTCCCAGTTCGTGTCGATCCAGCCGCCCAGCCGCTTGCGGAGGACGCGAAAGTCGATCACGCGCCCCACGCTGTCGAGCTTGTCCGCCGTCGCGTGGAAGTAAACGACGTAGTTGTGCCCGTGAATGTTCGAGCACTCATCCTCGTGGCCCCAGACGCGGTGCCCGGCGCTGAACCTGTGGCGTCGCACGACGGTGGTCATGACGGTCGGTATCCCTCGTCGCCCCGCTCGGCGACGGCCGTGACGCTGATGCCGCCGCGGGGGTTGAATCGCCCGGTCAGACGCAGCCAGCGGGGGCGGATCTGCCGGAACAGGTCGCTCGCGATCGCGTCCACCAGGCACTCGTTGAACGCGGCCTCGTTGCGGTATCGCCACAGGTACAGCTTCACGGACTTCGTCTCGGCGATGTGCCGGCCCGGCACGTACTCGATCGTCAGTGTGGCGAAGTCGGGCTGTCGCGTCACGGGGCACACCGACGTGAACTCCTCGCAGTCAAGCCGCACAAGGATCCGCTCGCCCTTCCACGCGATCAGGTCGAGCGTATCGGTAGGCTTGACCGCCTTCTTGCCCAGAAAACGCAGCTTGCTCATGCCAACCTCCCCCTCTCCCTTCCAGGGAGAGGGACGGGGTGAGGGTGACCGATTGTCCCGTCAATCCGTCATCCCCGCGAAAGCGGGGATCCAGTCTCCCGGTTCCAGGGAGAGGGACGGGGTGAGGGTGACCGACTGTCCCGCCAACCCGTCATCCCCGCGAAAGCGGGGATCCAGTCTCCCGGTCTCAGGGAGAGGGACGGGGTGAGGGTGACCGACTGTCCCGTCAACCCGTCATCCCCGCGAAAGCGGGGATCCAGTCTCCCGGTCGCGTGGCTTCGGACTCACGCGTTCGCGGGGGTGACGGCCTCCGCACGCAGCACTCCCTTCCCCGCCGTCGTTCTGTCGCTCCGACTCAGCGCGCAGCACTCAGCGCCGAGCCCTCATACCGCGTCGGATCGGCGACGCCCGCTGCGACAAACGCCTCCCGCCGTTCGACGCACGTGCCGCACCGTCCGCAATGATACACGCCGCCCCGGTAGCACGACCACGTCTTCTCGAACGGCACGCCCAGAGCCGTGCCGATCCTCACGAGATCGGATTTCGTCTTCTCGACAAACGGCCGGACGACACGGATCGGTTGCCAGTCGCACAGCCCGGCGACGCGGTCCATCGCCTCGGCGAACTCCGGCCGGCAATCGGGATAGATCGTGTGGTCGCCCGCGTGGGCCGCGTAGGCGACACCGTCGTACTTGAGGCTGACCGCCCAGCCGATGGCGACGGCCAGCATGATCATGTTGCGGTTGGGCACGACGGTCAGTCTCATCGTGTCGTCGGTGTAATGCCCCTCGGGCACGGCGATGTCGGACGTCAACGAGCTGCCGGCCAGCAGCGGCTTCAGCGCCGCCAGGTCGGCGATGCGGTGCTCGACGCCCAGCTCGCGGCAGATGCCCGCGGCCGCATCCAGCTCCCGCCGGTGCCGCTGGCCGTAGTCGATGCTGAGGCAGCGCGCCTCGTGCCCCTCCGCCCGGAGGTGGTACAGGAGCACCGTCGAGTCCAGTCCGCCGCTGTAGACCAGGATCAGCTTCATCGCGCCACTACGATAGCCTGTCCGGGCCGGCCGGGCCAATCCCCTGTTGCCTGCCGCGGCGCGGGGAAAGCCCGGCAGTCGCAGGCCGGACACGGGAGAAGTCGCGCGCCTTCGGCCGGCCGGACGGAGGCAAGCGGGCAACCCCGCGCTCGCCGTGACAGGCGCGGGGATCTCTCGTATCCTGCGGGCCGGTTCGCCTGGGAGGGCGGCGGAGGGCGAAGGACGGGACGGAGTGCTGCGGATCGCCGGAATGGCGGACCGGCGAAACAACGGACCAACGGAGCAAAGCGCATGCGGTGTTCGATCGTCCGGCGGTTGGTGACGGTTTGCGTTCTTGTGGGCGTGCGTTCTGCGGCGGCGGAACCGGCGCAGACGACACCGGTCGTGCCGGCGTTCGATTCGTCCCGCGTCGCCCGGCCGTCGCCGTTCCTCTTCTGGACGCCCGGCGAGATCGCCGCCGCGCGCGAAAACGCCGGATCGCCCGCGCTCAGGCCCGTCCTCGATCGTCTCAAGGCCAGGGCCGCCGAAGCGCTTGCGCTCGAACGAAAGCCCTTCCCGACCGACTGGTGGCAAACGGCGAAGACGAAGGCCTGGGCCGAAACGTATCCCGAGGTCTACCTGCACACGTGCCTCGAGCCGCTCCGCGTCGCCGTGTCGCTGGATGCGCTCGTGCGCGATGCCGTGCTGAACGACGACGCGCCGGCCTGGGCCGCCGCGAAGGAAGTCCTGCTCCACCTCGCGACGTTCTCGTTCGAGCCCGAGCACTTCGACGTCGGCATGAACTACAGCGTCTGGGGCGTCCACGTGCTGCGGGCCTATGATGCGCTGCGCGGGCGGCTGACCGCCGACGAGCGGCGGCAAATCGACGACTTCTTCACGCGGCTCGGCCGGGCCGTCCTGAAGAACGACGTCTACTGGATCGACAATAACATCGGCGGCGGGATCAACAACCACCTCGCCTGGCACAAGATGATGCTCGGCATGTTGGGGCTCTTCTACGGCGAGACGCCGCTGGTGGACTATGCCCTGCACGGACGCCGGAGCCTGATCGAACTCCTCGAGGTCGGCCTGACCGACGACGGCCTCTGGTGCGAGGGCAGCCTCGTCTACCACTTCGCGGCGATCGTGCCGATGATCCTCTTCGCCGACACCGCCCGACGCAGCGGCCACCGCGAGGATCTCTTCACGATGACCCTCGCCGACGGCCGGACGCTCAAGCAGCCGCTCGACGCGATGCTCGGCGCGGTCTTTCCGGACCGCGTGATCCCGCCCGTCGGCGATGCGTACGGCCTCCGGTCCGACCTCGCGGCAAACCCGATCTACGAACACGCCTGGGCCGCCTGGCGCGACCCGCGCCACGCATGGTTGCTTTCGCAATCCCGCGAACGTCCGGCGGACGCCCTCTTCGTGCCGGCCCTGCCGGAGAAAATCGCGCCGCCCGCGATCGCCTCGCGCCTCTACCTGGAGCACGGATACGCCTTCCTTCGATCGCACCAGGACGCCGCCTACTGGGGCGCCGACGCCTGCTGCGCGTTCCTCACCTGCGATCGCAGCGGCGTTCACAGCAACGCCGACAAGCTCGGCCTCATGCTCTTCGGCCGGGGCAGGCTCCTTCTGCCCGACGTCGAGGGCAAGGCGACCGTCCCGCACGCCTTCTCGTCGCGGATCCAGAACGAGCTGAACCGCGGCGGCCTGAGCCAGAACACGGTGATGATCGACGGCCGCGACCAGCGCGGCACCGGCGAACGGCTCGAGCTGGTCGAGTTCCGCGACCTGCCCGCCGAGAAACGCGTCACCGCGGCCGACCGCCGCGGCCTCCTGTACGAAGGCGTGCGACAGATGCGGACGATCGCGATGACGGATCGCTACGTCCTGGACGTCTTCCAGGTCGCCTGCGACGTGCCGCGGCAGATCGACTGGATCACGCACGTGCTCGACGAAAACGCGAAACGCACGGCCGGCCCCGACGCCGATCCGATCGATCCGCCCGGCAGCGAAGGCGCCTGGGCATGGCTGCGGGACTTCCGTGCCGCCACGGCCGACGGCCACTGGCACGCCGCATGGGAGTCCGACGGCGTGTCCCTGCACCTGGCCATGATGGGCGAGCCGGGCACGCGGATCATCGAGTGTGGCTACCCCGCAACGGACAGGCCCGACACCGGCCGCATCCCGATGCTGATCGTGCGCCGGAAGGCGGCGCAAACGGTCTTCGCGGCCGTATACGCGGCCGGAGCCCCGCGGCTGCGGGGGCGGGAACGCGAATCGGAAACCCGGCCGGCGAGTCAGACCGTGCAGCCGCCACCCCTGGAGGGTTCTCCGCCGGGCGTGAAGATCGAACGTCTGGCGGATCGTGAGGGACGGATCGCGATTGCCGTAAGCCTCGACGGCGCCCGCAGGGTACACCTCGTCCCCGCGCTCCGGTAGAATGTCGCCGGGCGCGCAGGCGGCGACCGAACGGGCTACCCCGTCGCTGCAGTCGTGGGGGCGGGAATCAATCGGCGGGGGGGAAAGGCGGTCGGCGATCGGCGGGCAACAGGCCCACGGAGGTTCACGGTGATTCGACTCATGGTGGCGGCTCTTCTGGCCGGCGCAACGTATGCATTTGCTCAGACGCTGACGGTCTCCTCGCCGCGCGTCCTGCCGGGCATCGAGGTCTGGACGCAGCGCGGCTTCGCCCCGCTCGCCGGGAAACGCGTCGGGCTGATCACCAACCCGACGGGTGTGACGTCCACGCTGCTCTCCACGATCGACGTGCTCTTCGAGTCGTCGCAGGTCAGGCTCGTCGCCCTCTTCGGACCCGAGCACGGCGTCCGCGGCGACATCTTCGCCGGCAAGGAGATCGCCAACACCACCGACGAGCGGACGGGGCTCCCCGTCTACTCCCTCTACGGCAAGACGCACAAGCCCACGCCCGAGATGCTCAAGGGCCTCGACGCCCTCGTGTACGACATCCAGGACATCGGCTGCCGGTCGTATACCTACATCAACACCATGGGCGCCGCGATGGAGGCCGCCGCCGAACACGGCCTCGACTTCGTCGTGCTCGACCGCCCCAACCCGCTCGGCGGCGAGAAGCTCGAAGGCCGCCCCCTCGATCCGAAGTTCCGGTCGGGCATCGGCAAGTACCCGATCCCGTACATCTACGGCATGACGTGCGGCGAACTTGCCCGGATGATCAACGGCGAGGGCTGGCTCGAGGGCGGGAAGAAGTGCCGCCTGCACGTCATCCCCATGCAGGGCTGGAAGCGAACCATGTGGTTCGATGACACGGGGCTGCCCTGGGTCATGACCTCGCCGCAGGTCCCGACCGCCGAGACCGCGTTCATGTACCCCGCGACGGGAATCCTCGGCGAACTGCAGGTCATCTGCGAGGGCGTCGGCTATACAATGCCGTTCCACCTCCTCGGGGCGCCGTGGCTCAGCAGCAGCGTCCTGATGAGCGAACTCGCCTCGCGAAAGCTCGCCGGCGTCCGGTTCCGCCCGCTTACGTTCACGCCGTACTTCTACGAACACAAGGACAAGACGTGCCGCGGCGTGCAGATCTACATCACCGACCGGAAGGCCGTCGAGCTGACGGCCGTCCAGTTCCACGTCATGGACATCGTACGCAAACGCTATCCGGACCAGAAGCTCTTCGGCACCAGGCGCGACGGCATGTTCGACAAGGCATGCGGCACCGACCGCATCCGCAATGCTTTTCTCCAGGGCAGGGGCATTGACGATATTCTTGCGATCTGGCGAGAAGGCGTCGATGCCTTCCGCTCCCAACGCGTCAAGTACCTTCTCTATCGGTAGGTGGGGCGGCCTTCCGGGGCTGCGTACTCACGGCCTCGGGGGGCGTTCACCGGCGGCGCTCGCACCGGCGGCACGTCCACGAACGCGCGCCGCGGTCCACATCAGAACGTCGGTTTGAACCCCGGCCGGCGATTCCCGAGCCAGATCGGCGACGTGGAATCCACAAGCCGTGGTCCCTGAATCCGTTCGACGTGCCCGTCGGAAAAGCCGCAGTTCGCCGCCGCCTTCGGGACATACGTCGGATCTTTCGGGTCGCCAAGGCCCCAATCGCCGGGTGCCTTGCCTCCGTGCCGCAGGCGCAGCGTCTCCGGGAGCACGTCCGGGGGATACACGCCGCCGGCGTACGCGTTCGTCAGCCTCTCCGGGATGATGCCCCACTTCCCGTACTCGGTCAGCAGGATCGGGTTCCCGGCCGTGTTGCGATACCCGGCGGCAATATTCAGCCCGTAGCTGCCCCAGAGCAGCGGTGCCTTGAAGGACTGGTTCACCTTCGCCTTGAGGTCGGAGAAGATTACCTTCCCGTTGTACGAGAGCAGCCGGAAGTCGTCCCCGGCCGAGTGGCTGAAGAACAGGACCTTCGTCACCTTGCTCTTGGCCGGAGTCTCGTACTTGAACGTCAGATCGACGTCCGCATCGAAGCCGAACCAGTCGTCGGCGATTCGGTCCTCCATGTCGACCTTCCATGTGTTGGGCCGCGAGTCCGGCGAGAACTTGCTGAACGGGCAATCCGGCGAGGCGACCACGTACGGACGCCCCGTGAAGTGCTGATCCCCGTAGTACATCGCCACGAGAAACGCCGGGCACGGCTTCGGGTTCGGATCGGACGGGCACGTGAACAGCTCCGTCTGCCCCTTCGCCTGGTCGAGCGCCCCGGCCGCCCACCCGCCGTTCGTCGGCAGATGGTCCTTCTGAAGCTCGAAGATATACATCTTCGCGCACCGCGTCCCCTCCCGTAACTGGCCGGCGCACAGCACCGCCCGCGTCTGGTCCCGGGCGCGGCTCAAGCTGGGCAGCATCAGCGCGATCAGCAACGCGATCAGCGCCACAACAACCAGCAACTCGATCAGCGTAAATGCCCGTGCGCGGCCTCCGGCAGGCGGCCGCAAATCGGGCGCGACACGCGCGCAAGCCTGATACCGGTCCATGACACACGCGCCTCGAGGAAAAAGAGGCCGCCCGCATCCGAAATGCACAGGCTGCGGGCCGACTCGCGATCGACAACTTTATTTTACGGGACCCGGTCCGCGTGTCAAGATCGCTTTGCGTATTGGCCAGAACGTGCTTGGGCAGGACGATGCGATCGGGTACAATGTGTCTCGGGTCTGGAGGAGGAACCGCATGAAATCCCGCTTTCACCGGTCCGCGATCTGCCTTCCGGCTGTAATCTTCTGCGTCGTGCCCGTCGCCTGGGACGTCAACGCCGTCGTGGCCGACACGTCCGGCCCCGTCCCTCCCGCGGAGACCCCGGCCGCCGACGCGGCGGCAGATACGTGTCACGGGGAAGGCAAAGACCTTGTTTGCGGCCATTTCAAGGCCGCCGTCGCCCGCCTCCTCGCCGAAGAGCGCCAGGCGTTCGTCGAACTCGACGCCGACACCGACGTCACGCACTGCTTCCTCGACATCGCCCTCGACACCGTGGCCAAGACCGTCGCCGGCACCAACACCCTCACGGTGACCAGCCTGTCCGACGGCCTGGCGACCTTCACGCTCGACCTTCGCGACAACATGATCGTTGACGGCGTCACGATGGGCGGCTCGCCCGTCGCGTTCACCCGGCCCGGCCACACGATTGAGATCGCCCTCGACCGGCCGTACAACGCCGGCGAGAGCTTCCAGGTCGCCGTTGCCTACCATGGCTCGCCGCAGAGCCAGGGGTACGGCTCGTTCGACTGGCGCTCTCACGGCACCCCGGCGGCCATCGTGGCATCCACGCTCAGTGAGCCCTGGTACGCCCATACGTGGTGGCCGTGCAAGGATTCCCTCGGCGACAAGTTTACGGCCGACCTGTGGTTCACCGTGCCGAGCGGGATGGTGGTCGCGTCGAACGGTCTGCTGCAGGGCACCGATACGCTGCCGGACGGCCGGCTTCGCTACCGGTGGCACGAGTCCTACCCGATCGCCACCTACCTCGTCTCCCTCGCTGCGACGAACTACGTGACCTGGACGCAGTACTACGACCACGCCGGCGGCTCGATGCCCGTGCAGTTCTTCGCCTACCCGGAGAGCGAAACCAACGTCCGAAGCGGCACAACCGATCTGATCACGCAGATCGCCACGTTCAGCCGGCCGGACGTGTTTGGCGAATACCCCTTCCTGAACGAGAAGTACGGCCTGGCCCAGTTCCCCTGGGGCGGCGGCATGGAGCACCAGACGATCACCAGCCAGGGCGTCTTCTACAGTTGGATCAACGCCCACGAACTCGCCCACCAGTGGTGGGGCGACTGGGTCACCTGCGGCACGTGGCACGATATCTGGCTCAACGAGGGCTTCGCGACCTGGGCCGAGGCCGTCTACCAGGAGAAGAAGCCCGGCGGCACGCTTGCCGCCTACCTCAGCTGGATGCGAAGCAACCGCATGCCCGGCGACTTCAGCGGAACCGTCTACGTCTACAACGCCAACTCGCTCACGACCCTGTTCAACAGCAACACCGTCTACTGCAAGGGCGCCTGGGTCCTGCACATGCTCCGCCGCGTCATCGGCGATACGGCGATGTTCAACACGCTTGCCGCCTACCGCGCCGCCTATCAGGGCGGCAGCGCGGTCACGGCCGACTTCAAGGCGATCGCCGAGTCCGTCTCCGGCCGCGACCTCACCTGGTTCTTCGACGAGTGGGTCTACGGCCCCGGGGCGCCGTCCTACCGTTGGGGCTGGCAGCAGCAGCAGATCAACGGCCGAAACTACGTCCGCCTCGACATCGAGCAGTACCAGACCGCCTATCCGATCTTCTCGATGCCGATCGACATCACCATCACCACCGCGTCGGGCACCACGACCACGGTGATCTGGCACAACGCCGCGGCCCAGTGGTACGTCGTCCCCACCGACGGCACCGCCACGAACGTCCAGTTCGACAAGGACTCGTGGATCCTCCATCCCGCGCCGATGACCGTCGCCTACGTGAACGGGCCGCCCAAGCTCATCACCGCCGCGCCCGCCCCGGGCGCCGTTCTCCCGCGCGAGCCGGGCGCAACCGCCGTCAGGCTCGGGTTCAGCGAGGGCATCTCCTTCTCGCCGGCCGACTTCTCGATTGTCGGCGCCCGATCGGGTCCGCAGCCGATCTCCGTCGAGTACGACGCGTCCGCGTACACCATCACGCTGAACGTCCCCGACGACATCCCGCCCGGCGATATCTACACGGTCACCGTGCGCGACTCGGTCACCTCGAGCGCGGCCGGAAAGATGTTCGACGGCGAGATGGACCCGCGGGGCACGCTCCCGTCAGGCGACGGCCTGCCCGGCGGCAACGCCGTCTACCGGTTCCAGGTCGCCTCCCCGGGCGACTTCGACCTTGACGGCGACGTGGACCTTGCCGACTTCGCCGTGCTGCAGGCCTGTTTCTCCGGTCCGAACCGGCCGATCCTGCTCCCCGTCCCTTCGCTCGATGGGGGACAAGCAGGGCCGGCGCCTGCGGCGGCGATGCAGGGAGGTTGCATCGACGCCGACCTCGACGGTGATGCCGACGTAGACCTCACCGACTACAGCGCCTTCGCCGCCTGTTTCAACGGTCCGAACCGGCCCCCGGCATGCACCCCGTAAGCACCTGCGAAGAAACGACCTGACCAGGTTTCGCCATGCGGCCGGCGTCTTTCGTGCGGGCGCGAGGCCCGTTCGGCCCGTTCTGTCTTGTCGCGCCGCTCGCCGTTTCCGGGCAGGCGGGATGCGGCTCCGGGCGACCCTGTGGGCGGCCGCGCCGAATCGTCCAACGGTGCGCAACCCCTTGTCGGCTATGGAGAAAACGAGAAAAACCCCAATGAATCCAACATGCGCCGACTAGGAATCGAACCTAGAACCCGCAGATTAAGAGTCTGCTGCTCTGCCAATTGAGCTATCGGCGCAACCCGTGGCCCGGACTGCGGTTGCTGGCGTCTACCCTGCCGTGTCTTTTCCGGGCGCCACACCCGCTTCGGCCGGCAACCGCCCCGATACATTAACCTGTCCGCCCCCGAGAATCAAGCGCCCGGTTGCCGGCCGGCGCGAGTGGAGCACGGGCGGTGATATGCGCATTGGGGCGTTCTTTCTGAAAAAGTGAACAGGGGTCCCCTCGTTTGAGCGGAAGCCGTTCACCTGAGCATACCGCGTATGCGTCCGACAAATGCCCGCCGTTTGGCCTCCCCGCTCCTCTTCTTCGCCACCGGTTTGAGGGCGGGACCGCTTGCGCGCATTGGGCACGGGGCCTTCGCGCCTTCTTGTGCCTCGTATGGTGTCCGGCATGGTCCGCTTGGCCGATCGCATGCAAGCGCCACGACCAAACGAACCCACCGCGCCAGACGCCGAAGCTTCTATAACCATATGCATGACAAAGCTTTGCGAGATATTTCGCGATTTGCGTCAGTCCGCTGCGCGGTCGTGACTACCCCCCGCGGGACGCCAATCGCGCCGCTCTGCACCACGGCCGACCCAGTCGGTCACCATGCCGCGGCGAACACCGCCGCGCCCGGTATTCGCAATTGCGTCCCGGCCCGACGCCGGTTCCAATGGTCGCGCGGGAACATGAAAAACGAGGAGGTCCGCTGATGGCAGCCCTGAACACACGTTGCGTCCCATGGTTGGTCCGCGGATTGTCCGCCGTGATCGCGGCAGCCGGTGCCGGCCTCGTCCACGCGGCGGAACCGGCGGCGGCCACCACGGCGTCGTCGTCGGAGACCCGCCCCGCCGCTACGCAGGACCTCGGCAACGGCTTCCTGCACCACGGCGTGGCCACGCCGGTCAGCAATCACCGCGGCATCGTGGCGACCGTAGACGGCCAGGGGCGCAACATCGTGCTTGTCTGGCTCTTCGACCTCCGTGGCGGATACGCCCTGTTGCTCATCGACGCCGAGACCGGAAAGAGCGAAGAGTACGCCATGCCCTTCCCTCCCGGCGGCGACTGCCCCTACGCCTCCATCCTCTCGAGCCGGAATCGGTACTACACCCACTTCAACAGCCATTTTGTCGAGTTCGACCCTGTCAAACGGGCCTTCACCTTCCACCGCCAGACCGCCCCGCAGATGGCGATGGGCATGACCGAGGACGACAACGGCGTCATCTGGTCGGTTACGTACCCGCAAAGCGGCGTCGTCTCGTTCGACCCGAAGACGCGCGAGTTCAAGGACTACGGCCACGTACACACGGAGAACTGGCAGCAGTACCAGCGACACGTCGCCGCCGACGACGCCGGCTGGATCTACTTCGGGATCGGCAGCACGGCCAGCCACATCATCGGCTTCGACCCTCGCACGGGCAGGGCTAGGCCCATGATCCCGGAGAACGAGCGGGTCCGCGGCACCGCCGAGGTCCACCGCGACATGAACGGCAAGGTGTACGGCTTTCCCGGCATGCCGCAGGACCGCGCCGATGGCGAGCCGGACAACTGGTATGAGTTCCACAAGGGGCAGGCGCGGAAGATCGGCAAACGCCCCGCCATCCAGGTCAAGCCCCGCGTTACCGGCTCACAGAGCCTCTTCCACGCGGCCTTTCCCGACGGGAAGCGACTGAAGGAGTGCGATACGGTCGAGCGCCTGCTCGTTGTCGAGGACCCGCGCACGGGCAAGGTCGTCCGGCACCGGTTCGACTACCGCAGCGAGGGCGCGCACATCATGGGGCTGGCCGTCGCGCCGGACGGCACGATCTGCGGCGGCACGGCGTTCCCGATGCGGTTCTTCAGCTACGACCCGCACGCCGACACATGGACGAACCGCGAATGCTACATCCAGTGGAACACGGTGGCCCGGCAGGGCGACCGGTTCTTCGTCGGCGGTTACACGCACGGCTTCCTGCTCGAGTGGGACCCGGCCAGGCCGTGGGTCCGTACCGAGAAGGGCAACGCCGCCTCCAACCCGCTCTTTCTGACCGAGTGCGGTCCTGTGATCTACCGCCCGCATAAGCTGCTGGCGCACCCCGACGGAACAACGCTCATCCTCGGCGGCACGCCCGATTACGGATTCACGGGCGGCGGCCTGATGTTCTGGGACCGCAAGACGCGCAAACGCATCCTGCTCGATCACACGCAGGTCGTCCCCGAACAGGCCACGACGAGCCTCGCGGCCCTGCCCGAGGGCCGGCTGCTGGGCGGCACGACCACGAGCCCCGGGACCGGCGGCGAGAAGAAAGCCGCGCAGGCCGAACTCTACATCATCGACATGGTGTCGCAGAAGGTGGAATGGCACGAGGCCGTCTTTCCGGGCGCTCAGGAGTACTCCGACCTCGGCCCCGGCCCGGATGGACTGGTCTATGGCTTTGTCGACCGCGCCCGTTTCTTCGTCTTCGACCCGGCCAGGCGCAGGGTCGTCCACCAGCAGGACACGAAGACGCCGTTCGGGCTCACCAACTCTCAGCAGGGCCCCCGCATCTTCGTCAGAAGCCCGCAGGGCGACGTCTACGTCCTCTTCGTCCAGGGCATCGGATGCATCGACCCGCGCACATTCGCGATCCGGCTCCTCGCCAGGTCGCCGGTCCCGATCGGCGCCGGCGGCGACTTCCACGAAGGCCGGGTCTACTTCGCCGGCGGTTCCCACCTCTACAGCTATACCCTTCCCTCAGGCGAGGGAAAGAAGAAGGGGTGAGCGTCGGTGTGGGTCCGTCATGTCCGCATGCAGCACTTCTTGTACTTCCGGCCGCTGCCGCAGGGGCAGGGATCGTTTCGGCCGATGCGGCTGCCGGGCCGGGTGACGGGCTTGGGCTTGCCGGAGGCGGCGTCTGCAAAGGCCTCCTTCAGGGCGCGGACGTAGGCGCCGAGCATCCGGCCGCCGCCCAGCCGGCCCTCGGCCTCCAGTTGGGCGAGGAATGCCCCGCAGAGCGCCGGCACCTCGCCCTTTGCCACGGCGGGCAGGTTTGCCCTGGCAAGCGAACCGAGCAGCGCCGTCTTCAGATCGGCCTCTTCGACGTCCTCGGGCTCGACGCCGCGGACGTCGCACGCGGCGACGAGGAACGTCGTCAGGACCTCCGGCGCGAACTCCCGCGTCCCGCTCGCAAAGCCCGCGATCGCGTCCGATGTGCAGAAATCGCCGACCCAGTTCTCGATCTTCTCTCGCGTGTAGGGACCGGCCATGCGTGGGTGCCTCCCTTCGATCGAACCCGCCTGCGGCGTCCGAAGCCCTCGGCATCGGAACGCCGGCGCCCGTCCGCAGCAGCGTACCATCAAGAGGTCCGGCGTTGCCCTGCCTTCGCCCCGTTCGGCGTGGGCATGAACAGGTCCGATCGGGTCAGCCCCAGCTCGCGCGCCGTGGCGACGCTGTACTCCAGCCGCCCCATGTTCGGATACCGGCCGTTCGAGCCGAACGTGAACTTGATGCCGGCGTCCCGCGCGATCCGGAGGAACCGCAGATTCGGCAGCTTGAAGCTTGAGCTGATCTCCAGGGCCACGCGGTGCTTCGCCGCCGCGTCGGCCACGCGGCGGATCCGCCGTTCGGTCCAGAAACGGTCGTACTCGCCGGCCAACGGGGCGGGCAGCCAGGAGACGTTCGCCAGGATGTCGATCGGCTGCGTCGTGAGGATCCGGACGTGCCAGTCCACGTAACGGTCCATGAACGCCTCGCGGTCCGTCATGTCCACGCGATCGGCGGCGTCCTTCTCCCACAGCTTCACACGCTTGCCGTCACGGCCGGGGAATGTCATCGCGTCCGTCAGGACGTAGTCGAGTCCGCCGAGGGCCTCGCGCGAAAAGCACTCCCGCCAGTCCGTCCACTCGGTCTGCACGCCCTTGTAGACGCCCTTGCCGTCGAGATTCCGGATGTGCGCCCGCAGTTCCTCGTCGTTGCTCAGCACGACCGGGTACTGGTTCTCCCGCGTGCCGGCGTGCTCGACGATGCCGAACTTCACCCCGCGCTCCCGCGAGAGCGGCAGGACCTGGTCGATGCTGCTGTTGTCCAGGTGGACGTGAAGGTCCACCAGCGGCAGCGCCGCTGCCGGCCGGGTGGCAGACGCCCCCGGCTCCGCCCGCAGATGCGCGGCCAGCCGCAGACCGGCGCACGCCCCCGCAAGGTTCGCAAGAAAGTCCCGGCGTGATTTCGCGTTCTTGGCCCTCATGCTGTGATCCTCTGTGCGGCCATTCCCGGCATTGAACGGCGGGGCGGCCCTCCGCGTCAAGTCCGCAGTTTGTTGACATTGCCCAGGTCGATGTCTACCATCGACCGGGCGAGTCGATTCCGAGTATGCCCGGTGAGGCTGCGCAGCAAGCCATGAGCAACGAGCAGGCGGCCACGGCGAACCGGCGGGATGCGGGGTCAGCCGATGCTTCCGGCCGACAGGCGGCGGTCAACGGCCGTTCCTCGGGCGGCTTCGCGGTCGAAACGCACCCGGTGAACGGAAAGGTACTCAAGCAGATCAAGTCGGCGGTTGTGCGGTTCGCGGGCGATTCGGGCGACGGTATGCAGTTGGCCGGGATGCAGTTCTCGAACGCCTCGGCCGTCTTCGGCAACGACGTCAGCACGTTTCCCGACTACCCCGCGGAGATTCGCGCGCCGGCCGGCACGCTCGCCGGTGTCAGCGGCTTCCAGATCAACTTCTCCTCGGCTGACATCCACACGCCCGGCGATCGCGTCCAGGCGCTCGTTGTGATGAACCCCGCGGCCCTGAAGGCCAATCTGCCGGACCTCGAGCCCGGCGGCATGATCATCGCCGACGAGGACGCCTTCGACCGGGCCGGGCTCGCGAAGGCCGGCTACGAATCCAACCCGCTCGACGACGGAAGCCTCGACTCGTACCGCGTCTTCAAGGTGCCGGTCGATCGGCTGAACAAGGAGGCCGTCAAGGACCTCGGCCTTTCCGCCAAGGCCGTCGATCGCTCGCGGAACCTCTTCACGCTGGGGCTTGTGTACTGGCTCTACGACCGGCCCCTCGAGACGACGCTCCGGTGGATCCGTCAGAAGTTCGGCAAGGACCCCGACGTGCTTGAAGCGAACACGCGGAGCTTCAAGGCCGGCTACGCCTTCGGCGATGCGACCGACCTGTTCCCGGCCCGCTACGCCGTCGCGCGGGCGGAGGTGCCCCCGGGCCGATACCGCGCCGTCACCGGCAACCAGGCCATGGCGCTCGGGCTGATCGCGGCGGCCCGGATCGCCGGCAAACCGCTCTTCTACGGCAGCTATCCCATCACGCCCGCTAGCGACATCCTCCACGAATTGTCGCGGCACAAGAACTTCGACGTGCGGACGTACCAGGCGGAGGATGAAATCGCGGCGATTACCGCGGCGATCGGCGCGGCCTTCGGGGGGGCTTTCGCCGTCACGGGCACGAGCGGCCCGGGGCTGTCGCTGAAAGCGGAGGCCATGGGGCTTGCCGTCATGCTCGAACTGCCTCTGGTGGTCATCGACGTGCAGCGCGGCGGACCGAGTACGGGTCTGCCGACGAAGACCGAGCAGTCGGATCTCGGCGCGGCCCTCTTTGGCCGGCACGGCGAGTGCCCGATGCCGGTCCTTGCCGCGGCCACGCCGGGTGACTGCTTCTGGATCGCCTTCGAGGCGTTTCGCCTCGCCGTCCGCTATATGACGCCGGTCATCGTGCTGAGCGAGGGCTACCTCGCCAACGGTTCCGAGCCGTGGCGCATCCCGGACGTGAGCGAGTTGCCGAAGATCGAGGTCACGCACGCCGCCGACCCGCAGACGTTTGCGCCGTACGCCCGCGACGAGCGGCTGGCCCGGCCGTGGGTCCTGCCGGGCACGCCGGGGCTCGAGCATCGCATCGGCGGGCTCGAGAAGCAGGACATCACCGGTGTCGTCAGCTACGATCCCGAGAACCACGAACGCATGGTCTCGCTGCGGGCGCGGAAGATCGCGGGCATCGCGACGGACATCCCGCCCGCTCGCGTCGACGGACCGGCCTCGGGCGACCTGCTGGTCGTCAGCTGGGGCGGCACGTACGGCGCGGTGCGCACCGCGTGCGAGCAGGCCCGCGAGGCGGGGCGCTCCGTCTCGCAGCTCCATTTTCGCCACATGAACCCGCTCCCCGCCAACACGGCAGACGTCCTCCGGGCGTTTCGGCGGGTGCTGGTCTGTGAGCTGAACCGGGGCCAGTTCCGCGACGTTCTGCGGGCGCGGTACGGCATCGGGGCCGAGGGCTACCACCAGATGCGGGGCAAGCCCTTTGCCATCCACGAGGTTCGCGAGGCGATCGAACGCACGCTCGCACAGGGGGGGAAGTAGATGCCCGCCGACACCGCTCCGGCCGGACTGACCGCCAGGGACTTCGCCACCGCGCAGGAGCCTCGCTGGTGCCCCGGCTGCGGCGACTACTCGATCCTCGCCCAGGTCAAGAAACTGCTTCCGACGCTCGGCATCCCGCGCGAGAAGTTCGTCTTCATCTCCGGCATCGGCTGTTCGAGCCGCTTTCCCTACTACGTCAATACGTACGGGATGCACAGCATCCACGGCCGTGCTCTCCCGATCGCCACCGGTGTCAAATGCCTCCGCCCGGATCTGTCGGTCTGGGTCGCCACCGGCGACGGGGACGCGCTCAGTATCGGCGGCAACCACTTCATCCACGCCGTCCGCCGGAACATCGACGTCAAGATCCTGCTCTTCAACAATCGCATCTACGGACTGACGAAGGGCCAGTACTCGCCGACCTCGGAGATCGGCAAGAAGACCAAATCGACGCCCTACGGAACCATCGAGACGCCGCTGGGGGCGATCTCCGTCGCGCTGGCGGCCGAGGCCTCGTTCGCGGCCCGCAGCGTGGATGTGGACGTCAAGCACCTCAGCTACGTCCTCGACCGCGCGGCGAGGCACCGCGGCACCGCCTTCGTCGAGATCTATCAGGACTGCAACGTGTTCAACCACACCGCGTTTGAGTACGCCACGAACAAGGAGCAGAAGGCCGACCACATCCTCTACCTCGAGCACGGAAAGCCGCTCGTCTTCGGCACGGAGCGCAACAAGGGCATCCGCTGGAGCGGGATGGCGCCCGAGGTCGTTACGCTGGGCGACGGCGTTCGCGAGGACGACCTGCTCTTCCACGACGAGAAGGCGGAGTCGCCGACGCTCGCCTTCGCCCTCAGCCGGATGCGCCACCCCGACTTTCCCGAGCCGATGGGCGTCTTTCGCGCCGTGGAGCGGCCGACGTACGATGCGCTCCTGCAGCAACAGATCGACGCCGTGACCGCCCAACAGGGGCCCGGCGATCTGAGCAGGCTCCTGGCCGGCGGCGAAACGTGGGAAGTGAAGTGACGTTGACACGGCCGCGCGGCCGCATACACTGAACGCCGGAAGCGGCAAAACGGGAAAACCCTTTGTTGGAAGGTCGCCGCGTTATCGGAGGGTGGGCTTGGGCTGCATGAGAGGTTGGCGTTCTACACCGCTATGGGTGGCCTGCGTGCTGGCCGGCTGCACGCAGGAGCAGGCTCGATGGCTCCAGCCGCAGACGCGCCCCGCCTCCAATCCCCCGGCGACGCAGCCGGCCGCCGCCGATGCGTTCTCTGCTGCGGGCCATTCGGCTTTCAGCGACGCCCGCCCGATCATGCTGCAGGTTCGCTTTGATGTGTTTCGCGCCTCGGTCCCGCTGGGCGAGGTGAGCAACTCGGGCAAGATCTGGAACCACGTCGAAGAGGATATGCTGCCCGCCGACGCGGCGCGGAACCTCCAGCGCAACGGCATTCGCACGGGCCGCGGCTCGACCAGTTCGTGGGCGCCGATCCGCGCCATCCTCGACGCGACCCGGGACGTGCGGACGCGGTCGGACGGCATCATCGCGCGCAACGGTTCACTGACGCTCGACGTGAACCCCGTGCCGCGGGACCAGGTGCTCTTCCTCTACCGGCCCGGCGGGGGCATGGCGGGGGCGACGTTTGCACGAAGCACGACCGGCATCCGGATCGAATACGCGATACCGCCGACGGAACTCGACTCCGTCGCCCTCTGGATCATGCCGGAGATCCGCCAGCGGTATCTCGAGCCGGGCTGGCAGGTCACCCGCGACGGCGTGCAGCCTCGCGAGACCGAGGCATCCCGCATTCTGCGCGAGCTGGCGTTCCAGGTCGTCGTGCCGCCGGACCACTTCATCCTCCTTGGGCCGAGCCCGCAGGTGCAGAGGCAGCTGCTCGTCGGCAGCGCGCTGCTGGCCGAGACGATCGACGGGCGGGCCTACGAATCGCTCTACTTCATCACGCCCCAGGTGGTCCGGATCGGCGGTCCGCCGCCCGCCCCGAGGGGGGATCCGCGTCCATGAGCGCCGCAAGGCCCGACGACAGCCTCTACCGCGAACTCTGCACGAACGTGGGTTTCGCGCTGATCGCCACGGATACGGAGTTCCGCATCCGCATCTGGAACCCCGCCGCCGCCCGGCTGTTCAACGCATCGAGCGAAGACATGATCGGCAAGCCGCTGCTGGACGTCGTCCCCGCGGCCTACCAGTCGCTTGCCCTGCGACTGTTTCACCGGACGCTTCTTCATGCCGAGACCAGCGAGTTCGAGATTCCCTACGAGAACGCCCGCGGCGAGCAGCTCTTCCTCGCGGTCACGATCTCCCCGCTCTTCGACGACGCGGCCGCTCGCGTCGGCATGTGCGCCGGCGTCCGCGACATCACGCGGCGCGTCGCCCTGCAGAAGGAGATCGCCGCGAATCAGACTCTTGCGGCGCTCGGCAATCTGTGCAGCGGCGTCGCGCATCACTTCAACAACCTGCTCGGGGGCATCGGGACTTCCGTCGATTTCGCCATGAACACGTCGGACCGGGCCGCCACCCGTCGGGCGCTCCGGCTTACAGCCGAGTCCGTCGCCCGCGCCGCCAGGATCACCCGCAGCCTGCTCACCTTCGCCAGCGGCGAGCCGCAGGACGGTGAGGTCGCCGATCTGGACCGCATCGTCCGGCAGTGCGTGGACGAGCAGCGCGGGCTGTTCGAGGAGCACGGCATCCGCGTGCATGTTGACGCGAAGCCCATCCCGCCCGCGCCCGTGCCGTTGCGGCACGTCAGGACGGCGATCCAGAACCTGCTGGACAATGCGTTCGAGGCCATGCCGAACGGCGGCGACCTGTGGGTCCGGCTGCACCTGACGGACGCGGACATCCGTCTCTTTGTGGAAGACACGGGCGTCGGCATCCCGCCGGACCAGCTCGAGCGGGTCTGTCAGCCGTTCTTCACGACCAAGGGCGCGCTTGCCGGGGGTTCCGGCGGGCACGTGGGGCTCGGGCTGGCCGTCGTCCATGGCGTCGTGCGCGAACTCGGCGGTACCCTTTGGCTCGAGTCGGAGCCGGGCCACGGCACCCGTGCCGTGATTTCCCTGCCGCTTTCTTTGTTGCGCTGAGCGCGGAGCGGACACGATGAACCCCGACGACAGGATCTGCTACTGTTACGACGTCACACTTCGCAAGCTGCAAAGCTTCGCGGAGCGTACGAGACCGGCCCGCGCGTCGCAGATGTCCGAGTGCCTCGGCGCCGGCACCGGCTGCGGCTGGTGCATCCCGATCCTCAAGCGGATCTTCGAGCAGGCGGGAAAGCCCGACCCTTCGGCCGGGCCGGACCTCACGCCCGAAGAGTACGCGAACCGCCGCAGGGAGTACATCGAGAGCGGACGGCCGAAGAACACGTTCTGATGCACGCCCAACAGGCGAGCGGTTCTCCGAGACCGCGAGTACGTGATCTCGGAGAACCGCGCGTGGTGCCGTGTTGTCGTCCGGTCCCCACAAGCCGGTCGGATTCGGCGGGCAGGCACGATGATCCTGCTCCGCCGCCGGCTGCGGCCGGTGGCCGCCGCTCTACGCCGGCTGGCTCGTCGGCACGGCCGTTGGCGTCGGGGCGGCCTGACGCTGGCTTGTCGTGGGGATCTGGTCGAGGCGCTCCTTCATTTCCTTGAAGAGCGCATCGAGGGCCTTCCTGGACTCGCCGTTCCTGCCGTCGGCCTTCGACTTGTCCTTCTCGTTGTCGCCTTCCGCCGGCGCGGCCGCAGGTTCCTGGGCGGCGAGCTTCGCACGGCGGGCGGTGAATTCCTTGAGGATCGAGTGTGCCTGCGCCTGCTGCGACGCATCCAGCCGATACCGCTGGCAGAACTCCTCGACGTACTTCGCCCACGAATCGCCGCCGGCGCGGCCCAGTTCGCTCGCCCGGCCGCTGCGACGGTCGGACCGCTCTCCGCGTCCGCCGGATCGGTCGCCCGCGAGCGGATCGCCCGGCGCGCCGTGTGCCTGGCCGTCGCCCGGCTGACCCGGACCGCCGGCCCCCGCGCCGCCCTCGCCGGGGCCGCCCGGACCGCGGCCCCCGCGACCGCGGAACTGTTCGCGCACGGCCTGCATTTCCTCATCGCTGAGCTTGCCGTCACCGTCTTTGTCGGCCTCGGGGTGCCGCTTCAGGTAGTCCTCGCGCCACTGGCTGCGCATCTGCTCGCGCCTCTGGTTCTCGCTGGCGCGCATCTCGTCCTCGCTCAGCTTGCCGTCGCCGTCCCTGTCCGCTTCGGGGTGACGGCGAAGGTAGTCGTCGCGCCGGCGGTTATCGCGCTCGGCGTGGCTCGCCCGCATCTCTTCGTCACTGAGTTTGCCGTCGCCATCCTTGTCGGCCTCGGGATGGCGGCGCAGTTCGTCGGCGCGATGCCGCTCATCAAACGCCCGGCGGCCCGCCTGCATTTCCTCGTCACTGAGTTGCCCGTCCCCGTTGGTGTCCAGCTCCGGGTTCCGGCGGAGGATATCCTGGCGCATCAGTTGCGGGTTGGCGCGGAAGTACTCGCGCGTCTCGTCGAAGCTGAGCCGGCCGTCGCCGTTCTTGTCGGCCTCGGGGTGCTGCCGCAGGATTTCTTCGGCGCGCCGACGGAAGTCCTCGGGGCCGCCGCGCCGTCCCCGCCCGTCACGCCCGAATCGTCCGTCAAACCCGGGGCCCCCGGGCGGACCGCCCGGCGGCGGACCGCCGTTGGCGTCCGAGGGCCGTGGTCCGCCGCGACCGGGGCCGCGCTGCCGGAAGAACGTGCGGGCCTCGTCGGGCGAGATCGTCCCGTCGCCGTCGGCGTCGATGCCGGGGAATCGCTGGATCATGTCCCGTTGCCGTTCGGGCGACCATCCGCCGCCGCCGGGGCCCGGCTGGGCCCACACCGACGAATAGAAACCCACCACGAGCAACACCGCGGCGCTCGCCGCCCACGTGCGAATCATGCGTGTCAGATCAAGGCTCACGATAGACCTCCTGCATCAAAGTCAATACACTGCGAACGTCGAAAACACGATCCGCCGAATTCCGATCCTACGGCCGGCCGCCGCCGGGGCCGCCAGGACCTCGACCCATGAAACCAGGCATCTGAATGCCGCGTTCCTGCGCCCGCTTGCGCATGGCGGTGAAGTAGGCCATCCGACGGGCCATCGAATCGGGATTGCGCGACTCGAACCGCTCCTTGCGCTGCTGGCGGGTCGGCTCCCCACGCGGCCCGCCCCAGCGACGATCGCCGCCCGGGCCGGGGCCGCCGGACCCGGCGGTCGGGCCGCCCGGATTTCCGCCGCCGGCCGCCGTCGCACCGCCGCCGGACGGGCCGCCGCTGGCGTTGCGAGCGGCGCGTTCTTTCTCGTGCTCCGCGCGGCGCTTTTCCCAGTCCTTCATGCGGGCCTGCATCTCGTCGATCTGCCTGTCGAGGATTGCGACGCGTTGGTTCTCGGGAGCGGTGAAGTACTCGTCGAGCCGCTTGTCCATCTGGGCTTCCATGACGGCGTGCGCGTTTTCCATCACCTGGTGGCGCTGCTCCTCCGTCAGGTTGCTGTTGTGCATGACCTCGTGGACCTTTTCGAAGGCCTTGCCGGGATCGGCGGCCGCCACCTTCTGAAGGGCCTCGACCGTGAGGTCCTTGGGAACGGAGGGCGCCTTGTTCTTCGCCATCCTCGCGACCGCCCAGCCGCCCCCGGCGATGGCGAGGATGCCGATCGCCACATAGAGCGTCTTTCGGCTGTGCAGAAACGCTGTGCTCATGCTCGTTCTCCTAGTTCTCGTAATCGCTCACGTGTCCGTCAATGTAAACGTAACGTCGGGCCCCCATCTGCCCCTCTTTGCCGTGGAAGTTGTCATAATCGCACGCAAACCAGATCGTGGCCGGCGCGACCTTGGGGCGTGGGCGGTCGGGCTCGTTAGGACGCCTCGGATGGTGGTGCCATTCCGGCAGGTTGGGGTTCTGCTCGCTGAACTCGGCGGGCGTCAGCCCCATCAGCCGAAAGCGATACCCGTAGCTCGACCGCTCCGTCTGGTAGTAGCTGAGGCCCACGCTTGGCGCCTTGCGATCCGTCGCCCCCGGCTTGTCGTCGGGGCACTGGAGCACGTCCTTCTGTCCCTTCAGGTGCGGCGCCAGGACGTCGGCAAACCAGATCGGGTTGTCCGTCGTCAGCGGTCCAGGGCCGAGCGACGGCATGTACGAGATGAAGGGCATGCGGTCGCGGCTGTCGTGCATGTAGGCCATCATGGCGAGGCCCACCTGGTGAAGCTGCGTGGCGCACGTCACCCGCCGGCTCTGCGTGCGAACCTTCGCCAGCGACGGCGTCAGGATTCCCACCAGCAGGGCGATAATCGCCACGACAACGAGCAACTCGATCAGCGTGAATCCTCTGGTTCTCTTCACAGTCTGGCTCCCGGTATGCACCATCCGAACCGGCCTCCCCGCCGCCCGTCGATGGGCGGCCGCCTGGTCAGGCATCTTCGCCTCCGCGGGTCGTCGTTCCATATTCGCCTCGCTGGCCCGGCTCACGCTTGCCGTCGTGCGGCCGGCCCCGCTCGCGCTCCCGGTCGCCGTGCCGCTCGTGGGGCGGACCCCCGGGACCGTGACGCTGCAGCAGCTTTTCGTACTTCGCCCGCTGTTCGGGCGTCAGGATCTCTTTCGTCCGCTCCACCGCGGCCTCGAACGAGCGGTGCCACTCGCGCTCCATCGCCGACATCTGCTCCGCGTGCTTCTTCAGGATTTCGTCGTAGCGAGGCTTGTCCTCCGGCCGGATCAACGCCGCGATCGCCTCATCGCGTTCGCGGAACAACTGCCGCCGCCGGTCATCGCGGCCCGGCCCCCCTCGTCCGACGGTATCCGACCAGATCTGTCGCATCTGCTCCTGTTGTTCCGGCGTGAGGCCCAGCGCGGACGTGAGCCATCCGCCGTGCCCACCCGGCCGGGGCGGTGGCGGCAGAGCGCCCTTCTGACGCGACTCCATCCCGATGACCAACCCCGCCACAAAAGCGGACAGGAAGCACACCGTAATGATGGCCTTGGCCTTGCCCATCACGAATCACCGTTCCTCGCCTGAGGACAATTCATCTTCCATCCATTGTGCCACAGTGAGCAGCTCCGGCCGGGTATCTTCGACGGCCGCAATCGGCGACGTCACCGCCACCGTCTCCCACACCGTCGCCTGCGCCTCGCCGTTGGCGTACTCGCCTGGCCAGTACAGCAACGCCCCGGCGATGACCGCGGCGGCGGCCGCCGTCAGCCAGCCGGCGATCCGCACGATGCCCCGATCCATCGCCGCCGCCCCGGCATCCGCCATTCGCTGCAGGGCCTCCGCCGGCATCTCGGCCATCGGCGCCGCCGCGATCAGCGACGACAACCGCTGCAGGTCGGCCAGCGCACGGCGGCACTCGACGCACGCGGCGAGGTGTGCCTCGACCTCGGCCCGCTGCGGCGGCGAGAGTTCGCCGTCGTGATAGCGGTGGATCTGACTCAGTTGATCGCACGTCATGATTGAAGGTATCCCTCAAACCGCCGTCGCAACGCCTCGCGGGCCCGGTGCAGCCTCGATTCGACGGTCCCCCGCGGTATTCCCAGGGCTTCCGCCATCTCCTCGTAGGTCAGCCCGTGCAACTCGCGGAGCACGATGACCGCCCTGTGGTCCGGCGAGAGACTCTCGAGCATTGTCGCCAGGTCGAGCCCGGCTTCGACCTTCGGCGTTCCGGACGGTGTCGCGACGGCCGCCGTCCGCTCCTCGGCCTCGGGGGCATCGAGCGATACCTGCCCCCGGTCCCGCCAGTGCGACCGTCGCAGCATGGCGGCCTGCCGTACGAGGATCCGCACCAGCCACGTCCGCAGCGACGACTCCCCGCGAAATCGGCCTTTCATCGCCCCGGCGAACGTCTCCTGAACCAGATCCTCTGCGTCCGCCGGGTTGCCCGCCAACGCATGGGCGATGCCGTACAGGTAACGCCCCTCACGCTCGACGAGCACGCGGAACGCCGCCGGATCACCACGGCCGACCTGTCGAACCAGTTCCCTATCGTCAGGCACGTCGTGCGCCTCACTCGGCACCGACGGCGCCGCGTTGTTCATATGGTTGCCGTCAGGTGCCGTCTTCTTCCATCCGGCATGCCGGCTTCTTCAAACAAGCGGCCAGACCGTCGTAACCTGTTGTAATGCATGACATTGTGATGCGAGGGTGTCAGTGGTGTGCCCCTTTGTCTTCTGGGTTTGCGATGCCAAGGCGCGTTGCCTGCTCACGGCACGTCGGGTTCGCGCAGCGTTCACCGAACAGCCGCATGGCCACGGCGGCGGCAGCGGTATTGCCCTCGGCCTGAAGCAACCGGGCCATAAGGTAGTACGGCCACGGTTCGTCGGGGTGTCTTTCGCCATAGACCATCAGGGCCTGGCGCATCCGCGTCTGATCCTCCGTGTGGGCGGGTCGCGTGGCAGACGTCGTCTGATTTACCCACGCGACCGCCGGGGCCGGATCGCCCTGCGCCATCGCGATCACGGCGAGCGTCATCTGCACGAGCGGCGGTGCCGGACCGGTGGTCGTCGCGGCGTTCGCGAGTTCCTTTGCCGTGTCCCAGTGGCCGCCGAGGACACACGCCCACGCCCGCGCCGCCCGCAGGTCGGTCGCCCCGGGCTCGCGTTTTGCCGCGTCGGACCATAGCTGCTCGGCCTTTGCCGCCTGGCCGTACGTCACGAGCAGGTCATGGACGGCCCAGAGCATGGTCCGGTCGTTGTTGCCTGCCGTCAGCCGATCGAGCAGCGAGCCGGCCCCGGCCGCGTCGCCCTGCCGCAGGAGGATGCCGGCGAGGTTGAGCGCGGCCGTGTCGGCCTGTGGGTTGGCCGCCAGTGCTCGCCGGTAGGCTGCCACGGCGTCGGCTTCGCGGCCCTGGTTCGCGTAGCAGACGCCGAGGTTCGTCCACGCAATCCAATTCTCGGGCATCCACGACACGAGCCGTTCGAGGCGGGCGGCGGCCTTGCCGGTACGCCCCGCCGCGATGTCGATCTCCGCCATCGCGAGAGCGGCCGGCGAATCGTACGGGTTGTTCGCGAGGACGCGTTCGTAGCAGCGGACTGCCTCGTCAATCCGGCCCCGGCGCCGGAGAAGGTTCGCGAGTGCCGCGTGGCTCGGGCCGTGGTTCGGCATGCGGTCGATCGCGCTGCGGTAATTCTCGATGGCTTGGTCGAAGTCGCCCGCCTGTTCGTGCGCCCTGGCAAGGCGATACCATGCCTTGCCATCCCCGGGTTCCGCGCGCACGGCGGCCTGCAGCGTCTCGATCGCCTTGTTCGTCTGACCAAGTTCCAGCTCGCTCATGCCGATTGCCTGGCAGGCACGGCCGGCCCGTTCCGGGTGGTTCGCGAGTTCGCGCCGGGCGGCGTCGATCGCGTCGGTGTAGCGGCCGGCCCGGTGGTACGTCCATGCGAGCGATTCCCAGACGCGCGAGGAGCGGGGGTACACCTGCACGACACGGAGATCGCCCGCCAGGTCGTTGCGATAGAACGACGCAACACGCCACGTGGTTGCGAGCAGAGCGAGGGCGTACGCGGCGCCGATGCCGCCCACCGCGAACCTTGCGGTGCGCGAACGCAGCCGCCGCCAGACGAATACCGCAAACGCCGCCACCGCCCAGTCGAGGCCGATGTTCGGCAGGTAGGTGTACCGCTCCGCGACCGCCACGTTGCGCGATGGGATCAGCGGCAGCGTTGCCGCCACCGCCGCCAGAAACCAGGCAAATCCCAGCGCTCCCGCACGCGACCATCGCAGCGAGACGACCGCAATCGCCGTCGCCGCGACGAGCGTCGCCAGCCCGGTTTGCACGCCGGGGCTGGACCAGGTGACCAGCGGTTCGGTGGGATGTACGTAGGCCAGCCCCACGGGGCAGACGTACCGCTGCAGATACCAGCCGAGCGCGAAGCTCGTCCGCGCGAACCGCGAGCCCTTGAGGGTTTCGGCGGCGGCGGTCACCAGGTGCGTTCGGCTGGTCAACGAGAAGTTCAGCGCCGCGAAGCCGACGGTGATCGCCGCGCACACCGCCCAGAGGGCCCACCACGGGCGGCTCGGCCACCGGCGACGCGCCAGCGGCAGCACAAGCATCAGCGCCGGCAGCCCGACCTGCACCTTGCTGGTCATCGCGAGCATGACGAAGAGGATGACGAGCACCGGGAGCAGTGTGCGGCGCCGCATCTCGGGCTTTGGGGTCGGGGGTCGGGATCCGGGGTCCGGGGGTTCGGGATCGCGCGCTTGCCCCGGCGACCCCGGCCCCGAAACGCCGGCACGGGCCCACGCCTCCATGGTGTTCAACGCCGCCAGACAGAACATCGCCGACAGGGATGTCATCCGCCCGTTGAGCCATGCCGTTGCCTCGACGGCGAGCGGATGCACCGCGAACAGCACGGCGGCGACGAACGCGACGCGCCGGTCCTCATGGAGCCGCCGGATCAGCCGCCAGACCAGCAAAGCGTTGGTGGTGTGAATCAGCACGTTGGTCAGGTGGAGCAACCATGCGCCCGAGTTGGCCGCCTCGGGCAGGGGGCTGAGCCCCAGCCAGCCGAGCAGCTTGAATTCGCCCGCGAAGGTCAGCAGCGGTACCGGCTGGTAGAGGAACCGATGCGCCTTGACGGTGAGCAACTGCCAGGCGTGTTCGAGGGAGGGGTGGTTGATGAGGCCGAAGTTGAGGATGAGATCGCGATCATCTCCGCCAAAGAACCCGCCGCGCAGCGACGGCAGCCCGGCGGTCACGGCGAGCAGAAACACGACCAGCGCCGGCCGGCAGCGTCGCCATGACGGCGACGGGTCGGGGGTTCCAGATCCCGCGTTTGTCATTCGGCCCACCCACGTACGATTCTACCGCATTCCGGCATGCTCGCGAGGGCGATCCGGGAGCGATAGAGAATGCCCTGCAGATTCGCGCCTCCGCCGCTCATGCGGTGAAGGGGCGCCCGCGACGCGTACTTCCGTCCCGCCGGGTCTTTGCCGTAAGCGTCGCGGCCTACTTTGTCGCGGGTGTGTCGTGGATCGGCTCGCCTTCCCACCAGGGCTTGCCGTCTTTCCATTCGATCAGGCGCGTCTTGCTGCCGGCCACGGGCGGTGCGTTGACCTTGGGCAGCCATTGCGACAGCTCCCGCTTCGTGTCCGCCCGGGCCGCGTCGCCCGCGAGGTTCGTCCACTCGTTCGGGTCGTTCTTCATGTCGTACAGCTCTTCCGAGCCGTCGGCGTAGCGGATGTATCGCCACCGCTCGGTGCGGATGCCGTGGTTGTTCGGCCCGTGCGTCGTGACGGCCGGCCAGGACCGTGGCGCGGCGGCGTCCTTGAGCTGCGGTACGAGGCTGTGGCCCTCGACGCCCGGTCGGGCGGGCAGGCCGCACAGCTCGACGAGCGTCGGGTAGATGTCCAGCAACTCCGCCGGCCGTTCGCACCGGCCGCCCGCGGTCACGCCGGGGCCGGCGAAAATCAGCGGCACACGCGTCGAGCGGTCCCAGAGCGTCGTCTTGCCGGTCATGCCCTTCTCGCCGATGTGCCAGCCGTTGTCGCCCCACAGGACCACGATCGTATTGTCGGCGAGGCCCGCGGCCTGCAATGCTTCCAGCAGGCGGCCGACCTGGCTGTCCATGAAGCTTACGCATGCCAGGTAGCTCCGCACGAGGTTCCGCCACTGGTCGTGGCTTCGCAGCCAGTCGAGCCGCGGCTCGGGCAGGTTCCAGTGCTGGTAGGCGGCGGCACGCGGAAGGTCGTCGCCGTCGTCGTCCCTGACCGGCGGCAGCTTCAGCGAATCGAGCGGATACAGATCGAACCACTTCTGCGTCGCGTAACAGGGCACATGAGGCTTCCGCAGCCCGACGCAGAGCAGGAAGGGCCGGTCCTTGGGCAGCGTTCTGAGTTGTGCGATCGCCCAGTCGGCGACTTTCCAGTCTTCCTGCTCCTCGTCGCGCTCGGGATAGACGCCCCAGTCAACGAGCCGCAGCTTGCCCGGCGTCTCCACGAACGTCTTCCTGGGATGCGGTCCGTGGTTGCCGGGGTAGCCCCAGACGCCGAACTCGGTTCCGTCGCGGCGGCCCTCCGGCGGCGGGTAGCCGTCGTGGTAAACCTTGCCCGTCGCGAGCGTGCGGTAACCGTTCGCGGCGAGGTATTGCGGCAGCGTGACGGCGTCTTTGAACCGCTCGACCGTGCGGAACCACGGCTCGAGGGCGTAGATGCCGGTTGTGGACGGTCGCAGCCCCGTGAGCAGGCTCGTCCGCGACGGGTTGCACAGCGGCGCCTGGCAGTGGGCGTTGATGAATACGGTGCCGCCGCGTGCGAGGCGGTCGAGGGCCGGCGTCCGTACCTGCGGGTGGCCGCCGACCGGGCCGATCCAGTCGTTCAGATCGTCCACGGCGATGAACAGGACGTTCGGCCGATTCGCGGCGACGGCGGATGATACGGCTACCGCCACGCCGATCAGTGCTGCAAGGGTTCTCATGGCACGCGGGCCTCCACGCGGTCCGCCACCTGCCTCACCATCGCGATCAGTTCGTTTGCCCGCGCTTCGGTCTTCGCTTCGGCGATCACGCGGTAGATCGGCTCCGTGTTCGAGCCGCGGATGTGGACCCACCCGTCCGGCCAGTCGATCCGCACGCCGTCGGCGTCGTTGATCCGTTCGTTGGCGAACGTCTCGCGCACGGCCGCGAGCATCCGCTGTACGCGCTCGCGCGGGCACTCGAATTTCTGCTTGATCATCGTGTACCGCGGGATCTCGTCCACCAGTTCGCTGAGCTTCCTGCCCGTGGTTGCCATCAGTTCGAGCACGACGGCCATGCCGACGAGGCTGTCGCGCACGGGCACGACGCGCGGATCGATGACGCCGCCGTTGCCCTCGCCGCCGAACACGCAGTGATGCTTCTTCATCGCCTCGACGACGTTCGCCTCGCCGACCGGCGCCCGGTGGACGACGCACGGCCCGCCGGCCGCCGCCGCCAGGTCGTCGATCATGCGCGAGGTGCTCAGGTTCACGGCGGCCGGTCCGGGGTGCCTGGCGAAATAGTGCCGGGCGGCGAGCGACACCGTGTACTCCTCGCCGATGTACCGCCCCGTCTCATCGACGATGGCAAGCCGGTCCGCGTCCGGGTCCTGAGCGAAGCCGACGGCGGCCCGCTCGGCCGTCACCGCCTCGCAGAGCTGCGTCAGGTTCTCCCGCAGGGGCTCCGGCGGGTGGGCGAACCGCCCGCTGGGGTCCGGGTTCACGTGGAGCAGGTCGCAGCCGAGGTGCTCGAGCAGCGCCCGGCCCTCCCGTCCGCCGGCGCCGTTGACACTGTCGAGCACGACGTTGAACCGCCGCCGGCGGATCGCCTCGGCGTCCACGATGCCGAGCGTCGCGCCGACGTGGATGTCGGTCGTGGAGGCGTCGGTGTTTACCTTGTGCAGGCCATCGACATCGGCGAAGCGGAACGCCTTGCTCTCGTAACAGCCGATGATCTGTTTCGCGCGGTCGGCCGGGGGGGCGAGACCCTCATCGGTCAGAAACTTGATCCCGTTCCAGATCACCGGGTTGTGGCTTGCTGTGATGACGATCCCGCCGGCCGCCCGCAGCCGCCGGATCATCAGCGCCGCGCCGGGCGTGCTGACGATGCCCAGATCGATCACACGGCAGCCGGTCGCGATCAGCCCGCTGACGACCGCGTTCTGCACCATCAGCCCGCTGGGCCGCGAGTCCCGTGCGACGACCACGGTCTGCCCCGCGAGCATCGTCCCGTACGCGCATGCCATGTCGGCCGCCAACTGCGGCGTCATCGTCTGCCCGATGACCCCGCGAACGCCGGAGATACTGATCATGAGGCTCATGGCCGGAATCGTACCCCCGCGGCCCTGCGCGGTCCAACCGCGGTATCGTGACGGCGGCGTTGGACTGCCAATTGCTCCTTCCGTCGTTCACTCTTTCGTGAGTTCGTTGATCCGTCATCTCCGCGAAAGCCGGCAACCAATCCGCGGCGCAAGCACCAACGAAGGGGCGCATCGCCCGCGCCGACATTGCTCCGCAGCCGACTCCGCCGGGCGGAGTTTCCGGCGCCCACCGGTGCGTTTCGCGATGGCGACGCCCCATGTTATGATGCCCCGTTGAGCGACCGGATTGAAACGCGAGCTGCCCGGATGGGCGCATTGGACCTTCGGGCCTGGCCGGTCGGTTCGGAAACCTGAGTCGTCGATCAGCGGCTCTCGAGGTGCTCCGCATGTTGGTCTGGATTGTGCATCGGGTGACCGGCGTCGTCCTGATCTTCCTCATCGGGCTCAAAATCATCACCGGTTACGCCAACCACGGACGGTGGGGAGCCGCCGTCCAGGACGGGCTCGGCCGCCTGCACATTCTGCCGGCCATGGATGTGCTGCTGATCTTCTGCTTCTGCTTCCACAGCTTCTACGGCCTGCGGACGATCGCCTATGACCTGGGGTTCCGTCGCGAGAAGGCCCTCTTCTGGGGCGCGACCCTGGCGGCCCTGGCGGTTTCGGTCGTGGCGGTCCTGGTGTTCAACGTGGGCGGAACCGTCGGAGGCGGCCGTTGATCGAGCACGACCTGCTCATCGTGGGCGGCGGCCTCGCGGGGCTTCGCGCCGCCGTCGAGACGTGCTCGTCGCTGGACGTCGGTCTGATCAGCCGCGTCCACCCGCTCCGCAGCCACTCGCTCGCGGCCCAGGGCGGCATCAACGCGGCTCTGCGCAACCACCCCGAGGCCCGCGACGACAGCCCCGACCTGCACACGTTCGATACGGTCAAGGGTTCCGACTATCTCGCGGACCAGGACGCCGCGTACCTCATGTGCGAGGCCGGCCCGCAGGTCGTCCGCGAGATGGAGAAGTGGGGCACGCCGTTCTCGCGATTCGGCGACGGCCGGATCGCCCAGCGTCCCTTCGGCGGCGCGGGCTACAACCGCACGTGTTTCGCGGCCGACCGGACCGGGCTCGCGCTGCTGCACGCGCTGTATGAGCGGGCGGTCTCGCTGGGGCTGCGGGTCCACGAGGAGTGGCTCGTCACGAGACTCGTTGTGCGTGACGGCCGGGCCTGCGGCGTGATCGCGATGGACTTCGTGACGGGCCGGCTGGAGGCATTTGCCGCGCGGGCCGTCCTGTTCGCAACGGGCGGCTACGGGCGCGTCTATGCCCGGAGCACCAACGCCCTGATCAACACGGGCAGCGGCATTGCGCTGGCGTATGCGGCCGGCGTGGGGATCAAGGATCTCGAGTTCGTCCAGTTCCACCCCACCGGGCTGGCAACGACGGGCATCCTCATCACCGAGGGCGCGCGCGGCGAGGGCGGCTACCTGCTCAACCGCAACGGCGAGCGGTTCATGGAGCGGTACGCCCCGAAGGCGATGGAACTGGCTCCGCGGGACATCGTCGCCCGGTCGATGACGACGGAGATCCTGGAGGGCCGGGGCTTCGACGACGCGTATCTTCACCTCGACCTTCGGCACCTCGGGGCGCGGACGATCAAGCAGCGGCTGCCCGGCATCCGCGAACTTGCGATCGACTTCGAGGGCGTGGACCCGATCGAAGAGCCGATTCCGGTCGTCCCGGCGCAGCATTACTCGATGGGCGGCATCGACGTGGACGCCACGGGTGCGAGCGAGGCGCAGGGCTTCTTCGCCGCGGGTGAGTGCGCGTGCGTCAGCGTCCACGGGGCGAACCGCCTCGGCGGGAACTCGCTGCTGGAGGCGATCGTCTTCGGCCGCGAGGCGGGCAGGCACGCCGGCGCGTATGCCGCGGGCGGCGGGGCGGGGGGCGACTCGGCGTCGGTCCTCCGCGATGCCCTGGCGGCCGAGGAAGATCGCATCCGTGGGCTGCTGGCCGGCGGCGGTGTCCGTTCGTACCCGCTGCGCGGCCGCCTCGGCAGGATCATGAGCGACAAGGTCGGCATCTTCCGGAACGAGAACGATCTCCGCGAGGCCGTTGAGGCGACTCAGCGGATCCGCGGCGAAGCGGCCGATCTGCGCGTGGGAAACCCGTCGCGCCGGTGCAACCAGGAACTCGTCGACGCCCTCGACCTGATGGGGATGATCGACCTCGCGGAGATCATCGCCGCCGGGGCGTTGCGCCGGACGGAAAGCCGCGGGAGCCACGCCCGGACCGATTACCCGCGCCGGGACGATGCGAACTGGCTGCGGCATACGGTGGCGCATCGCGGCGCCGACGGCCTCGTTCTGACCGACAAGCCGGTCACGATTACGAAGTATGAGCCAAAAGAGCGAACATACTGAGCCCCGTGTGCGGCGGTTCGACTTCCGCGTCTTCCGCTACGATGCGGAGGGCGGCGCGGCCCCGCGTTTCGACCGCTTCGAGCTGGATGTGACGCCGGGCACGACGGTGCTGTCCGCGCTGTTCCTCATCCAGCAGACGCAGGATTCGTCGCTGGCGTTTCGCTTCTCCTGCCGCGGGGCGGTGTGCGGCTCCTGCGCGATGACGATCAACGGCTACTGCGGGCTCGCCTGCCGTACCCAGTTGTGGCAACTGCCGACCAACGAAGTGATCCTCGAGCCTTTGCCGAACCTGGACGTCATCCGCGATCTGGTCGTGGATATGACGCCGTTCTGGGACAAGTATCGACGCATTCGCCCGTGGCTGCACGCCGGGGACGGCGGCTCCGGCAAGAGCACGGCGGAGCCCGCGGCCTGCGAATGCCTTCAGAGCCCGCAAGAGGCCGGGCGGATCGAACAGTACGCCAACTGCATCCTGTGCGGATGCTGCTACGGGGCGTGCCCCGTCCTCAAGCGGCAGCCGGAGTATCTCGGGCCGGCGGCGCTGGCCAAGCTGGCCCGCTTCGTCAACGACAGCCGCGACGCCCGGCCGGCCGCCGCCCTGACCGAGGTGGACCACGCCGACGGCGTCTGGGGCTGCGATACGGTCTTCCGCTGCATCGACGCGTGCCCCAAAGACGTGCGCCCGACGGACGGCATCGCCTCGCTGCGACGGCGGCTGGCCCTGTACCGCGTGCGGCGCCTCGGCCGGCGCAGCGCGCAGGAACCATCGGATGCTTCGCATGAAACTTGACCAATCCATCCTCAACCGCCGCGACTTTCTGGACGGCATGGTCGGCGCCGGGTTGCTCGGCGTCGGAGTCGTTGCCGGCGAGACGGCGCTTGGCTATCTCACGGGGCAGGAGATCCCCGAGCCCGACCAGGTCGTCGTCGCCGGCCCGGCCCTCGAGGCGCTCGCCCGCGACCGCTTCATTCTCGTCGCCTACGGCCCGCATCCGGTGCTGGTCTTCCATCTGCCCGACGGCGAACTGCGGGCGCTGTCCGCGGTGTGTACGCACGGGCAGTGCAACGTCCGCTATCGGCCGAAGAGCAACGACATTCATTGCGGCTGTCACGGCGGCGAGTTCACGGCCGATGGCGTCAACGTGCCGGGCACGCCGCCGCCGCGCCCGCTTCGCAGGTTTTTTGTCCGCAAACAGGGTGACGGGACGCTGCTCGTCTCGGCAAAGCCGCTCGATCCTGCGTCCCAGAGCGGTCCGGCGGCCGAAAGGAAGGTGTGATCCGTGCCACACGAGCCGCTTCGACCTCGCGTGCGGGCCTGGCTGCAGGCACGGCTGCCCATCGCCACCGTGCACGAGTTGCTCTCCCACAAGACTGTGCCGCTGCACCGCCATTTCGTCTGGTACTACCTCGGCGGCATTGTCCTCACATGCTTTACGACGCTGGTCGTGACCGGGATGCTCCTCCTGCTGTACTACCGTCCCGATGTCCCGCGCGACCCGCGGGCGCCCGGTGCGCACGAATCCGTGCAGCAGATCGTGACCGCCATCCCGCATGGCTGGTGGGTGCGGTCCATCCACCACTGGGCCGCCAATCTGATGGTGATGGCGCTGCTGGTCCATCTGTTCAGCGTGCTGCTGCTGAAGGCGTATCGCCGGCCCCGCGAGTTCGCCTGGTGGACGGGACTGGCGCTGCTCGGGCTTACGCTGACCTCGGCGTTTACCGGCTACCTGCTTCCGTGGAACGCATTGTCATTTGCGGCGACGCGGGTTGGCGGCGGAATCGCGGGCGCGGTGCCGCTGGTCGGGCCGCTGGCCAGGCAGCTTCTCCTGGCCGGCCCCGACGTGACCGAACTGACGCTGCCGCGGTTTTTCGGGCTCCATGTCGTCATTTTGCCGATGACGATCGGCCTCGTTATCGCGGTCCACCTTGCCCTCGTCGTCTATCACGGGTCGAGCGTGCCGCCGTCGGCACAGCGTGACCGCGCGGCGGGCCGGGCGTTTCCGTCGGTGCGATTCTGGCCGGACTTCGTGCTGCGCGATCTGCGGGCCCTCGTGCTGGTCGGCGGCGCCCTGGCCGCCGTGGCATTTCTATACCCGCCGGTCGTGGGCGTCCGGGCGGATCCGCTCGCCCCAACGCCGGAGGGCATCCAGCCGGAGTGGTATTTCCTGTCCGTGTTCAAGGTTCTCAAGCTGATGCCCGCCACCGTGCTGGGCCTCGACGGGTTGCAGGTCGGGGTCGTCTTCTTCGCCGCACTCGCGTTGTTGCTGTCGGCGATTCCCCTCCTGGACGTTGAGCCCGACGGCACGGCGCGCCAGCGACGGCGGGCGGTCTGGCTGCGGCGGGCGCTGCTGGCCGCGGCCGTCGTGCTGGCGTGGGCCTGCACGACGCCGGCGGTGCTTGCGATCCTGGCCGCTCGCGTGTCCGAGGGCGCGGCCGCGCCGTCCGCCCCGACGGTTACGGCAGCGGTCGCGATCGTGTGGTTGCTCGTCGGCGTGTGGATTGAGCGGCACGCCGATCGCCGCCCCAACGGCGCCGCCACGCTGTTCGGCATGACGGTTGTCTCCGGCGTCATCGGATACACATTGTGGGGCGGTGTGGGGGCGGTCCCGGCGGTTGTCGCCGTCGCGGCGTTCGGAGCGGCAATGCTGCTGATCGCCGTTGTCGGACAAACCGGGTCCGGGGGGGCTTCACGCCTGGCCACATCGGTCGCCTCGCTGCTGCTGGTTGCCTTTCTTGCGAGTACCGCCTACCTCGGCCGGGCGCACGAATACGCTCACCCCGCCGGCGACGTGTCGGTGCCGGCCGTGCAGGCGGGCGAACCTGCCGTCCCCGCCGACCGCCGTGTGGAATCCGGCCGACGGCTGGCGGCGGTGCTGGTCGTGTCGGCCTTTCTCCTCGTGGTGTTGAACCGCCGCCTCCGACTGGAACGGGACATGCGTGATTCGGGTCTTTCGTCGTAGGCCGGCGAGCGGGAAGATGCGCGGGCCGACGACCCCCGAGGTTTCGCGGGCACATTCTCACGCGAGTCCCCCGGTCGCGAGTGCGGGGTGGCGGAGAACCGCCCGCTCTACCGGACCGTGTGCACCTTGATGAAATTCGTGCCGCGGGGCTCCATCGGCGGAATGCCGCCCATGATGAGGACGACATCGCCGGGATCCGCGAGATTCCGCTCTCGCAGCGTTGATTCGGCCAGGGCAACGAGTTCCTCGAACGTTTCGCACGCCTTGCGGACGAGCAACGGCCGCACGCCCCAGACGAGGTTCAGCCCGTGGTACACCTCGGGCCGCAGTGTCAGCGCGATCACCGGCGAGCGCGGGCGTTCGGAGGCGACCCGGGCGGCCGTGTACCCCGTCGAGGTCAACAGCGCGATGCAGCGCGGCTGCAGGACGGCCTCCATCGGCCGGACCGCCTCGCCGAGGGCGTCGGTCCGCGTGCGTTCGGCGGACGGGTAGCTCTTGAACGTGATGCGCTCCTCGACCTCGCGGGCGATGCGGGCCATCATTTCGACGGCCTTGACGGGGTGCTTGCCGACGGCCGTTTCTCCCGAGAGCATGACGGCGTCGGTGCCGTCGACGATCGCGTTGGCGACGTCGCTGGCCTCGGCCCGCGTGGGGCGGGGCTCCTCGATCATGCTCTCGAGCATCTGCGTGGCGGTGATTACCGGCCGGCCCTTGCGGTTGCACAGCTCGATGATCCGCTTCTGCAGCATGGGGACCTTTTCGGGGCTCATCTCGACGCCCAGATCGCCCCGGGCCACCATGACGCCCTGCGCCTCGGCGACAATCTGGTCGAGGTGCTCGATGGCCTGCGGCTTCTCGATCTTGGCGACGACCGGCTTGGTGACGCCATTCTCGGCGAGCAGCGCCTTGAGCGTCCGGACGTCGTCCGCGCACCGCACGAAGCTGAGCGATACCCAGTCCACTTTCTGCGAGATGCCGAACTCGAGGTCCTGCCGGTCTTTGTCGGTCAGCGCGGGGAGGCGGAGGTGCAGGTCGGGAAAATTGACGCCCTTGCGGCTCTTGAGCACCCCGCCCTCAACGACACGACAGCGAACGCCGTGGGCCGCGACGCCGACGACCTTCAGCTCCATCAGGCCGTCGGCGAGCAGGACCTGCATGCCCACCTTCGCCTCGTCGGCGAGGTGGGGGTAGTCGATCGGGATCGTGTCGGGCGTGCCGCCGAACTCGGCGACCGGGACCAGGGTGACCGTGGCCTCCTCCTTCAGGGCGATCTCGCCGGCGGGCAACTGGCCCACGCGGATCTTGGGCCCCTGGAGGTCCTGGAGGATCGTGACGGGGCTGTCCAGTTCGTCCGCCGTGCGCCGAAGCGTGGCGACGGTGCGGGCGTGGTCCTCGTAGGAGCCGTGCGAGAAGTTCAGCCGGGCGACGTCCATCCCGGCCTGGATGAGCTGGCGAACGATCTCCGGCGAACTGCTGGCCGGCCCGAGGGTCGCGACGATCTTGGTACGGCGAAAGGCGGTGTTCATGCTGGGGGATTATCGTCCGATTCCGTACGACGGCAAGCGATGTTCGCCCGGCCCTTTGTCAGCCAAGGCGCCACCCTTGGCGGCGCACTCCAGGGCCGCCGGCAAACCGGCGATAAGGAGGCGAGCGGTGACGACAGCGTGCCGAGAGGTCTTTCCCTTGTCCGGCCCGGCCGATATAATGGGTGCAGAACCCCGGGGAAAGGGTTTGCTATCGCGTGGTCTCACCGCGGGCCAACCTGCGGCGTCGGCGAAAGCCGTCGCGGCGCAGAAGCGGCCGACGGTGGGGAACCACGTGGTAGGCAGAGAGCAGCGTCTCGGATTTCTCGTCCGAACGAACATGCTCTCTGTGTTTTTTTGAGGAGACTCCATGAGCCAGGACGTGTCAGGCGCGGGCGTCACGGACGCGGACCTCCAGGCGGTGGCGCGGTTGCGGGACGGGCACCGGAAGATCCGGGACGAACTCGCCAAGGTCATCGTGGGCCAGGAGGAGGTGATCGAGCAGCTGCTCATTGCGCTCTTCTCCGGGGGGCACTGCATCCTGGAGGGCGTGCCGGGGCTGGCGAAGACGCTGATGATCTCGACGCTCTCCCGCTGCCTGAACCTCACGTTCAACCGGATCCAGTTCACGCCCGACCTCATGCCGTCGGACATTACCGGGACCGAGGTCATCCAGGAGGACCGGGCGACCGGCGAACGGGCGTTCAAGTTTCTGTCGGGGCCGTTGTTCGCCAACGTGATCCTCGCCGACGAGATCAACCGCACGCCGCCGAAGACGCAGGCCGCCCTGCTCGAAGCGATGCAGGAGCGCCAGGTGACCGTCGGCGGCGTCCGGCACCCGCTGACGCCGCCGTTCTTCGTGCTGGCCACGCAGAACCCGATCGAGCAGGAGGGCACCTACCCGCTGCCCGAGGCGCAGCAGGACCGGTTCATGTTCAAGGTGTTCGTGAACTACCCGAGCTACGAGGAGGAGTACGCGATCGCCGAGCGGACGACCGCGCACTTCGATCCGCAGACGCAGCCGGTCCTGAACGCGGAGGAGATTCTCGCCCTGCAGGCCGTTGTCCGCCGTGTGCCGGCGGCGCCGC
The DNA here is from genome assembly GCA_964617875.1 of uncultured Planctomycetales bacterium. GTDB lineage: Bacteria > Planctomycetota > Phycisphaerae > UBA1845 > PWPN01 > CAZMVY01. The sequence continues at coordinate 52,202 of CAZUAI010000009.1, read as the reverse complement.
ACGTGATCCGGCATGCGCTCGACCTCGCACGGCGGACGCGTCCGAGCGAGGACGGCACGTCCGAACTCCTGAAGCGGATGGTCGCCTGGGGCGCCGGGCCGCGGGCCGTTCAGTACATGGTCCTCGGCGCAAAGGCGCGGGCCGTGCTCCACGGGCAGTTCCACGCGTCGATCGACGACGTCCGCGCCGTGGCGCACCCCGTGCTGCGGCACCGGGTGATCACCAGCTTTTCCGCCGAGGCCGAGGGTTTCACGCCCGATCGCCTCATCGATGCGTTGCTCGAACAGACGCCGCCGAACGAATCCGCCTTGAGCCGCGATGGCCGAGTTCACCAAGTACTTGCGTCCTGAGGTCATCCGGCGCATCGCACCGCTGGAGTTGCGGGCGCGGAGGATCGTCGAGGGCTTCATCGCCGGGCTGCACCGGAGCCCCTACCGCGGCTTCTCCGTCGAGTTCGCCGAGCACCGCGAGTACGCTCCCGGCGACGACATCCGCCACATCGACTGGCGCGTCTACGGCCGGGCGGACCGCTACTACGTCAAGCAGTACGAGGAGGAGACGAACCTCCGCACGCACATCCTGCTCGACGCGTCGCGGTCGATGGCGTATCCGGAGGATGCGGCGGCCGTTCGATCCTCGTCCCGGGCGGGGGGGAAGGTCGAGCGCATGACCAAGTTCGAGTACGCCTCGTGCATCGCGGCGTCGCTGGCGTACCTGCTCATGGAGCAGCAGGACGCCGTCGGGCTCGTGTTGTTCGACCACGGCATCCGCGAGCAGATTCCGCCGACGGCCCACAAGGCGAAGATCCGTTCGCTGATCGAGACGATCGACCGCACGCGCCCCGACGAGACGACGAACGTCAAGGCGCTGTTTCAGCACCTGGCCGAGCGGATCCGGCGCCGGGGCATGGTGGTCATCGTGTCGGACCTGCTGACGTCGGCCGAGGACGTCATCGCCGGGCTGCAGCGGTTCCGCTACGGCGGGCACGAGGTCCTCGTCCTCCAGGTGCTCGACCGCGACGAGATCGAGTTCCCGTTCGCCGACAACACGCTCTTCGAGGGGCTCGAGCGGCCGGATCTGCAACTGCTCACCGACCCGCAGGCCCTGCGGCAGAGCTACCTCGACGCGATGCAGCGGTTCGCGGGCCGGATTCGTCGGGTGTGCATGGACCACCGGATCGACTACGCGATGATCTCGACGCAGGACCCGCTGGATGTGGCGCTGTCGATGTTCCTGGCGCAGCGGATGAAGACGGCGAAATGACGGCAACGAGCATTCTGGCCGCGTTTGTGAGTTCTGCCGTGTTCTACGCGGGCGCGGCCGCGGTGTCGGTGCCCATCATCATTCACTTGCTCGCCAGGCGGCGGTTTCGGCGGGTGCGGTGGGCGGCGATGGACTTTCTGCTCGAGGCCGAACGGCAGAACCGCCGCCGGGTCCGCATCGAGGAACTGATCCTGCTGACGCTGCGGTGCCTGGCCGCGTTCCTGGTCGGGCTGGTGCTGGCACGGTGGTACGTCCAGCCGCGCGGGCTCGCGGCGGTTCTCGGCGGGGCCGCTCGCACGGAACGGATCGTTCTGCTGGATGACACGTTCTCGACCGGTTACCGGAGCGATCGCGGGACGGTCTTCGACGAGGCGCGGTCCGCCGTGCTGCGGCTGTGCCGGTGGATCGAGCAACAGTCGCCGCAGGACTCGCTGACGATCCTGCTCGCGTCGCGCCCGGAGACGCCGGTGGTCCAGACGCTTTCGCTTCGCGAGGTCGCTTCGGAGGATCTGCGATCGCGGCTGGACCGGCTCCGGCCGTCGGAGCGCGGGCCGTGCCTTCGGGAAGCGCTCGCGGGCGTGCGGAAGCTTCTCGACGCCAGGGGCGAGGCCGCCAACGCCGCCGTCTACGTGGTCAGCGATTTCCAGGCGGCGGACTGGGCTCGCCCGGATGAGTCCGCCACGGCGGGCGCGTCGGGAAGCCCGGCGGCGGCCCTGGCCGGATGGTCGGGCGGGCGCCGGTCGTTGCGGCTGGTGCTCGTGGACGTCGGCATGGACGAGGTGTCGAACGCGGGCATCGCGTCGTTCGTTCCCGATCAGCCGCAGGTGATCGCAGGCGTTCCGGCGCGATTCGTCGCGACGGTCGCCAACTACGGCCGTACGGAGGTGAGTGTCGGCTCGCTGCGGCTGTTCGTGGATGAGGCGTCGCAGCCGCCTGTCCCTGTCCCGCCGCTCAAGCCGGGGCAGGGCGTTGGCGTGCCGGTCGAGCTGGTGCTGCCGTCGCCCGGTCCGGCGACGATCACGGCCGAATTGCCGGACGACCGGCTCGCGGCGGACAACCGGCGGTATCTCGCCGTGGACGTGCAGCGGGCGATCCGCGTGCTGATCGTCGGCGGGACGTCGGAGGCCGCCGGTGCGAAGGACGAGGCCCCGGTGCTCGCCGTCGCGCTGCGGCCGGACGGGCCGGTCTTCAGCGGCGTCGAGGTCGAGGGGATCGATGAAAACGCTCTGGACGACGCCAACCTCGGCGGCTACCACGCGGTCGTCCTGACGAACGTCTACCGCATCACGGAATCGTCGGCGGCGCAGCTCGAACGGTTTGCCCGGGCCGGCGGGGGCGTGGTGTTCTTTCTCGGCGATCAGGTCGATGCGGAATTGTACAACCGGCTGTTCTACCGCGACGGCGGGGGGGTGCTGCCCGCGAGGCTCGGCGAGGTCGTCGAGGCTGCCACGGCGGCGGGCTGCCGTTTTACGTCGCCGGACTTCACACACCCGGTTCTTCGCGGTTTCGCGGGGGTTGATACGCCGTTCTTCGACGGCATCCTGACGCGGAAGTTCGTTGCGGTCTTTCCCGCCGTGCCGTCGAGCCGGCCGGCGACGGCGTCCGCGCCGGCCTCGCTGCCGGCGACGCAGCCGATCGAGCGGGCGGCCGCGCGCGTGCTGCTGGCCTACGATGACGCCGACCGCCATCCGGCGATGATCGAGCGACCGTTCGGGTGGGGGCATGTCGTCCTGTTCACGACGTCGGCCGACAAGGCGTGGACCAACTTTCCGGACTGGTTCACCTACGTCGCGATGATGCAGGAGTTGATTCAGTTCGTGGCCCGGCCCGCCGAGTCGCCGGACGATGCGGGGAGCGTGCTGGTGGGATCGCCGATCGTCCTCTCGCTGGAGCCCGGCCGGTTCGACCCGGCGGCGACGGTGCGGACGCCGGCCTTCCCGGACGAACCGGAGGCCACCATCCAGGCCCGGCTCGAAGGGGCCGAGGCCGCCGCCCGGCTGACGTGGACGAACACCGCCCGCGCCGGCGTGTACCGGTTCGCCCTGCGGGAGACGGGGGGGCAGGCGACGCCGCGGATGGCGGTCGTCAACGTCGATCCGCGGGAGAGCGCCCTGGCCCGTTGCGGCGAGGCCGCGCTCCGCGAATCGCTGACGGAGGTTCCGTTCACGTTCGTCCGCGGCGACGAACTCACGCGGGACGACAGCGACGACGCCCGGCGGGAGACGTGGCCGGCGGTGCTGCTCGTGCTCGCCGCCGTGCTGATGGCGGAAAGCGCCCTGGCATGGTGGTTCGGGGCGAGGAAGACATGAAAGCGGAAAATCGCACGAGCAGGGTGGGCGGTTTTCCGGGCCTGCGTGCCCGCGGGCTCGGAGGTTCGCCGGCCTTCCGGCTTTCCGGGGTCTTCGCGTTCCTGTTCTTCGGCGTGCCCAACCTGCTGGCCGATGCGGCGGCGGAGCGGCGGCTCGAGTTCGCGCGGTTGCCCTCTCACTGGGCGGCGCTGTGCTCGATCGTCGTGCTTGCGGCGATGCTCTATGCGGTCATCTGGTTCTATCGCCGCGAGGCCCGGACGGGTGCGTCGCTTCGTGCCCGGACGGCCATGGCCGTCGTGCGCTGCCTGATCCTCGTCATCCTGGCCGCCATCTGGGTCCAGCCGATCGTGGCGACCTACCTCCACCGCACGATCAATTCGTATACGCTCGTGCTTCTCGACGGGTCTGCCAGCATGCAGCTTGCCGACCGGTATCACGATCCGGCGGCGGCGGCCCGCGTGCAGAGGTTCCTCGCCTCCGGCGGCGAGGCGGCGGCGACGAGCCGGCCGGCCGGCGGACAACGGCGCGACGAGTTGCAGGGCCTCCTGCTGGCCCGTGGTGACGGGCAATGGCTCAAGGCCCTCGCGACGCGAAACCGCGTGCAGCTCTGGCAGTACGGCGATGAGCCCGCGCGTCTGGGTACGTACGACCGGTCTGCGGGCGAGATTCCGGCGGCGACATCCCGGCCGACCATGCAGCCGGGGGCGCCGGTGACCGATCTTGGCCGGTGTCTTCGGCAGGCGATCGAGGGGCTCGGCACGTCGCCGGTTGCCGGCGTCGTCGTGCTCGGCGACGGCGGGCTGAACTACGGCGAGTCGGCCGACACGATCGCCCGCTATGCCAGGTCGCGCAACGTGCCGGTATTTGCCGTCGGCATCGGCGATCCGAGTCCCGCGCAGAACGTCCGCGTCAGCGAGGTCGTCGCGCCCGCCAACGCATTCGTCAAGGATCCGTTCACTATCACGGTCCACCTGACCGCGCAGGGCCTGAGCGGCGGGACGCTCCCGGTCGAGCTGGCGGAGGTCTCGAACGGCGGCGACCGCGTCGTTGCCACGGAAACGGCGACCGTCGGGCCCGACGCCCGCGTGGAACCGGTCTCCTTCCGCCGGCAGGTGGACGACGCGCGGACCGTCACGTACGTCGTTCGTGTGCCGCCTCTGCCGGCCGAGTCCGTACCCGACGACAACAGCCGCCAGGTCACCGTCCGCATCCTCGAGAGCCGCATGCGCGTGTTGCTCATCGCCGGGTCGCCCACGTGGGACTACCAGTTCGTCGAGCGGCTGCTCGAGCGCGACAAGTCCGTGGACGTGAGCTGCTGGCTGCAGTCGGCCGATGTCGACGCCGTCCGCGAGGGCACGACGGTGATCACCGAGTTCCCGCACAGGCCCGAGCAGCTCTTCCAGTACGATGTCGTCGTGCTCTTCGACCCGCAGCCGCGGGACTTCGATCCGGCCTGGGGCGAACTCGCGCAGGGTCTCGTGAGCAACAACGGCGCCGGCCTGCTCTACGCCGCCGGGCGGAAGTACACCTCGCGGTTCATGAACGACGCGAACTGCCGCGGCGTGGTCGAGATGCTGCCCGTCACCGTCGATCCCGAGGCGGAGATCGTCCTGAACCAGCTCGGCTACTTCCAGGCGCAGCCGTGGCCGGTGACGATTCCGCCCGCCGTGCTCGATCACCCGGTGCTTGCACAGGCCGACAGTCCGGCCGCAACGGCCGACGTCTGGAAGCGCCTCGCGGGGGTGTACTGGCACTACCCCGTGCGGCGCGAGAAGCCTCTGGCCACCGCCCTGATGCGCCACTCAAACCCGCGCATGGCGAACGCATACGGCGAGCACGTCCTGCTCGCCACGCAGTTCTTCGGCGCGGGGCGGACGGGCTTTCTGGCGTTCGATTCGACATGGCGGTGGCGGCGGTACGGCGAGGCGTACTTCAACCGCTTCTGGATTCAGCTTCTGCGGCACCTCATGGAAGGCAAGCTGCTCGGCGGCGGCCGTCGCGGGGTGCTGATGACCGATCGCGACTCGTTCTCGGTGGGCGAGCCGGTGCCGCTCGGCGCGAGGTTGCTGAACGAGAACCACCTGCCGCTGGAGGCGACGGAGGTCGGCGTGACGGCGTCGTCGGAGGATGGGACCGAGACGGCCATACCCCTCCAGGCGGAGGCGGGCCGGCCCGGATGGTTCCGCGGGCGATTCATCCCGTCGCGCGTCGGCCGCGTGCAGTTCCGCGTGAACCTGCCCGCCGCCCCGGGCGCGCCCGGAGAAGCGATCACGCACAGCATCCAGATCGTGCGGCCGAACCTGGAGACGCTCCGGCCGCAGATGGACCGCGAGAAGCTTGTCTCGCTCGCCGAGCAGTCCGCCGGCGGGCGCTACTTCGACATCGACGAAGCGGACGCGATCCCCGATCTCATCGAGGATCGCAATGCCAGCCTCGTCATCACGGGCACGCCCATCCTGCTGGCGGACCGCTACCGCTGGCACCTGCTGGCGATGTTGCTGGGGCTGTTGGCGATCGAGTGGATCCTGCGCAAACAGTCGCGGCTGCTGTAGGTTCTCACGACACGCCCCGCCCCTTGCCGGTGCGCTCGTGTTGCCGACGGGCGATTGGCCGGGCGAGCAGGCTGCTCGGATCAGATCTGGATGGAACTCGCGAACCGCACCCTCGTAAGGTCGTGCCATATGAGGCTTTTCAGCGGCACCGCATCAGGCAGAAACGCCGCCACCTGTATCCTTGACCGCTCACTCGTCCAGCGGGAATAGAGGGATGCCGTGTGGCGGGAGTCGAGTCACATCCATCGGATTCGGCGTGGCGCGAGGGTTACATCCGATAATGTCACGCCGTGGGATGCATCTGGCGTGGGTCTGTGACGGTCGGGAAAACTGTGCGGATATTTGCGGGCGGTGAATCTGAATTGTACGGTTGGTGTGGCACGGCAGAACTGTGGAGAGGTGCCCGGCATGGGTCGCGCATCCGACATGCACAGACTGCTGCGGCCCGGCTGCGCGACGAAGGAAACTCTTTTTCGTACGGTCACAGGGCTGCAGGGAAAGACGACGGCGTTGCTGCTGGCGATGATGTTCGCCGCCGCGACGCTCGCCGGCGCCCTGGTGCTGCGCGACGCCGATCGGGCGATCTACGGTACGCATGTCGAATACGCCCAGGAACTGGCGGCGACGCTTGCCGTCGCCGGGAGGCCGTATCTTGCCGCGGGCGATCGAACGTCGTTGACGCAGCTTTGCGAGCGGCTGGTCGATGACCGCACGGCTCTGTATGTCGCGTTCTTCGGTCCGGGCGGCGACCTCATGGCGACGGCGCAGGGGAGCGAAAACCTCCTTGCGCATCGTCTGCGGGGAGCAGGCAACCGGCTGCCGTCGGCCCGCCGGAGCGGGGCACGGCTCTGCCGTGACGAAAAGACCGGATACGTGCTGGCGGAGGCGTCGTGCCCCGTGGTCTCGAGTCCCGGCGGCGGAAGACCGCTCGGCTACGCCCGGATCGCCGTCGATGCCAACCGCGCGAGCACCGCCGCGGAGACCATGCGCGCGCATCTGCGGCGGCTGATTGTGCTGATCCCTCTCTTTGTCGTGCCGCTGACGTTCCTGATCGTCCGCTCGGTCGTCGGCCCCATCCGCGAGATGGTGGACGCGGCGCGGCGGTTTGCCGAGGACGACCTGTCGCCGCGTGTGCCCGTACACGGCCACGACGAGATCGCCCAGCTCGGCCATGCCCTCAACGCGATGGCCGACGGCATCTCCGCGTCGCGGAGCGAGCTGCTCAAGTTCAACGTCGAACTCGGCCATCAGGTGGCGGAGCGGACGAAGGCGCTGCACGACCTTGCCGTGAGGGACCCGCTCACGAATCTCTACAACCGCCGCCACTTCGCGGAGGCGCTCAGCTACGAGTTCGCGGCCGCCGTCCGGTACAGCCAGGACCTTTCGCTGATCATGGTCGACCTGGACAACTTCAAGATCATCAATGACACCCACGGGCACCGCGTGGGCGACGAGGTTCTGCTGCTGACCGCCCGGACGATCGGCGTGGAACTGCGGGCCTCCGACATCGCCGCACGCTACGGCGGGGACGAGTTCATCATCCTGCTGCCGCACACGACGGCGGCCGATGCCGAGGCCCTCGCCGACCGTATCCACAAGTCTCTGCTCGACAACGCGGCAAGGGCGTTCCCCTATGCCCCCGTGGACATCAGCATCGGCATCGCCAGCCTCATCGCCACGGATGCCCTCTCACCCGACGCCCTGATTCACCATGTGGACATGGCGCTCTACGAGGTCAAGCGGCACGGCAAGGGCCACATCGCGCACGCCAGGCTCGGCACACTGACCGTGCAGGCCGTGGAGCCGTAGGCGATCTGCTCACGGGGCGCTTGCTTCGTCGGTCCGTTGTGCGGTGGGTCCGTTCCGTCGCCTCGCCGTTGTCGCGCTGCCCCACGACGCCGCGACCGGCCTTCAGATCCTGTCCATCTGCGCCTTTACGTAGTCGCGGGCGCGGGCGACGTCCTTGATCGTCAGGTGTTCGAGGACGAGCCAGAGTCCCCTGTCCATCGCGGCGAGATGCCGCAGGTAGAGCGGGTAGTCCAGCTCGCCGAGGCCGGCCGCCGGCAGGTCGGGGCCGTTGGGGCTTCGCTTGACGTCCTTGGCGTGCGCGAGGACCGTATGCTTCCCGATCCGCTTGAACATGTCGTCGAGGATCGGCTTCATCTTCGCCAGGTCGTCGTTGCGGAAGTAGTTGCACGGGTCCATCGTGAGCTTGAGGGCGGGCGAATCGATCTCCCGGAAGAGCCTCTCCGTGCGTTCGATGGAGTCGATGATGTTTCGCCAGTAGGCCTCGATCGCAATGACCGCGCCGGTCTTCTCCGCGGCCTTTGCCAGCCGCTCGAACGCCGCACGGCAGTCGGCGAAGCCCTTCTCCGTGTAGTTGTCGGGCGATTCGGCGAACTCCGACTCGCGGTTGTAGGTGCCCGTCTCGGTCGAGATGATCGGCGAGCCGAGGCGCTTCCAGTTCTCGATCAGCAGATGCATCCGCTGCTCGCCGTGGCGCCGTCTGGCGGGGTCGGGGTGGATGACGTTGTAGTAGCCGAACTGGCCGACGACTTCGATGCCGTGCCGTTCCAGCGTCGTGACGATCCTCTTCGCGACGTCCCAGTCGGGGGCCCAGGGATCGAAGCGGACGTCCTTGAAGGCGAAATCGCACACGACGCCCGCGAAGCCGTCGTCGCGGATTCGGCGCGCGGCCTCGTCGAGCGGCAGTTCGCCGTAGACGTTCGTGAAGATGCCGAGCTTGAGGTTCTTCTTCGCCTTCGCACGGAGAAGGGCCGCCGACTCCGGCATGGCAACCGGCTCGGCCGCTACGGCGGCCGGAACGGCCACGGCCGCGGCACCGGCTCCGATCGCCTTCAGGACCTCGCGACGACTCAATTGAATCCCTGCCCGATCGGAATGCATATTTCGCCTCATAGTGGAAAGCGCTCGTTCCTCCCGGCCGCATCTGAACGGGTGCCCAAAACCAGAAGATCGCGTCGCCCAGGACTCGAACCTGGAACCTTCGGCTCCGTAGGCCGATGCTCTATCCAATTAAGCTAGCGACGCTTACGTCGTCGACGGCAACGGAAGCCGTTCTGCTCAGGCGGGTATTCTACGGGAACGCCTCCCGTTTCGTCAATGGCCTCCGCCGGGGCGTTACACCGCCCCGCGGCAGCCCCGATAACCACGCGACATCCATGGCCTATGAAGGCTACGGAACTCAGTATGCCGCAGGACGGCGCCGATGAACACTGTATTCGCCGGGCCGGAAGCGCCGCCGACAGTTCGGCCGCGAACGTCGATGTCTCTGCGCAAGAAGACCATCTCGGTTCTGGCCGTCGCCACATTCGTGCCGGCCGGCGCTCTCGGGATCGTCGGACGGACGGTCCTCCGGTCCGCGTTCACGCGGATCGAACGTCAGCAGGTCACGCAAAACGCCGAACGGATCCGCGACGCCCTGGCGGCGACGAGCGACGCGCTGGTTCAGAAGGCGACCGATTGGGCCACCTGGGACGACATGTACCGCTACATGGCGGAACGGAGCGGGGAATTCCGGGACGGCAACCTCGGCGACGCCAACATCCGGACGCTTCGCGTGAACTACCTTCTGCTGTTGTCGGCAGACGGACAATGGGTCTTCGCCCGCGGCGTCGATCTTGCGAGCGGCATGGGCCGCGATGCGGAGCCGGAGGTGCTCGACCTCTTCGGCCCGGACGGGCCGCTGGCGCGGATGGACGACAAGAACGCCGCCCACGCGGGCATCATGCTCGTCGGCACACGCCCGCTCCTGCTGAGTACGCGGCCGATCCTGCGGTCCGACGGGAGCGGGCCGGCGCGCGGGATGTTGGCGATGGCCCGGTGGTTCGACGACGCTGAGGTCCGCCGCCTGGGCGAGATCACGCACCTGGCGGTTCGGTCGGGCCGGTACGCGGAGGCGGCGCTTCCGCCTGATGTGCGGGAGGCAATGGCCCGCAACCGGGGCATTGCCATCCATTCCGTCTCGGAGGAGCAGCTCGACGGCCACCTGCTGGTGAACGACTGCGCCGGCCGCCCGGCGCTGATCCTGACGGTCGCGATGGACCGGGAGATTCACCGGCAGGGCCGTCTCCTCCTGTCCTGGCTGACGACGGCGGTGCTGCTGGCGGGCCTTTGCGGCACGGCGGCGGCCATCGTGTCGCTGGATCGCACGATCGTGTCGCGGCTGGCCCGACTGAGCCGGGAGGTCCTGCGGGCCGCGAAGGAGCGGGCCGCGTGCGGTTCGATCACGATCGAGGGCGACGACGAGGTGACCACGCTGGCCCGGACGATTGCGCACGCCGTTGCCAGCCAGCACGAGATCACGGCGGCCCTGCGGGCGAGCGAGCAGGAGTACCGGACCATCTTCGAGTCCTTCACGGATGCGTTGCTTGTCTTGAATGAACACGGTCGGATCATCGACGCCAACCCGGCGGCCGAGCGGCTGTACGCGTATTCGCGCGACGAGATCCGGACCTTGTCTGTGCGCGACCTCATCGCCGGCGATTTTGCGCCGCGTTTCGGCGAATACCTGGAGGGCCCTCATGCCCAGGACGCGTTTCGCGCCGACTGTCCCAACCGGCGGAAGGATGGGTCGGTCTTCGAGGCCGAGATGCGGGGGGCTCGAACGATGGCGGACGGGAACGCCTGCATCCTCGTGGCCGTACACGACGCCACCGAACGAAAGCGCCTGCTGGAGGACCATGCGGCCCGTTTCGAGCGGATGCAGCGGCAGCAGGGTGCGACGGCGGAGGTTGTGACGCACGAGTCGATCGCGAACGGAGAGGTCGAGTCCGCCATCCGGATCATCACGGAAGCGACGGCGGATGCAATCGATGCCGACTTGACGAGCGTGTGGCTCTTTTCATCGGATGCATCGGTCGCGCGGCGTTTCGTCCGGCTGGAACGGGGATCGGCGCTTCAGGTGTCGAACGAAACGATGTGCCTGTCCGAATGCCCGCGGCACCTGGAGGCCCTGCGGTCGAGCCGGGTGGTCGCCGCGCACGATGCACGGAACGACCCGCGAACCAACGAGCTGACCGAGCGGCTCCTCGTTCCGCAGGGGATCACGTCACTGCTAAATGCGGCCATCCGTGTCGGGGGCGAGGTGGTCGGCATGCTCGTTTGCGGTCACGCGGGCCCAGTGCGGACCTGGCACGAGGACGAGGCGATGTTCCTCGGCGTGATGGCGGACCAGATTGCCGAGGCGATGATCAATGCCGATCGCCGCCGGGCCGAGAACGAGATCCGCGAGAACCGCCAGCGGCTTCAGGCGATGTGGGACTCCATGCAGACGAGCATCGTGGTCATCGACGCTGAGACGTGCTCAATTGCCGACGCCAATCCCGCTGCACTGCGAATGATCGGCGCGTCGCGGGAACAGGTCGTGGGCCAGATCTGCCACAAGTACGTCTGCCCGGCCGAAATCGGCGCCTGCCCGGTGAAAAACCTCGGGCAGCAGGTGGACAATTCGGAACGGACGCTGCTGACGGCGGACGGCCGGACCGTGCCGATTCTGAAAACCGTCACCCCCATCGTGCTCGACGGCCGACGACACTTCCTGGAAGCCTTCGTGGATATCAGCGAGCGAAAACGCGCGGAGGAGGCCCTGCGCAAGCTCTCGCGGGCCGTGGAGCAGAGTTCGGCGGTGGTCGTCATCACGAATGCGAAGGGGGACATCGAGTACGTGAACCCGAAGTTCACGCAGGTGACCGGCTACACCCCCGACGAGGTGCTGGGGCAGAACCCGCGTCTGCTGAAGTCCGGCGAAATGCCGGCGGAAACGTACCGGCAACTCTGGGAGACCATCACCGCCGGCGGAGACTGGTACGGGGAGTTCCACAACCGGAAGAAGAGCGGCGAGTCGTACTGGGAGCAGGCGTCCATCTCGCCGATCCGGGACGACAAGGGCGTCATCACGCACTTCGTGGCGGTGAAGGAGGACGTGACGGAACGCCGCCGTGCCCGCGAAGAACTGGTGCTGGCGCACCGGGCCAAGGAGGCGGAGGCGCACAAACTGCGGGCGATGATCGAAGGCATGGACGAAGGCGTGGTGGTGGCGGACGCCGACGACATCGTGACCGAGGTGAACCGGTGGTTCCTGGCCAGACTGGGGATGAGCCGCGACCAGATCGTGGGCCGCAGCCTGTGGGAGTTCCCTTCGTCGGGTGAGGCGGTCGAGCGGATCCGCCGCGTGATCGAAGACTTCCGGGCCGGCACCCTGCGCGACGTCTATCGCGCGGATCGGGAAATGCTCGGTCTGAAGGTCACGATGCGCGCGCAGCCGATCTTCGAGGGCGAAGAGTATCGCGGGGTGATCCTGAACGTGATCGACGTGACGGACCTCATCGAGGCCCGCGAGGCGGCGCAGGCGGCGGCGCGCGCCAAGAGCCAGTTCCTGGCCAACATGAGCCACGAGATCCGCACGCCGATGAACGGCATCATCGGGATGACGGATCTCCTGCTCGATACGCGGCTCGACGCCGAGCAGCGCGAATTCGCCGAGACGGTGAAGTCGTGCGGCGATTCGCTGCTCCGGATCGTGGACGACATCCTGGATTTCTCGAAGATCGAGGCCGGGGGCGTCGAGATCGAGTCGGTCGAGTTCGACCCGCGGGCGGTCGTCGAGGAGGTCGCGAGGGCGATCGCCCCGCGTGCCGACGCCAAGGGCCTGGAGCTGGTCTGCTGGATCGATCCGGCCGTGCCGGCGGCCGTACGCGGCGATCCGCAGCGTCTGCGCCAGGTGTTGACCAACCTGCTCGGGAACGCCGCCAAGTTCACCGAGAAGGGCGAGGTGGTCGTGCGGGTCGGCGTGGACGAGGAGCACGAGGGCACGGTCGTCCTGCGGTTTACGGTCATCGACACGGGGATCGGCGTTCCGGAGGACCGCCGTGCGGCGATCTTCGAGCCGTTCACGCAGGCCGACGGTTCGATGACGCGGCGGCACGGCGGGACGGGGCTGGGCCTGACGATCTCGCGGCAGTTCGTGGAACTGATGGGCGGGACGATCGGTATGGAAAGCGAAGTGGGGCGGGGAAGCGTCTTCTGGTGCCGGGTGCCCTTCAAGCGGACGGGGGCGGCGCGGGCCGAGGCGCCGCAGGAGGCTGCATGCCTGCGGGACCTGCACGTCCTCGTCGTGGACGACAATGAAACGACGCAGAGGGCGCTCACGGCCTACCTGCGCTCCTGGGGATGCCGTTCGCTGGCGGTGTCGGACGGGGCGACGGCACTGGCGATGCTCCGCGAGGCATCGACGGCCGACGACCCGTTCCAGGTCGTCATTCTCGACATGCGGATGCCGGGGATCAACGGCCTTCACCTGGGGCGCGTCATCAAGTGCGATCCGGCCATCCGTGACGTGGCGATGATCATCATGAGTCACGGCGGTCGCCGCGGCGATGAATCGCTCTGCCAGGAGACGGGCTTTGCGGGCTATCTCAGCAAGCCGGTCAGCCGGCTGCGGCTGCAGCAGCTCCTTGTGGAGATTGCGGGCAGCGTCGGCCGAGCCGAGGCGGCGCCTCCCGCGTTGCCCGCGGAGACACCGAAGGACGGCCCTGCGCCCCGATCGGCGTCCGACGAATCGCCTGGCGAAAGGGGTTCGACGACCATGCTCAGGATCCTGCTGGCCGAAGACAGCCGCGTGAACCAGATTGTCACGACCCGCATCCTCACGAAGCACGGTTATGCGGTAGACGTTGTGGGCAACGGGAAGGAGGCGGTGGCCGCGCTGGCCCGGACGCCGTACGACCTGGTCCTCATGGATTGCCAGATGCCTGAGATGGACGGCTTCGAGGCCACAGCCGAGATCCGCAGGCAAGAGGGAACGGATCGCCACACGCCGATCGTAGCGCTGACGGCCCACGCGATGAAAGAGGACGAGAAGCGCTGTCTGGCGGCGGGCATGGATGCGTACGTGTCGAAACCGGTCCGCGCGGACGACCTCCTGCGGGAGGTTGAGCGGTGGGCGCGCGAGCGACAGGGGGTCGTGCCGGCCGGCGGGGATTCGGCGGGCGGGGAGGACACCGCCGTCTTCGACGAGGCTGCGGCCCTCGCGCGGCTCGAAGGGGATGTGGAGCTGTTGAAGGAAGTCGTATCGGACTTCCTGAGCGGAGTGGACGATCGCCGGCGGCAATTGAAGAGTGCCTTGCAGTCGGACGATACTACGAGCGTGATCCGCCACGCGCATTCGTTGAAAGGCGTGGCGTCACAGCTTGGGGTCAACCGGCTGACGAAGACCGCCGCGCAAATGGAACGGGCCGCGCAGCAGGAAGGCATCGGGGCGGCGCGTGCCCTGTACGACGAGGTGGAAGCCGAACTCGATCGGGCAGCGGCTCGCCTTCGATCGTTTTCGGACGGCTGCCAGTCCCCGCCCCGTGCGTAGGAGACGGCCATGCGAACGCTGATTGTCGAAGATGACTCCGCGAGCCGGCGGCTGCTGCAGATCCTGTTGTCTCCGTACGGTCCGTGCGATCTGGCCCCCGACGGCGAGGCGGCGCTCCGGTTGCTCGCGGAGTGCCGCGAACAGAAGCAGCGTTACGACCTGATTTGCCTGGACATCATGATGCCCGGGCTGAGCGGGCGCGAGGTCCTGAAGAAGATCCGCGAGGCGGAAGAGGTCGGCGGGGTTCGCGGGCTCGACCGTGTCAAGATCGTCATGACGACCGCCCTGTCCGATCGCGAAAACGTGTTCGGCGCGTTCCGCGAGGAGTGCGACGCGTACGTGACGAAGCCGATCAACCGAAAGACGCTGATGACCGAGCTGGAGAAACTCGGCCTCCTGCAGCCCCAGGCCCAGGCGAAGTAGGGCCGCCTTCCGCCGACGCGGCTGGCGGCGATGCCGGTGATTCAATTCGCGGCGATCCGCACCGATCGAATGCCGATCCAGGCATAGCTTGATCCGGTGTTCTCGTCGATCAGCTCGAGCCGCAGCCGCCTGCCCTGCAATCCGTCGAGCGGAAGCACCTTCGTGACCGGCATGTGGGTGCCCGGCGGAATGATCTCGCCAAGGATTCTGCCGGACTCGACGTCGACGAGCCGCAGGCACAGGTTGCACTTGCCGCCGGTCGCCGTTGAATTGCCGCCCTGGATCTCGACGTCAAGCCGGCGTTCGCCTTCGCCCGGGAAGAAGTCCGGCGAGACGGCCCGCCCGGTCGCCGGTTCTCCGCCGGCGGACAGCGAATTCAGCGTCGGGAAGCCGAAGAGGCCCGGCACGGTGGCCACGCGGAAGGCCCTGCCTTCGACGCGCCATCCCTGCAGATCGGCGGGCTGCGCAAACGCGAAGAGCGTCCGCGGCTCGCGCGAATCGGCCGGCGGCATCCACGGCGTGCCGTTGAGGGCCTCGAGCCCGCCGGCCGTCTCGCCCACGATCGCCACGAGGCCGAGCCCCGGCTGGACGCCGACCGTCGAGAGCGTCAGCGACTTCAGCGGCGTCAGCGTCCTGAGGTCGAACTCGACCACGTTCATGACAGAACTCGCAAGCCGGACCGTACGGCACGAGGCCCAGTACTCCGGTTGCGGAAAGGCGGGCGGTTTCCCCTCGGCCCAGTCGCCCTGATCGGGCCTGCGCAGCGGCAGCAGGCCGAAACGGTCCGGGCGAGGCTTCCGCGCCGTTGCGAAGTCGCCCACCACCTCCGGCGGCGACCACCAGTCGAGGTCGCCGGGGAAATACAGCGTGCGGGCAAAGACGCCGCCGTTTTCGGCCTCGGCGGAGACCTGCGCGACCGGGGCGAACATGTCGTGGTTGTCCAGGAACGGGATGACGAGGAGGTAGAGCTTTTTGTACGGCCGGTTGGCGAGCGGCAGCGACCAGCTCGGCCGGCCGATGGTGTACGAGATGGGCAGGAAGCGACGGGGCGTGAACCTGAACGTCAGGTCGTCCAGACCGGGCACGCCGATTTCCCCGCGATCGCCGAGGGCCTCGAGCGGCGGCCGCGACCCGGCCCACGGCATATGCGGGTAGGCGTGGAACGGCCGCAGCCTGGGCCAGTCGGCATCGGCAATGAGGTCCGCGTCCGGGAGCGGAACGGGCTGCAGGCGTGCCTGCGCGTACTTGCGGAGCGGCGTCTGCGCCCTGAAGAGTGATGCGGCATCGAGCGTAAGATCGATGGCGATGCGGTCGGGCAGGACCAGAGTGGCGGCGTTGTCTCCGGGGGAGAGCAACGCGGCCCGGTCGGCGGGAAGGCGAACCTCGGCCTCTGCCTGCTCGCGCGCCGGCACGGCGACGTCGAACGGCGTTTCGGCCTGCGCGACATTCAGCCACGCCCGGCCGCGCAGATCGGCGGACGTGTTGTTGCGGATCAGGAGCTTCGCCACGACCGAATCCCCATCGACCGTCAGTTCGCCCGTCTGCGTCGCCTCAAACCGTGGCAGGATTGTCAGGTCGATCGGCGTCCAGAAGGATGGGCCATCCGCCGCCGTGCCCTTCAGGAAGAACGTCCGACGGGAGAAGTTGAGCTGCCCCAGGCGGCCGTACGCATGGTAGGGGGGCAGCAGGCCGGTCTTGACCGTTCCTCGAATGCGGCCGGCTGCGCCGAACGAAACGTCGTCGAGGATTCCGGCGCGATCCTCGATCCGTTCGACGGCCATGCCGTCGCACTCGACTTCGAGGCGCTCGCCCTCGGCGACCGACGCCGGGTATCGCACCTCGTGCGGCAGCGGCTCGAACGTGATGCTCAATCGCGAGGCCCGGCCGGGAGCGGTCTTCAGTGTCAGGAAGACGCATCCGACGCCCGGTTCCACGCGGTATTCCGCCGGTTGGTCGTCCACGCGGACCTCGCGCAACCTGGCAGGCGGCAGGCTCCATCGTACGGATCGAGACAGCGGTTCGCGGCTGCGCACGGCGTACTCGACCGTGTTGGCGTTGCGGCGGTAGTCGGCCTGGTAGTCGGGGAGGTTGAGCGACGCTTCGGTCCAGTCGTCGGGGAACGAGGGCGAGACCGCGAGCACGCCTTCGGGCCTGTTGACCTTCAGGCCGAAGAGGGCCTCGACCGTTGCCGCGATGAACAGACCCGCGGGCGGCGAGAAGTACGCCCGGTTCGGCTCGGCCGCGATCTCCATCCACGAACCGCGGTGGTTGTCGTCCATGACCCATCGGGCGACGGCGGCCAGCGGCTTCCACGTCTCGTTCCGCATGCCGGCGGTGTTGAAGCCCCAGGCGGCCCAGGGTTGCTGGGCGGCGCCGGCCTGCGTGCCCACTGTGGCAGTCACGTGGTTCGGGAAGTTGTTCGAGCAGTAGACCTCGCCGCCGCCGCCCTGGAGGCGGTCCCGCAGGTGCCGCAGGCACGACCAGCCGTCCGGCGGATCGACGACGCCCCAGATCACCGGATAGAGGAGCGAGTGATACTGGCCGTCGAGCCGCGGTACGCCGAGCGAATCGCGGTAGAAGATGTACCGGCCGAGGTCGGCCTGCCAGAGACGTTCGCGGAGGCGGGCCACGATCTCGCGGATGATCCCGTCGCAGCGCTCCACCGTGGCCGTGTCGCCGAGGCCGAGGGCCAGTTCGCGGCGGGTGCGGTACATGTTCAGACCCTCGATCGAGGGCGTCGTGCCGTCGTTCGGCGTGGCGATGTAGTCCTCCTGGTTGCCGATCTGCAGGCCCCAGCCGAGCAGGCGGTTATGGTCGGGGTCGCTCTCGGTGCAGCTCTGGCGGATGACGCGGTCGAGGATGGGGGCAAGCCTCTGCGCGAATTCGCGGTCCGCCGTGTGCTGCCAGTGGTGGCGGACCTCCCAGGCGTAGAACTGGTTCGTGCCGCCGAAGTCGCGGCGGGTGTGCAGGTATTGCGTCATGTGCGGCACGGCCCCGTCGGGCATGAGGTTCTCGCCGTGCGCGAGGATGCACGCGCGCGAGCGGTCGGCCTGGCCGATCCACTCGGCGGCGGCGATGTGCTGCATGTGCCAGAGCGAGTGCCAGTGGTTGATGCTCTCGTTCCAGCCGAACGGAGCGAACCAGTTGTATTCGAGCGTGCAGAGGGCGGTGCGAAAGGCGTCGTTGATGCGGCGGTCGGGCGTGGCGACGCGGCACTCGAGGAGCTTCGCATAACAGGCCTCGACGTCGCGGCGGGCCTTGTCGCGATCGACGCGGGCGATGGCCTTCGCGCGGTCGGCGTCGGGGCCGTACGCCCAGAGGAAGCTTCCACGGCCGGCCGGAAAGCGGAATCGCACGTACTGGCCGCCTTTTTCGTTCTTCCGTACGGAGCCGGCGTCCGCCAGATCGACGGCGGACACGAGCGCGTGAGCCGGCCCGCGGACCACGGCAATGCCGTCTTCGACGGTCACCGCGTCCGCGACGGCGTCCATCGTCGGGTCGGCAAAGGGGACCCTGCCGGTGAAGGGGTCCTCATCGGTGATCTCGCCGGCGTCTACCAGCAACGGTGCCGGCGGATCGGCGCTGACGGCAAAGATCGCGGCGCCGTCCTGGCCGGGCGTATCTCGGCCGATCATCAGCGGGAGAATCTCCGTCGTGACCATCGTGTCGCCGAGCCTGAACCGGGCGCGCACGCCGCCGGGCATGTCCTCCGCGACGATATTCCGCGCCTCGGACACGTCGATCGGCTCGCCGTCCTGCTCGACATGGACGAGAAACTTTGCCGGCACGTGCATGGCGGTGTACGTGAACCGCTCCTTCATGAACGTCAGGATGCCGGAGACGCCATTGCACGCCAGCGTGGAGACGACGGTGTCGTGCCAGGCGGCGCTATGGCGGTGCTCGACCGGGTTCCCGGCGCCCGGCCGCTCGACGGCAAGGCGCCGAACATCTTTCCCGCGAGTTAGACGCTCGCTGAAGCCCACGGCCTGCAGAATCAGGCGGCTTCCCCGGGCCGCCCCTTCCGGGTCGAGACGGAGCGAGGCGATCCGGCCCCGCCACGCCGCCGCGCCGCCGAGGTCGATCGCATACACGTTCGGTGTCGCGACAAGCCGTCGAACGCGGACGCTGGACGGTTCGCTGAACCCGCCCCCCGGGCCGGCGAAGAAGACCTGCATCTGCCGGCAGGATTCGACGGTCATCCGCAGATAAAGGACTTTCATACGGTCGGCGTCGATCGGGTCAAAGAGCAAGGTGATGCCCGGGTCGCCCGGGTCGCCGACGACGCCTTGCCACGCCTCCGCTGTGGCGGTGATGTGCTCGAACCCCCTCGTTTCCGTGACCAGCCGGTCCGGGGACTGCGGCAGCCAATCGATGTCCGTCGGGGTCGCCGCCGCGAAACCGGCGGCCGCCCTCGCTGCCATCGTCAGGCCCCACCCGGCGAAAGCAAGGTAAGCAATGCATCGCGTCTTCATGAGCATTCCTCGCAGACTCAACCGGGTCGTCCGGCGGAGCGGGGGGTACTGTACTTGTCCGGCCTCGTGCGGACAACCGGAATGCCGCCGTCCGCGGCAGCCGGTCGATCGTTGCCTTTCGACGGACGGCGCAATACACTGACGGCGATCGGCGTGGAACTTCTTCGTCGTCCCCTTGCGCGGCCATAACATGCCGTTAACCGGATTCGCATAGGCTGACCGGCGATGACTACCCAACGCTCCATACTGGTTGTCGAGGATGAAGCCGACCTGGCCGAGTTGATCCGCTTCAATCTCGAGAGGGAGGGATACGAGGTTCGTGTCGCCGCCGACGGGCAAGCCGGGCTGCACGAGGCGCTCCGACGTCCGCCGCACCTGCTTCTGCTGGACCGGATGCTGCCGCTGATGTCAGGCGATGACCTGCTGGCGAAACTGCGTCGCGAGCCGGCGACGGCCGCGGTGCCGGCGATCATGCTGACGGCAAAGGCCGAGGAGTCGGACGAATTGATCGGCCTGGCGCTCGGTGCCGACGACTACATCGCCAAGCCGTGCTCAATGAAGCTGCTCGTGGCGCGGGTGGCGGCGATGTTCCGGCGACAGCAGGCGCTGGCGGAAAAGGAAGTGCTGGCCGAAGGGCCGTTTCGCCTCGACACGGCGCGGTACGAATTGACGGTGGACGGCAAGCCCGTCACGCTGACCGCGACCGAGTTCAAGCTGCTCAAGGCATTGATGGGGGCGAAGGGGCGGGTGCTCAACCGCGACCAGTTGATCAACCATGCGATTGGGGCGGACGTTGCCGTCACCGACCGGACGATCGACGTACACATGGTTGCGCTTCGCCGAAAGCTGGGCGACGGCGCAAACTGGATACACACGATCCGCGGTGTCGGGTACGCTTTCCGGCCGCCGTCGTGAGCCGGCGCGGGGGCGTTGGACGGGATGCGCAAGACGACACTCTTTGGAAAGCTGTTCCTCGGCACGACCGTTCTGATCGTGCTGGTCCTGGGTATCTGTGCCTGGCTGATCGTCATCGAGGTGAACCGCCTTCTCCGCGCCGAACAGGCCGAGAACCTGCGGGCCCAGGCCATCATGGTGCTGACGGCCGTCGAGGGCCGCATGGGCCGGGACCGTGCCGACGACCTGAACGCCCTCGTGCATCGGCTTGCGGAGGGGCAGCGCGCGGCCCGCATCACCATCATCGCGGCGGACGGCGTCGTTCTGGCCGATTCCGAAGCTGACGCGAAGCAGGCGGAGTCGCACGCGGACAGGCCGGAGGTCAAGCTGGCCCTGGCGACAGGGCACGGGGAGAGCACGCGGTATTCCACCACGGTGGCGAAGAACATGAAGTACGTGGCCCTCCGCGCCGGACCCGCGGATGCCCCGCTTGGCGTGGTTCGTGTGGCCATGCCCCTGGCGAACCTCGCGCAGAAGACCGGGGCCGTGGCGCGGATCGTGTGGCTGATCGTCGTGCTGAGCCTGGCGGCGGCGATTGCCTTTGCGCTGGGGCTTGCGCGGTTGTGGAGCACGCCGCTTCGCCGCATTGCGGCCACGGCCCGGAGCCTCTCCCGTGGCGACCTGACGGCACGGGCCCGGATCGGCGGCGGGGACGAACTGGCCGTGCTGGCGCGGTCGCTGAACGAGATGCGGGACCACCTGGCGGCTCATCTGGCGACGATCGACCGGCAGCGGCGGACGCTGGAGTCGCTGCTGGAGCAGTTGCATGAGGGCGTCCTGCTGCTCGGACCGGACCGGCGGGTATTGCTGATGAACCCGGCGGCGGCGCGGATGCTGGGTGCCGGCCCCGCGAAGGGCCACGGGGTGACCGCGTGGGAGGGGCTGCCCGCCGAGTGTTGCGTGGCGCAGCACGACGTGCAGCAGCTTCTGCTGGACGAGATATCGGCCGCGATCGGGGATGGCAAGGAACTGGTCCGCGAGGTGCAGGTGCAGGGGCAAGGGGGCACGACACTGAGCCTGCTGGCGCACGTATCGGATCTCGTCCTGCCGAGAGACCCGGCGAATGCTGCTGACGGCAAGTGGCGGGACTCCCGGATCCCGGGGCGGCTGCTTGTGCTGACGGACGTGACAGACCTGGCGCGAGCCGCACAAGTGAAGGCCGACTTCGCCTCGAACGCATCGCACGAACTGCGGACACCCCTGGCGGCGATCCGGGCGGCCGTCGAGACGCTTGCCGGGCTGGACCTGTCGAAGGATGCGGCGGCGGCGAAACCATTCCTGGACGTGATCGATCGCCACAGCAACCGCATGGAGCAGATGGTGTTCGACCTGCTGAATCTGTCGCGCATCGAGTCTTCGGCACGACAGTTCAAGCCCGAGCCGATCGAGTTGGCGCCGCTGCTGGACGACGTGCACGCTCGATACGCCGCTGCGATCGAGGCCAAGGCCCTGACGTGGACCGTTCAGGTCCAGCCCGGGACCGAGACGATCCACGCCAACAGGGAACTGCTGCGCCTGGCATTGGACAACCTCGTGGACAACGCCATCAAGTTTACCGACCCCGGCGGGCAGGTCCGCGTGGTGTCCCGGCGCCTGGAGAGTCAAGACGACGGACCGTCGCGGATCGCGGTCGAAGTCATCGATAACGGTTGCGGCATCCCCGAGGCCGAACAGGGCCGGGTCTTCGAGAGATTCTACCAGGTGGAACGGGCGCGATCCGGTTCGGTCCGTGGCACGGGACTGGGCCTCTCGATCGTTCGGCACGCCGTTGCGGCGATGCGTGGGACGGTCACGCTACGCAGCCGTGTCGGCGAAGGCACGACCGTTGCACTGGCCATTCCGGGTTCGGGCGGCGAATAGAGTTCACAGCCGGGAAAGAAGAAAAGGGCGGGATCCGGTCGGGATCCCGCCCTTGCCTCGTCGGCGTGCTTGTCGCCCGTCCTGTAGCGGCCGAGGGTGGTTGCGATGCCTGGTCGCTCGCCCGTGCCCTGGCTCGGCCGCGGGCCTGGATCGCCCGGGCGTCGCCGAGTCCGGCCCCAGCACCTTTATGGACAGACGGTCATGCCGGCATTTGCGATCGCCACGTCCGCCGCCGTGATCTGGCCGTCGCCGTTCAGGTCGCCGTCGGTATAGGTCGGGTTCGTCATGCCGACGTTCCCGGTGATCGTCGCGACCTCGGCGGCCGTCACGTGACCGTCGAAATTCAGATCACCCAGGCAGGTGCCCAGGATCACCCTCACGATCTCGTCGAGGTCGAGCGGATCGACCTTCAGATCGCCGTTCATATCACAACTCAGGTCCACGCCCACAACCTCATCGAGCCGGGACCAGTCGCCCGTACCCTTCGCCATCGCCTTGACGATGTTCGCCTGAACGTAGTTGACGTCCAACGCGTTCACGAACCCGTCCGCACCCGCCGGCTGCGCGCCCGGCAGGGCACCCGTGGCCGACCCGGCCACGTCGCCGCGCGAGTCGCCCGCCGCCCAGGCGCCGTGCGCCTTGACGGTCCCGAAGTAGTTGTTGCTGCCGCCGGGCAGGCCCGACCAGCAGACATCCACCGCGGTGAAGCCCGCCTTGCGGTCGAGCTTGCCGGTGACCGGGTCGATGGCGAGCCCGTCGGCGAAGTACCGGACATCCTTTGCGTCGAAGTTGCCGTCGCCGTCGAAGTCGCCGATCACGTGAACGATGACCACGTCGTTCCCCGCGCCCTGCTCACCCGGGTCGCCGCCCCAGCCGACCCCGCCGCCGGGGATCGTGTTGGTGCAATACGCGCAGCCCGGCTGCTCGAAATTCAGCGGATTGACCGCGGCCTGCATCATCGCGCAGACGTCGTTGAGGTTCCTGAGCGAATCCTTGTTGAAATCGCCCTGGACCTGGTTCCGCTGGGCCAGCTTCTTGGTTCCGGTAATGTACCTCGTCGCGCCGCTCGCATCCATGAACTTGTAGCCGCTGCTGCCGTTCGTCCCGTCCGCGTACAGCGTGGGCGAGGGCGCACAGGTTCCCGCCTGAGGCGGCGGCGTGTCGGGCAGCGTCCGCCGCGTCGGCACAAGGCCCGCGACGTTCTTGCTGCCGTACACCGGCTGCGCCAGCGTATTGTTGGACCGGATGTACTCCTGCAACGTTGCGTTGAACTCCACGGTCGCCGTGTGGTCAATGAAGAGGCTGGGATTGGTGGCCAACGGCAGCGCGTCCACGCCCGCGGTCAGGAAGTACGTTGACGCCAGGAACTCGCCCGGCATGTTCAGGCTCTTGTCGCTGCTGGGGTTGCCCGAGAACTCCCGCATGCTCTCGTAGATGTTGACGATGTAGTCGGCGGCGGCGTCGTTCGCCATCGCCGGATTCGCGGCACAGCCGGGTGTCCGGTTCGGGCCGTTGAAGCAGGCCGCGAACTTCGTGAAGTCCGCGAGGTCGCAGTCCCCGTCGCCGTCCAGGTCCTGCCGGGCGCAAGCCGTCGAGGGCATGGGGTTGTTCGGGCCGTTGAAGCAGATCTGGAACGCGGTGAAGTCCCCGAGATCGACATCGCCATCGCGGTCAAAATCGGAGGGGTAGGCGGCAAACGGGTCGCCCACGGTCGCGAACGTCTCAGGACCGCCGACCTGCCAACCCGTGTTGGGGTCCGCGTTGTCGATGATCGTGGCAATCGTCGACCGTACGTAGAGGCTGCCGTCGGGCATCAGGTCGCCGTCCGCATCAATGTCCTTCATCACGTTGAGCATTTCGTAGTAGCCCGCGTTCGCGTCCGCGGCAGCGCCGCTGCCGGCCGTGCCGCTGTAGCCGACGGCGAGTCGCCGATTCTGCACGGCGGCCTCCATGATGGACGAGCTGCCCAGGTTCGTCGCCTGGTGGAACGGCCCAAGGTTCGCGTAGGCGGATGCGGAAAGCTCCTTGTACAGGTTGTCGCCCACGCCGAAGCTGGGATCGACGCCGATCGAATTCATCGCGCCGTTGCGCGTTCCCGAGCCCACGTCGCGGGTCGCGCCCACGAGGT
Organism: uncultured Planctomycetales bacterium; assembly: GCA_964617875.1. Classification (GTDB taxonomy): domain Bacteria; phylum Planctomycetota; class Phycisphaerae; order UBA1845; family PWPN01; genus CAZMVY01. The sequence continues at coordinate 27,861 of CAZUAI010000009.1, read as the reverse complement.
TTTCGCCGTTGGGCATACGGCCCGTGACGAAGAGGTGCTGTAGTTCGGTCATCTTGACGTCGCCGCCGGGCTTGCCGTCCGTCGCGTCGCGGTCCGGAAACGCCACGCCGCGGTTCGCGATAAACGAAATCGGCACCCACGCGATGGCGGTGTCGAAGACCGTGCCGGCGTTCGGGTTCTTGACGTTGGTATTGAGGCACGTCTCGAGTCCCGGGCCCGATCCATCGCAATCGCGGCACAGGGTCTTGAGGGCGTTGGCAAATCCGCTGCCCAGGCACGCATTGCCGGCCGAGGTCACGGTGTTCCAGCCGTAGCCGGATTGCGACGGCTTGCGGTTCCATGCCTGGTCGCCCTGGGTGCCCCACTTGATCATCCAGCCGGTGGGCACGTCGAGGACGCCGGCGTCCACGCTGGTGCCGGGCCATGGGGACGTGCCCGGGGGCCCCCAGACCGTCCGGTTGATTGTGGACTTGTCCGTCACCGGCGCCGTGGGGAGCGTTCCGCAAAGCGCGAAATCCACCAGCTCTGACAGGCCGTTGCCCGATCCGACGCCCCGGTATTGGACGAGCCACCAGGTCGTCACCGAGGGGTTCCACGCCACCGCCAGCTGATCCACGTAAGGCGGCGTATTGGGATTGAAGCCGAAGAAGCCGTCGCCATCCGCGTCGATCCAGTCATTCGTCGATGCGGGCGCCTGGAAGAAATCGCGGAACAGCGTCGCCCCGCTGATGTTCACTTCCCCGCCGAGGATTGTGGGATCCGCATGAACGCGGCGGTTCTGTGCCACGAGGGCGACCGCCGCCGTAATACCGAGAGTCATCAACGTCTTGCGTACCATCTTTCGCACCTCTTGAGTCGTGTGAGATTACTCACTGCCATTGCTCGCCATACAAACCCGATCCGTAACCGCCTGCTTCCTTCCGCGTCCGTAAGCACCGGGCGCAACCTGACTGCTGTGCTACATCGGCACCTCCTTTCGACACCGTTCGGGTTGACCCCGCCCCGGGGACCCGTGCGTGCCCTCCGCCGCGCACGGGTCCCGCGCGTCGCAGCCATCTATCGCATGATCTTGTTTGCGCCCGTCAGGGCGTAGTAGCGATCGCCCCAGAGGCGTCTCTTGAGCGTGTTCAGCACGGTCGACCGTTCCACGTGGCCGTCGCTGAAGAGGAAGTTCGCGGTGCCGCCGACGATCTTGTCGCCGCCCGGATGGTGCCGCCCCACGGCATTGACCTCCGGGCCGGCTGTTCCGTCAATCACACCGACCATGTCCTTGACCTCGGCGTACGGCTTGATTCCGAGCGTCGGCGAACTGGTGTCCCCGTAGGTGAACGAGCCGTTGTTGAGCGGGGCCGTGTATTCGTTCGTGCCCGTCGAGAGGTGATAGAAGGGCTGGATCGGCCTGTGGGATTTGACGAGAATGCCCGAGCCCTGCTGCACGCCGATCGCCTTCCAGCTGTTAAGGAACTCCGTCGCCAGGATCGTCTGCTGCGTCCGCTGGATTTCGTTTTCGCGGACGTACCGGTTCACGCGAGGCCCCTCCGACATGTCCAGTGTGAACTTGTTGCGAGGCATGATGGCGGCGTTGGCCGTATACGACATCCGCGGCAATTGCTTGTCGCACACGGCGCTGGAGCCGCTCTTGCCGTGGTCATCGACCTGGCCGGCCTCCCAGTCGCTGCCGTTGAGGCCGGGGAACGTCCGCGGCGCGCCGCCGCGGTCGAAGTCCGGGCACTGAAAGGCCTCGGCCGGCGCCTTCCCCGTGTTGTACAGGAACCAGGACCAGTGGATGTAGCCGGCCGGCTTCCGGGCGACCTCGGCCTGACGGTACACGTCGTAGGCGCCGCGCTCATCTTTCGCGTAGACGTAGCAGATGGGGAACGTGCCGCGGTACTCGCTCGTGTAGGCGCTGACGGCCACGCTGACATGACGGAGATTCGCCGCGCACTTGATGGCCCGGGCCTGCGCCCGGGACTTGTTCAGACTGGGCAGCATGATACTGATCAGGAGCGCGATGATCGCCACGACCACCAGCAACTCGATCAGTGTGAATGCCTGGAACAACCGTGTTCGTCTGCTTTGCCGGTTCCCTCGACGTACCATTTGAGATCTCCTTTGCGGTTAAGCCAGCTGATACATGCAAACACGTTTCGCGGGCGTAGTATCTGCCGGCCGTGTTAGGGCATGATGCGCCGCGGACAAATTGTCGATGGGAATCTTGTGAAGATCGCCGGCGAGTCCGTAGGGCCGCGTCGGTCTGTATTCTTAGCGCCGGCTTAACATTTCCTCAATGGCGGAATAGCACGGTCAAAATACAATCGCCGCCGGTGAACGATTGCGGGTACCAATGTGGAACCGCCCGCCAACCCACAGACAAGGAGATCTTGCGATGAAACGAAACACCAGGACGCCGTGTGCATTGATCGTGGCCGCGCTCGGTGCATGGCAGATGCCGCTCGCGCTCGCGCAGGATGCGAAGCCCGAGGCGACGAAGATCGTGGTGGACGGCTCGACCACGGTAGGCCCCCTGGCGAAGGCCTTTGCGGAGTACTTCAAGTCGCAGCACCCGGAGGTGAGCATCACGGTCAGCGAGTCGGGCAGCGGCAACGGCGCCAAGAGCTTGATCAACGGCACCTGCCACGTGGCCGACATGTCGCGCTTCATGAAACCGGAGGAGTTCAAGGCGGCCGCGGACAAGGGCATCATGCCCGTGCCGCACACCATTGCGGTGGACGGGATCGTGATCGTTGTTCACCCGAGCAACCCGGTGAAGGAATTGACGCGGGACCAGGTGCGGGAGATCTACAGCGGCAAGATCGCGAACTGGAGCGAGGTCGGCGGGCCCGATCAGAAGATCGTCAAGGTCAGCCGCGACACGAACAGCGGGACGTACGAGACCTTCGAGTCGCTGGTCATGAAGGGTGAGAAGATCGCGAAGGACGCGGAGTACGTCGGCAGCAACGGCGCCATTCGGCAGCGCATTCAGACGACGCCGGCCGCCATCGGATACGTGGGCATCGCGTTCGCCGATCGGACGATGAAGGCGCTTGTCATCAACGGCGTCCGGCCCACCAGGGCGACGGTGGCGTCGGGCCGGTATCCGATCGCCCGGCCCCTGTTCATGTTCACGAACGGCTATCCGGCGCTCGGCACGCCGCTGCACGCTTTTGTGACGCTGTACCTGAGCAAGAAGGGACAGAGCCTTGTCGATTCCGTGGGCTTCGTGCCCGTGACGGAGTACGCGACCGAAGCCGAGGAGAAGTGAGTTACGTGAGCGCGCTCGACGGCATGCCGGCGGCTCTGCCTTGGCGCCGCGCGAACGGGATTCTCCTCAGCAGCAGCGCGAACCGCTTCAAGCGGTGTCTCGCGCTGCTGGGGCACGGGATCCTGCTGGCCATCACGTCGAGTTCGGCGTTCGCCGTCCTTTTCATCTTCTACTACATCGTCAAGGACGCCGTGCCCTTCTTCCAGCTGCGAGGGGTCCGCGAGTTCCTCACGAGCACGATGTGGTATCCGTCGAGCCATCCGCCCGCCTTCGGCGCGCTCGCCATCTTTGTCGGAAGCGCTCTCGTCACGCTCGGCGCGGTCGTGGTGGCCGTTCCCCTCGGCGTGGCCGCCGCGGTCTGCATGAGCGACGTGCTGCCCTTCGCCGCGCGGCAGCTGGTGAAGCCCGTGATCGAGATCCTGGCCGCGATCCCGTCGGTCGCGTTCGGGTTCTTCGCCCTGGTCGTCTTCGCGCCGCTTCTGCAGGATCACGGGGGCCGGATGCTCTCCGCGGCCGTCTGGCTGATCGGCGGGCCGATCGCGATTCTCGGCACCGTGATCCTCGGGGAACTGATCAGCGTCCGGATCCCACAGCGCCTGCGCAGGAGCGGGAGCGTTCTTGTCCTGGCGGCCCTGGCGGTTCTGTCGCTCGGCGGCGTGGCGTGGCTGAGCCACGCGATGAGCCGCATCGGGATCTCCAGCGGCACGAACGCCCTGAACGTTTCGATCATCCTCGGGATCATGGCCATTCCGACGGTCATCAGCGTATCCGAGGACGCGCTGCAGGCCGTCGGCCGCGAGCTTCGCGAAGGCTGTTACGCGCTTGGCGCGACGCGGGCGGAGACGCTGGTGGGCGTGGTGATTCCCGCGGCGGGCAGCGGAATCTGCGCGGCGATCATCCTGGGCATCATGCGGGCGATCGGCGAAACCATGGTCGTCTGGATGGCGTCCGGCAATGCCGCCCAGATCCCGAGCCCCTGGTTCAACCTGACCGCCCCGATCCGGACGCTGACGGCGACCATCGCGGGCGACATGGGCGAGGCGGACCACGTGACGGGCTCGGCACGCTACCACGTGCTGTTCGCCATGGCGCTGTCTCTGCTCGTTGTGTCGTTCGCCTGCAATCTGGCGAGCGAGTGGGTGATGCGCCGATCCCGGGCGAAGGCGAGGTGAGGCCGTGCGATTGTCCACGCGCAAGCTCATGGATCGCTGCTTCACGGGCGCGGGGTTTGTGTCCATCGCGCTTGTCGCCGGCTCGCTCGTCGTCGTGCTGGCGCCCATCGCGGTGCGGGGCGCGACGGCTTTCGTCTTCCGGGCGACCGTCGAGCACCGCCGGCTCCAGGTGAACAAGTTCAATCGGGGCGACCCGGACGCCGTCGAACAGGAAATGGCCCGTTGTGCGAAGGCGCGCGCGACCGCCTGCGACATGGTCCGCGACTTCGAGAGGCAACTCGCTCGCGACCGGGACCTTCGCGACCAGTACGCGGAGTCCGTCCGCGAGGTCAGGGATCGGCTTCGTGCGATCATCGGCCCGCTGCCGGGCGAGCCGCCGCCGGTCCTCCTGCGCGAGCGGTACGGCCAGACCCGCTGGGACCGGGCCCAAGTCAAGCTGCGCGACCTGCTCTATGTCGAACAATACGACTATTCCGATCCGAAGAAGATGGGGCGCAAGATCCTCGTGCCCCGGGCCGACGAGTTCAAGGGCACGTCGCTGGAACGGCTGTTCCCCTACGTGGAGAGTCATCTGGCGGACATGATGGCTCCGAAGCTGACGCTGTACTGGGGCTTTCTGTTCGATGAGTCGATCGACGACGCTCACTTCTTCGGCGGCATCTGGGCCGAGGTGCTGGGCACCTTGTACCTGACGGTCGGCGCCGTCCTCTTCGCGGTGCCCATGGGCGTCATCTCCGCGATCTACCTCGTCGAGTATGCCGGCGAGGGCCGCCTGGTCAGCATGCTGCGGACGTGCGTCAGTACCCTGGCGGGCGTTCCGAGTATCGTGTTCGGGCTGTTCGGCCTGGCCTTCTTCATCAACGGCATCCGCGTCTCCGAGTCGAAGAGCGTTCTGGCCGGCTCACTGACGCTGGCGATCCTGATCCTGCCCATCATCATTCGTGCGTCCGAGGAAGCGCTCCTCGCGGTTCCACAGACCTACAAGGAAGCCGCTCTGAGCCTCGGCGCAAGCCGGTGGCGCGCGATGGTGGCCGTCATCCTGCCGGCAGCGCTGCCCGGCATCCTGACGGGGATCGTCATCAGCATGGGCCGGGCGGCCGGCGAAACCGCTCCGATCATCTTCACCGCCGCCGTGAGCATGGGAAGTCCTCTCGCCGTCTGGCAGACGGCGTCGCAGCCGACGCCGGCCCTGCCGTGGAACGTCTACAACCTCTGCACGGAGAACGCGGCCGTCGATGAGATCCGGCACGTGCAGTACGGGATGGTCCTGACGCTCGTGGCGCTGGTCCTGGCGCTCAACGTCGCCGCGATCGTTCTGCGGGCGCGGATTTCCAGGAGATTGAGAGGAGGATGAGTTGGTACAAGACCAGGTCCGCCGATGGCGTGGGGGGCGTGTGGCTGCGGAAGCCGATTCCGCGGGACGCCGGACGGCGAGCGCACCCGTACGGCCGGACGACCCGCACGCGCCGGGCGGACGTCTGCCCCTGGCGGGATTGGCCGCAGCCGCCGACGCACCGGCAGGCGGCCGTTCGGCAGGCGGGAGCCCGATGCCGGTTCGCCCGGCGGGTCCGGAGATCCCTGTGACCCGGGCCCAACTCGATCCGCGGCAGCCCCCGGAGGCCGTCGAGGCCGTGATCACCACGGAGAAGTTCACCGTCCGGTATGGCCCGACGGTGGCGGTCCGCGACGTCACGATGAGCATCCCTCCCCGCCGGGTGACGGCGATCATCGGCCCTTCCGGCTGCGGCAAGAGCACACTGCTCCGCGCCATGAACCGGATGAACGACCTGATTCCTCGCGTGACGGTCGAGGGCAGGATGTGCTACCTCGGACAGGACATCTACGGCCCGCTGTGCGACCCGGTCGAACTGCGACGGCGTGTCGGCATGGTCTTCCAGAAGCCCAATCCGTTTCCGAAGTCGATCTTCAAGAACGTGGCCTGGGGCGCCGCCATCAACGGTTATCCCGGCGATCTGGACGAACTGGTCGAGCGGTCTCTGCGGCACGCGGCGCTCTGGGACGAGGTGAAGGACAAACTCCAGCAGAGCGCCCTGGCCCTCTCCGGCGGTCAGCAGCAGCGGTTGTGCATCGCACGCGCGATCGCCCTTCAGCCGGACGTGCTTCTGATGGACGAGCCGTGCTCCGCGCTCGACCCGATCGCCACGGCCCGTATCGAGGATCTCATCGACCAGCTCAAGGCGGACTACACGATCGTGCTCGTCACGCACAACATGCAGCAGGCCGCCCGCGTGTCGGACCGGACGGCCTTCATGTACCTGGGCGAGCTGATCGAGTTCGAGGATACGGACCGGATCTTCACCCGGCCGAACAACCCGAAGACCCAGGACTACATCACCGGGAGATTCGGATAGGGATGACGGCTCACTTCGTGAACCTTCTGGACGACGTGCATCGCAAGTCACTTCGAATGGCCGTCGCCGTGGAGGACATGACGCACGAAGCGTGCGAGGCCGCCATGCGGGCGGATCATGCGCTGGCCCGGCGGGTCGTGGCCCGGGATGAGACCATCGATGCCGAAGAGGTCGGCGTCGAGGCCGAGGTCATCCGGCTGATGACGCTGTTCCAGCCGATGGGCGCCGACATGCGCCTGCTCTGCACGATCCTGAAGGTGAACAACGACCTCGAGCGGATCGCCGATTGTGCCGTGAACATCGCCGAACGCGCCTGCCACCTGGAACCGGATGCCGGGGTCGGCGGCAACGAGGATCTACAGCGGATCATACCCGTCGTCCGCGCGCTGCTGCGCAAGGCGGTTCAATCCTACGCCGATGCGGATGCCGACAAGGCCCGAGGCCTGTTCATCGACGACGAGATCATTGATGCCTTCTACGGGCAGTTTATTCGGCGGTTGGCCGAGGCGGCCATGCGGTCCCCAGACCATATGGCGGCACATCTGGACCTGCTTTCCATCGCCAAGAATCTGGAGCGGATCGCCGACCATGCCGTCAATATCGCGGAGGACGTTATTTTTGTGAGCACAGGGAAAATCGTACGGCATGGCCGAACGTAGTTGGTGCTCCCGACATGTCGGGCGGGTGGTCTGACGCGCACAGTCTCGGTGCCGAACCAAGTCTTAATAGAATCCTAACACAAGGAAAACACAACGGCAACGTTTGCGGCTTAGCCTGTTCTTAACAAAGTGGCCTACGCACGACAGAGAGCCGCATGGTAGATGTTCAGGTTCCTTCCCCGGCGCGTCCTGATTGCGGTGCCCTGTGCCGTTGTCGCAACGAGACGCGCCGTATAGCTGTAATGGAGATCCGTATGTTGAGGAATCGCGTGGTTCAGGGTCTGGTGCCGGTGCTGATGTTCGCGTGCTGTCTGGCCGAGCCCGGCTGCCGGCGCAGCGAAGGCGGGGGCGCCGTCAACGTTGTGGGATCGACATCGATCCAGCCCTTTGCGGAGCATCTGTCGCAGGAGTACGCGAAGAAGCACCCGAACGAAAAGGTGGACGTGCAGGGTGGCGGCTCGACAGCGGGGCTCCAGGCCGTCGCCAACGGGCTCGCGCAGATCGGCATGTGCTCCCGCGAACTGACCGCCGAGGAGGCCGGACAATTCAACAGGGTCCTGATCGCGCGGGACGGTCTGGCCGTCGTCGTGAACCCCGCGAACCCGGTCAGCGAGTTGAAGACGGAGCAGATTCGCGACATCTTCAGCGGCGCGATCAGGAACTGGAAGGAAGTCGGCGGCAAGGACGAGCCGATCCGGGTGATCACCCGCGAGGAGAGTTCGGGCACCCGCGATTGCTTCGTTCACCTCGTCATGGGCAAGGAGGCGAAGATCGCCCGGGAGGCGCTGGTTCAGGAGTCGAGCGGTGCCGTCAAGGAACTGGTCAAGGGCAACACGGAGGCCATCGGTTATATCTCGCTGGGGCTCCTGAGCAAGGAACTGAAGGCCCTCATTGTGGACGGCGAACCGCCCACCGCTCAGGGCGTGCTGGAGGGGAAGTACAAGCTCGCCCGGCCGCTCCTGTTTGTGACCAGGGGAACGCCGACCCCGGCGGCACAGAAGTTCATTGACTTCGTGCTCCTGCCGGAGAGCCAGAAGGAACTGGAATCGGAAGGACTGATCCGGGCCCAATGAAGCAGGACCGAATCATCGGCGCGGTGCTGATGGCCATGGCGTTCACGGCCATCGTGGGGCTGGGAGTGATCACCGTCTTCATCTTCAAGGAAGGCGTGCCGATCATCCTCCGCCTCGGCGCACGCGAGTTCTTCCTGTCAGCCGACTGGGACCCGAAGGCCGGGCACTTCGGCATCCGTTCGATGATCATCGGCTCGCTGATGGTCACGGCCGGCGCGATGGTCATCGGCATCACGTTCAGCCTCGGCCTGGCGGTTGTGCTGACGCAGTTCGCTCCGCCGCGGCTGGCGCGGATCCTCAAGCCGGCGATCGAACTGCTGGCGGGAATCCCGTCCGTGGTGTACGGGTTTGTCGGCGTCGTGACGCTCGTGCCGCTGATCCAGCATCACCTCGGCGGTCCGGGGCTTTCCGTGCTGGCCGCCTCGATCGTCCTGGGCATCATGGTGTTGCCGACGGTGACCAGCATCTCCGTCGATGCGCTCAACGCCGTGCCGCGCCCGTACTGGGAGGGCTCGATCGCCCTCGGCGCGACCCGATGGCAGACGATTTACATGGTGATGTTCAAGGCCGCGCGGTCGGGCATCGTCGCCGCCATCATCCTCGGCATGGGTCGGGCCGTCGGCGAGACGATGGCCGTCATCATGGTCGCCGGCAACACGCTGGCCGTTCCCGGGAGCATCCTCGATCCCGTCCGTACGCTGACCGCCAACATCGCGCTTGAGATGGGCTACGCCTCCGGCGACCATCGCGAGGCCCTCTTCGCCACGGGCGTCACGCTCTTTGTGTTCATCATGATCCTCAACACGATCGCGCTGACCGTCTCGCGGCGGCAGGCGAAGGGAGCGGGTACACGATGAGGCTCGCCCCCGTGGCCGTTGAACGTGCCGTCGTCACGGTCCTGTGGATCATGGCGGCGATCACCGTCGGCGTACTCCTGTTCATCATCGGCTGGATCCTGGCCCACGGGCTGCCGCACATCTCGTGGGGATTCCTCACGGAATCGCCCGTGAAGATGGGGCGCGAAGGCGGCATCTTCCCCATGATCGTCGCCAGCGCCGTCGTCGCCGGCCTGGCCGTTCTGCTCGCCGCACCGGTGGGCGTGGCCACCGCCATCTACCTGACCGAGTACACCCGCGAGAACCGGGCGACGGCCGTGATCCGCTTCGGCGCCGACTGCCTCGCCGGCATCCCGTCGATCATTTACGGGCTCTTCGGCTTTGTGTTCTTCGCGATCGCGCTGGGCATGGGGCTCTGCGTGCTGTCCGGCGCACTGACGCTGGCCGTGATGGTCCTGCCGACGATCATCCGGACGAGCGAGGAGGCGATCCGCGCCGTGCCGTATGCCTACCGCGAAGTCAGCTACGGCCTCGGCAGCACGCGCTGGCAGATGGTAACGCGCGTCGTGCTGCGCTCGGCGCTGCCGGGCATCGTCACGGGCATCGTCCTGTCGCTCGCGCGGGCGATCGAGGAGACGGCCGCCGTGATGCTCACGGCCGGGTCCGCCCTTCGGCTGCCGCAATCCCTGTTCGACTCGTGCCGGACGCTGCCGTTGCACTTCTACATCCTCTCCCGCGAGGGGCTCTCGATGGAGAAGGCGTACGCCACGGCCGCCGTCCTGGTGATCGCGATCCTTGCGATCAACTTCTTTGCCTACTGGCTGATGCGACGGTTCATCGGTAAGGTGGGGCGCCATGCCTAGAGTCGTGGATCGGGATCCGTTCTTCTCGTCCCGCTTCGCCGGAAAAGGAGGCCACATGCCGTTTCCGCAAGCCACAGAGCGGACGCATCGCTCGCCGGGACCGGAACCGCTGGCTTCTCCGGCCGCGTTCCTCCGGTCCGGGGAAGCGAGCACGGAGGCCAAGATTGCCGTGCGGGACCTTACCGCGAGCTACGGCGACACGACCGTGCTGGACGGCGTCAGCCTGGATGTCCGTCCGCGCGAACGCCTGGCGATCATCGGCCCGGCCGCAAGCGGCAAGACCACGTTCCTCCGCTGCCTCAACCGCCTCAACGACCTGCACCACGGGTTCCGCCACAGCGGGCGGATCCTGCTCGACGGGCAGGACATCGACGCCCCGGAGATGGACGTCGCCTCTCTGCGGCGGCGCGTCGGGATGGTGTACGCCGTGCCGGTGCCGCTGCCGTGGTCGATTTACGACAACCTGGCCTACGGCCTGCGGCTGATGGGCGTGCGGGACCGCGAGCGACAGGAGGAACGGATCGAGGCGGCTTTGCGCGACGCCGTGCTCTGGGACGAGGTCAAGGATCGGCTCGACGAGCCCGCGCACAACCTCTCCGGCGGTCAGCAACAGCGGCTCTGCGTGGCCCGCGTGCTGGCCCTCGATCCGGAGGTCCTGATCCTCGATGAGCCCTGCTCGGGCCTCGACCCGATCTCGACGGGCAAGATCGAGGACGCCCTGGTCGAACTGAAGGAGAAGCACTCGATCGTGCTTGTTACGAACAACACGAAGCAGGCGGCGCGGGCGTCGGACCGGACGGCGTTCCTGCTCATGGGCAAGCTGGTGGAGATCGGCCCGACCGCCGAGGTCTTCACCCGGCCGCAGGACCCGCGCACGAACGACTACCTCGTCGGGCAGTTCGGATAGGCGGGATGATGGACTGCAAGCTCCAAGCCGTCGGCCTGAACCTTCACTACGGCAGCTTTCACGCGCTGAAGGACGTACACGTGCGGATCCGGCCGCGGGCGATCACCGCGATCATCGGCCCTTCGGGTTGCGGCAAGTCCACGCTCCTTCGCTGCTTCAACCGGATGAACGAACTGATCAAGGGCGTTCGCGTGACGGGCCGGCTGCTCCTGGACGGCGCCGACATCTACGACCCGGCGATGGACCTGACGCGGCTTCGCCGTCGCGTGGGGCTGGTCTTTCAGAGGCCGAACCCGTTCCCGCTGTCGATCTTCGACAACGTGGCCTACGGGCCGCGGGTCCACGGGACGAGCGACCGGGCCCGGCTGAACGGCATCGTGGAGAGCAGCCTCCGGGCCACGCGGCTGTGGGACGAGGTGAAGGACCGGCTGCACGCCCCGGCGCTGGGGCTCTCGCCGGAGCAGCAGCAGCGGCTCTGCATCTCGCGGCTTGTCGCCGTCGAGCCGGAAGTGATCCTGATGGATGAGCCCTGCTCGGCGCTCGACCCGATCGCGACGGCCCACGTCGAGGACCTGATGCGCGACCTGGCGGCGAAGTACACGATCGTCGTCGTCACGCACAACATGCAGCAGGCCGCGCGGATCTCGAGCGAGGCGGCCTTCATGCTGCTGGGCGAACTGGTCGAGTTCGGCGCGACGACGCAGGTGTTCGAGAACCCGAGGGACCGGCGGACCGAGGAGTACGTTTCCGGCCGTTACGGCTGACAGGGCAAAGGTGCGATCATGAGTGCGCATTTCGTCAACATGCTGGACCAGCTGCGGCGGCGGTCGCTGCGGATGGCCAGCGCCGTCGAGGACATGCTCGAGGAGGCGTGCGACGCTTTTCTGCAGGCGGACCACGCGCTGGCCCAGCGGGTCATCGCGCGGGACGGGGACATCGACGCGGAGGAGGTCGCCGTCGAGGTGGAGGTCATCCACCTCATGACGCTCTTCCAGCCGATGGCCTCCGACATGCGCCTGCTCTGCACGATTCTCAAGACGAACAGCGATTTCGAGCGCATCGCGGACTGCGCGGTCAACATCGCCGAGCGGGCCCGCCATCTGGAGTGGGGCCCCGGCGCCGGCCCGCACGAGGACCTCAAGCGGATCTTCCCCATCGTCCGCCGCCTGCTGCGGAACACGGTCCAGGCTTACGCCACGGGCGACGCCGATTCGGCCAAACGGATCCTCGGTGAAGACGACGCCGTGGACGCCTTCTACATGCAGTTCATCCAGCGCCTCGTTGTCGAGGCGGCCCGGTCGCCCGACCGCATGGCGGCGCACCTGGATATCCTTTCCGTCGCGAAGAACCTCGAACGAATCGCCGACCACGCGACGAACATCGCCGAGGACGTCGTCTACCTCGTAACCGGCGAAATCGTCCGCCACAGCAAGACTGCGGATGAGGGTCGCTGAACCCTGTCGAACCGCCGTGCACGGGTCCGTGCGGTCGGTGGTATGACAAGGACCGCCCGTGTCGCCTCGTGCTGCCGGACGGCGATTACGACCTGACCGCCGGCATCATCGACACGACGGGCCTGGCGCCGGGCCGCTACGTGCTGAATCTCGTGCCGCTGGAGTCGGTCGTGGTCCTGCGTTCGGACGTGGACCTGAGCGTGCCGCTCAACGGCAACGTGGTCACGTACGCGGACTCCGTCAGCGAGCCGGTGCAGATCGAGTTCGACGTGGCGGCGCCGTAGGCGACCTCGGGGCGTGATCGATTGCCGGGCGGGCGGTTTTCCGCGGTTGGGAGTGCGGTCCTTCCAGTGGCCGCGTCCCCGCAATTCTGGAGTGCAGCCTCTGGAGGAGACGCACCCCGCTTCACCTCGGCCTGGCCGAGCCATCGGGCTCGAGGATGACGAAGATCGCGCCGTTGGCGATGAGGTCGGCAGTCAGCTTGAGGTGCCCCGTGGGGTCGGTGGTTTGCGCGCCGGATCCGGTCTCGTGCAGTGCTGATTGCGCCTGGATCCGGCCCACGTCGTCCGGGCTGTAGCACGGAGCCGAGGGGCCGATCCGTTGCAGCGCCGCGAAGGCGGCGAAGCGGATGGCCTCGTCCTTGGACTCGGCGAGGACCTTCAACACGATCCGGACAGCCTCCTCGCCCGCGGGACCGATGTCCGCGAGCCTTTTCAAGGCTGCGAGCTTCGCCTCCCGCTCGCCGTCTTCGATCGCTCGCAGGGCGGCGGACGCCTTCTCCGTCGCACCCGGTCGCGTCGTCGGGCGGTCGCGCAGCTCCTTTGCGAGCCGGAAATACGTGTTGTGCTCGCGGTCGAAGCGGTACTCGGTCACACGCACGCGCGGCCACGGGATCCCTTCGAGATCAAGTGCGATACGAAACGCCCGCTCGGATCGCGACTGCGTATCAAGGGCGTTGTGTGCGTACAGCAGGATTCGGATGTCGTGCTCGCCGCGTGTCGCGAAACCGCTGATCACGTTGCCGGCGATCCTCTTTTCCGGCAGCACCCGGCAGCCCCCGTCGATGTTCATGCCGGCCAGCAGCGTCAGGAAGTGGAAGATCGGCATCGGCACGAGGACGGTCCGGTCCGCCTCGCCGTCGCCGTCGTCGTCCACGCTGATCTTCCGCGTGCATGCCGTATTGCCCGTGAAGTTGTCGTTCGGCCACGGCCAGAACGTCAGGATCGTCTCGCCGTACGCGAATCGCGGATCCTCGGCCGCCCGGGCGAGTTGCCGTCGTGCGACGTCGGCGCACCACGTCGGGTAGTAGCCGTTGCCGAGGTAGCTGTCTGCGGCGCCCGGGTCCGGCGGAGGGTTCCAGTCCGGGCAGGACTCGTGCGAGTTCACCCACAGCTCCGCGTAGTACCCGGCGTCGATCTCGAGCGCGATCTCCTTCGCGCGGATGAGCTTGGCGGCCATCATCTCCGCGCGGTTGTAGGCGTGGACGGAAACAAAGTCGCAGGGGGCGCCCCTGCCTGCATGGGCACGGCAGAGGGCTTCGACGCGTCGCGAGCGCCGGCCGTCAAGCCGTGCGTCGGCGAAGGCCGCGTTACGCGGCAAGGCGCCCTTCTCGGTCGCCCGCGGCGAGCAGTGGGCGAGAAACTCCCGCAGCCTCAGGTTCGTGCCGGAGACGCCGCCGAGTTCCAGCCCGCCGATGAACACCCGCGACGAGTCGTGCCCGCGATCCTCGAACGCCCGCAGGATCGCGTCGGTCGTGTAGTCGTAGAACCGCTGGAGTTCGTCCCAGTCCGTCCGCCAGAACAGCGCGCCGAGGTCGGGTTCGTTGAACACGCTCCAGACGAAATCGAGGCAGGCGTCGCCGTAGCGGTCGATCAGGTGGCCGGTCATTGTGCGGACCACCTCGTGCAGTTCGGCATAGTCCTTGGCCGTCGTCCAGTTGCGGCCGTCCACCGCAAGATCAACCGGGGCGTCGGCGAAGTTCGGGCTGAGCCGCCGGCCGAAACGGCGGTGAGCGATATCGAACTCCTTGTCCAGCCGCCCCCAGTAGTAGCAGGGCGTGCCGTGCGGACGGAACCGGATCAGGTAGCACCCGCCCGACGCGAACAGGCCGGGGGCGTTCGGGTCTTCCTTCGTCGGCAGCGGAGCCGAGTACTTCAGTTGCCAGCCGCCCGCGGGGGCGTCGAACCGGCTGACCAGGACCGTGCCGGCCCGGTCGTCGGCCGAAAGCACCTTCGCGCGGACGTCGTGGACGCCGTCGGCGATGAGCACCTCGTCGCCCGGGTGATAATCATCGCCGACGGGCCGGCCGGCGCCGATGCCGTACTGCTCGTGACCGAAGAAGTCCTCGACGCGCAGCAGCGTCCCGTCGGCGTGCGGCTCGATGGCGGCGATCCGCCGTGTCTCGCGCTCTCGCACGACGTTCGGCAGCACGGGCGACAGGAATTCGGGCCGCACCTCCAGGCCGGTCATCCAGAAATCCCGCTGGAGGCCCCACGCCTTCGGCGACCGCTTCCGCGCCTCGGCCATGAGTTCGTATGTGCCGATCAACGCCGGATCGCTCGTGCAGAAGCTGGGCTTGCAGAATCCCGTGAAGAATCCCCCGTGCCAGCGGACCGCGGCCGCGCCGAAGTTCAGCCCCAGCGCGACCTCGTGCCGCTGTGGCGCAGGCTCGGTGGTGAAACTCCACGCACCGTCCCTGGCCGGCAATTCCGCGCCGTGCCTGCTCCTGGCGATTACGCGGATCGTGTAGTTCGTGCCGGGCTTCAGCGGCACATACGGCGTGGCGTAGACGGCGAGCGCGGGCTGCCGCTCGGGCCCTCGCGCGGTCGGGAACAACCTGCCCGACCAGCCGGGGGCGAATCGCGGGCCGGCCGTCAGCACGTCGGCGGGCTCCTCGCCGTCCGGCTGAAGCGTGATCGACACGGATTCCGGCAGGACCGCGTCGGCCGGCTCGGGCTTCTCGATCCCAAGCTCAAGAAAGAGGCTCGTGCGCAGCGGCACATCGGTGTGCCCGGCACCGGGGCGTGGAAAGCCGAACGGATCGTGGTTCTGGGTGAGGATCGCCACGCGCTGGCCGCACGCGCCGGAGACAGATGCAAGAACGACGATGACGAACGACCACCGTGGGATACGGATTCCGCTCATGAGCACCTCGCGCAGCACAACGGCGGAGAGAATCACCGCCGCTCGATTGTGCCTGCCGGAGGTGTCACGTCAACGGCGCCCCTTTCGGCCGTCCGACGGCCTGTCTCCGGTGAATGCGCAATCCGGCATCGCCGGCGGATGCGACCCCTCGAAAGAAGGCACAGGCCGGGCGGCAGGCCATCCGCCCGGCGGGCCGGGGTTCATCGCCGCCCGCCCGTGCCGAACGCGATGCCCAGGGAACCGAGACCCCGCTCCATTTCCTCCAGGACTCTGGTGATGGCGGAGTGATCCGTGAACATGGCATCGTTGCTCAGGCCGAGGTCGATCGCCAACTGCGACCGGCGAAAGTGCACGCTGCCGTTGATTGTGGCCAGGTTGAAGCCGCCGACCTTGTTCATGCGATGCGCGTAGAACCCGTCCTTGAGGATGTTGCTCGACTCGCGCGCGACGTTGTCGATGAGCACGGTTCGGCCCGTCGGCATCGTGCCGACGGTCGTGTACAGCCGGGCCGCGATGGCGCTCGCGGCTGCGTTCTTGATTCGCGGATCGCGCCCGCTGACCAGGACGTGCGGGTTGTAGTTGTAGGCGCTCTTGATCCGGTTGTCCCCGTCCGCTTCGGTGACGATCATCTTGAACAGGTCGCCGCGAGCGGTCGTCATCTCGGAACTCTTCTGGCTCGGGCAGTAGAAGACCAGAACGTCTTTCACGAGCTTTCGCGGATACAGCACCCCGCAGTTGTTGAACGCCCAGGGCAACGGTGCGTGCGGCGTCCTGGGGCCGATCTGCTGGCCGGGCGGGGGAGCATCCTCGAAATAGAGGTCGCGACTGTAATACGGCTTGGTCAGCATGTTGGCGTCCGGATCCTTCAGATACGTCCGCCGAGGAGGCAATGTCTGCGATCGGCTGTCCTCTGCGTACTGGAGCAGCGCAAGGATCACCTGGTGCTGGTTGTTCGCGCAATAGACACGCCGCGTCTGTTCCCTCGCCCGGGCCAGACTGGGCAGGAGAACGGCGACGAGAAGCGCAATGATCGCCACCACCACGAGCAACTCGATCAGCGTGAATCCATCGGACACCCGTGGCTGACGCAAAGAACTCCGCCGCGGCATCGAAGTCCAACCCGACACAGGACACCTCCGCGCGTGCATTTCACTCGCAGTACCGCCGAAAGGCCGCACACAACCGTTACCGCTGGACGTCACCTCGCGCCCAATCCAGCCCCCCCGTTATCTTAATCGATTCAGGTTTTGTTTGCAACCCCTGGGACGACACAAAAATAACCGCGTTCGCATGTCGTATATGTAGACAGATGCCCCGAACCCGCGCGATCTCGGAGTCTCTTACGCCGTGCCGTTGCGCTGTGCCGTTAAACTGCGAGTTCGCAGATCGCATTTTGCTCCTCCATCGGCTCTATTTCGAGGCTTGTTTCACACTGGCGGGCTACTGCACGGAAGTGCGGTCACTTTGCCTTTCGTGGCTGGCGGGTATGATTGACTGTGGAAGGTCGCGGTATCTCTGCGTTGCGCACGAGGGAGTACGGGAAGGACGTGCGACGATGGCGATGATCGGACGGCGGTTCGGCTGCGTCTTGTTGGCCGTGGCGGCCCTTGTGTGCAACAGGAGCCTGACGGCTCACGCCCAGCCGGCGTTTCGAGCGTTCTGGGCCGATGCGTTCCACCCGGGATTCAAGAGCACGGCCGAGATCGACACGATGGTCGCCCGCGCGAAGCAAGGCAACTACAACGCCATCGTCGCCGAGGTACTGGCCTACAAGGACAGCGGCTCCGGCGGACACGGCGCATACTGGAACTCGTCGATCCTCCCGAAGGCGACGGACATCAGCGGCGGGATCGATCCCCTCGCATACCTCTGCACGAAGGCCCACGCCGAGGGGATCGAGGTACATGCGTGGCTCGTCACCTATCGGGTCAGCACCGCGTGGCCGCCGCCGAGCAACACGACGCTGGCGTCTCACCCGGAATGGTTCATGGTGCCGTATGCAAACGCCGGCATGGGGCCGCAGTCGATGGACGGCGGCAAGTACTTCCTCGACCCCGGCTCGTCCGATGTGCAGGAGTACCTCATCAGCATCGTCCGCGAACTGGTGCAGGGCTACCCGATCGACGGCATCAACTGGGATTACATCCGCTACACGCAGACCGACGCCGGTTACCCCGCCGATCTGACGTACACGAACTCCGGCCTGGCCCGCTTTCAGCGGATCACCGGCTACGCCGGCATACCGCCGGGCACGGATTCGGCGTGGAGCGACTTTCGCCGTCGCGAGGTCAGCGAACTCGTTCGCCGCAGCCGGGCCGAGATCGCCTCGATCACGACCAACCCGCGCCAGCCGTTGCGGCACACGGCCGACCTGATCTGCAGCGGCGACGCCCCCGGCGACTTCCGGAACAGCGGCGCGTACTCGCTCTACCAGGACTGGCGGCTGTGGATGGAACGAGCATGGCTCGACGCCGGCATGCCGATGAACTACAAGGACGAGCGCAACCCGACGCACGCGCAGTGGTATCGCAACTGGATCAACGCGGCCATCGGCTGGCGCTACGCCCGCCACATGTACTGCGGCCAGGGCAACTACATGAACAGCAAGGCCAACAGCGTCGTCCAACTGCAGTACGTGTACGCCGCGGGCGCCGACGGCTCGTGCAACTACTCCTACTACTCCACGGCGGATGAGAATGACGACGGCGCTGCAGAGGCCGATTTCACCTGGTATCCCTACGTGTCCAGCCACGTCACGGGCCTCTTCACGTCCCCCGTCGCCACGCCGACGATGCCCTGGCGCAACCCCGCCACCGCGACCGAGGGCACGCTTTGGGGCCGCGTGACCGACTACGCGACGGGCGGCCCCATCGATGATGCGACCGTCCAGGTCGGCAGCCTGCCGGTCGTGAACACCGACGGCAACGGGTACTACGTCGTCACGCTGGTCCCGGCGGCGGCCGGCGGGACCGCGTACAACGTCACCGCTGCGAAGAGCGGGTATTCCGCCGTGACCAGCCCCGTGGTCGTCATGCCGGGCGATCTGCGACGCAGCGATGCGGTTCTCGGCGCCCCGCCGCCGTGCGTCTCGCAGTGGATCACCGGCTTCGAGGGCTACGCAAACGGCACCGAAGTGTTCTTCCGCCCGCCGCGGTACTCCGGCTCGACGAGTGCGCACCTGGCGACAACGCCCAACATCGCCGACGTGTCGGACGCGGTGACCGCTTACAGCGGGACGAAGTCCGGCCGGCTGAGCTGGAAGTTCGTGGACGCGACGCTCGACCGATGGCTGCGGGCGACGACGAGCAACGCGGCGAACGTGCCGAACCCCACGGTCGAGTTCGACAAGCCGATCCGTGTGCGAATCCGGTTCGAGTCGCCGGCGGGCGCGGCCCTCCGCGTCAGCCTCGGCCTGCGTGAAACGGGCACGACGGCGGCGGTCGGCGCGAACGGCGGGACCAGCGGCACGATCGAGTGGGTCGGTCCGACGGGCCGCTACAATGACAGTGCCCCGCAGGGCAAGTGGCTGCCGGCCGCACCGGGCGCGTGGCAGACGATCGTGTTTGATCCGAAGGCCGACCCGATCCTCGCCCACACGGGCGACGGTGTTCTCACCTCGCCGACGAACAAGGGCACGATCGAACACCTCGCGTTTTCAAGCACCGGCAGCCCAGGCCCATTTGTCCTTTACGTGGATCAGATCGAGCAGATCTGCCCGCTGTCGAACGGCGTCCGTAGCGATTTCGACGGCGACGGCGACGTGGACCTGAACGATTTCGTTAGGTTCCAGGCGTGTTTCAACGGACCGAACGCCGCCCCGGCGGCCCCGGACTGCACCTCGGCCGACCTCGATCACGACACCGACGTCGATCTCGCCGACTTCGGCACGCTCCAGAACTGCTACAACGGTCCGAACATGCCTCCGGCGTGCGGGTAATGCCCTGGGTTGCACCGATTGCTGGGGAATATATTCACGCCGCCTCGCCGGCGGTCTCGGAGTGCGCCGCCAGCGGCGGCGCTTTGGCTTGCGTTCTGTCTCCTGTGTCCTTCGGATGAGGGCGGCGGGGCAACAGCAAAGCCACCCGTCGCTTTTCCCGCTTGCGCGGGGATGACAGCTCCGCGTTCTGACAATCGCGTACGGGGCGAGATGGCAAAGCTACCTGTCGCTCGCGCTCCGCGCTCGGATATACGAAGGTGTCGGGTCGGGGAGGTTCCGTCCTGACGGGGAAGGGCCTATGCACTTGTCAGAGAGCGCGTTCGAAATACATATCGCCGCCCGTGCTCCAGGCACTGTATTGCGCGCGATGCTGGAGCGTGGGCGAGTCCTTTCGTCCGGCTTGCGGGATCCCCGTTGATTCGCTGGATCGAAATTCAGCAGCGGGTTGCGTCGAGAACCGTGACCGCGCTTCGTCGCGGCGAGGGCAGGCGGGATTCCTGAGGCCGCATGCCGTAGCCGCTTCGGGCCGACGTCGTATGCCGCAGGCGCTTCCGGCCGATAACCGCCGCCGCACAGGGTGCGCCGCGTCGTGGAGGACACGCGCGAGAAGCGGCGTCGCGAAAGATCCTTCTCCGCTTTTCGCTTTCTCGGTTTATCGCCCCAGCTGCGCTGGGGCGTTCGCCGCTGGGGACAGGGTGCATGGCCGTTCCTGCACGCAGGGAAGGGGTCAAAAACCTTTCTTGCCCTGGGCGAACCGCGTCAGGGCGTCCACTTTCCGAGAACACGGTGTTCTACCTGTCCGGCAATGCTTCCTGATATCCTTCGCACATACGGCCATGCCCCCCTGGGGACAATACCCCGTGTGCTTCTCCGCCGTTTGCGTTATAATCGAATGCGTAAGATGAGTAGGCCTGATTCGACCCAGACGTCTACCCACAAGGTTCTGATCCTCAGCGGCCCCGATTGCACCCGCGGCGAGGTCCTCTCGCTGCTTGCGCAGCTGGGCGACGTGCGAATCGTCGATTCGTTCGACACCGCGATGCAGGAACTGCGGACGGGGCGCTTCGACTTTGTCGTCAGCCAGACGTGCGATTTCCTGCCGCTCGAGCGGGCCATCGCCAGCCAGAAAGCCCAAGTCGTGCTCGACCACATTGCCGAAGGGGTCTGCGTGGTGGACCCGTCGGGGCGGCTGCTCTGGTCCAACAGCAAGTTCCACACCTTCCCGGCCGACGTCATCGACCGCATCCGCCAGTCGTGTGCCGACGCGTTCGCCGCCCGGCCTGGCGGCGCCGCGCCCGCCCAGGGCAACGTCCGTTCGCGCCGGCTGCGGGTGCAGACGGACAACGAGCATTGTCTCGAGATCCTGGCTACGCCGATCCTGGACAACGACGGCCGGCTGACGCAGATCGCCGGCGTCGCCCACGACTCGACGAGCGCCCGGCGGCTGCAGCAGAAGCTGGACGCGATCGACAACGCCGGCCGGGAGCTGGTGGGCCTCGATCCGGAGACGATCGCCAAGCTGGACGTGGGGCAGCGGCTCGACCTGCTCGAGAAGAAGATCATCCGCTACACACGCGAGATGATGCGGTTCGACAACTTCGCGATCCGGCTGCTCGACAAGAAGACGCAGCGGCTGGACCTCGTTCTTTCGACGGGCCTGCCGGCGGAGGTCGAGGAACTCGAACTGTACGCCTCGACCGAGGGCAACGGCATCAGCGGCTACGTCGCCGCCACCGGCCGCAGCTACATCTGCCCGGACGTGCAGCACGACCCGCGCTACCTCCGTGGCATCGACAACGCCCACTCGAGCCTGACGGTCCCCCTGCGGCTGCACGACCGCATCGTCGGCATCTTCAACGTCGAGAGCGATCGGCCGAACGCCTTCACCGAGGACGATCGGCAGATCGCCGAGATCTTCGGCCGCTACGTGGCGCTCGCGCTGAACATCTTCAACCTGCTGGCCGTCGAGCGGCACCAGACGACCGGACAGCTCGCCGGCGATCTGGGCACGGACGTGGCCGGCCCGCTCAACGACATCCTGTCCGACGTCACGACGCTCCGGGAGGACTACATCGGGCACGACGACCTGCGGCACCGGCTGAACGCCATCGCCGACAACGTCGTCCGCATCCGGCAGGCGATCAAGGACGTGACGCAGGCGCCGCCGGGGGTGCTGGGGAGCCGGGACGACCGGTTCGCCGCCGACCCGCTGCTGGCGGGCAAGGCCGTGCTCGTCGCCGACGACGAGGAGATCATCCGCGAAACGATCCGCGACATCCTCACCAGGGTCGGCTGCGAGGTGGACACCGCCCGCGACGGCGACCAGGCCGTCGCGATGATCAACCAGCGGCGGTATGACCTCGTCCTGAGCGACATCAAGATGCCCGGCAAGAGCGGCTACGAGGTCTTCGCCGCCGCCAAGAACGCGCGGTCGGACTGCCCGGTGATCTTCATGACCGGCTTCGGCTACGATCCGAACCACTCGATCATCAAGGCCCGCCGGGAGGGCCTTTCCGCCGTGCTCTTCAAGCCCTTCAAGGTCGACGAGTTCCTCGCCGAAGTCCGCGGCGCCGTCACGCGACGCTGAATCGCAGACCGTCTTCCGCTCCGCAGTCAGTACTGGGGTGGTCCGTTGTTCCGTCTGTCGCGATGGAATCGCAGCGCCGGCGGGAGGGCCTCGGAAATCGAATCCGCGCCGTCGTTGGCACCGCACTCCATAGGCTTCACGGCTTTGCTGGTTACGTCGTCCCATGCGGGACGGAAAGCCTACTGCTGCTTCTGCTGTGCGGTGATGCCGGTGGATGTGGACAGGCCGGTGTACTTCTTGGTGCCGAGCGCCGCCTCGGGGACGCCCTCGGGCCAGACGGACAGCGACATCGAGATCGTCTCCTCGATCTTGTCCAGCCCCAGCGTCAGGGCGCCGTACCACCGCGGGAAGCGGCGGATGATCGTGACGTCGAACGTTTCGGTCTTGCCGCGGTCGAGGTCGAAGTACTCGCGGACGGCGATCGTGTGCTTCGAGTTGACCTGGTAGTTCGCGCCGAAGCCGAGCAGGTTGGACCACGACGGTCCGATGTAGCGGTAGCCGACGAAGTAGCTCAGCCGCGGCGTCCGCTCGACGGCGTAGGACAGGTCGAACTTGTCCATGTTGCCGCCCTTGACGTCCCAGTTCGCGTTCGAAAAGATCGCCGTCGTGTCGCTGATGCGGTACGAGAAATCGCCCGTCACGTGGTTCTGGGCGATGCTGTTCTCGGGCCGGTCGGCGTAGAAGTGGCCGATGTTCATCTCGGTCAACGGGTTCGTCTGGTTGTCCGGCATGTCGCTGAAGAAGCTGCCTTCGACGTCGAACGTGATCCAGTCCACGATGCGCCACTTGCCCGGGCCGCCCCGCTTGGTCTGCCACCGGTTCCGCACGGCGAACGACGCTCCGCTGAAGCCGTTCACGCCCTCGATCGACGGGTCGAACGGGTACAGGTCGAAGGCATCCTTGTTGATCCCGCTGACCCACGCCGTCATCTCGGGCTTGATGACGTGGCGCACGCCGTTGACGTCGAACAGCCGTGACTGGATGCTCTCGTCCAGCTTCCAGAACTCCGTCCCGGCCCGCAGGCCCCCGCTGCCGAACCATTGCGAGACCCGGCCGTCGCGCGGCGAATGACACCAGTAGCCCGCGCGGCCGGTGCCATAGGGCACGATGTTGACGGGGCCGAGCTTCAGCGGGACGTCGATTTCGTTGCGTGTGACGGCGCGGAACGTCAGGGGGCTTTCGCTCGTGTTGTCGGCGCGGTGAGTGTCGAACTGTCGCCGTTCGTCGGGCATGTAGCGGGCCGTGCCGAGATGGTTCTCGCTGAAGACCGAGGCGATCTCGCCGAGCGGCTCGCCGATCAGATGAAAGGCGGCGTCGGGCAGGTGCTCCGTCTGCGTGAGGAAGTCGTTGATCCGCGTCTGGCCCAGGAGCGTGAAGGCCCACGTGTCCTGCTGCTTCTTGAGGTAGAGGAGCGTCTCCTGCTCCTTGTCGGTGCGGTATTCGTTGGTGAAGTACTGCTCGAGGAAGTTCGGGTCGCTGAGGTAGGACACCTCCATCGTCAGTTCCCAGCCCTTGGGGAGGTACTGCCGGTGGCGCCAGGTGACGCGGCCGCGGTTCTCCGTGTCGGGCGGGCCGCTGCGATAGGGACCGAGTTCGTCATCGCCCTGGTCGTGGATGTAGTAGCCGCGGAACAGGCCGTAGTAGTCCTCGGTCTGGTAGTCCAGGTCGATGCCGACGCCGGGCCCCCGCTTCGAGTAGTAGTCCAGCCGCAGGGCCGAGTCCCACCCCTCGGGCGTTTCGAGCCCCAGCAGGTTGAAGAGGTACCACTTCGTCTCGAATGCGGCGCCGTACTTGTCGCCGTAGCCGAAGCTGGCCGAGCGGAGCGTGTTCTCCGTCTGGCGGAAGTCGCCCTGCGAGTACGGCCAGTAGAGGATCGGCACGCCTTCGACGTTGAGGGTGGTGTGGTGCGCCTGGTACTGGCCGGCGACGGGGCCCGTGACGCGTGCGGTGTCGTCGCGCGGCGTCTTGTCCGTGAGAAGCACCTTCTCCGCCCCGATATACACGTGCGGCGTCGCGAACTCGCTGGTGCTGATGATCGCCTTCTCGGCGACGAACTCGGTCGAGGAAAGCTGGCGGACCTTCTTCGCGCGGACGTAGATGGGCAGGTCGCGGTCGGGCACCATCGCCCGCATGACCGCGTCGAGGATCAGCGCCCTGTCGTTCTCGAAATCGTAGTAGAGCTGCGGGGCGCGGATCATCCGCTCGCCGCGGGTCAGCACGACGTTGCCCTCGAGGTACGCCCCGGCGACGGCACGGCCGAACTGGTCGCGGATCGCCGTCGGCCCGGCCAGCGAGACCGGCGGCTGCGCCCCGTCCGCCGGCGTGACGGCAGGGCCGCGGGCCCCGCGTTCCGCCGTCGGTTCTTCGGGGGCGCCGGGCTCCGACTCACGCTTGCTGAGAAACAGGACCGCCGCGTCGGCCCGGATTTCGAGGAACTCGGCGCTGTCGAGCAGGCCCTGCGAGACGTAGACGTTGCCGATGGCGGTGGCGATGCCTTCCTTGTCGTTGAAGGCCTGCTTGTCGCCGCGGTACTGGACGAGCGGGCGGACCTTCGGCGGAGGCGCGGCCTCGACGCCGAGCGGGACGACCCGCATCTGCCCCGGTTGCGTCGTGATCGGCGTGGACTTGGCGACGGCGTCGCGGACCTTCACGGCCTCGCGATACAGATCGGTCTCGCGGGACGAGGCGCCGGTAGTCGCATCGGCCTTGACCTCGGCGGCCTCGTAGCTGTTGAAGGTGACGAAGAGCGCCGGCCCGGCGGTCGTGGTGCCGGCGGCCTCGATGAGTCTGGCTTCGCGCCAGAGGAAGACCTCATAGTGGAGGTACGGCCGGGCCTCCCAGGTGGCCCGGCTCATCCACACCACGGCTCCCTGCGCCAGCAGGCGACGGCCGCCCGTCAACAGCTCGAAGCTGCCCTGGTACTGGATGACCTGGGTGCCGTCGGAATCGGTCCACAGGTAGGCGTACTGGCCGGAAAGCTCGACGGCATCGCGGCTGATGGCGGCGGGCAGCAGCGGTTCGCCGACGGTGTCGGTCAGCGGCACGAGCCCCTGGCCCGCCGCGTCAAAGACCGCGCCGGGCGCGAGCACCGCCATCCACGCCACGAGGGCATACCGTGTCGTCTTCACCCGAAAGCCGCTCCCGCAGCCAGAGACCCTTCGGAAGGCCGTCGCCACGCGCCTGCGACGCCCCGACGCGGGCCGACGGTATCCGCCAGCCGGGGGGCTGTCAACCACGCAGCAGGCCCCGCCGCCGCGCCGATCCGCCCTGGCGGTTTGTTTATCAGACTCTCGCCGCCGCCACAATGTTGTGGGGAAACAAGCCCCATTCATTTGCCCGTGCCGGGTTCGTTTCGTATGGTTCCTTCCGGATTAACCGATGCCCGCGCCGCCTGGACGTGCGGGTGACCTGCCGTGTGGCGGGTAGCGTTCGGGCGACGCGGGTACCAAGTGAGATCGATCGGCCGCGGGGCAAGGTCGGCCGATCGCGCACGATAGTGGGAGAGTTGCAGGCCGCCGGGCGGAGTCACCCGGCGGCGTCCTGCCGGCGTGCAGATGTCATTGCGGGGCGTCACGCACGCAGCTTCCCGGGGTGCGGATTCGTTTCGCGCGATGGGAACCGCGTCTTCGGTGGCCGGCCAGCCGGTTGCCGAAGACGCTTCGCTTTGCGCGGAGCGTCGCAGGGCAGGCATGGGCATTCCGCGTCGAGATTCTACAGCCGATAGCCCAGCACCACCGGGATGCCACCCGGCAGCAGATGCGGCGGCGGGGTCACGGTGACGGCCAGCTGGGTGCCGGTGCCGTCTTCCGTGGGCAGGGTCTGGGCGCAAACCTGCTTGGGCGTCGGCGACTCGATCTGCAGCCAGTGAGCCATGTGTTGCGTGACGTTGGCGATGATCTTGTCGGGTGCGAGGCCCGTCAGCCGCGGTCGCAGGGCGAGCAGCAGCGTCGAGAGCCGCGTGCCGAACAGCTGGTACGGCAGGCTGACTTCGAGCAGTGCCGCCGGCGCGATTTGCTTCGGCCAGGCCGGCGTCAGACCGTTCCACACCATTACGTCCGCCTGGTCGCGCATGCCCGATACGACGTTCAGCCCGACGCTGGCGAACTCGCCTACCTTGTCCTGCGAGAGAACGGTGTCGGCCGGGCCGAGCGGCTGCTTGCCGTCGCGCCCGCCGATTGCCGTGGCGAAGCCCTCGATACGGCCGTTCGCGAAGCCCGCGATCGACGTCGGCCAGCCCGTGCCCGCGACGCTGCGGGACACGGCCACCGCAACGGCCGTCGCGCCGCCGGCCCACACGAGATCGGCCTCGCCGACGGCGGGCTCGCGGTAGACGAAATCGAGGTCGCGGGCGTCGTCGCGGCCGTGGGGGGCTCGCAGCAGGCACCGGCCGAAGACGATGCCGAGGAAGCGGGCGTGGAACTGCCCGCGAAGTGTCTTCCACTTCGCGTACTGCCACTGGTCGAGCATGTTCAGCAACGGCGGGAGCGTCGGGACCTGCCAGGCGTGCTTGACGCCGAGGAACCCGGGCGATGCGCCGGCCAGCAGGACGGCGGGCAGGCTCGCCGCGTGCTGCGCGAGTTCGTCGAGCGTTTCGAGTTCGGGGGCTGTGTTGCCGAACAACGTATTGACGACGATCAGGTCCGGGGCCGGCGCGCCTTCGTCGAAGACGTGATCGATCAGGAGCGACCGAATCCGTCCGCACAGGCTTTCGCGCGGGGCGTGCAGCACCGACAGATGGATGCCCTTGCGGGACTCGGTGTTCCTGACGAGGAACATCAGGGATCGCCATGCCGCCTCGGCGGCCTGAACGGCGGGTGCATGCAGGACGGCGGTTAGCCACGTGCTGACGCGCTTGTCGATCTCGGCCAGCGTGCGGCGGACGGCGGAGGCCTCCTCGGCCGGGATGCTCGTCGTGCCGCCCGCGGCCGCCGAGATCAGCGAGCCGATCGGCGTCTTCGGCGGCGGCGGGGGCGCCGCGTCCGAATCGCCCTCGCCCGTGTCGATGCTTGCGAGGATGCCGTCCACGGCGTTCATGGAAGCCGGGCTTGGAGGCGCGGGGGCCCACTTGAGGCTTTCGTTCAACCATGCGAGCTTGGGATCCGCCGCCGTCGCCGTGGCCACGGCCTTGGCGAGCTGGTCGGCCGTGAGCTTTCCTCGCATTCGGCCGACGAGTTGCTCCCGGACGGTCATGAGCGGGCGGGTGTCCGGGATCTGCTGGGCGAGATTCGCCGGCTCGAACGCCCGGATCGAATCGAACTGCAGAGGCACCTCGGCCATGACGTTGCCGGGCCGCGTCGGGTCCGTGAGGTGCAACGTCAGCGAGGGCCTTGCGGCGGCCATCAGGTCGTCGAAGCCGTCCGGCGTAACGTCGGCGACGCCGGACTCGAGCCGGCCGGCGACGGTTCCGTCGGCGGCGCCGGCGAAGTTGTCCACGACAAGGATGCGGTAAGGTACCGTCGTACCGGCCTGGGCGCCTTCCGCGTCGGGCAGGCCGACCTCGATCTCAAAGCCGAACGCTCCTTCGGGCATGGTGCATCTCCTGGGTTAGCCCAACCTTCGCACGGCGATGGAAATCGCGAGCGAGAATCGGCGTTG
>CAZUAI010000008.1:0-101049 GCA_964617875.1 uncultured Planctomycetales bacterium | reverse complement strand
GCTGAAGAACAGCCCCCGCGTTAACTGGTCAGGGGGCCGTGGGAATCAAGGCTAGCGAGCCGCGCGCAGCGCCGGAACAAGACGCGGGAGGACAACCTGGCGTCGCTGCTGATGTACGGCCCGTTCCCGGAGCCGCTGCTGGCGCAGGACGCCCGCCGGGCCCGCCTCTGGCGCCGCAACCGCGAGCAGTTGGTCGTCCGCGAGGACCTGCGGGACATCAGCCGTCTGCCCGAGCTGGGGCGCATCGAGATGCTGAACGCGCTGCTGCCCGAGCGGGTCGGCGCGCTGTTCAGCTTCGCATCCGTCGCCGGGGACCTCGAAGTGAGCATCCCGACCGTGAAGCGATGGCTGTCGTACCTCAAGGAGCTGTACTACCTGTTCGAGATCAAGCCGTACGCGCGCCGCATCGCCCGCTCCCTGCGACGCGACGGGAAGGTGTACCTGTGGGACTACGCGGCGATTGAAGACGAGGCCGCCCGGTTCGAGAACCTGGTCGCCTGCCACCTGCTGAAGACTTGTCACTACTGGACCGACACCGGCGAGGGCGTCTTCGACCTGCTGTTCCTCCGCGACAAGGAGAAGCGGGAAATCGACTTCCTCATCGTGCGGGACGGCAAGCCGTGGCTCCCCGTCGAAGTAAAGTGGGCGGATGATACCCCGTCGCCG
Source organism: uncultured Planctomycetales bacterium (assembly GCA_964617875.1). Lineage (GTDB taxonomy): Bacteria > Planctomycetota > Phycisphaerae > UBA1845 > PWPN01 > CAZMVY01. Next base: position 100,383 of record CAZUAI010000008.1, on the reverse strand, counting down.
AACTGGAAGGCGTTCGCCCCGTTCCTGCCGTGCAAGCTGGGCCTGCAGATCGTCCGCCGGCCCGCGTGGCAGGAGCACGCCTTCGGCGACACGCGCCTCCTCGTTGCCGGCGCGGCAGAGGCGCTCGCTTACTTCGCATGAAGGCCGCAGGGCCGCGTCTGACCAAACTAACGTCAGTCGTTAGTTTGGTCAGCCGTAGGGTGGGCGGTTCTCCGAAGCCGCGTACTCGCGGCGAAGGAGGTTCGCCCACCTGTTTGTTCGTGGTCCGTTGTCCGTGGTCCGTTGCGGCGACGGCGTAGGGCACGGTCGCGGCCCGCGCAAGTGGGCAAGACCTGCCGCTTCTGACGGAATCACGCTCCTTCGCAGCGGCATGAGGATACCGGGTTGATGCTGTGCGACAAACCCTTGCGCTTCGGGCTCCTGGAAGCGGCGCGGCGGCGCGCGGTCACTCGGTCGTCGAGGCGGCGCGGCCTTCGAGGGCGGCGTCGAGCGTGTGCCAGGCGAGCGTGGCGCACTTGACCCGCGCGGGGTACTGGCAGACGCCGGAGAAGACCTCGAGCTTGCCGAGGCCGGGGCTCTCGCGCGTCTCGACCGGCTCGCCCGTGACGAGCCCGTGAAACCGGCGGAACATGTCTTTCGCCTCGGCGAGCGTCTTGCCGACGAGGCCCTCGGTCATCATCGACGCGGACGCCGTCGAGATCGCACAGCCGCCGCCCTCGAACGTCGCCTCGCGGATCACGTCGCCGTCGAGCTTGAGGAAGATCGTGACGTGATCGCCGCAGAGCGGATTGTCGCCGACGGCCTGCCGATCGGGCTGTTCGATCCGACGGCGGTTTCGCGGACGCCGCGTGTGGTCGAGGATCGTCTCCTGGTACAGCTCGCGGAGGTCGGTGGTCATCGGAACACCTCGATGGCCCTGCGGACGCCGGCGGCGAGAGCGTCGATCTCGTCGGCCGTGTTGTAGAACGCCAGCGACGCCCGCACCGTCGCCGGCAGGCCGAGCCGCTGCATCAGCGGCTGGGCGCAGTGATGCCCCGCCCGCACGGCGATGCCCTCATAGTCGAGGACCGTGCCGACGTCGTGCGGATGTATTCCGTCCACGACGAAGGAAACGACGGCCGCCTTGTGCCGCGCCGTGCCGATCAGGCGAACGCCGGGAATCGACGCGAGGCGTTCGGTCGCGTGTGCGAGCAGTTCGCTTTCATGCGCCGCGATGCGGTCGAGGCCGATGCGCACCACGTAATCGATCGCCGCGCCGAGTCCGATCGCGCCGGCGATGTCGGGCGTGCCCGCCTCGAACCGGTACGGCAGATCGTTCCAGGTGGCCTTCTCGAACGTGACGGAGCGGATCATGTCGCCGCCGCCCTGCCAGGGCGGCATGCGGCTCAGCCGCTCGGTACGGCCGTAGAGGACGCCGATGCCGGTCGGCCCGAACGCCTTGTGCCCCGACATCGCGTAGAAGTCGCAGCCCAGGGCCTGCACGTCGATCGGTCCGTGCGCGGCGGCCTGGGCGCCGTCCACGAGCACCGGCACCCCGGCCCGGTGTGCCATGGTGGTCATTTCCTGAACGGGGTTGATCGTGCCCAGCACGTTCGAGACGTGCGCGAACGCCGCCAGCTTCGTCCGCGGCGTGAGCATGCGTTCGAATTCGCCGAGCCGGACCTCGCCGGCGTCGGTGATGGGGGCCACACGCAGCGTCGCGCCCGTTTCCTGGCAGAGCATCTGCCAGGGCACGATGTTCGAGTGGTGCTCCATCTCGGTGATCAGAATCTCGTCGCCGGCCCGGACGTTCGCCCGGCCGTACGTCTGGGCGACGAGGTTGACGGCCTCGGTCGCGCCGCGAACGAAGACGATCTCCTGCGGCGAGGCCGCGTTGAGAAACCGCTGCACCTTCGTCCGCGCGCCTTCGTGTTCGCGTGTCGCGCGGACGCTCAGTTCGTGAACGCCGCGGTGGATGTTCGCATTGTCGTGCTCGTAGTACCGGCGGACGGCCTCGATCACCGCACGGGGCTTCTGCGTCGTGGCGGCGTTGTCCAGGTAGGCCAGCGGCCGGCCGTGGACCCGCTCGCGAAGGATCGGGAAGTCCTCGCGAATCCGCGCCCAGTCAACGGCGGAGCCGATCGCGGCGTGCCGCGCGGGGCCGGAATCCACCGTGACGCCGGGTTGTTGCGCCATCGTCGTCATTGCGTCTCCCCGACCGACTCGCCGTGAGGCAACCGCCCGGCCACGATCCGCCGCAGCCGGTCGCGGACCGCCTCGACGCCGATTGCGGCGACGCTCTCATCGGCGAAAGCATACACCAGCAGGCTGCGGGCCGCCTCCCGGCCGATCCCGCGCGAGCGGAGGTAGAAGACGGCCTCCTCGTCGATCTGGCCGATCGTCGCGCCGTGGGTGCATTTCACGTCGTCGGCGCGGATTTCGAGCTGGGGCTTCGTGTCGATGCGGGCCGTGCGGGACAGCAGCAGGTTCATGTTGGACTGCTTCGCGTCGGTCTTCTGCGCCTGCCGGTGGACGACGATCCGGCCGGTAAAGACGCCGGTTGACTCATCGTCGAGGATGCCCTTGTAGAACTCCCGGCTCGCCGTGCGGGGCGCGGCGTGCTCGACGCGCAGGTGGTTGTCGGCGTGCTGGCGGCCGTGAAGCAGGAAGAGGCCGTTCAGCGTACACTCGGCGCCCTCGCCGGCGAGCAGCGCGTGAACGTCGTTGCGGTGGAGCGCACCGCCGATCGTGACCGAGTGCGACGACACGCGGCTGTCGCGGCCCTGGTGCAGATGCAGGGCGCCGATGTGCAGGGCGTTTTCCTGTTCCAGCTGCAGGCGGCAGTGGTCCACGACGGCGTTGTCGCCGGCGACGATCTCGGTGACGGCGTTGGTGAGACTCCGGCCCATGACCGCGTCGCTGTCGTGCCGCGCTGTGCGGTCTCGTTGGGGCGGGGGCATCTTTTTCGCATCGGCCCCCAGGCCCTTGCCATCGCGATGTGGAGTCCGGCGCAGGCCGGACGCCTGCGTCGCGAAGGGCGGGAGGCTGCCGTCGGGAACGATGCTCGCGTAGGTCTCGACGATCGTGACGCGGCTCCCGACGCCAGCGACGACGAGCGCCCGCGGGTGCGCGACAATCGGCTCGGCCGCGGCGGTTGAGAGATACACAATGTGGATCGGCTGCTCGACGATGCGCCCGGCGGGCACGTGAACGAACGCCCCGTCTTCCAGAAAGGCGGTGTTCAGCGCCGTGAAGGCGTGCTGCCGGCAATCCGCGTGGCGGGCCAGGTGCTGCGCCACAGCGTCCGGCCCCGCCTTGACGGCCGTGGCCAGGCTGCCGGCGCTCACGCCGTCCAGGGACGGCTCCACAAGCGAGAAGCCCCGCGAGAAGCGGCCGTTCACGATGACGAGCCGTGCCGCCGCGCCCGGCAGAAACAACGGCTGAAGGTCCGCCGCGCGCAGCTCGCCCGCGCCGGGCGACGGCCGCACGAACGACGAGGTCGCGATCGGCGCGACATTGGTCAGCCGCCACTCCTCGTCGCGCGTCGTGGGGAAGCCCAGTTCGACGAACCGGGCGATGGCCGCCTTGCGGACGGGCGCCAGCCACGCCGCCCCGATCGTCTCGCGCTCGAATCGCTCGAAGTCCTCGATCCAGGCGCCGGTCTGCGTTGTGGTCGTCGTCATGGCGGTCATACCTCCAGGAGTTCGCGGCGGGCGGCCGGGCTCTCGACGCCCGCGTAGCCGCTCTGCTCGAGTTCCATCGCAAGCTCCTTCCCGCCCGATTTCACGATGCGGCCGTCGACGAGCACGTGAACGTAGTCCGGCACGATGTAGTTCAGCAGCCGCTGGTAGTGCGTCACGACGACGAACGCGCGGTTCGGACCGCGGAGGGCGTTCACGCCGTTCGCGACGACCTTGAGCGCGTCGATGTCGAGGCCCGAGTCCGTCTCGTCGAGCACGGCAAGCCGGGGCTCGAGCACGGCCATCTGGAGGACCTCGTTGCGCTTCTTCTCGCCGCCGGAGAAACCCTCGTTCACGGCGCGGCCGAGAAACTGCTCGTCCATCTCGACGAGCCTCGCGCGGTCCTTCACCAGACGGAGGAACTCCATCGCGTCGAGCGGCGGCTGGTCGCGATGCCTGCGAATCGCGTTGACGGCGGTCTTGAGGAAGTAGCTCGTCGAGACGCCGGCGATCTCGACGGGGTACTGGAACGCGAGGAACACGCCCTCGCGGGCGCGCTCCTCGGGCGACATCGCCAGGAGATCCCGGCCGTCGTAGAGGACTTCCCCGGAGGTCACCGTGTAGCTCTCCCGTCCCGCCAGGACCTGGGCCAGCGTGCTCTTGCCGGAGCCGTTGGGCCCCATGATGGAATGAACTTCGCCGGCATTCACTTTGAGGTGGATGCCCTTGAGAATCTCGCGGTCCCCGATGCGGGCGTGCAAATCCCGGATTTCGAGCATGGTGGTTCCTTTCTATCCAACGCTGCCTTCGAGCTGGATGGCCAGGAGCTTCTGCGCCTCGACGGCGAACTCCATGGGCAGCTCCTTCAGCACCTGTCTGCAGAACCCGTTCACGATCATCGACACGGCGTCCTCCGCGGAGATGCCGCGCTGCTTGCAGTAGAAGAGCTGGTCCTCGCCGATCTTGGAGGTCGACGCCTCGTGCTCCATCCGGGCGGTGTGGTTCCGCACCTCGATGTGCGGGAACGTGTGCGCGCCGCACCGGTCGCCGATCAGGAGCGAATCGCATTGCGTGAAGTTGCGGGCGTTGTCGGCGCCGGGGAGGATCTTGACCATCCCCCGGTAGGTGTTCTGGCCGAGGCCGCCCGAGATGCCCTTCGAGACGATCGTGCTGCGCGTGTTGCGGCCGATGTGGATCATCTTCGTCCCGGTGTCGGCCTGCTGGTGGTGCATCGTCGTGGCGACGGAGTAGAACTCGCCCACCGACTCGTCTCCGATGAGGATGCAGCTCGGGTACTTCCAGGTGATCGCCGAGCCCGTCTCGACCTGCGTCCACGACACGTGCGAGCGGCGGCCCTGGCACTTGGCCCGCTTGGTCACGAAGTTGTAGATGCCGCCGTTGCCGTTCTCGTCGCCGGGGTACCAGTTCTGGATGGTGGAATACTTGATTGTGGCGTCGTCAAGAGCCACCAGCTCGACGACGGCGGCGTGAAGCTGGTTCTCGTCGCGCATCGGGGCCGTGCAACCCTCCAGGTAGCTGACATAGGCGCCCTTGTCGGCGACGATCAGCGTCCGCTCGAACTGCCCCGTGGATTTCGCGTTGATGCGGAAATACGTGGACAGCTCCATCGGGCAGCGGACGCCCGGGGGCACGTAGACGAACGAGCCGTCGCTGAAGACGGCGGAGTTCAGCGTCGCGAAGAAGTTGTCCGAATAGGGCACGACCGAGCCAAGGTACTTGCGGACCAGCTCAGGGTGATCGCGCACGGCATCGGAGAACGAGCAGAAGATGATGCCCAGCTCGGCGAGCTTCTCGCGGAACGTCGTCGCGACGGACACGCTGTCGAAGACGGCATCGACGGCCACGCCGGCCAGGAGTTCGCGCTCCCGCAGAGGGACGCCCAACTTGTCGTACGTCTCCAGCAGCTTCGGATCCACATCGTCGAGGCTCTTCGGTGCGTCCCGACGCTTCGGAGCCGAGTAGTACACGATCTTCTGGTAGTCGATCGGCGGGTAGTGGACGTTCGCCCACGCCGGCTCGACCATCGTCAACCAGTGGCGGTAGGCGCGGAGACGCCAGTCGAGCAGAAAGTCCGGTTCGTCCTTCCGGGCGGAAATCAGACGGATGACGTCTTCGTCCAGCCCGGCGCGGAGGCTCTCCGACTCAATATCCGTCACGAACCCGTAGCGATACTGGCGATTCGCCAGCGCCTCGATCGCATTCGTCGCCGTAGGCATCGTAGGTCACTCCACAAGGCTCCATCTCGCAGGGCTCGGCCTCGAAGGCGATTTCCGCGAGCGTCACCTGGCTCAGAAACTCACGAAGGCGCCGATGCACCTTCAACGCCGGCCCGCGGATCGCGCAGACCGACTCGAGCCGGCAGCGGCGATCCGCTCCCTCCAGTGAGGAGGCCGCACAAACCGTCAGCCGCGCCGGCCCCTCGATCGCCTCGATCACATCCGCGAGCGTGATGTCCTCCGCCGGCCGGGCCAGCCGGTAGCCCCCCTTGACGCCCCGGGCGGAAACCACCAGACCGTACCGCGCCAGGGCGTGCAGGATGTTCGTCAGGACCGGCAAGGGCACCCGCGACCGCTCAGCAATCTCACGGGCACTGGCCAACTCGAAGGGCCGCCGAGCAAGGTCGCTCATGGCCACGAGGGCGTAATCCGTTTTCCGCGTCAGGAGGAACATGCACGCCACCTCGGCCCGGGCATCTCGGGGCAAGCACCCCGCGCCGGAGCCTTGAGTATATAGCACTGACATAGTGCTATATCAACCCGTAAATAGAACTATTTTGCTTCTGTTTCGAATCGACGGCCTGTCCGCAATCCTGCACTGATTGTAAGCTTATAATTTGCATATACGTATGACCAGTCTGCGCTCTGATGGCGTAGCGAGTCGCCCCCAAGAGAGGCCCTTGTTGCCCGTAGACGAACAGGACCGATTCATGAATGCCGCGCCCGCGTGACCCTGTCCGTTCAGGGCTCAAGCCAGTCGCCGAGCAGTGTAAGCCGCGGCAGCGGCACCGGGGTCTTGCTGCGGATCGACCTTGGGTCGATAAATGAGAGGACGCATTTTCGGCAACCCGGCGGTGCCGGGAACCATCCGGGGGGGTGAGCGACGAACGGCAGGGCGCGGCGGCGAGCCCTCAAGGGCAGCCGACAAGCCCGGTACAATCAATGCCGGCCGCACGTGGAGGTGTACCCATGGTCAATTCACCTCGCAGGTACTGGAGTGCGCTGCTTTTTGGGGGATTGATGCCGCTATGCCTGGGGGCCGGTCCCGAATCGGCGCCCACCGCGAACCGCGTCCGGATCATCGCGGCGATACCGGCCGATTTCCCGCCGACGTATTTTCGCGACCCCGCCACCGGCCAGCCGAGCGGCTTTGCCGTGGACGTAATGAACGAGGTGGCCCGCCGGGCCGGGCTGAAAGTGGAATACATCTTCGGCCAGCCGTGGGACGAACTGCATGCGATGGTGCTGGACGGCCGGGCCGACCTGATCCCGAACCTGATCGTTAACGACGCCCGGAAGCGAATGTTCATCTTCACGCGCGAGGTGGAAACGCTGTCCATCAACTACTTCGCGCGGGCGAGCGACCGCGCGACCGGCGGCCCGGTTCCCGGAGCACGGGTGGGCGCGATGGCCGCCAGCGCCGCTCAGGAACACCTGAAGACACGGACCGACCTCACCGTCGTGCCGTATGACAGCCTTCAGCACATGCTCATGGACCTTCTGGCGGGACGGCTTGATCTGATCCTGGCGCCGGCGTCCAACGTGCTGAAACTGGCGACGGACGCAGGCATCAAGGATCGAGTCCGGGTGATGGAGCCGCCCGTCCGGGAAGCGGTTCGCGTGATCGCGCTGCGCCCGAACGACGAGGCGCTTCGGGCACGCCTGAACCTGGCCATTGACGAACTGGTCGGAACGCCGGCGTACCGGGAGATCTACACGAGGTGGTATGGAGGGGCCCCGCCCTACTGGACGCCGGCGCGCGTGGCATACGTTCTGGGCATCGGCTTCCTGGCGGCCGTGGCCGCGCTGCTCGTCTGGCGCTATCGCGGGATGGCCCGCCTGAATCGACGCTTGAATGCGGCGGTGAAGGAGTTGGAGGCCTCGCAGGCGGCGCTGCGGGAGAGCGAAGAGCGATACCGGCTCGTCGCGGAGTTCACATACGACTGGGAGTTCTGGCTCGGGCCGGACGGCCGCGTGCTCCACAACTCGCCGTCGTGCGATCGCATCACCGGCTACCCCCGTGAGGCGTTCGTCGAGGACCCGCAACTCTTCGCCAGCATCATTCACGCCGAGGACCGCGCATCGTACGAGCAGTGCCACACGGAAGACCCGGAAGCGCGCGCCAAGTCCGCGCTCTTCCGCATTCGTACGCGGAGCGGGGAGGAACGGGTCCTCGAGCATGTGTGCCAGCCGGTGTACGGACGGGACGGGCGTTACTGGGGGCGGCGCGGCAGCAGCCGCGACATCACCGATCGCCGCCGCGCGGAGGAGGGAATCCGGACGGCGGCGCGCGAATGGCAGAGCACGTTCGACGCCCTGGGCGACGCCATCTGGCTGCTTGACGACGAGCAGCGGATCGTGCGCAGCAACAAGGCCACGACCGGTCTCTTCGGCAAGGCGCCGGGCGAGGTGATCGGTCAGCGGTGCTGGGAAGTGGTGCACGGCACCACGGACCCCCTCCCGGACTGCCCGGTGATCCGCGCGCGGCAGACTCGTCAGCGGGCGTCGCTGGAGCTGCCGATCGGGGAGCGATGGCTGCAGGTGACAGTCGACCCGATCCTGACCGACAGCGGCGAGCCCGGCGGTTTTGTGCACATCGTGAGCGACATCACGGCGCGCAAGCAAACGGAGGAGCAACTGCAGCGGAGCGTCCGGGAAACGTCGGCCCTGCATCGACTGAGCCACAGCATCAGCACGAGCCTGTCGGTGGAACAGGTCGTTCAGGCGGCGCTGGAAGCGATCGGGACGACGGTCGGCCCCGACCTGGCCATGCTGTTTATGCGGAGCGGCGACGATCTTCGTCTGGAGGGCGTGCACTCTCCCGACTCGCGCTTCCGGCATGAAGCCACGCCCGTCCACCGCGTGGGGGAGTGCATGTGCGGCCTGGCGGCACGGGACAACCGCGCGATGTACTCGCTGAACATTCACCGCGATCCGCGATGCACGTGGGAGGAGTGCAAGAAGGCGGGGCTCGTTTCGTTTGCGGCGATTCCGCTGCGCAAGGGAGAGACGGTCATCGGCGTGCTCGGCGTCGCGGCCGGCACGACGGAACGGGACTTCAGCCGGCAGGCCACGTTTCTGGAGACACTCGCGAACGAGATCGCGGTCGGGCTGGACAACGCCCAGCTCATCGAGAGTCTCCGCCGGCACGAGGGCGAGCTTTCGAAGAGCAACGAAGACCTCCGGGCCCAGATCGCCGAGCGCCGGCGGGCGGAGGAGGAGACCCGGCGGACCGTGTCGCTGCTGCAGGCGACGCTCGAATCGACGGCCGACGGGATCCTCGTGGTCAACCAGGCCGGCGGCATCGAGGGGTTCAACCGCAAGTTCCTGGAGTTGTGGCGGATCCCGCCCGCCGTGGCGGAATCGGGCCGCGACGAACAGCTCCTGGCGGTGGTCCTCGAACAGCTCAAGGATGCGGACGGTTTCCTCGCGCGGGTCCGCGAGTTGTACGCCGATCCGCTGGCGGAAAGCCACGACGTGCTGGAGTTCAAGGACGGGCGCATCTTCGAACGATTCTCGCTCCCGCAGCGCATCGGCGACACGCCGGTGGGCCGGGTATGGAGCTTCCGCGATGTCACCGATCGCAAGCAGGCGGAGGCGACGCTGCGACTCAACGAGGCGCGGGTCCAGGCGCTGCTGGCGCTGAACCAGATGAGCGGTGACAACCTGTCGGAGATCGCCAGCTTCGCGCTCGAGGCGGCGGTCCGCCTCACGCAGAGCAAGATTGGCTACATCGCATTCGCCAACGAAGACGAGAGCGTCCTGACGATGTATGCCTGGTCGTCCTCGGCCATGCAGGAGTGCCAGGTCAAGGACAAGCCGATCGTGTATCCGGTGAAGACGACCGGCCTCTGGGGCGAGGCCGTCCGCCAGCGTCGGCCGATCATCACGAACGACTACGCCGCGCCCAGCCCGTGGAAGAAGGGCACGCCGGAAGGCCATGTCTACCTGGCCCGGCACATGAACGCGCCGATCTTCGACGGCGACCGGATCGTGATCGTGGCGGGGGTCGCGAACAAGGCGTCGGAGTACACCGAAGACGACGTGAGGCAGCTCACGCTGCTGATGAGCGGCATGTGGCGCATCGTGCAGCGCAAGCGGGCCGAGGCCGAGGCGGACCGGCTGCGTCACCTGTTGTCGAACATCATCGACTCGATGCCGTCGGTCCTGATCGGCGTGGACCCGGAGGGGCGAATCACCAACTGGAACCGCCAGGCCCAGATCGCCACGGGGGTGTCCGCCGAAGACGCGCAGGGCAAGCCGCTCGACCTGGTGCTGCCGCAGTTGGCCGACCAGATGGAGAAGGTCCGGGCGGCGATCCGGGAGCGATCCGTCCAGAAGGCGGAGAAGGTGCGGCAGCGCCGCGGCGAGAAGACACAGATCGCCGACGTGATGGTCTACCCGCTCGTCGCGAACGGGGTGGCGGGCGCGGTGATCCGGATCGACGACGTCACGGATCGCGTGCGCATCGAGGAGATGATGATCCAGTCGGAGAAGATGGCGTCGGTCGGCGGCCTGGCGGCAGGGGCGGCGCACGAGATCAACAACCCTCTCGGCGCGATCCTGCAGGGCGTGCAGAACGTCCGTCGGCGCCTCTCGACGGAGCTGGCCAAAAACGTCGAGGTGGCGGCGGAGTGCGGCGTCTCGCTGCCGAACCTGCAGACGTATGTGAAGAGACGGGAGATCACCGACATGCTCGACGGCATTCAGTCGGCGGGAGAGCGTGCGGCCCGCATCGTGGCCAACATGCTCCAGTTCAGCCGCCGCAGCCCCTCGGCCCTGACGCCGGCGAGCCTGCCGGACCTGATCGACCGCACCCTCGAGCTGGCGGCGAGCGACTACGACCTGAAGAAGAAATACGATTTCCGGCGGATCGAGGTCGTGCGGGAGTTCGACCCCGAACTGCCCGCCGTGTACTGCTCGCCGATGGAGATCGAACAGGTGCTGCTGAATCTGTTCAAGAACGCGGCACAGGCGATGTGCGAAACGGAAGGCGCCGCCACGCCCCGGATCATCGTGCGGGCGCGGCGCGAGGGGGACATGGCCCGCATCGAGGTGGAGGACAACGGCCCCGGCATGACCGGGGAGGTCCGCCAGCGGATCTTCGAGCCCTTCTTCACGACGAAGGAAACGGGAACCGGGACCGGTCTGGGGCTGTCGGTCTCGTACATGATCATCACTGGCAACCATCAAGGGACGATTGAGGTCGAGTCCGAACCCGGCCGGGGCACGAGGTTCATCATCCATCTGCCGATAAGAGGACACGGGGGGGGAGCGTCGGGTCAAAGCAGGGCCTTCCAGGAGAACTCGACACCGTGATATTCCTGAGCCTGCTCAACAACATCGCGTTGCTGGTGGCGTTGAGCGTCATTCACAGCATCATCGTACGCCGGTGGAAAACGGATACGACGGTTCCCCGGATGATATCGGGCCTGCTCTTCGGCAGTGTGGCCGTCGTCGGCATGGCGACCCCCGTGCGGCTCCTGCCGGGGATCATCTTCGACGGACGATCGATCGTCATCAGTGTCGCCGGGCTGTTCGGCGGCCCGATTGCGGGGGCCATCGCCGCCGGTATCGCCGCCGGTTATCGGCTCTGGCTGGGCGGTGCGGGGACGATCGTGGGCGTGTGTGTCATCCTGGAGGCGGCGGGCATCGGGATCGCGTACCACTACCTGCGCCGCCGCCGGCCTCGATGGGTGACGCCGTGGCACCTCCTGGGGTTCGGCATACTGGTTCACCTCGTCATGCTGGCGCTTCTGCTGAGGCTGCCGGGCGGGGTATCGCGCGACGTGTTCCGGCAGATTGCGGGCCCCGTGATCACGCTCTACCCGGTCGCCACGCTGTTGATGTGCATGCTGTTCCTGGACCAGGAATCGCGCTTGCGGGCGGAAGAGGCTCTGCGGGAAAGCGAGGCGCGGTGGCAGTTCGCCCTGGAGGGCGCGGGCGACGGCGTGTGGGACTGGGACGTGCCGACGGGCAAGGTGTTCTATTCGCACCGGCTCAAGGCGATGCTGGGCTACGCGGACGACGAGATCGGCGACACGCTGGACGAGTGGCACAAGCGCATCCACCCGGAGGACCGCGAGCACGTTTATGCCGAGCTTCGGCGCCACTTCGATGGGGACGCCCCGGTGTACGTCAGCGAGCACCGGCTTCTCTGCAAGGACGGTACGTACAAGTGGATCCTCGACCGTGGGAAGATCATCACGCGCACGCCGGACGGCAGGCCGAAACGGGCGATCGGCACGCACAGCGACATCACGGACCGCAAACGGCAGGAGGAGGAGCTGCGCCGCAAGAACGAGGAAATGGAGCGGTTCGCGTATACGGCGTCGCACGATCTGAAGAGCCCGCTCGTGACGATTCAGGGGTTCCTCGGAAAGCTGAGGAAGGACCTCGAGGACGGGGACCGGTCGCAGGTGGACGTCGATCTGCGTTTCATGGAAAACGCTGCGGCGAAGATGGGCGGCCTCCTGGAAGAGCTGCTGGAGTTGTCGCGGATCGGCCGGAAGGTGAACCCGCCGGAGGACGCCTCGCTCCAGGACCTCGCGCGAGAGGCAATCGAGCTGGTCGCCGGGCGGATTGCGGAGCGCGGCGTCTCGGTCCGCGTCACCGACACGCCGTACGTCCTGCACGGCGACCGGCCGCGGCTGCGCGAGGTCTTTCAGAACCTGATCGACAACGCGGTCAAGTTCATGGGCGACCAGCCGGCGCCGCAAGTCGAGATCGGCGTGGAGGAGCGCAACGGTGCACCGGTGCTGTTCGTCCGCGACAACGGGATGGGCATTGACCCGAGACATCAGCAACGGCTGTTCGGGCTGTTCGAGAAGCTGAACCCGGAGATCGAGGGCACGGGCATGGGCCTGGCCATCGTCAAGCGGATCGTGGAACTGCACGGGGGGAGGATCTGGTTGGAGTCGGCCGGGCCGGGGCAGGGAACGACGTTCTTCTTCACGCTGGCGAAGACACGTCCCACCCCGGCCGCCGCCGGCATCGTTCATGCGCAGCGGGATTCGGAGCCGTGTTGCGCGTGAGCCTAGACAGCATGACAGGGCAGGCGGGGCCGACGATCGCGCCCTCGGCCGGAAGCCGGCTTCGCCTGAGGGGCGGAAGCGGTGTCCGTGAAGGTGAAGGCCATGCTTTGTTTTCTGAGAGACCTCCGGCTGCGTGTCAAGGTATTCCTGCTCGGGATGGGCGGTGTGCTGATCACGGCGGTCGCCCTCGTGGCCCTCGCCGTGTGGCAGAGCGGCCAGTATCACGCGATCGCCCGGAACGAGGCCGATGCGCTGATGAACGCGGACCTCGACCACATCGCGCTGGGCGTCTACAACCTTGTTCGGGTGGAGGACGAGGCGGCTCAACAACAGGTCGGCTCCAACCTCAACGTGGCGCGGCGCGTACTCGCCAACCTCGGCGGCGTGAGCCTTGCGAACGAACCCGTGACGTGGACGGCGGTGAATCAGTTCAACAACGCCACGACCGAAGTCCGGCTGCCCAGGATGATGGTCGGCGGCCGATGGCTGGGCCAGAACAGCCATCCCGAAGTCGAAACCCTTGTGGTCGATGAAGTGGCCACGCTCGTGGGCGAGACCGTCACCATCTTCCAGAGAATGAACGAACAGGGCGACATGCTTCGCGTCGCCACGACGGTCATGACCGCAGAGGGGAAGCGAGCGATCGGCACCTATGTCCCCGCGATCGCCCCGGACGGCACGCCCAGTCCGGTCATCGCCGCCGTCCTGCGGGGCGAGAGGTTCCGGGGGCGCGCGTATGTTGTCAATACGTGGTATCTCACCGCCTACGAGCCCATCAAAGACGCCGAGGACAGACTGGTGGGGATGCTGTACGTCGGGGTTCAGCAGAAGGTCGTGGAGGCACGAATACGAAACGCCGTCCTGCAGACCCGGGTCGGCAGGACGGGTTACGTCTATGTTCTGAGCGGCAAGGGGGAGGATCGCGGGCGCTATGTCATCTCGCAGGACGGCGAACGCGACGGCGAGAACATCTGGGAAAGCCGGGACAGCGACGGCGGTTACGTGGTCCAGGCGATCATCAACAAGGCAACGGGCTTGCGCCCCGGGGAACTGGCCACCCAGCGTTACCGCTGGCAGAACCCGGGGGAACCCCAGCCGCGATGGAAGACCGCCCGCCTCGCCTACTACGCGCCGTGGGACTGGGTCATCGGGGTGAGCGCCTACGATGATGAGCTTCAGCGCGACCAGGCCATCCTGACGGCGGGCCGGAGCCGCATGATCAGCACCATGGTTCTGGCCGGGCTGGCGATCACGTTCTCAATCGGCCTGGCGAGCGCCTTTTTGGCGTGGACCATCGCCCGGCCTGTCGGCGAAATGACCCGGGTCGCCGAAAGGATCGCCCAGGGCGACCTCACCCAGACCGTCGAGGTTCGTTCACGCGACGAAATCGGCACACTGGCCGAAACGCTCAACGCCATGGCCAACCGGCTGAAAGACACGATGGCCGGGCTGCGCCGGAGCGAAGAGCGTCACCGGCTTATTGTCGAAAACGCCGTCGAGGGAATATTCCTGACGTCGTTCGAAGGGCGGGTTCTCAGCGCGAACCCGGCGTTTGCACGGATGCTCGGTTACGACTCGGTTGAGGAAGTCCTCGCCGAGTTGACCGACCTGCGGCACCGGCTCCACGTCCGGCCCGAGGACGGCGACGCGTTCATCGCCGAGGTCCGCGAACGCGGCGTCGTGCTCGAGCGGGAGATCGAGTACCGCCGCAAAGACCGGGCGACGATCTGGGTATCCTTCAACGCCAAGACGGTGTGCGATGATGCCGGTCGGCCGCTGTTCGTTCAGGGCTTCGTCACCGACATCACCGAACGCCGCCTTCGCGAAGAGTGCATCCGCGGGCTGAATGCCGTGCGGGAAGACCTGCTGAAGCCGGCGCCGCTTGCCACAAAGCTGCAGAGGATCACCGACGCCGCGGTAGCCGCGTTTCGGGCGGACTTCGCCCGCATCTGGATCGTCGGGCCCGGCGATCGCTGCGAGGCGGGATGCCTGCATGCGTGCGGAACCGAAGGCGCCCACGCCTGTCCCCATCGCGACCGGTGCCTGCACCTGACGGCCAGCTCGGGACGGTACACCCATCTGGACGGCGAGAAGCACCGGCGCGTGCCCCTGGGCAGCTACAAAATCGGGCGGATCGCCACAGGCGAAGAAGACAGGTTTCTCACGAACGACGTCGTCCACGACTCGCGGATCCATGATCCCACATGGGCGGCACAACTCGGCCTGGTGGCCTTCGCCGGCTACAGGCTGACGTCGTCGGAGGGTGCGCCCGTCGGGGTGCTGGCGCTCTTCAGCCGGCACGAAATCTCTGCAGACGAGGACGCCCTGCTCCAAACGCTGGCCGGCACGGCCTCGCAGGTCATCCAGACGAGCATCGCGGAGGATGCCGTGGTGGAGAGCGAGCAGAAGCTCCGCGGCATCCTGCACGGCTCCCCGATTCCGGCTTTCGTGATCGACAAGGACCACCGAGTCATTCATTGGAACCGGGCCCTGGAGGAACTGTCCGGGATCCGGCCGGAGGACGTGTTGAACACGCGCGAGCATTGGCGGGCCTTCTACGACCACCGCCGGCCGTGTCTGTGCGACCTGCTCGTGGACGGACAGACGGAGGCGATCGCCTCCTGGTATCCCGGGATCCGGAGGAAATGCGACTGGGCCCCGGAGGCCTACGAGGCCACCGAGTTCTTCGCGAACATCGGTGACGGAGGACGGTGGCTGCACTTCGCCGCCGCCGCCATCCGCGATTCCCGCGGCAACCTGATGGGGGCCGTCGAGACGTTCCAGGACATCACCGTGCGCAAGCAGGCGGAGGAGGCGCTGCGGCGGAAGAACGAAGAGCTGGAGCAGTTTGCCTATACCGCTTCGCACGATCTCAAGAGTCCGCTGGTCACCATCCGGGGCTTTCTCGCGAAGCTGAGACAGGATCTCGACGCCGGAGACGCCGAGCGGATCCACCGTGACATGCACTTCGTGGAGAATGCGGCGAAGAAGATGGAAAGCCTGCTGGATGAGCTTCTGGAACTGTCGCGGATCGGCCGGAAGGTGAACCCGCCGGAGGACGCCTCGCTCCAGGACCTCGCGCGAGAGGCAATCGAGCTGGTCGCCGGGCGGATTGCGGAGCGCGGCGTCTCGGTCCGCGTCACCGACACGCCGTACGTCCTGCACGGCGACCGGCCGCGGCTGCGCGAGGTCTTTCAGAACCTGATCGACAACGCGGTCAAGTTCATGGGCGACCAGCCGGCGCCGCAAGTCGAGATCGGCGTGGAGGAGCGCAACGGTGCACCGGTGCTGTTCGTCCGCGACAACGGGATGGGCATTGACCCGAGACATCAGCAACGGCTGTTCGGGCTGTTCGAGAAGCTGAACCCGGAGATCGAGGGCACGGGCATGGGCCTGGCCATCGTCAAGCGGATCGTGGAACTGCACGGGGGGAGGATCTGGTTGGAGTCGGCCGGGCCGGGGCAGGGAACGACGTTCTTCTTCACGTTGGCGAAGACGAGGCCCGAGTCGGCGCCGGCGCCGGCAATGGCGATGGCCGGGAAATAACCTGATGGACGCAGCGGCCGATCGAGCAGCCAGGGCCCGGGAGATCTGGGCGGACGTTCAGCGGATCCGGGCGGAGGCCCCGCTGGTCCACAACATCACGAACTATGTGGTGATGAACACGACGGCCAACGCGCTGCTGGCCGTCGGAGCATCGCCCGTAATGGCCCACGCCATCGACGAGGTCGAGGAAATGGTGGGCCTGGCGCGGGCGCTGGTGATCAATATCGGAACGCTGAGCGCCCCGTGGATCGACGCGATGGCCCGCGCGGGGCACGAAGCGCGACGCCGGGGTATTCCGATTGTGCTTGACCCGGTCGGGTGCGGGGCCACGGCGTTCCGCACCACGACGGCGCAGCGGCTGCTCCGCGACACACCTCCGACGATCATTCGCGGGAACGCATCTGAGATCAAAGCCTTGGTCGGTGCCGGCCGCGGGACCAGGGGGGTTGACAGCACGCTCGCGCCCGATGAAGTTCTTAGCCTGGCACGGGAGCTTTCCCGGCAATTCCGCTGTGTCGTGTCTGTCAGTGGAGCCGTCGATGTGATCGTGTCGGACGAATTCGCCGTGCGGGTAGCCAACGGACACCCTATGATGCCTCGGGTCACAGGGCTCGGCTGCACCGCCTCGGCGCTGACGAGCGCGTTCGCCGCCGTGAACCCCTCGCCGCTGCGGGCGGCCGCGCACGCCATGGCCATGATGGGCATCGCGGGCGAGATGGCGGCCGAGCGCGCGGCCGGTCCGGGGAGCCTCCAGATGCATTTCCTGGATGCGCTCCATTTCCTCCAGGCGTCGGATGTTGAAGGGCGACTCCGAATGGAAACGGAACCGCGGACCTCGTCAGCACCGAACGCATGAGCGCGCGAACAAGCAGTCAGGGAACGGCCGCCGCCGGGTCGTTGTCGTTTGACGGAATCGTGGAGAAACCGGATTCGTCGAGCGGCAGTTTCGCTGAGCGGGAGATATGGAAGCCGTGATATTCCTGAACCTGCTCAACAATATCTCGCTGCTGGTTGCGCTGAGCATCGTTCACAGCCTGATCGTGCGCCGCTGGAAAAAGGGCACGACGATGCCCCGGATCCTGTCCGGAATGCTCTTCGGAATTGTGGCGATCGTCGGCATGGCAACGCCGGTTCGGCTTCTGCCGGGGATTATCTTCGACGGACGTTCGATCGTCATCAGTGTCGCCGGGCTCTTTGGCGGCCCGGTTGCCGGGGTCGTTGCCGCCGTGATCGCCGCGACCTATCGCCTCCGGCTGGGCGGTGCGGGGGCGATCATGGGCGTCAGCGTGATCACGGCATCGGCCTGCATCGGCATAGCCTATCATTATCTGCGACGGCGCTGGCCCGGCCTGACGGCTCCGTGGTACCTGCTGGCCTTCGGCCTCGTCGTTCATTTCGTCATGCTTCTTCTCACCGCGACACTGCCCGGCGCCGTGTCGAAAGACGTGCTCCGCCAGATCGCCTTCCCGGTGATGACCATCTACCCGGTGGGCTCGCTGTTGATCTGCATGCTGTTTCTCGATCAGGAATCCCGCCTCGCGGCACAGGAGCAGCTCCGGGCCCGCGAAGCGGAGATGAGAAGCATGCTGGCCGCCGAACCCACCGGCGTCGCTCTCGTCTCCGGAAACACCCTGCGGACGGTCAATCAGCACTTCTGCAGGATCACCGGCTACGCCGAGAACGAACTCGTCGGGCAGGACATGCGCATGCTCTATGGCGACGACCAGGAGTTCGCCCGCGTCGGGCGCGAACTGTACGACCGGGTACGGCAACACGGCCTTGGCGAAACAGAAGCGCGGTGGCGGCGCAAGGATGGAAAGACCATCGACGTCCTGCTGGGCTCGAGCCCGATCGACCCGGGAAACCTGTCGGCGGGGCTTGCCACGACGGCGTTGGACATCACCGAACGAAGGCGCATCGAGGCGGAAATGGAGCGTTTGCGGCGCCTGCTGGCGAACATCATCGACTCGATGCCGTCGGTCCTCGTCGGTGTCGATCCCGAGGGCCGCGTGACGAACTGGAACCGCGAGGCACAGCTTGCCAGCGGCGTGGCCGCGCAGGACGCCCTGGGCCGGCCGCTCGATGCGGTACTGCCGCACCTGGCGGGCCAGATGGAGAAGATCGCCACGGCGATCCGCGAGCGGAGCGTCGTGAGGAGCGAGAAGGTCCGGCTGCCCAGGAACGGCGAAGCCCGCGTCGCCGACATCATGATCTATCCGCTGACGACGAACGGCGTCGAGGGCGCCGTGATCCGCGTGGACGACGTCACCGACCGCGTGCGGATCGAGGAGATGATGATCCAGTCGGAGAAGATGGCGTCGGTGGGCGGACTGGCGGCCGGGGCGGCCCACGAGATCAACAATCCGCTGGGCGTCATCCTCCAGGGCGTGCAGAACATCGACCGGCGCACTTCGCTCGAGTTGCCGCAGAACGCGGCGGCCGCCGCCGAATGCGGCACATCGCTCGAGGCGATTCGCGCCTATCTGGAGAAGCGCGACATCCGCACCATGCTCGACAGCATCCGGACGGCGGGAGAGCGGGCGGCGCGGATCGTCGCGAACATGCTGCAGTTCAGCCGGCGCGGCCCGCTGGAGCTGACGCCGGCCTGCCTGCCCGAGCTGATCGACCGCGCGCTCGACCTGGCCGCCAGCGACTATGACATCCGGAAGCGATACGACTTCCGGCGGATCGAGATCGTCCGTGAATACGCTCCCGACCTGCCCGCGGTGCCGTGCTCGGCGCCGGAGATCGAGCAGGTGCTTCTCAACCTCCTGAAGAACGCCGCTCAGGCCCTCGCCGGCGCCGAACGTCCGGAGCCTCCGCGCATCGTCGTTCGAACGCGCCGCGAAGGCGCGTACGCCCGGATCGAGGTCGAGGACAACGGCCCCGGCATGAGCGAGAAGGTCCGGCGTCGCGTCTTCGAACCCTTCTTCACGACGAAGGAAGCGGGCGTGGGCACGGGCCTGGGGCTGTCCGTCTCGTACATGATCGTCACCAGCAACCACAAGGGCACGATTTCCGCAGAGTCCGAACCCGGCAGGGGCGCCAGGTTCATCGTCCGTCTTCCCCTGGAGAGAAACGTTCCATGAACGCCGCTGTTCCGAGAGTGCTGGTCCTCGACGACGAAGAGATGGTCCGCACGAATCTGCGGCTCTTCCTCGAAGATGAAGGGTTCACGGTCTCCACCGCCGCCAGTGCCGAGGAGGCCCTGCTCGTCCTCCGCGACAACACCTTTGACGTCGCCGTCGTGGACATCCGGCTGCCGGGCATGGACGGGAACGCCTTCGTCCTGGAGGCGCACAAGCTCCGGCCCGAACTGAAGTACGTCATCCACACCGGGTCCACGAGCTACGCCGTCCCGGTCGAGGTCGAGACCGTGGGCGTCCGGCGCGAACACGCCTTCCTGAAGCCGATGGCGGACATGACGCCGATGGCCAGAGCGATCCGGCAGCTCGTGGGCGGAGAACCGCAATGACGGAAGCGGGCGGCAGGAGCCCCTGCCGGGAAAATGAAAAAGCGGAAATGTGCGAAAGCAGGAAAGGCGGCGGAGGATTTTCAATGGCGCGCGCGGTATTCGGCAGCATGATGTGCGTTTTGATGGCCGGTGCGGCGGCGGCCGGGGAGAGGCTCGATCGCGGCGTGGTGGCTTTGCGACGGGCGGACGGGTCGGTGTACGTCGGGTGGCGACAACTGGACGACGATCCCGCGGACATCGCGTTCGACGTGCTCCGCATGACGGCGGACGGCCGGACCACGAAGCTGAACCCGGCGCCGATCCGCGACCGGACGAACCTGATTGACGAGGCCGCGCCGCGCGACGGGGAGCCCGATCCGCCGCGGTACGTCGTGCGGACGGCGCCGGGGCCGCGCGGCAAGCCGATCGCGGCGGACCCTGTTGCGCCGGCTCCGACGCCCGCCGGCGCGTCGTACGTCCGCATCCGGCTCCAGGGCGAATACACGCCGCAGAAGGCGGCCGTCGGCGATCTCAACGGCGACGGGCGGTACGACTTCGTCATCAGGCAACCCGACTTCAACGTGGACCCCTACGAGAAGCCCGGCTACTGGAAGAAGAGCCAGGACACCTTCAAGATCGAGGCGTATCTGGCCGACGGCACGTTCCTCTGGCGGTACGACATGGACTGGTCGATCGAGGAGGGCATCTGGTATTCCCCGTACGTCGTCTACGACCTCGACGGCGACGGCAAGGCCGAGGTCTACACCAAGGCCGGCGAGGGCGACCCGCGCGATCCGGACGGGCGCGTCACCTCCGGGCCCGAATGGCTCGTAAAGCTCGACGGCATGACGGGCGCAGTGGTCAAGAAGCTGCCGTGGCCCGACCGCAGCGGCTACGAGAAATACAACCACTACTGCCGCAACCTGCTGGGCGTGGCGTACCTCGACGGCAAACGCCCGCACCTGATCGTCCAGCGCGGCACGTACACGCAGATCAAGGTCGAGGCGTACGACGGGCAGCTCAACCCCGTCTGGCGGTGGAACTCGAAGAGCGAAAAGGAGCGCTACGACGGTCAGGGCATGCACGGAATGCACGCGGCCGACATCGACGGCGACGGGCGCGACGAGGTCATCCTCGGCTCGGCCGTGCTCGACGACAACGGGAAGGGCCTCTGGACACGGGGCGTCGGCCACCCGGACGTGTGCTACGTCGGCGACATCGATCCGGGCCGCCCGGGCCTCGAGATCTTCTACGGAATCGAGCCGCGGCAGAAGCGCGACGCCGTCTGCCTCGTCGAGGCAAGGACCGGCAGACTCCTCTGGGGCTGCGACGAATCGACCACGCACGTCCACGGGCAGGGCATGTGCGCGGACGTCCTCGCCGAGCACCCCGGCCAGGAGTGCTACGCAGGCGAGCGGGACGGCAGCCGGCACTGGCTCTACACGGCCGCCGGCAAACGGATCGGCGACAGGGACATCGGCGGGCTGGCTCCGCGGGCGGTCTGGTGGGACGCCGACGCACAGAAGGAGATCATCCGCAAGGGGAAGGTCGGCCGGTTGGAGGGCAGGACGTACGAGCCGATCGAAGGCAACGTGGTCACGATCGCGGACTGCCTCGGCGACTGGCGCGAGGAGGTGATCGCGAGCCTGCCGGGCGAGATTCGCATCTACACGACGACGATCCCGGCAACGACCCGCCGTCCGTGCCTGATGCAGGACCGGCTGTACCGGCTGGATGTGGCGATGGCCTCCATGGGGTACTTCTACCCGCCGCAGTTGTCCAGGTGAAACGCAATCGATCCCGGGAGCCCTGACGCGGCGGTGCTCCGCCTGGGACGTCCGGGCTGCGCGCGCGATCCTCACGTGGTTAGCTTGTCCACCGTGGCGTTCATGAAATCCTTGTTTTTGTCGCCGACCCAGTAGCGGTTGCCCGCGATGCACCAGATGAAGTCCAGCTCCTCGTCCTGGCTGAAGACCGGGTGATAGTTGAGGACGGGGATGGCGACGGCATCGCCCTCTCGCACCGAATGCACGAAGGTCTTGTTCTCCTCGTCGGCGTAGACCTCCATCGAGCCGCGCCCCCGCGTGAAGATGTAGATTTCCTCCTGGTCGGTATGGTTGTGCGGCGGCCAGGAGCGCTGGTGCGGCCGGAACAGCGTGAAGCCGGCCATCAGCTTGTCGGCCGGCTCGCTGACGTCGAACATCAGGTACACGTCCTTGCCCTGGAGACGGCGGATCCGCCTCTCGTCGCGGGAGAACTCGGCCCACCGCGCGTGAAACGGCGGGTGGCGACACTCGGCCGTGGCCCGGCAGAGAATGAGCGCGCTGGCCCCGCCGTCCTGGCTCAGGCAATAGGGCTCGCCGCGCGGGATATAGAGGACGTCGTAGTACGACATCGCATAGTCCGCCCCGCCCATCGAAACCATCGCGGAGCCCTTCCAGCAGAAGAGCAGCGATTCGTCGTCGGGGTGGGCGATCGTCCCGGAGCACGCCGGGCCGCGCAGCTCGTAGACTCCGTACGAGAGGAGATCCAGGTTCGAGAGGTACGGGTTGACCTTCTCGATGTACCGGAAGGATTCCCGGTCGGCCGGGATCAGGGTCGGGGGCTCTGGCGAACTCATGCGTGTACTCCCAACGAAATGTGCCTGGTTTCGAGGAACGATTCCATGCCCTCCATGCCCAGTTCGCGCCCCCAGCCGCTCTGCTTGACGCCGCCGAACGGGCAGCAGGTGGTCGTGGGCAGGCCGTCGTTGATGGAGATCATTCCGGCCTCGAGAGATTCCATGAGGCGGAACGCCCGATCAAGATCGCGCGTAAAGGCATAGGCGCTCAGGCCGTACGGCGTGGCGTTTGCCCGCTCGATGGCCTCGGCCTCGGTATCGAACGGGCTGACGGGGGCGATCGGGGCGAAGGTCTCTTCGTGGAAACAGACCGCGGAATCCGGCACGTCCGCGAGCACCGCCGGCACGAAGAAGGATCCCGGCGATCCCGCAAGTCGCGCACCGCCGCACAGCAGTCGCGCGCCCCGTGCCACGGCGTCCTGCACATGGCGCTCGGCGTGGGCGACGGCCTGGTCATTGATCAGCGGGCCGATGTCCATCTCCGGTTCGAGGCCGTTGCCGATCTTCAGGGCCTGCACGCGAACAACCAGTAGATCCAGGAACCGCGCATACACGGATCGCTGGACGTAGACCCGGTTGGCCGCGATACAGGACTGACCGGCGTTGCGGAATTTGGCCAGGATGGTCCCCTCGACGGCGCGGTCGATGTCACAGTCCTCGAACACCAGCAGCGGTGCGCACCCGCCCAGTTCGAGCGACAGCGGCTTGACCATCGCGGCGGCGGCGGCGATCAGCCGGCGGCCGACCTCCGTCGAGCCGGTGAAGCTGATCTTGCGGCACAGCGGGTTCTCGACGAACTCCGCGGCAACGTCCGCGGCCGTGCCCACGATCATCTGGAAAACGCCCGGCGGAAGGCCGGCGGCGTGTACGCACTCCGCGAAGAGGGCCGTCGAGACCGGCGTGGCGCTGGCGGGCTTGAGGATCGCCGGGCATCCGGCCGCCAGGGCCGGGGCGACCTTGCGGATTCCCAGCACCAGCGGGAAGTTCCACGGGCCGATCGCCCCGACGACGCCGATCGGGGTCTTGATAACCAGGTGGCGTTTCCCCGTGACCGTGTTGGGGATGACTCGGCCGTAGCCGCGCCGGGCCTCTTCCGCAAACCACCGCAGGTGATCGACGCTCATGGCGACTTCGCCGTGGCTCTGGGCCAGCGGCTTGCCGTTCTCCAGCGTGATGACGCGGGCGATGTCGTCCTTCCGCCGTTCGGTTTCGTCGGCGATGCGAGACAGGAACTCACCGCGGGTCTTGCCCGGGAGGCGCCGCCAGGCCGCAAAGGCCGCGTGGGCGTCCTCGATCGCCGCTCGAACCGGCTCCCGCCCGCAGGTCGCCATCCGGGTGAACGGCTTGCCCGTGGCGGGGTTGTGAACCGGGATCGTCTCGCCCGCCGACACGAACCGGCCGTTGAGATAGAGCGGGTAGGTCGTCATGGCGATGCCCCCGTGGCCTTCGCCCAGTCGTTGAGAAACGTCTCGACGGCAAGGTCCGTCAACGGATGGTCGTACAGCTGCTTGAGGGTGTCGAAAAACAGGGTGCAGACGTCGGCGCCGGCCAGGGCCGCTTCAAGCACATGGACCGGATGGCGAACGGCGGCGACGATGACCTGCGTCGGATACCGATAGTTGGCGTAGATCGCGCGGATCTGCCGTACGAGGTCCATGCCGACGTGCCCGACGGCGTCGAGGCGGCCGACGAAGGGGCTGATGTACGTCGCGCCGCACTTGGCCGCCAACAAGGCCTGCAACGGCGAGAAGGTAACGGTCACATTGGTCCGGACGCCCTCGGCGTTCAGGACCTTGACCGCCTTGAGACCCTCGCGGAGCACGGGGACCTTCACAACGACGTTCTTGCCGAGCCGGGCGAGTTCGCGGCCCTCTTTGACGATGCTGTCCGCATCGAGCGACACGGTTTCGAGGCTCACCGGGCCGTCGACGAGCTTCAGGATTTCGTCATAGACGTCCATCGGGCGCCGACCGGTCTTCATGACGTGCGTCGGGTTCGTCGTCACGCCGTCCACGATGCCCCAACTCCATGCCTCGCGAATCTGGCTTACGTCCGCCGTGTCGATGAACAGTTTCATGATGTTGCGCTCCTCTTGTCGAAAACGGCACTACAACCGGAGCAGGTACTTGGCCCCGATCACGAACAGGAACAGGAACACGATCAATCGCAGCCTTTGGCGTGGGATGCGGTGCAGGATGCGCGTGCCGACGTAAATCGCCAGGACCAGCGGCACGATGGCCGCCAGGCCCATTCGCAGGAGATCGCCGCGAAGCATCCGGGCATTCTGCAGCAGGACCAGCCGGATGAGGGAACTCGTTCCGAAGAGTACCTGCAACAGGGCGACAGTGTGCTCCTTGGTCCACGACTGGGAGTAGGCATAGATGACCGCCGGCGGACCTCCGGCGTTGAACGCCCCGCCCAGGCCGCCGCTGACGGCTCCCATCAGCCATCCGAACCGCTCCGGAATGCGGATCGGGCGAATCCTGGACATCAGGATCTCGCTGAGCGAGAACAGGCAGATCAGCAGTCCCAGACCACGAAGCAGCCAGTCGGACTTCAGATAGACCATCGCCTTGAACCCCACCGGAATGGCGAGGCACGAGCCGATGATCAGCCCCAGCCCCAGTCGCCAGCGATAATGTTTCAGGTTGCCGATCAGCGTCATCGCGCAGACGACCAGGTTCAGGATGGCCACGACGGTGTACGCATCTTTGAGATTGAGCAACAGCGGCAGCAGCGACATGGAGACCAATCCGAAGCCGAAGCCCGTTACACTCTGAACAAAGCCGGACAGGGCGAGCGCGGCCACCGCGAGAAGCATGGCCGAGTCGATGCTCATCGTCGGGGTCTCCATTGGTGCAGGGCCAGCGCGGCAGCGCCGATCGTGCCGCTGTACGGGCCGAGCGTCGAGTTTTCGAGTTCGATGGCCGGGTCCGCGCCGGCCCATTCGCAAACCGACTGCCGCACACGGGCCAGATACAGTTCGCCCAGGCCGGTCAGCGGCCCGGCAAAGATGATCTTCTCGGGGTCAAACAGCTCCTGGAGCTGGTATACCGCCCATCCGTGAGCCCGGGCAACCCGGCGGAGGAGCGCGCCGGCCCATGCGTCGCCCTGCCGCACGGCCTCCAGCACGTCGTCGATCACCAGCGGCCTTCGGAGGGCGGCGAGCGTCGTCTTTCGGCCGTCGGCAACAGCCCGCTCGGCAGCGGAGACCATGGCGGGAAGGGAGGCGACCTCCTCCAGCCGGGCAAAGGGGGCCGGAAGCCTTTGGTGCCCGGCGCCCGTCGGGCCGCCCCCCCGGCAGGCTCCCGCTCCCTTTTTATGTGCCACGCAGACCCAGTGCCCGATCTCGCCGGCCTGGTGGTGTGCCCCGTGCAGGAGCCGACCGTTGACCACCGCCCCGGCGGCGATGCCGGAACGCACGCCCACGCAGACGAAGTGACGCACGCCGCGGCCCGCGCCGAACCACATCTCCGCCAGGGCCATCGAGCGAATGTTGTTCTCCAGGAACACCGGCGCACCAAACTTGCTGCTCAGGTGGGAGCCCAGCGGCACGTTGTGCCAGCCGCGGATCGCCGGGTAGTGGAGCGCGACCTTCGCGACCGGATCGATCCTTCCCGGGACGCCCAGGCCGATGCCCAGGATCGGCCGGCGATCGTGTGCGATCAGCTCGCTGACGGCCTGGTCGATCTTGCGGACAATCTGCTTCGCCGAATCGGCCGGCCGGATCTCCTTGTGGACCTGGCGAAGCGGGTGCTGCGAGAAGTCCACGACGGTTGCCAGGAGGTTCCGGGCCTCGAGATCGACGCCGATGAACCGGCCGGCGTCGGGATCGGGCCGCAGGAGCGTCGGCGGTCGGCCGGCAGCCCGGCTTGTCGGCCGGCTCTCCAGAAGGATCCCGTCCTTGATGAGACGGTCCACGTACACGCCGGCGGTCGAGGGCGCCAGCCTCAGTTCGCGGGCCAGCTCGACACGCGACAGCCCGCCGCGGGCGCGGACGAGCCGAAGCATCTCGCCTTCGAGGTGCGTTACGGTCTCGCGCTTGATTTGGATCGGTTTCGACATGCGGTTCCGCCGACGGATGCGCCTCGTTGCGCGGTTCGCTCAGAAACTCTCGACGCCCCCGGATTCCACGGATTCCTGCGCCTTCAGGCACATCGCGACCGCCCAGCGGCCGTCCTCGCCGCTGACCCGCGGCGGACGATTGTCGGCGACGGCGTCGGCCATGTCCGCGATCAGGTCCGCCAACTCGTAGACCTCGCCCGTGGTCCGGTCGATCGGCACCGGGCGGAAAGCCTGGCCGTCGAAGTGGCGGAGCGAATACGTGGGGGTCCAGGTCCGGTCCATCACGCCGCTCCAATCCGCCCGGAGCGCGCCGCGTTCGCCGGTGATCTTCATCGCCAGATGGTGCTCGCAGGCGCCGAGGGTCTGCGAAATTACGGCGAACGACCCCCCCGGAAAACCCATGATGGCCGCGCAGTTGTCGTGCAGTCCCGGGGCCTCCGCCCGCCGTGCGTGGCCGCGGCCGTAGACCGTCAGCGGCTCGCCCCAGCGGCTCAGATACCACCGGGCCAGATCGAAGAAGTGGATCGGTTCCTCCAGGATCCAATTGCCCACCCGGCGAAGGTCGTATCGCCAGCCGTCCCGCCCCTGACGGTAGGGGTTTCGCCACAGGTCGATGTTCACATAGCCCGGGGCGCCGATCGCGCCGGCGTCGATGAGTTCCTTGATCCGCCCCCACAGGGACGAAAAGCGAAACTGATGGGCCACGCTGAGGACAAGCCCCCGCGCGCGGGCCCGTTCGATCAGATCCTCGCAGTCGGCAAGGGTCAGGGCCATCGGCTTTTCCAGCAGCAGGTGCTTTCCCGCATCCAGAACGGCACGCCCTGCCTCGTAGTGGAGATCGTTGGGGAGGACGACATCCACCACGTCGATCCTGGGGTTGGCGAGCAATTCGCGGTAGTCGGCATACACGGCCGCGCCCGGGCACGACGTCTCGGCCGGCCGGCCGGCGCGCGCGTCGCATTCGGCGATGGCGATCAGATCCGCGCGCGGGCACTCGCGAATGGCCCGGGCATGACAACTGCCCCAAGCGCCGAAACCGATCAGGCCGAACCCGACCTTACGCATGGGACGCCTCTCCGGCCACGACGATCGTACAGGCATTCACGGGGCATTCCGCCTTCTGTTTGAGTTCCGCCGCCACCTTCCTGACGAACTCGATCGACTTGACGACGTCGGGAACCCGGTCCGGCACGTCGGCTTCGTTCTCGAACGTGATCGGCCCGGCGAATCGCTGACGATGAAGTTCGACGAGCATGCCGCGCATGTTCGCCACGCCCGTGCCAAAGACGACGTCGCGGCCCTGGGAGCCCTTGGCGCTCACATCCTTCAGATGAAGGCAGATCAGACGCCCCTCGTACTTGCGAAGACACTCGACGGGGTCCAGGCCGGACCGGACCCAGTGCCCGGTATCTGCGCAACATCCGATTCGCTTGCTGCACGTCTCGATCATGCGCCGGACACGATCCGGGTCCCAGTTCGTGTACTTTGCATCCCCGGGGCGTCGGGGATGGTTGTGGATGGCCACGTTGATGCCGAACTCGCAGGCGAGCTTGTCCAGCGTCGCCAGGGCCTCCGGCCGCGGCTCGGCGACAAACGTCTGGATGCCCATCTTCCGGCCGAACTCAAACAGCTTCCGCATGGCGGCCTCGTCCTTGCCGCAATTGCCGGCATAGTAGGACGTCAGCCGGATGCCCGCGTCCGCGAGCCTTCTCCGGCACTTCGCCAGAGCCTCATCCGGGGCGGACGCATCCAGCTGCGCATCGCCGGTCTCGTCCCCGATCCTGTAGGGACGGCCTTCGAGGCTCTTCAGGCCCAGGGCTTTCGCCTTCTCCACGGCGGCGAAGAAGGTTGTCCGACTCAGCACGCTGTACGCCGGAACCACGAGCGTCCAGCCGGCGCCGGCATCGCGCGCCGCACGGCGGGCCGGCTGCGTTTCCTCGGCGGCCTGTCCGGGTGTCACCGCCGCGACCAGGGCCAGGCAGGCCGCTGCTGCCATCGCCAAAGGCCTCGCTTGGGGCATCACGCATCCTCCAGACGGGCGCCGACGTGCCTCTCCGGCACGCCGCGGTCACGCACCCTTCAGGACCTCGGCCATCGTCACGACCCGCTGCTCGTCCACCGCCTGGCGGACCAGCAGCCCGACGAGCGTCGCGTCGCGCCCGTTCATCACGGTGCTCGGGAACGGCTCGCCCTTGCGAACGCAGTTGTAGAAGTCCCGGATCGCCTTCTCGTGATGGTTCATCGCGTCGGGCGGGATCTTCCGCGTGGGCCGGCCCTTCTCGCGATAGTAGAGCACGTGGCCCGACTCCATCTCCAGCGCGGCCTTCGTGCCGATGATGCGCTCATAGACGCCGTTGAACCGCGGATCGTTGGGAATGCCCCAGGAGTGGCTGTAGCGGACGGCCATGCCGGGGTACTCGATCGTGGCAACGAAGTAGTCCGTGACGTCGCGGCCGGGATCCTGCGCTTCGTACACACCCTTGCGGCCGTACCCGCACGCGGCGACCGGGAGCCTGCCTACGGCCCAATTCAGTACGTCCCACGTGTGGCACGCCTGCTCGAGCATCCAGTCTCCGCTCTTGGCACGCTTGCTGTGCCAGCCGATCCGCGGGCTGTTGACGTTGTCCCAGGCCGCGTACGCCTGGATCAGGTCGCCCAGTTCGCCGTCGTGAACGAGCCGCACGGATTCGTGATACATCTTCGAAGATCGCCGCTGGTAGCCGATGCCGTGCACGATGCCCGCCCGGGGCACTTCCCGGCACAGGGCGTCGGCATCCGCGAGCGTGATCGCCGCCGGCTTCTCGCCGAAGAAGCTCTTGCCGGCCCGGGCGCAATCGAGGTACATCGGGCCGTGCAGGAAGCACGGCGTGGCGACGACGACGGCGTCGATGTCGTCGCGATCCAGGATCCTGCGATAGGCGTGATCGTCGCCGGTGTAGGTGTCCGGTTCGTGGCCTTGTCTTTCCTTGACGGCGGCGACGGCCGCCGCCAGTTTCTCGGCGTTGAGGTCGCAGATCGCCTTGACCGTAACGCCCGGTTCCTTCATGGAGTCCTTCAGAAGGCCGGACCCTCGGCCGCCGACACCGATGCAGCCGACGCGAACGGGCGCCGTTTCGCCGAGGGGCTTGGCGGGTTTCCACTCCTTGGCGGTGGACAGGTCGAGGTTCGCGCACTTTTCGGCGGCCGCGGCGCGGAAGCCGAGCGCTCCGGCGGCCAGGGCCGCGCCGGCCAGCACGGCACTCTGTCCCAGTACATCGCGACGCGACAGATTCGTTTCCGACATGCGTTGCTCCTTATGGGCCTGTCCCGGCAGACCCCGTGGCACGGGCGTTCCGCCACGGGCAAGATGCCCGTGCCACGACCTGCCGGAACAAGTCCTTCTGGCGGGACGAGTTTTCCTGCTCGTCGCCCCGCGTGCGAACGCGGCATCGCGGTACACGACCCGACACAGGAAGAGCGCCCCTGTGCCTCCATTATTACGATTTCGAAATATCTGTCAAGAGGGGCCGTCGCACAGGTGCGTGGCCGCATGGGCGAACGGGGTCAGGAACCTTCGCCGGACAGGCGGAACACCGTGTTCACGGAAAGTCAGGTAGGGCAGGTCGCCAGACCTGCCTTCTTCGGTGCGGGGAACCAACCCAAACTGCGTATTCCGCGTGTTTCGGGGTTCGATTCTGTTGGGGCACCGCGGTATACACGAACTACGCGAAAAACGTGCGTGCACGAACGGCCATGCAGCCGGATGGACACCCTCATCCCGTCCTTCTCCCTACGAGGGAGAGGGGGCCGACAAGCTGGTGGGCGAACCCGCGGAGTACCGCGGAACCGCCCACCCTACCTCTCCTGAGACAGGGAGGGGATGGGGATGGTCGATCCGCTTCGCCGGTCCGCGGTTGAAATCGGTCACCCTCATCCCGTCCTTCTCCCTGCGAGGGAGAAGGGGAGAGAAGGCGTCGCGGGCATTCATCTGCGTAATCGGCGTATCCGCCGGCGGCCTTGGCCGGGTGACCCGCCCGTCCGCGCGTACCGATGAATAGGGCCGCGACTTCGTTGCCGCAAAGGACGGCCATCCGGCCCGGCCGCTGACGACGCCGGTCGCCGACCCGGGCCACCGCCGGAACCTGAAGTTCGAGTGTGAACCCCGCTTCTTGCGACGAGTGCCGGTGGGCCACGGACTTTGATCCCCATCTTGCGGCTCGCGTCCATTGGGCCGGCGGGCGGCCAACGGGCGTCTTTCCCCCGCGGGCGGGGCGTGGTAGACTGCCCGCTTCCCGGCGGGGTGTTCGGCCGGGACTGTCCGGAAAAGTCAACCGAAAGGCCTTAAGCATAAGGAGTTAGCTCAACCATGCCACTCGTACCCATGCGAATCCTGCTGGACCATGCCGCCGCGAACAACTACGGCGTTGCCGCGTTCAACGTCAACAACATGGAGCAGATCCAGGCGATCATGGCGGCCGCCGTCGAGACCGACTCGCCCGTCATCGTCCAGGCCTCTCGCGGGGCGCGGGCGTACACGAACGACGCCTACCTGCGGCACCTGATGCTCGCCGCCGCCGAACTGCACCCGAGCATCCCGATCGCCATGCATCAGGACCACGGCAACTCGCCGGCGACGTGCTTCAGCGCAATCGATCAGGGCTTCACGTCCGTGATGATGGACGGTTCGCTGATGGAGGATGGCAAGACGCCGTCCACGTACGAATACAACGTCAAGACGACGAAGCAGGTCGTTGACGCCGCGCATGCCAAGGGCGTCACCGTCGAAGGCGAGATCGGCGTGCTCGGCGGGATCGAGGACGGGCACGGCGCCGGCGGCAGCGGGCTCGAACACGTGACCGACCCGGCGCAGGCCGAGCAGTTCGTGAAGGACACCGGTGTGGATGCGCTCGCCGTCGCCATCGGCACGAGCCACGGGGCGTACAAGTTCACGTCGAAGCCGACGGGCGAGGTCCTCAAGATGGACGTCATCGAGGCGATCCACAAGCGCCTGCCCAACTGCCACATGGTCATGCACGGTTCGTCGAGCGTTCCGCAGGAACTGCTCGAGATCATCCGCAAGTACGGCGGGCAGATGAAAGAGACGTACGGCGTGCCGGTCGAGGAGATCCAGCGCGGGATCAAGCACGGCGTCCGCAAGATCAACGTGGACACGGACAACCGCCTCGCCCTGACCGGCGCGATCCGCAAGGTCTTCGCCGAGAAGCCGGGCGAGTTCGACCCGCGGCACTACCTCGGCCCGGCCCGCGACGCGATGAAGAAGATCTGCATCGACCGCATGGTCGCCTTCGGCCAGGCCGGCAACGCGAGCAAGATCAAGCCGATCACGTGCAAGGAGATGGTGGCGATCTACAAGAAGTAGAGGCTGCCGCTGCGTGCCGCAACGCCGCGCTCCGAACGGGCCAACCGAGGAACGGAGTACCCCGCCGACAGGCCAACGGTCTGTCCCTGCGAAAGCGGGAAATGTGGGGAACCAGGGCCTGGATTCCCGCTTTCGTGGGAATGCCGGGCTGAGGCGTCGCGCGCAGAAACAAAGTGAACGAACCCGCTGCCGAATCGCCAGGCCGAACCGGCTTGGGGATCGTGGTTCGTTCCGATTATTGTCGCGCGACGCCTATCGGGACAATCGACCGGCGGCGCCGAGGTGGCGAGCAAGGAACTGCTCGATCTCCCAGAGGCAGCGTTTGTTGACTGCTTCGGCGAGGTCCATCGTGTGCGGCCAGCCCTCGAACCGCACGTAGTGGAACGGTGCGCCCAGATCCTTCAGCCTCTTCGCCAGGGCGTCCGCCTGCTCGACCGGCACGATGTCGTCCACCGTCCCGTGCAGGATCAGCGTCGGCGGGGCGTCGCGGGTTACGTGCGTCATCGGCGACGCCTGCTTGTAGAGCGCCTCGGCCTCCTCGTACGGCTTGCCGCCCATGAACTGCACGACCACGCCCTGCCTGCGGGCGAACTCGGTCGTCAGGTCCGTCGGGCCGTAGAGGTCGATCACCGCCTGCACACGGCTGCTCACGCCGGGGTTGCCGCCGTCGCCCTCCAGTTCGGGGACGCCCGGCGTGTAGCCGACCATCATGGCCAGGTGCCCGCCGGCCGAACCGCCCGCGACGGCGATCCTGTCGGGGTCGATGCCGTACTTCGCCGCGTTCGCCCGCATCCAGCGGACGGCGCACTTGGTGTCCTGCAGCGCGGCGGGAAACGGCGCGACCGTCGAAAAGCGGTAGGACATCGTGGCGGCCGCGTAGCCCTTCTCGGCCAGCGCGACGCAATAGAACCGGTAGATGGCCCGGTTACCGCCCTTCCACCCGCCGCCGTGGATCAGGATGACGCCGGGCACGCGTCCCGTGGCCGCAGCCGGCCGGTACAGGTCGAGCTTCAACGCGTGCTCGCCGACCCTGCCGTACTCGATGCCCTCAGTGAGCTTCACGCCATCCGGCACGGGCGGGTACGGATTGATCAGGGCGACCTTGCCCCGCTTGATCGCCTGCTTGACGGCGTCGGCCGAGGCGAAGCCCTTGGGCATCGCGGGGGCCGGGGTGGCGCCGGGCGGCGCAGGGGCGGTCTGCGTCGCCGGAACATCGACGCCGACCGAGATACTGACGCTGAGCAGCAGGGACGGGAGCCAGGTGCCATGCCTCATTCGGATTCCTCCTTCTCGCTTGCTTCTCGCTCGGTCTCTTCCGCCGACGGCGCCGGCTTGTGATTCAGCCGCTCGACGTTGAGCAGCGAGCCGTCGAACAGTTCCAGGGCCTTGCGGACCAGGGGGTCGGCCATGGCGCTCTTCATGTCTTCGCTGTTGACGCGGCCCGGAACAATCGGCGGCGGGGATGCCCCCGTCGGGGCGCGTGGGGCCGGCCCGGGGCGCGGACGCTCGCCAAAGCTCCGCGGAGCGGCCTGTGTGGTCGCCGGCGGTCGCGGCGGCGGGGAAGCCGGCCGAGGCGGCATCGCCGGTCGCGGGGCGACGGCCGGGGGCTGCTCAGCGGACGCGGTCAGTTCGGTCGGAGGTTTTTTTTTCCGGCCTCGACGGCGCCGGGGGTCGCGGAGCCGCCTTCCAGGTGGGCGAGCAGCTTCGCGATCGACGCCTGCGGGACGGCCTCGCTGAGCCGCACGACGACGGCGTCGGCCAGGGCACGGCCGGCCTGGCTGAAGCGGATGTTCCGCCGCAGTTCCTCGAGCACGGCGATCCGGTGGACGTACGCCGCCGCGTCGAACTTCGCCGAGCGGGCGACGATCTCCTGCCGGTGGGCCGCGGGGACATCGACGAGCTGGGTGTCGGGCCCGCAGACGGCGAGGATCATGAGCGTCCGCAACTGGTCGATCATGGCGTCACAGAAGCGGTCGAGGCTGTAGCCCTGCGCGATGCACTGGTCGAGCAGCCCGAGGGCCCCCGCCGCATCGTGGTCGGCCCATCGGTCGATCAACTCGGCGAGGATCTGGTCGTGCGGCGTGGGGAGGATCTCCTCCAGCAGCTCGGCGGAGAGCCCCTGGGGCGACATCGACAGCAACTGGTCCAGCAGCGACAGGGCGTCGCGCATCGAGCCGTTGGCCAGCCGGGCGACCCGGCGGACGACGGCCTCGTCGGCCTGGCAGCCTTCCTCCTTGAGAATCTTGTGGATCTGCCCGCCGATCTGGTCGGGGCTGATGCTGCGGAAGTCGAACCGCTGGCAGCGGCTGTGGATCGTCGCGGGAACCTTCTGCGGATCGGTCGTGGCGAGGATGAACTTCACGTGGCCGGGCGGCTCTTCCAGCGTCTTCAGAAGGGCGTTGAAGGCGCCGGCGCTGAGCATGTGGACCTCGTCGATGATGTAGATCTTGTACCGGGCGCGGGCCGGGCGGTAGTTCGCATTGGCCCGCAGTTCGCGGATGTTGTCCACGCCGGTGTGGCTGGCCGCGTCGATCTCGATGACATCGACGTCCTGCCCCTCGGCAATGCTGACGCAGGACTCGCATTCCTTGCACGGGCTGATCGTGGGCCCGGGCGCTTTGAGGCAGTTCAGCGATCGCGCGAGGATCCGGGCCATCGACGTCTTGCCGACGCCGCGCGTGCCGGTGAAGAGGTACGCGTGATGGATCCGCCCGCAGGTGATGGCGTTCTTGAGCGTCGTGCCAATGGCATCCTGTCCGACGATCTCGTCGAACGTCCAACTGCGGTACTTTCGCGCCAGGACGGTGTAGGACATTGGATGGCGTCCGCCCCTTGGTCCGTTCGTCGGTCCGTCCGTCGCCCCCGCGTTCGCGCGGCTGACCGACGAACCGATCAACCAAAAAATGGGCCGTGCATCTCCCTTCGAAACACCGTGCGACGGCGCATGCCGTAGGTCGCTCAGGCCGGGCTGCCCCAGGGCACCTGGAATACAGCAGGTGGGCTGCTACCTTTCGGTCCTGACCCGTTGTCCACCGATCCCACTGCTTGGGACCCGACCCTCAACGTGACCCGGCGGCACACCATCCGATGTACGACGCTCCTCCAGGAGCCTTCAGCCCCGCAAAACCGGATTTCGGGTACAAGGCACCGGTAGCGCCCCGCCTAGCACGGCCCAATCTCGTTATCAGTCATTCGCCCGACGCCCGTCCCACGCCGCAAACACCCTATCCCCGACGGTCTAACGCGAACCGATTCGCTTGCCCTTCGGCTTTCGTTTGTCGTGAACAGCCGGGGCCGTCGTCGGTTGCGTCGTCGAACCGGGCGAACGGTGGCCTGAGGAGGGATCCGCCGACGATGCCGCAGTCGAGCCGGGTCGCCCCGCACTCTGGGTGGCGGTCGCACCGCCGACCCGCTGCCCGCCGAGCCGGGCCTCCTCATCCAGGGGCACATTGTCCAGGGAAATGTTCCGAATGTAAACCGCCTTCAGTGGGCGGTCATGTTCGCCGGTCGGCACGGAGCCGATCTTCCGCAGGGTCTCGTAGCTCTCCTCGCCATAAAGGTGGGCAAAGACCGTTTGCTTGCCTTCGAGACTCCGCAAGCGGCTGAGACAGATATAGAACTGGCTGCTCCCCGTGTCGGGGGCGTTGCGCGCGGTGGCCATGACCACGGCCCCGGTGTCGAGGGGCAGGTCGCTCAACTCCGCATCGAGGAGCTTGCCGTCCGCCCGCACGCCGGTCCCGTCGCCCCGCGGACACCCGCCCTGGATCAATCCGCCGTGGACGATACGGTGGAACGTCAACCCGTCGTAAAAGCCCTTCTCCGCCAGCTCGATGAAGTTCTCGACGTGGCGAGGCGCCTCATCATAGAAAAACCGCAGCGTCATTCGGCCGAAATCCGTGTGAATCGTCGCCTGCCGCAACGGCGCCACAACCAGCCGGAGCTTGTTCGATTGCAGGGCGCCGCGGTAAGGACTCCACAGGATCTGAAACGTGCCGGGCCGCCGCAGCACATCGCAGTACCGCGCCAGATCGAGCTGAGCCCCGACGCTTCCATGCGGCGCCACCACGATCGTCCTGCCTTCCGACGGCAGGGGCGGTGACGCAACCCGCGCGGCCCTCGCCTCGTTCTCCGCGTGAACCGCGACCGATTCGCCGGTCTTGCCGCTGAAGATGTGCTCCAGAGGCAGCCCCATGCCGACGGGCGGCTCCTGCGACACAGGAAGGTCGGCCACGGCGAGGGTCACCGGCTGATCCGAATCGTTGCGGATGGAGAACTCGACATACACCGGTTGCCCCATCTGCACGTAGGTCCTGCCCGCCCTTACCTCCGCCACGAGGCTCGTCTCTTCGTGGCCGACGGCGCGGCCGGGCTCGGCGGCCCAGCTCCAGCCGCTGATCGCGGCAAACATGCCGATCGCAACGCCGCTCTTGCAAATATAGCTGGAGGGTCTTGTCATGAAGATGCCCATTGTCCGGTTTCAGGGTGGTGGGCCCTGCTGTACTAATGGATCTATATCCACCTATTACACAAAAGGTTACGATCCACCCTGGTTCCAACACCGCAGCGGGTTTGTGGCGGTTCTTTCAGTCTGTCGCCTGCTGCGCACGCGCGCACGCCCTTCCGTGCTGACATATACACCCATTACCTCATATCGGTCGCATGGCCCCCTGGAGCGGAGTCCGAGGTCGAGGCCCGACGAAGGAACACCCGGTGCCGCGGGATCCCGCTGCCGAACGCATGCCGTTGGCGCGGACTCGAATGCCCGGCGCGATTCGAGTCCACGAGCGGCCATGCGCGCACCCGCGCGGACGAGCGAAGTCGATGCGAAGCCCGCCCGATCGCGCCTCGGCGGGCATTGCGGCGATGGCTGTCGTCCGATCGGCGGCGGTCGGTCCGGGTCGCGCGGCGCACATTGGGGTGAATCAGGGTATTGACACGGCGCACCATCTTTGTATGGTGTCCGAGTAGGTCCCGCTCGCGTCACGCGGGACGAGCGACTTTGGAACCAAGGAGAAGTTGCGATGGCTAAGAAAAAAGCCGCAAAGAAGGCGTCGTGCAAGAAGGGCAAAAAGGCCTGCAAGAAGCGCTGAGCACGACAACGAGACCGTGAGGCGGGCGTTTCAAATGCGAGACGCCCGCCTCTTTTTCTGAAACCTGCCGAAAGGAGCAAACATGGGCATCACGCGAGTTCGATTGTACGTAGCCGGTCTGGTTGCACTCCTGCTCGGCGTCCCGTTGACCGAGAAGGCCCTCGCCGCCGACGCATGGGACATCACCGGTGCGGCGCTCGGCCTGGGCTTCTCGATCGCCGACGCATCGAGCGGCAAGAGCTGACCCGCCGACCGCATCGCCCGACGCGATTCCCTTCTCACGGAACCCCGGCCAGTTTCCGCGCGAGCGCCTCTCCCCAGCGGGGGGCCGCCCAGAGATACTGTGTCGGGTCTTCGAGGATGATTCGCTCCAGCGCGCGGAGGTAACGCCGCGTCACGTATGCGACAGGGTCGCTCTCGCTGGACCAATCGTTCGGCTCGATGACGTCGCTCGCAACGACGACAAAGCGGAACCCGCGACCGACCCGCCGTATCCCGGCGACCGCCACCGCCGCACGGTAGCGGCACGCGAGCAGCCCGACGGAGCGCGATGCCATCGTCGGTAGGCCCAGAAACATCACCGGCAATCCGCGGCGTTCTTCGTGATGATCGGCGACGATGGCAACGGTTCCGCCCTGCTCCAGGATCGCGGCCAGGCGATCGACCGCATGTTCGACCGGGATTGTCTCGCAGCCGCCGCGTTCGCGAATCCGACGCCGCCAGATGTCAAATCCGGCGTTGTCGTGTCGCCGATAGACGACGCCAGCGCGCACGCCGTCGCAGCCAAGGAAGATCGGAAATAGATCGAACGGGCCATAGTAGGCCGTCAGGAGAATTACAGGCCGCCCTTGTCGGCAGGCATCCAGAAGCCGCGACCGGCAGGGCTCGGGCAGGCGCCCGCCGTAGCGGTGGCACGTGCCCGGATGCAGCAGCCGGTCGGCGAGCATGAGATCCACGAGGTTCCAGATACGGTGGATGAACGCCTGCCTGGCGATGCGGGGAACGTCGCCCGGCGGCACCCGCTCGCCGAGAGCGGCACGGCACTGGGCCTCGCTTTGGATGCGGAGCGGCGTGAGCAGGCGATAGAGGACGCGAGCCATCAGGCCGGTGATTGCGTAGGCGGCCTGCGGGCCAAGGATCGCGAACGCGACGACAAGGAGCCGGCGGTAGACGTTGCCAAGGCCGACGATGACGCGGGCGAAGGCCGTTCGGAGCGACCACGGGGCGCGAGAGCGGCTCGGGGCGAGATCACCCGCCGGCGGGGGGAAAGAACTCACGGAGGAACTCCCTGAGCGTGCCATGAAACTCCGCCTCGGCGAGGAACTCGGGCCCCTGCGGGGTGCCCCAGATGTAGTGCAGGATGAGCCGCCCCTCGAACTCGCAGAGGTCGATGCGGGTGTTCTCGACGTCGGCGGCCTTGGCAATCGCATCGCGTCGATCGGCGGCGAGGGCCGGACAGGCGATGTTCTGGTCGTCCACGGAGGGGTGCATCAACGGGTTACGGCGGCCGGGCTCCCAGTACATCAGATCCGTCGAGCGGACGATGTGCGGTTCATAGGTCGGGCCGGGCCGCTCTTCGACATAGATAAGGTAGTACAGTCCTTCGACGCATCGCAGGCAGGGCGCGGCCGTGTACCGGTCCCGCGAGAACACGCATCGTGGCGGCGTAAGCTTCCACTGCATGAGGTCGGCCGATTCGGCGAAGCGGATCGTGGGCGGCATGCCCGTCTCCTGCAACGGGCCATCGACCTGGAGCGCCATGACGAACCGGTCGTGGCCCTGGCACACCGAAAGACCGCCGATCCCCCAACCCGGGGTATCGAGCGCAATCAGGCCGGACCACGTCTTGAGGTCTCGCGAGGTATAGACGCACACGGAGGCCCCGCCGGGGCGATCGACCGCGTAGGCGTAGGCCAGCTCGCCACGAACCAGCACACGACCGGGACCCCGGCCCGCCGCGAAGGGAGGCATCGCCTCGCCCGATCGCACATCGATGACGCGCAGGTGAGGCTGACCGGTCCTGTTCGCCTTGGCCGTCGCGGGGACGGCTTCGAGCCGATACAGGCGGCCGTGGAAGACAAAGGGGGCCGCCTCGCCCACATCACAGCCGATGGTGCCAAGCTTCCGGAAGGCCGGATTGCCGCCGGGGCGGCCGGCGGGCGCGGTGGAGGGTCGGGACTGGGCGGCGGCAAACCCTCCCGCCCCGAAGACAAAGGCAAGGACGACGAGAAGGACTGTGCTGGACACGGAGGAATCTCCTGCGCTGGTCGGCCACCCTCACCCCAGCCCCCCTCCCTGAGACAGGGAGGGGATGGGGAGGGTCGATCCGGCTCGCTGGTCGGCCACCGAAATCGGCCACCCTCACCCCGCCCCTCTCCCTTGAAGGGAGAGGGGGAGTTCGCGTGATTCTCGCGGGAAGAGGACGCCGCGCCAAACGGACGATTGAAACGGCGAGAACGGGGGCCTAGGATGGCGCGGGATGAACGGTTCGACAATGACCGACGCGGGCGCGCCGCTGGAAGAGAAGCTGGAAAGGCTGAGGGGGATCCTGCGTCCCTTGCGGCGCGTGATCGTGGCCTTCTCGGCGGGGGTGGATTCGACGTTCCTGCTCAAGGTGGCAGCCGACACGCTGGGGGCGGAAAACGTCCTGGCGGCAACGGCGCGGAGCGACAGCCTCGCGATGGCGGAACTCGAGGAGGCCCGGCGGCTGACGGCGGTGCTTGGCGTGCCGCATCGGCTCATCGAGACGGACGAGATCGACGACCCCAACTACCGCGCGAACCCGGCGAACCGCTGCTACCACTGCCGCAGCAACACGTACGCGAAGCTTGGACCGATCCTCAAGGCGGAAGGCTA
This sequence comes from uncultured Planctomycetales bacterium, assembly GCA_964617875.1. GTDB lineage: Bacteria > Planctomycetota > Phycisphaerae > UBA1845 > PWPN01 > CAZMVY01. The sequence continues at coordinate 60,463 of CAZUAI010000008.1, read as the reverse complement.
CCACGCGATCCTGAACGGGGTGAACGCGGACGACCTGGGCGACTTCCGGCCGGGCATTCAGGCGGCGCAGGAGTACGGCGTCCGGGCGCCGTGCGCCGAGGCGGGGCTGACAAAGGCGGACATCCGCGCCCTGTCCGCGCGGATGGGCCTGCCGACGCACGACAAGCCCGCCAGCCCGTGCCTCGCCAGCCGCATCCCGTATGGCGAGGAGATCACGCCGGCCAAGCTCCGGATGATCGAGCAGGGCGAGGCGTTCCTGCGGGGCCTCGGCCTGCGCGACTGCCGCGTCCGACACCACAACAACCTGGCGCGAATCGAGATCCCGGCGGAACAGATCGAGGCGTTCATGCGGCCGGACGTGCGGGCGAAGATCGACGCCGAGTTCCGGCGGATCGGCTATGCGTACGTGGCGATGGACCTCCGCGGCTTCCGCAGCGGGAGCCTGAACGAGGTAATCGCGTTCGGGAAGAGACAGGTTGATCTGTAGCACAATGGAGGTCTCGAAGACTCGACCTGCCCTACATGGCTCACCCCGTCCCTCTCCCTGGGAGGGAGAGGCGGCCGCAAACTCCCCTCCCTGAGACAGGGAGGGGTTGGGGGAGGGTCGATCCCACTCCTCGCGAAACGGCAAAAACCGGTCACCCTCACCCCGGTCTTCTCCCTGGGAGGGACCGGGAGTATTGGTCACCCTCACCCCGTCCCTCTCCCTGGGAGGGAGAGGGGGTCAGATTTTCAGCAGCACCAGGGCGGCGAGGTCGAGGAGGAAGAGCGCGACGATGGCCGTCTCGAGAACCAGCATCATACGGTTCGTGCGCTCCTGCTGGAGCAGGTTGTACATCGACTCGAGGGTGCGGAGCTTCTGGTTGACGCTGCTGGCCCAGTCGCCCAGGTGGAAGCGCCGGGCGACACCCTCGTAGATGCGGGCCACGTGCCAGTCGCCGAAGAACTTGGTGGTGTTGCCCAGTTCATCGCTCAGCCGGGCCAGATCGATGCGGATCTCGCGGAGTTCGCGCTGGATGCGCCGCCGGCCGCGGGGGGCCCGCGAACCGACGGGCAGAAGGTCGTCGTAGACGTGCTGCAGGGCGGCATCGAGGAGGCGGTCGTACTCCGTCAGCTCCTCCTGCTGGAGGTTGGCCAGCTCGAAGACGTTGAACACCTCGTCGTAGGCGCGGGGGTCGTCCACGACCAGCGCGGCGTCCCAGTCCACAACGACGAGGTCGGCGCTGTAGTAGCTGAAATGATACTGCGTGGACTCGCGGACCTCCTGATCGCTGAGGCGGGCGGGGTCGGTCTCCTGCGTGAGCAGCGCGGCGATCCGGCGGCGTTCCGTGTCGAACCAGGAAACGACCATGTGGGGCTCGTCCGCCGGCGGACGCAGGCAGAACACGGTGTAGGTCTCCGGCTCGACCAGGCGCGCGGCGGGCTTGACCGCGCAGGGCCGGATCGCCTCGAGGACGCGGGAGGCGAGGGCCTGCACCTCGTCATCGAGCGTCTTGCCGTCCGGCGGGGCGTACCGCAGCGTATGGTAGGCCTGGAGGTCCTCCAGCGTCTCGAACTCGACGGTCGTGCGGGCCATGATGGAAATGGCGCCGACGGCGAAGAGGCGTATCGCAACCTGGATGGTGACCGGCCCCCGCTCCGTCCGGCGTTCGAGCGGGTCGAGCGAGACCGTGAGCGGCCGGTAGAAGAACAGGCCGGCGGGGGCGCGGCGGTACGGCTCGATGGACAACGGCGTCAGCGGTCGTCCGAACAGCGAGGTCATCCGCTCGGTGAGCAGGTCGCCGGCGACGTCGAACGCATAGAAGTAGACGATTTCGGCCTTCATGGGAACCGTCCGTCCGTTGTTCCGTCTGTCCCTTCTGCCGTCGGTCAGCGGCCTTCGGAAGGCAACCGGCCAGGCGGATTGTTCCGCCCGCCGCGCGATTCGTCAACCGATGCGTCGGGCTGCCGGGCTCGCCCGGCGTGTCGCGCCACGGCACGCGGGCAAAAGAAGAACCCCCCGCCCGCCGGCTGAACGACGGGAGGGGGGTCATGGTCTACGTCGGGCCGACGATCACCGGCGGCGGCGGGTCAGGCGGACGACGCCCAACAGCAGGCCGGAGCCCAACATGGCCGATGCGGCACCGCTGCCGCACGGCGACAGAAGCGGCTGCACGGTCAACGTCGGTTCGTTCTCGGCGGCCTTCTGGTCGGAGGGGCTCGTCGGCGTCTGCGTGTCGCCCGAATCGGTCGCCGCGGTGGTCTGGCCGGTGTCCTTCGGCGGCGGCGCGACATCGCTGACCTGCGCCGCGGCAACGGTCACGACCATCTGGTCGCTGGCCGTCTGGCCGATCGCATCCGTCACCTGGAGCGTGAACGTATACGCCCCCGCAGCCGAAAACGCCGTCGTCTGCACGGAGAGGGCGTCGGCGCGAACCAGCAGGTCCGCCGGCGTCCACGCAACGGTGTAGGGGACGACGCCGCCCTTGACGGAGCCGCTCAGCGTGAGCGATTGCCCGACGACGACGGAGCGATCGACGCCCGCGCTGACGGTCAGGGCGCTGGCGACCTTCACCTTGACGTAGTTGGAGTTGGCCCGGCCGCGGCTGTCGAACACGGTCAGCCGGTACGTCCTGGTCGTGCCGGCGTCGGCGGGGTCGGTCAGGGTGACGGTGGGCTGCAGCAGACACCGGTCGTTGAGCCCCGGAATCTTTACGGAGCATCCGTAGCGCTTTTCGCCCGGCTTGAGGATGGCGGGCGGCTCGCTGTCCCACACGTAGGTGAAGGGCCCTTCGCCGCCCGAGACGGCGGCATCCAGTACGACGCTGCCGCCCACGGCAATCGTCTTGTCCGAACTGGCGGCGATCACCTTCATGCTGGTGCCGGGGACGAGGAGTTTCTGGATGTTGGTCAGGCTGTCACGGCCTCCCTCGCCGTCATTGAGGATCGTGCCGTTCGGCCCGGGCGGCGTGAAGCCGGAGATATCCAGCGTCGTGGGGTCGCCCCGGCGGTAGTCGGCGATGTTGGTCCCGGCGCCGCCGTCCAGCGTGTCCCAGGTCTTGATCCAGACGTTGTTCACCCGGAGGTCGGCGTTGCCCCGCCCTTCCAGGATATCGTCGCCCGCGAGGCCGCGGAGGGTGTTGACGCGCGCATCGCCGAGCAGTATGTCGTCGAACGCCGACCCCGTGAGGTTCTCGAAGCCGGTGATGGTATCGATGGTGCCCGTTGCGACGACCTGCGGCTGCGTATCGGCCAGATTCACCACGACGCCGGCCGCCGCGTGTTCGTAGGACAGCGTGTCCCCCGGCCCGCCGATCCCGCTGCTGTCGTCGCCGCCGATCAACAGGTTCGTGCCGGCGCCGCCCTCGATGGTGTCCTCCCCGTCGCCGCCGAAGACCGTATCGTTGCCGGCGCCGCATCGGATCCGGTCGTCGCCCGCGTTCCCCCGGATCTCCAGGCCGACGGTTGAGTACCCGTGAATCTCGTCGTCATAGTCACTGCCTTCGACGATCTCGAAGCGGAAGGCCAGCTTGTTGCGGGGGTCCGTGCAATCCGCCGAGGGGTCGCAGTTTCGGATGGTGTCCGTGCCGCCCGTGGCATCCGTGGCCGTGGCCGGCGCCTGGGTCACAACGGACGCATCGCTGCGGGTCACTGAGACGGGCGCGTCCGACAGGTTGATGATGACCAGCGGCGTGACCAGCGGCCCAAGGGGCGGAGTGTCCTCGGAGTAGTCGAGCGTGTCCGTGCCCCGGCCGCCCTCCAGAATGTCGTTCCCGGCGCCGCCGATGAGGACGTCGTCCCCACCCTCGCCGTGCAGTTCGTCATTGCCGTCGTTGCCCCAGATCGTGTCATTGCCGAAGGCGGTATCGCCGTTTGTCCCCGCGTCGCCCCAGAGGATGTCATCGCCCGGCGTGGTTGTAAGGAGATCGTCGCCCATGATGGCGTCGTTTCCGCCGCCGCCATAGATCGTATCATCGCCGCCGGCGCCGATGAGGATGTTGTCGTAGTTGATGAAGAACTGGCCGCCGAGGCGCCAGGCGTTGTCAATCCGCGCTTCTGCGTTGTCGGTGTCGTTTCCCGTGATCGTGTCGTCGAACTCCGAACCGCGGACGTTCTCCACGTCATAGATGGTGTCCGTGCAGGGAATCGGCGTACACCCCTCGCCGTCGTCGGTGGCCATTCCGGGCAGACCCACCCCGTTCCCGAGCGCCACGGTCACCCCGGCCGGGGCATAGATGTAGTCCACAAGGTCGCCGGGGCCCGTATCGATCCGATTGTCTCCATCGATGCCGCCGCCGTAGATGATGTCGCTGCCGGCGTTGCCCATCAGCCGGTCGTTGCCCTCTTCACCGAAGAGCGTGTCGTTGCCGGCACCGCCGAACAACTGGTCGCCCAGCGGCCCGCCGTAGAGCGTGTCGCCGCCCCCCACAGTGCTGAGGAGATTCGTCAGGGTCGCCGGCGTTTCCGGCCCGAAGTCGCCGTAAATCGTGTCCGCCCCCGGATCACCGGTGACGCTGCTGACGGAACTGTTCCGGCCCCACCGCCAGACGTTGTTGCCGGTGTCGCGGACGGGGTCGTCGCCGTAGATCGTGTCGCCGCCGTCGCCGCCGTAGATCGTATCGATGCCGCCGCCGCCGGCGATCCGGTCGTCGCCGGCCGGATCCGTGGCCGGGTTCGGCGTAAGCAGGGTCGCGACAGCGACGGGCGCCAGCGGAACCGTACTGCCCGAAGCAAGGCGCGGGTCGCCCGGCAACAGGTCGGCATCGTACCCGTTGTTCCAGGCGGGCGGGGGCTGGCCGTCGCCGCAGATGGTGTCCGGGCCGTTGCCGCCGAGGATCGTGTCGCCGCCGCCGCCGCCGAACAGGCGGTCCGCATCGCCGGCATCGTCAGAATCGGGCAGCAGGTACCCCGCCGTGCCGGGATCGTCCTTGTCGGCAAAGCCGGTGATGACGTCGTTGCCGTCCTCCCCGAAGAGGATGTCCGGATTCAGCCCGCCGGTGATGCGGTCGCTGCCGTTGCCGCCGAGAATTGTCGTCGCGGGCTGGTCCGAGCGGCTATGCCCGTGGAGGATGTCGTCGCGGGGCGATCCGCGTATGGCCGAGAATGACGTCGAGAACTCGTTGCCGAGGGTGTCATCGTTGCCGCAACCGTCCTTCGCCTTCCCCGGCAGGACCGTCAGATCCACCGTAACGCCGGCGGGGCCCGTGTCGGTCGAGTAATCGACGACGTCGAACCCGCCTCCGCCGGAGAGCTTGTCGGCGCCGGGGCCGCCGCGGACGATGTCGTTTCCGGGACCGCCGTTGACTTCGTCGTCGCCTTTGCCGCCCTCCAGCACATCGTTGCCGGAGCCGCCGTCAATCGAGTCCTTGCCGCCGCCGCCGACCAACAGGTCGTTCCCCGGTCCTCCGCGGAGGTCCAACGAAACGGCTTCGGTCGCAGGGGCTTCGCACGGCTTTCCGCCCGCGCCGATCCGGCTGCCGTCCACGATGTCGTCGCCCTCGAGGGCAAGCACGCGCACGGTCTTGAGCTTCTGCGTGGAGATTCTGTCCAGGAACTCCTGGGTCGCCTTGGCCGTCGCTTCGTCGGCGCACCGGGCAGGGGCGTCAGGCGGGAAGAATACGAACTGGGCCTCCGGCGGCGTCTTCGTCATGTCGTAGATGTTCACGACCGTCAGCTTCTGGGAGGGAACCTCCGGCACGTCCGGCACCGGATCAGGGTTGTCCACTGCTGTGCAGACCGCCGCCTGCTCAATTTCCTCCGTCACGATCCGGATCCAGTCGTTCCCCGAGGTGCCCACGACGACGAGCGTGTCCTCGCCTTCGAGGTACACCGTAAGGACGCCGGCGGCCGGACCCGCCGCGACGAGGATGGCCGTCATCGCCAGCAGGCCGGCGGCGAGGCTTCGTCCCGCGGACCGGGCCCGCGCCCCGGCCGGTGCTGTCGCCCAGTGCCCGTACATCGTTCGAAGGAACATGTTCCGTGCGTCCTTTCTGATCATTGATTGAACCCGTAAATGAGGTACACCTCGCCGGCATCCGTCTTGCCTTCCGGATCGGCCAGAACGGCGCCGATCATCACATCCGCCCGCCCGTCGCCGTTGACGTCGCCGCCGGCGCACACGCCGCGTGCGAGCATTCCGGTCTGCGTGTACCCGCCGCCCATGTGGTCGCCGGCCTTGCGGCCGAGGACCGCAAAGCCCGGCAGATACGGCGTTCCGACCTGGGCGAGGTTGATCGTCCCCGTGAGGTGCTTGCCGCCCTGCACGACGTACACGATGCCCGCGCCCGTCAGATCGTCCGGGAGGCCGTCCAGGTTCAGGTCGTCGGCCGCGCCGTCGCCGTCGAAGTCCACGCCGATGGCGTCGTCGAGGCCGTCGCTGTTCGAATCCCACTCAATGGTGGCGAAGCTGTACGCGGCCTTGACGGCCGGGTCCGGGTTGGCCTGCGGGCCGTCGGGCGCGGCGATCAGGATGTCGGGGATGCGGTCGCCGTTGACGTCGCCCGCGTTGGCGACGGTGGTGCCGGTGCCATCGCCCGTGTTGGCGCCGATGAGCAGCATGCCGTTGCCCGCCTCGCGGAGCTGGGCGATCGTCAGGCCGCCGGCGGGGTTGACGAGGTTCTTGCCGCCGAAGAGGACGAGGACCTGGCCGGCGTGGAAACCGGTCGCGGGGTTGGCCCGGCCGCTGCCGATCAGGACGTCGGCGAAGCCGTCGTTGTTGTAATCATCGTTCAGGGGGCCGTTGCCGCCGATGGCCGAGCCGAGGTCCTCGCCGATCTCGCCGACAATCATCAGGCCGTTCAGCCTGTCGAGATTGGTCGGATCAAGCTGGAGCCTGGCGAGATCGTAGTCACCTTCGATCTCGGGCTGGCGGCGGTAGATGATGTAGGCGGCGCCGCGGCCGGCGTTGGTGCCGGTCCCGCTGATGGCGATATCCTCGACGCCGTCATTGTTGATGTCATGCAGGCCGGTGACCTCGCCGATCTGGTCGCCCGGGGCCGCCCCGACGAGCCGGAAGGGCCTTTCGATGGAGTCCGGACCGGAGTTCAGCAGAAGTTCCGGGACGCAGCCCGCGTCGTACCGGACGTAGCCCAGATCCTCGATGATGTAGTTGTGCGGATAGGGAATGCTCTCGCTGGGCGTATACGGGGGCAGCCTGGAAGGCCAGGGCTCCCATGGAGGCAGCGCCCACAGGAACTCGTACGGGCGGAAACCCGGTCGTTTCAGGCGAAGCATGTAGACCTGACCGCACGCGGCGCGGGGCAGATTTGTCGGCCGGGGCGGCCGCACGGTTGTGACCGTGCGTTGCGGCGCGCCGATCAGGAGGTAGTCACCCGAAACCGAGACGCTGGCGGCGAAACGGTTGGCCGTCGTCCCGAGCCGGGGCTGTGAGGTAACCTGGCCAAGGATCCGGCAGCCGAAGGGCTCGCGCGGCGTGGCCATCACGCGCCCGGCACAACTCGTGCCCGTGCCATAAAAGCCGGTGCCGATGACCCGCATGTATCCCAGGGAGGGCCAATTGACATCGTTAAAGATATCGCAACCGAACGGCGGAAACGTGGTAATCTTCCCGCCGACAAAAAAGACACTGGTCGGATCTGACGGGGGGTCGATCTGGGTCAGATCGATGAAACCCCACGGCGCCATGCAGTAGTAGGTGTCGTTGTCCGGATGGATGATCCGGCCGCCGGCGTCAATCGGGTCGGCCAGCCGAGGGGGACTGATGTACGACTGCGTTTCCTGGTAGAAGCCGTCGCAGGGGTAGACGACGGTGTCGTCTCCGCCGATGGTCGTGCAGCTGTCCTGGACGGTCGGCGTGGGGTTCGGCGCCAGCATGGGCGAGAAAACCTGGCCGACCTCGTGAAGCTGGATGACGCGGTCTGCGGTCCTGTCGGCCCTCGCCGTGCGCGATCTGAGAACCGAGTTCCTGCTGGAGACGATCACGACGCCGCCGCGCAGGAAGTGGCCGTTGTTCTCAAGCCGGCCGAGACCGGCGACCCAGCCCCCTCCCGGCGAGAGACCGTCTGCCATCTGATTCAAGAGACTGTACGAGTTGCAGAAGGGGAAGCCGAAGACGATTTCCTTCTTGCCGTCCTCATCCTGGTCGGGGATCAAGGTGACCGAGCGGAGGCCCTCGGTGTCGAGGGGTTGCGTCGGCAACCCGTTGACGGCGTAGGGAATCGAGTTGCCCGCGCGGGCCTGAACCGCATACGTTGTGTCGTCGCCGGCGTACGGGTTGGGGACGATGCCGGCGAAGATCACGCCCGGGATCACGGGTTTCCCGCCGGGCAGATTTTCAGCGCCGACGTTGTTGACGTCGTAGTCGCCCGCGTAGCGGGTTCCCTGGCCGTAGATCAGGTAGGCCTCGCCGGCCCCGCGGCCCATGTACCCATAGATGAACGGCTTGCCGAACTGGGCGGCGAGGAGAATCTCGTTCCGCCCGTCGCCGTCGTAGTCGTCGGCCAACATCATCGAGCTGCCGAGGTTGTCACCGAAGTTGTAGCCGCGGAAGACCGCGCCCCGGAAGGCGCCGGTCTGCGGGATCACCTTGTTGGCGACCGGGTCGCGGCGGGTGCCCAGGTTGCCGACCCAGAAGGCCTTGGGCTGGATCGTCAGGATGCCGCGGGCATACGCCGTCACCGGCGAACCGGTGCGCGGCGTGAGCGTGGCCCCGATGAAGTACGACCCCACGATGCCTTGCGTATCAAAATCGACGGAGCCGATACCCACGTCCAGCGCGGTGGGGGGGATGGGAATCTGGGGCGCGGAGTCGTCCTGCTTGCCGTTCCCGTCCTTATCGAGCTGCCGGAAGACGGTCACGGTTCCCTCGCCGGACCGAAGGGAGGAACTCCAGCGGATCTTGTACGTCGTTCCCTGGAAGATCGTGGTGTTCTGGCTGGGCATCGTGACGGCAATGAGGGATGAACCGGTTCCGGTACCGTCGCCCGTGCCGTCGCCGGTGCCGTCACCGTCGCCGGAACCGGTCCCCGTGCCACCCGTGCCGCCCGTGCCGGCGATCGTCACCCGCCCGGCGGAGTAGGCGACGATGGGCACGCCGGGGGCATCGAAAGTCATGATCGCGCCGATATAGTAAGAACCGGCCCCGACCGCCTGCGTGTCCCACAGGACGACCGTACGGTCCGCGCTGACGTTCGTTGCGATGGTCGGCTCGCTCCCGCCGCAGGACTGGTTCGTGTCGTAGAACACCTTGATCGAGCCGTTCAGTCCGGCCGGGACGTTGGCTGAGAATTGAATCTGCACGGGATTGCCGGCGGCGGCCTCGATGTTGTTGGCGGGCTGGATCATGTAGAGAGACGCGCCGGCGATGATGGAGACCCTGCCGGCCGCGTACCGGGTGCCAACGCGGGCGCTCCCGCCGATTTCCTGGATCTTGACGCCGACGCGGTAGCCGCCCGCCGTCACGCCCGTCGTGTTCCAGGTGACGGTCGTCACGGCCGCGGCCGCGCCCGTCCCTGTCGAAATCGTCACCTCGTCGCCGCTGGCGGCAACGCCGTCCACATCGTAGAAGACGGTGTACGCATAGGTCGCGGGCAAGGTCGTGGCGAACTCGACATCCACCCGCCCCCCGGGGTTGGTCTTCACATCGACCGCGGGCGACGCGACGGTGACATTGAACGGTTGCTGGATGGTGATGGCGCCGGCGGCGTACGCCACCTGCTGCCCGATGCCGTCCGTCGCCCAGACGCCCACGCGGTAGGTCCCCGAGGCCATGCCGCCGGTGATCCACAGCGACGTCAGGTTCACGCCGGCCGCCAGGCCGCTGGCGAAGGGGATCTCGTCGCCGGTGTTCCAGATGCCGTCCCTGTCATAGAAGCCGCGGATGTCGGTCGCGCTTGGAAGAACCGTGTAGACGACGCTGACGGTCGAACCCGCATCGACCGTCTGGCTCGTCGAAGGCCCCTGAACGGTCACGGACAGGGACGACACGCCGGACGGAGTCACGGGGAACGGACAGCCGCCCTGCTGCGCAACGAGGAACGGCGCAATCCCGATCAGGGCCAGGGCCGCCCAGCTGCGGCTGCGGGAACGAGAGAAACCAGTCATGAATCCTGCTCCGTATCGCTTGGGGGTTCCGCGCGAGACGCCCGTGGGGGGCTGCGTGTCGTTCGGCGGAAGCCCGTTCGTCCGGCTTCCTTCGACACCAATCCGGCCACCCACGCTCGCGACTTACTGGCGAACCCTGGGGATTATCCGGGGGCCCAACAGACCTGTCAACGAAGGCAGGGGGCGTGCGGGTGCGCCTTAGACCTCTGAACATAACGCGGCCCCCGTCGGAGCTTTGTCGTCGGCGATCCTGATCCGCGACAAGAAGAATCCGGATGACAGGGTGGCGCGCGTATCGGCCGCTGCGGGCCGACCGGTCCCGCGGATGCATGGCCGTTCCTGCGCACGAGGAGGGGGTCAGGAACCTTTCCGGCCCGGGGCCAGGCGCGTCAGGGCGTCCACTTCCCGCAAACACGGTGTTCTGCCTGTCCGGCAAGGGTTCCTGACCCCGGTGGCACATACCCTGACCCCTGTGGCACATACGGCCATGCATCCCGGTCTCGCCATCCGGTTGACAGGACCCCCGGCTGACCCGAACATTAGTGGGCCGGGAGGCGGCGGAGGGTGGCCGAGCCGCCGGCCATCGCGACGGCGATTGCCGGATCGCGGGGCGCCCGGCACGGGTGGAGCGGGATTCGCCCGCCACCGGCGGTGATTGTGTGCCCGCAAAGGGCTCCCCGCCGTGCAGAGCCGCACGGACGCCCCGTCGGCGCGCGTGTGGGCCTCGCCCAGGGTGTCAACCGCTGAGGAGTTCATCATGATCGTCGTCCGACGTTCGCCGGGGCCTGTCCGTATCGCTCGCGCAGGCCGACCGCGCGGCGGTCTCGTGCTTTCGGTGGCCCTCGTGCTGGCCGGCGGCCTGGCCGCCAACGGCCTGGCCGTGGAGGATTCGGTGTCGGCCACGCGCCCGCTGAGCGTGGACTCGCAGCGTGTCGCGGTGGAGTTGACGCTCTCGCCGTGTCCGACCTGTCCGGCAGTTCCTGCGGAGACCGTCCTCGCGGCGCTGAGGGCGAAGGGGTTCACGGACGTGCAGAAACTCCCGTACGCCGGTTCGACGACGGCGCCGGTCTACTCCGTCGCCGTTCCGAACAGAGACGCGGCGACGCTGGCGTCGATTCGGGACATCGGCGGCGTTCGAGCCGTGCGGAACCTGTACCAGATGCCGGACCAGTCCCTGCCGGTCGTGCCGACCGACCGGGTCGTACTGAAGGCCAGGGCCGGCGTGAGCGACGAGCAAATCGTCGATCTGCTCGCCCGGGAGAAGTGCGAGTTCGTGACCCGCATGGGTATCGGCGTGAAGATGTACGTCGGCCGCGTCCGCAACGCGACCGGAAACGAGGCGGGCAGCGTGGCGGCGAGGATCCGGGCATCGGGGCTCGCGGAGTTCGCCGAGGTCGACTTCCACACCCCCAGGAAATTGCACGCGGTCGCGATCAATGACCCCCTGTTTTCGAGCCAGTGGCACCTGCAGAACCGCGGGGACCTGCCGGGCGCCGTCGTCGGCGCGGACGTGAAGGCCGTGGACGCGTGGGAAATCACGATGGGCGCCACGGCACTCGTCGCCGTCTTCGACGACGCAATCGACTGGCGCCATCCCGACCTGGTGGACAACATCGTAGCCCGTTATGATTTTGCGGAAGCCGACGACGACCCGTCCCCCACGCCGCCGTATCGGTTCACATATGATCTGGGCGGCGGGCTCTTCTGCGACGCATTTGCCTGTGACCGCTACTGGGGATGGGGCTGTGGGTGCTGGGGATTCGACGACTGTCTTTTCTCGTCTGATTCCTATGCGCACGGCACGTGCACGACCGGCCTGGTCGGCGCACGGGCGAACAACGTGGATCTGAACGGCCGCTACGTCGGCCTTTGCGGCGTGGCGCCGGAGGCGGGCCTGATCCCGATGCGCAACCCGATCATCGTTTCAGACGCCGTCGTCGCTCAGGCCTTTTACTGGGCGGACCAGAACGGCGCGCAGGTCATCAGCAACAGCTGGGGGTTCACCGGCCCCGGGTCGCTCGTCGCCGAGGTGATTCAGAGCGCGGTCGCCGATCTGGCCGTGAACGGGCGCGGGGGCCTTGGCGTCCTGATCATGTTCGCCGCCGGCAACGACAACCTGCCCGCGGCCCAGGCGGGGAGTTACTCTGTGATCCCGGGCTCGATGGGGATCGGGGCGAGTCTTCGAAACGATCTTCGCGCATGCTACAGCAACTTCGGCCCCGAGCTGAGCGTCTTCGCCCCCGGCGGCGGCGGCAGCCCCTTTGGCACAACCGCGGGGGCGGAAGAGGTGTGCTTCAAGGCGGACATCGCCACCACCGATGTGACCGACATCACCGACCCGACGGTCGTGAATCCCTTCTGCCAGGGGGCGGTTTCGTCGCTGAAGGGCTACAACCCGCCGCCGCCGCCCGAACTGCGAATCTATGCGTTTGACCCGGACTTTGAGGACCAATACTACCACAACGGGTTTAACGGAACGTCGTCGGCCTGCCCGATCGCGGCCGGGTGCGCGGCACTGGTCTTCAGCGTGAACTCGAACCTGACGGCGTGGCAGGTCCGCGGCATCCTCGAGCACACGGCGGACAAGGTCCAGGTGGAAGGGGGCGGCTACAACCCGGTGACCGGGCTCAGCAACATCTTCGCCCACGGACGCGTCAACGCCGCGCGGGCCGTCCAGGCGGCACAGGACGGCCGCGTCTGGCCGCGACCGCCTGAGAACTTCGTCAGCCAGTTCGTGGGCAACCGCGTCAACCTCTACTGGACGAACGCGGAGGCGGACGCCGTGGGCGCGCTGGTCGTGCGGTCGATCGGACCGCTGACGTTCGCCCCGGTGGACGGTGCGTCGTACTCGGTCGGGCAGGTGGTGGCGCCGAACACGGTCGTCGTCGCCAACGACCTGATCGAGCAGTACACGGACAGCAACGCGCCGAACGGGGAACTGAACTACGGCGTGTTCATCCGGAACGCGATCGACTACTACTCCTGGGGCCGGCTGGCGACCTGGCAATCGCAGGCCGCACGGAACGCCCCGAAGGCATCGGCAAACGCCTCGCCGTCCGCGGGCAACGCACCGCTGCCCGTCCTGTTCAGCGGGGGGGCGGACGACCCGCAGGGCCGCCGCATCACCTCCTACGCATGGGATTTCGGCGACGGCGCGACGGCGACGGGCCCCAGCGTCCGGCACACCTACGACACGCCCGGCCAGTACCTCGCGAAGCTGACGGTCCAGAACTCCGCCGGGCTGACGGGACTGGCGACGGTGTTCGTGACGGTGTATCCGTCCGGAACGGTGGTGACGGCCGGCGCCGAGGCCGCCGGCCCCGGCAGCACGCAACAGACGCAGCAGAACGTGCCCGACACGAACGTCACCGCTTTACCGGTATTGGCCCCGTGCGGCGCAGGGGCCGCGACGGCGATGGCCATGGCCGGGCTGATGCTGGCCGGCGTGCGGATCGTGCGGTCGCGACGCGAGCGATGACGCCGGCGCTCCGGGCCCGGACGGGCAAGTCACGCGGCCTTCAGACTCAAGATGCGCTGGATGCGGTCCTTGACCGGCGGGTGGCTGTCCATGATCGAGCTGGACCGCTCCTCGAATGACTTGATCGGGTGAACGAAGTAGAGCGGGGCGGTTGCGCGGTTGGCGACTTCGAGCACGTCCTTGTCGCCCGCGACCTTGGCCAGGGCGCTCGCCAGGCCGTCCGGATTCCGCGTCAGCTCCACCGCCGAGGCATCGGCCAGGTACTCCCGCTGACGCGAAAACGCCATCTCGATGAGCTTCGCCAGGATCGGGGCGACGATGGCGAGCACGATCGCCAGGACCACGATCACCAGGATGACCAGCCCGCCGCCGCCGCCCTTGCTCTTGCCGCGAGACCGGCCCGAGCCGCCGGCGAACCGGCCCCACCGCAGCGAGCGGAGGAACATGTCGCACAGCAGCAGGACCACGCCGACCAGGGTCGCCATCAGCACGGCGAAGAGGATGTCGAGGTTGCGGATGTGCGACATTTCGTGCGCGATGACGCCCTGCAGCTCGTCGCGGTTCAGCTTCTGCCGCAGGCCGGTGGTGATCGCGATGACGCCGTGCTGCGGGTCGCGGCCGGTGGCGAAGGCGTTCGGGGCCGTGTCGTCGATGAGGTAGACCTTCGGCATCGGCACGCCGGCGGCGATCGACATCTCCTCGACGACATTGAAGAGTTGCGGGTCATCGGGCTTATCGATCCGGCGGGCGCGGCTCATCGCCAGGATCGCCGACGCCCCGCCGTAGTAGCTGCACGCGCCGCTGATGACCGCGATGGTGAACGCGACGGCCATGGCAAACAGGGCGTGCGGCAGGGCCGTCCGCTCCGGCTCGGCGCTGTACCGCGCGGCCGAGGCGTAGCCGATCAGCCCGCCCAGCACGATGATGAAGAGCGTGAAGACGCACAGCAGGATGACGCTGTTGCGCCGGTTGGCGGCCATCAATGAATGGAAGTCAACGGCCATGAGTCTTCCCCGGCCAGGACGTCATCGCGGCGTCACGCGCGGCCAGGCCAGCTCCACGCCGTCGTTCCGCAGGACCGACTGCAGCCCGCCGAGCAGGTCCTGCTTCGCCCGCACCTCGCGGGGCATTCGCTTTCTGGATCGGCAGTAGGCGGCGAGGACGCCGACGGATTCGCCGATGTTCCACTCGACCGGGTGCAGACGGTAGCAGCCGTTCGTGATGTGCGTCACGCCGAGGTTCTTGCACGCGGGCAGGAGGTTCTCGACCCGCTGCGGGACGAGGGCCCCCAGCGGGATCTGGAACGGCAGGCTGCTGACGTCGATGTAGTTGTCGCCGCCGCTGCTGGGGTGCAGGTCGATGCGGTAGCTGCCGATGCCGACGGAGTCGGGGAAGACCTCGGCCGTCACCTCGTCGGGCGGCTTGCCGGTGCGCTTCACGCGGGCATCGGTCCCGACGTGGTGTTCGAGCACGGTGAAAACGGCGCGGATGCGGCGCGACTCGCGGATGTAGGGGTACTTGGCGAGTCCGTCCTCGGTGCCGACGACGTCGGGACGGAGGCGGAGGCCCTTCCACCCGGCGCCGCCGTCCGGACGCGGGCACTCGGTCTGGAGCCAGTAGAGCAACGAGAGGCTGAGCTGCTTCGCCCGCGCCAGGTGCCGGGCGGCCTCGTCCCCGGTGACGTCGATCAGATTGCCGAGCCAGTAGTCGTTCTGCGGCCAGTTGATCAGCGAGATGTCGCCGGGGTAGGTGCCCTCGACGAAGCTGCGGCGGTCGGCGATGCGGCGGTAGCGCCAGAGCCCCGTGGCGGCGGCGGGGTCGAACTCGTGCGTGCGGGGTTCGCAGGTGTGGGGGTGGCTTGTCGTGAGGCTGAGCAGCCGGCCGGGCCACGGGGGCCTCATCTGCGGGACGTAGTCGCGCCAGAAGGCGTACTCGGCCGGCCGTTCGATGGTGTGGTCCTCGCCGTCGAGGTAGTCGATCGCGAAGCAGCAGGTGAAGGCCTGCATGTTCGCCAGCTGCGTCTCGGCCGCGGCGTGCAGCTCGCCGGTCTCCTTCTGCGACTCGGCGCCGGTGACGTACTCGACGCCGGCCAGCGGCAGCAGGTCGCCCATCTCGGTCGCATCGACGAACCAGGGCGCCGTCAGCGTCCGCCGGTAGCCTGTGCGGAGGCTTTGCACGGTGACCGCGCGGACGCGGTCCCTGTCGCTTTCGGCCGCGACGGCCTTGTGGTTCAGCAGGATCTCGACGCGCCGTCCGGCGACGTGCGGCGCGAGCATCTCCGTGAGCACGGCCAGCGCGACCCGCGGCTCGTGGCACAGGAGCGACACATCGCCGTTGCCGGGGTCCAGGTTCCACCGGGCCCGGGCCTCGGCGGTCAGCGGGAAGTTCCGCCGGTAGTAATCACGGACCCGCGAGCGGAACTCGCGGTAGGTCCGCGTGCCGCCGAAGGCCTCGATCCAGGGGTTCTCGTCCGGCGGCACGGCCTGCGAGGTGAGCTGGCCGCCGATCCAGTCGGTCTCCTCGGTCATGACGACCCGGAGCCCGTGGCGCGCCGCCGCCAGCGCCGCCGCGCAGCCGCCGAGCCCGCCGCCGATGATGACGAGATCGGCCTTCGTTTCGTTCGCGGGCCGGCTGGTCGATTCCGCCGCCGCGGCCTCAAGCCAGCGCAGCGGCGAGCCGACGAGCGCCGCCGGCACGGCCAGCCCCGCCCCACGCAGCAGCGAGCGACGCGACACGATCATTCGCATTGGGCGATTCTCCATATGCGCCGTCTTCCTTTCGGACTCTTCCGCTTTCTCACTTTCCCCGTTGCCATACCACATGCCCCGTCTTGAACGTCATCGTCACGTTCAGGTCCGCGTCGAGGACGGCGAGGTCCGCCTCCTTCCCGACGGCCAACGTGCCCCGGCGGTACTTCCACGCGAGGATACGGGCGGCGTTGAGACTTGCCATCTGGGCCGCCTGCTCGAGAGTCGCGCCGCCGTGCTCGACCATGGTCTTCAGGGCGCGGTCCATCGTGAGCGTGCTGCCGGCGAGCGTCTCGGGCGACTTCGCGAGATAGGCCCGCCCGCCGCGGACGAGGACCTGCTGGCCGCCGAAGTCGTACGTGCCGTCCGGCTGGCCGGCGGCGCGGATCGCGTCGGTGACGAGCAGAATCTTGTCGTGCTTCTTGACCTTCATGAGGAGCTGGAGCACGGCCGGGTGGACATGGACCGCGTCGGCGATGACCTCGACAAACAGCTCGTCGCGAAGCAGCGTGCCGGTGAGGATTCCCGGCCGGCGGTGGTGCATGCCGGACATCGCGTTGAAGATGTGCGTGACGCCGTCGAGCCCGTTGTCGATGGCCTCCGAGACCTGCTCGTAGCTGGCGTTCGAGTGACCGATCGAAAGGTGCAGCGGCCGGTGCTTCGCCTTGCCCATCGACGTGCGGTGGGACTCGACCATCGCGGCCGCCCGGAGCACGTCCATCGCGCCGGGCAGCTCCGGCGCGATGGTCATCATCAGGATCCAGGGGCCGCCGACGTTCATCATGTCCAGGAACCCGGGGACGCTCGCCGGCCACATGCCCTCCGGCGGGATCGCGCCGTGCATTTTCGGGTTCAGGAAGGGCCCCTCGACGTGGATGCCTTCGAGAATGCGGTACGGCCCCGACGTCTCGCAGTAGGCCCGAAGCCGGCGGATGCAGGTGTACAGTTGCTCGGGCGGCTGGGCGTAGATCGCGGCGATGATCGACGTCGTCCCGTGACTGGCGTGGAAGCGGCCGATCTCGTCGAAGCCGGCGGGCGAGTCGTCGGCGTAGTCGTAACCCCGGCCGCCGTGAATGTGCACGTCGATGAAGCCCGGCAGTACGTACTGGCCGCCCAGGTCGATGCATTCCGCCTCCGACGGGATGTCAAGGTCCTTCACGCGGCCCATCTGCGCGATCTTGCCGTCCATCAACACGAGCGCGCAGTCGGGCTCGCGGCGAAAGGGTGTGATCGCCGTCGCATTCCGAAGGACCAGCGGTCGTGGGTCGGTCGTCATGTCGTGCTCGAAACCAGTGTACGCCTCCCGCCGTCGGAGGCAAGCATCGAGCACGCTCGCCGCTCTACAGATGCGACACGAGGACCCTGGCCCCGATGGCCAGCAGCACCAGGCCGCCCAGGACCTCGGCCGCCCGGCCGTACTTCGCGCCGATCCGGCTGCCGAAGCGGATCCCGACCGTCGTCAGGCCCCCGGCCACGAGCCCGATGATGACGCTCGGCAGCCAGATCGACACGCGAAGCATCGCCATGCTCAGGCCCACGGCGAGGGCGTCGAGGCTCGTCGCGATCGACAGCGTGACCAGCATCAGCCCGCGGGTCGGGTCGCCGGCCCGCTTGCGCTCGGCGTCGGTGGCGGCCTCCCAGAGCATCTTGCCGCCGAGGAACGTCAGCAGGCCGAACGCCACCCAGTGGTCGTACACGCCGACGAACCCCTCCACCGACAACCCCGCCAGCCAGCCGATCACCGGCATCATGGACTGGAACAGCCCGAAGTGGAACGCCAGGCGGAAGATGTGCCGCCGCGTCAACTGCGGGATGCTCAGGCCGGCGGCGATCGACACCGCGAAGGCGTCCATCGCAAGCCCGACGGCGATCCCGAATGTGTTGAGCCAGCTCATGTTCCGTCCCGGAGTGCCGCCCGCACCATGATGGCACGCCCGCGAAGCGATTTGCCGCGGACGACTAGACCCGTACGCCCGGCGTCACGGCACCGGGCCTGGACTGCGGCCCCGAAGGGGTGCCCGCTTCCGCGCGGTAGCCGTCACGAATGAACAACAGCATCTCCCGCATCCGGGCGTCATAGGAGTAGTGCTCCATGAGAGCGGTACGCATCTCGGCCGCGTGTCTCGCGCGGAGCGCGGCATCGGCCAGGAACCGCTCGGCCTTCGCCTCGAACTCGGCGGGCGAGGCGAACAGGATCTCGCCGATGTCGGGAACCCGCTCGTCGATGAACTCGCTGGCGGCGGTCAGCCGGCGATTCTCGACCCACTCCGGGCACAGGGCGCGGGGATCCTCGCCCATCGTCAACATGCCCAGCTCGATCTTCCGCTGCGCGGCCGCGTCGGGCAGGGCGGCCAGTTGTGCCGCCGTCCGGATGCCGTAACGATCCACCAGCGCCATCGTCTCCCGGACGGTCGGGCCGATCCCGTCGGCGTCCGACCGCCGTCCGAGGAAGAACCCGCCGGCCATCAGACCGTCGAGCGCCCGCTGGTGGAAGAAGCCCGTTCCCATGAGCTGCAGATTGATCCGCGAAGCCTGGTAAATGCAGCGGAGCATGTGGCCGTTCGCGGCGGGCCCGCGGGCATAGCGGCCCAGCCGCGGGTGCCGCTCCCAGCCGTTGCCCCAGAGGCAGAACGTCCGGCCGGTCCGGTCGGCCCAGTCGGCCACCCAGCCGAGGGCCACATGGCGGAACACCCGCCCGGCGAGCCGGTGAATCGGCCCCGTGAGTTTGCCGATGTCCTCCCACGAAAACCGCGCGCCGGCCGCGGCTCCCGCGTCGATGACGGCGGTCATCACCGGCCCCGGACAGGACCCGCCCGCGAGCCAGCCCGGGAGCAGCTTCTGCACCGCCGTGCGGATCACCATGCCCACCCGCGGATCATCGAACCACTTTTCGACATGGGCCAGTTCCTCCTCCACCGGGGCCGAGGCGTGGCTGACGTACGAGACATCGCAGCGGTAGGGCTCCAGTTCTTCCGGCGGCAGCGGCTCGGCCGAGTAGGTGTCGGGGCTGCCCGCCATGACGCAGTATCGGCAACGGTGTTCCGGCCAGCCGAACTTCTGCGGCAGGCCCAGCGCGGCGTAGCCCATCAGGAAGTCGTTGGGACCGAGCTGCGGCTTGCGGGCCGGATCGAAGACCCAGGGGAGCATGTCCTGGTCCCACGTGACGAGGGGGACGACGGCGGGCAGAACCTGCGGCATTTCGTCGCGCAGGCGGCTCAGCAGGAGGATCAGATCGGGCTCGAAGTCGAGGTCGGTCCGGATCGCCTCGACGGCTTCGATGCAGAGGTGCGGCGCCGGTTCGGTCAGCAACCGCGTGCGGTGGCCGAGGCGCTCGATCGCCCGCAGGCAATCGCGCATGCTGTACTGGAGGAACGACGTGTGAATCGAGGTGATGCCGAGGACGCGGAGCGGCCTGTCGCTGGCCCGTCCGCGGTCGTCCATCGCCTCCTCGAAGCGCCGGGCCCACCAGGCGGCGTCGCGCCCTGCGTATTTCGCTTCGAGCGCCTGGCGCAGCTCGACGGCCTGCCGATCGCGGTCCTTGCGGATCTCCGGCAGGACCGCCGCCGCCGTCCCGGCCGGCCCGGGGAGAAGGCTGCCCACACAGAAGGCGTCCACCAGCGGCCATGCCGTGTCCCGGCCAAGTGTTTCCCGGAAGCGGTCGTTCGCTCCCTCGCCGACGAACCACAGTACCCGCGGGTCGGCCAGGACCTCCCGCCAGTCGTGCAGGTGCAGGGCGATCGCCGCCGCCTCCAGGCTGGGCTCGACCACGTAGATCGCCGAGCACGTGTCCAGCCGGTCCTTGCCCGTTTGCGTGTATCCCTGGAGAAGCTCCCAGCCCAGGCCGATCCCATCGTAGCCGATGGGCGGCGACCACCCGTCGTTCCGTTCGACCAGCACGCGGCGCGTGGCCCGGGCCCGGTGGTCGTCAATGAACGGCAGCCAGCGCGGCGGCCACACGGCGCCCGCCTCCTTGATCTGGTAGTTGCCGTCCGAACACTGGTGCAGTTCGTACCGGTCGGCGGCCTTGTCCCAGGCAGCCTTCAGCGCCTCCGCCTGCGCCGCGTCCCGTTTCTCCCATGCCGCCAGATTGGCCGCGAACCGCCGTCGCAGCGAGGTCCAGGCAATGCGCCGGGGCGGCAGGTCCCGCAGCGGCGCCGCCATCTCCTGCACGGCCTTCACGTCGCGAAAGGCCCCGACCTCGCTCAGCCGGTCGATGAGTTCCAGGGCCGCTCCGTTGAGCCCGAGGTGAGCCAGGCTCCGCAGGTAGTCGAACACCCATTCGGACGCCTTTCGTCCGCCACCGACAATCACGGGCAACACACGGCAGAACAGGTACGAGTCCCCGGAGGCCAGTGCGGCGCGCGCAAGCCGTTCGATGACGTCGATATCAACGCCAGCCATTCTCTGGATTATCGGTACTCGCAAGCCGGGGGGGCCAGCGAATCCGCGTGAGAAACGTGCGGGGATTGAGATTCCGGCGGCGGTGCGATACAAGGTCCGACGCTGGCGAAGCGGTCTTACGGTTCTCAAACGGATGGAGGTTTGCGATGTGGATTCGGCGGTTGGCCGGATGTGGGGCGGCGGCGGTAGCGTTGACGGCGGCGTGGGCCTCGGCGGGCGAGGTCACGACGGCCACGCTCCTGCGTGAAATGACGGACCTGAAGGCGATGGCGGAGTTTCCCGACCCGCCGTACACCTGCAAACAGTTCTCGAGCTACGATCGCAAGTCCAAGTCGCCGACGGAGGACTGGTTTGCGAACGCCGACTGCGGGCAGTATCTGCGGATCGAGGACCGCGACGGCCGCAAGGAACACGTGATGATGGACGCGGAGGGGCCGGGCGCAATCGTCCGCATCTGGTCGGCCAACCCGGAGGGCGTCCTGCGGATCTACCTCGACGGGCAGGAAGAGCCGGCGATCCAGGCGCCGATGAAGGACCTCCTGGGCGGCAAGGTGGCGGGCTTTCCGTCGCCGATCGCGTGCGAGACGAGCCGGGGCTGGAACAGCTACCTGCCGATCCCCTACGCGAAGCACTGCAAGGTCACCAGCGACAAGGGGGGGTTCTACTACCACGTGAACTACCGCACGTACGCGGCGGGGACGAACGTCGTGTCGTTCACCCGGGAGCAGCTTCGCTCGCTGGCGGACGCGGTCAGGGACGTCGCCGCGCGGCTCGCCTCGCCCCGCCGGGGCGGCGTGCAGCCGGAGGGCCGCGAACGCCGCGAGTTCGACCTGACGATCGCGCCCGGCGAAACCGGCCGGGTCGTCGAGATCCAGGGCGGCAAGGCCATCTGCAGCTTCAAGATCACGATGAAGGCCGCCGATGTCCCGCTGGCGCTCCGGAAGACGGTGCTCGCGATCACGTTCGACGGCAAACGGACGGTCGAAACGCCCGTCGGCGATTTCTTCGGGGCGGCGCCGGGGCTGAACCCGTACGCCTCGCTCGTCGCGGGCGTCGAGAAGAACGGCGAGATGTGGTCGCACTGGTACATGCCGTTCGCGAAGTCGGCCGTCGTCGAGCTGCGCAACACGGGCGAAGCGAGCGTGGGCGCGACCTGCGTCCTGTCGGTCGTCTCCCACGAGTGGACCGATCGCTCGCTGTACTTCCACGCGAAGTGGCGGACGGAGTTCGACGTCCCGACGCGCCCGATGCAGGACTGGAACTACCTGAAGGTCCGGGGCAAGGGCGTGTTCGGCGGGGTGGCGTTCGCCATCGCCAACCCGGTCAAACACTGGTGGGGCGAGGGCGACGAGAAGATCTACTTCGACGGTCAGACGTTCCCGAGCCACTTCGGCACGGGCACGGAGGACTACTACGGCTATGCCTGGTGCTGCAACGAGCCGTTCACGCACGCCTACCACAACCAGCCGCGGTGCGACGGGCCGGGCAACTACGGCCACACGAGCGTGAGCCGCTGGCACATCCTCGACCGCATCCCGTTCACGAAGGACTTCACGTTCGACATGGAGCTGTGGCACTGGAACGAGACGTGCAAGGTGACGATGTCGGTGACCGCCTACTGGTACGCGACGGCGGACTCGACCGACGGTTTCCAGCCGGTCCGGCCGGCCGACCTGAAGCTGGTGGCGCTGCCGCCGTACGCGTCGCCGAAGGTCGCGGGCGCGATCGAGGGCGAGACCATGCGGGTGATCGAGAAGACGGCCGAGGTCGGCCCGCAGGAGATCGGCGAGTGCAGCGGCGAGAGCCACATGTGGTGGCGCAGCGGCCCGAAGCCCGGTGACACGCTGGTGCTCGGGTTTGCCGTGAAAGAGGCGGGGACGTACCGCGTGTTCGGCCGGTTCCTCCGGGCGGCGGACTACGGCATCGTCCAGCTGTCGATCAACGGCGAGAAGGCGGGCCAGCCGATCGACCTGTACCACGACGGCGTGAAGCCGACGAAGGAGATCGACCTGGGGACGTTCGAGCTGAAGGCCGGCGAGAACCGGCTGACGGTCGAGTGCGTCGGCGCGAACGAGAAGGCGCAGAAGGAGTACATGTTCGGGCTGGACTACCTTCTGCTGAAGCCGGCGAAGTAGCGGAGCCCGGCCTCCCGGAAGGCGGGACGCAGCTCCCCGGCATTGCGTAGGCGTAGCGGGTTTCTATAATCCACGGCGTGACCGGAAACTGGCGTGCGGATCTCGGGTCGGCCCTGCGCGTCGCTTGCGCGGCGCGGAAAGTCCGCGCGGCGGCTCTGCGCCGGGCAAGGCCGTGGGGGCTGCTTGTTCTCCTGCCGCTCGGGGCCTGCGCGCCGCACGTCCCGTACCCGGAGGGGCTTCAGTCGATCGACCCGCGCGTACGGGTCATGGCGATCAAGATGGCGGGGGACCGGCGCGACCGCGCCGCGATGCCCGCCCTCGTCCACCGGCTGGAGGACGAGGACCCGGGCGTGCGGTTCTACGCGATCCTCGCACTCGAGAAGATCACCGGCACGCGGCTGGGCTACGACTACGCCCAGCCGGAGGCGGAACGCAACCGCGCCGTGAAGCGCTGGCGGAACTATGTCCGGACCGCGGGACCGCCGACGTCGCAGCCGGCGTCCGGGCCCGCCACGGAGCCGACGAGCGGACCATGAACCAGCCGATCGCACCATGCGTGTGCCGGAACGTCGAGATGAAGGTGCCCAGCGTGACGGGCAGCCTGCCGCTGGTGCGCGCGGTCGCGGAGAAGATGAGCGCATCCCACGGCGCCGGCGACGAAGACGTGCTGGCGATCGGGCTGGCGATCGACGAGGCCCTGGCGAACGTCATCAAGCACGGGTACGGCGGCGCGCCGGACCAGCCGATCGAGGTGTCGCTGGAGGTCGATTGCGAGGAGGGCGGACCCCGGCTGACGGTCATGATCCGGGATTTCGGGCGCCAGGTGGACCCGGCGACCATCCGGGGCCGCGATCTGGACGACGTCCGGCCGGGCGGGCTGGGCGTTCACATCATCCGCTCCGTGATGGACCACGTGGAGTACTCGTGCCCGGAGTACGGCGGAATGACGGTGACGATGGTGAAGCGGATCGGCGGCAGGAAGCCGTGAGGACCGGTTCCGTGCGGTGCGACAGACAGGAATGAGAGGACCCATGGCTGAACCAGCATCTTCGTCAGTGAAGGAGATCCGCCGGAGCGGCGGGGCGACGGTCGTGGTGCTGACCGGCGACATCGATCTGCACCACGTTCCGCATGTGCATCCGGTGCTGCTCGGCGAATGCGCCAGGAAGCCGGCACGGCTCATCATCGACCTCGCCGAGGTCGGTTACATGGACTCGTCGGGCGTCGGCGTGCTCGTCCACGCCTTTCAGAAGGTCAAGGCCAACGGAGGCCAGCTCCGGCTGATCGGGATGAGCGCGCGGGTGCGCAGCATCTTCGAGGTCACGCGGCTCGACAAGTACTTCGTCATCTGCGGCTCCGAACAGGAGGCGATGGCGTCGTGAGCGACGCGCCCGGAACAGCATCCGACGCGCCCGCCCGGGGCGCGATCGTCCGCGGCATCGAGGCCCTCGGGCTGGGCGCCATCCACGCGGCCCGCTCGGCGGGCGACATGGTCCGCTTCGTCGGCGGGCTGAGCCTGCTGGCCCGCGAGGCGGCGGGCTGGACGCTCCGCGGGCTGTTCGCCCCGCGCGTCAAGCTGGGACGACCGGCCCTGGCGGCGCAGATGGTCCGGGTGGGGGTGCGGAGCATTCCGATCGTCGTCCTGGTCGAGACGTTCGTGGGGATCATCCTGGCGCTCCAGCTCGCCCCGACGCTGGAAAGCTACGGCCAGCTCGAACGGGTGGCGGACGTGGTGGCGATCGCCATGTTCCGCGAGCTGGGGCCGCTGATCGCGGCCATCGTGTTGAGCGGGTTCGCCGGAGCGTCCATCGCGGCGGAGATCGGGGCGATGGTCGAGGCGGAGGAGGTCAAGGCCCTCAAGGCCCACGCACTGAACCCGGTCCACTTCCTCGTCGTGCCGCGGTATCTCGCGACGGTGATCATGCTGACGGGGCTGGCGGTGGTGGCCGACGTGGTCGGCGTGCTGGGCGGGCTGGGAACGGCGTGCTTCGTGCTCGACATCCGGGCGCAGGTGTACATCGACTTCACGCAGAATGCGCTGCAGCTCAAGGACTTCTACACGGGGCTGGTCAAAGCGGCGGTGTTCGGCTGGCTCATCTCGATGATCGCTTGCTACGAGGGCCTGACGGTCTCGGGCGGGGCGGTCGGCGTCGGCAAGGCGACGACCGCGACGGTCGTCAAATCGATCGTCGCTCTGATCGCGTTCGACTGCCTGTTCACGACAGTGTTCTACCTGTTCAAGCTGTGAGGGGAACGCCGGTGCCCGGCACCGTCCGCATGGCGGGCGAGGAACGGTGTCAGGAACCCCGTTCGGGTCGGAGAGCAGCCCGCGATCGTTCGCGTCGCGACGGGAACGATCTGTTGGCAGCCGAGGGTTCCTGACACCGGGGGCGACGTATGCGAGTGTCAGAGAGCTGGACACGTATCACCGCCTCCGCTCCGCAGCGGGAGCGAGGCCGCGGATATTGCGCGTCGTGAAGACCGCGGGCGATCGCGGTCCGCGCCGGGCGGCGGGGGTTGCGTTCGGCTACCACGCTGGGCCGTGTTTCGTTATTCTGCCCCGAACAGGAGGTGGGAGGCGCCCCGGTTCTGCGGGCGGGGGCCCCTTACGGATGGAAACCTTGCGGAGGACACCCGTGATGTTGAACGTACTCCGGCCGACGGCCACGGCCGTCATTCTCTTGCGGCTCTGCGCAGCCCTGCTCGCAGAAGGCACATCGGGCGGCCCGACCGCGAACGTGCTTCGCTTTGACTTCGAGACGGGCAACCTGCAGGACTGGGTCGTGGCGGACGGGGCGTTCGACATGCCCGTCAGCGGCATCGCCCAGGCCCGCAATACGCCGAACACTCCTTATCCGCGACAGGGCCGCTATCACCTCAGCACGGTGGACAGGCGCGACGGCGGGTTCGATGACGCGATGGTCGGCGTGATCGAGTCGCCCGTGTTCGCGCTGACGGGGCCGGCGATCTCGTTCCTGGTCGGCGGCGGATCGAGCCCGGCCACGTACGTCGCGCTCTGTGACGAGAACGGCGACGAACTCGCGACCGCTCGCGGCGTGAACAGCGAGACGATGAAGCGCGTCGAGTGGAACCGGCCGGAACTCGTCGGCCGCACGCTGTATCTGGCGGTCGTGGATCAGGAGACCGGAGGATGGGGGCATGTCACGCTGGATGATGTGACGATCCAGGGGCGCATCGACGCGGCCGCCACCGCGAGACTGCGGACCACATTCGCCGACCGCCGCCGCCGTCAGGAGGAGGGCCGCCGGGCCGCCGCCGCCCGGCACGAGGCGGCCCGCGCCGCACGGCAGAAGGAACTCTTCTCCGACGCCCGCCTTTTCGCCGACACCGACACGGGGGAACTGACCGGAGAGCGGCTGACCGCCGTCAGCCTGCCCGTCGGCGGCATCGGCACCGGCACGATCCAGATCGACGGCCGCGCCGTCCGCACCGTCTGGCAGATCTTCAACACGAGACACCAGAGCGCGCCGCCGCACAGTTTCTTTGCCGCGCGCATCCGCGCCGACGACGGCAAGGTTATCTTGCGCGCGATGCAGACCGAGGCCGTCGGACCGTTTCCGCTCCTGGCCGCCCTGCGGTTCCGCGGCGAGTACCCCATCGGCCGTTACACGTTCGACGATCCCGCGCTGCCGGTCGTGCTGACGTTGGAGACGTTCAATCCGCTGATTCCGCTCAACGTCCGCGACTCGTCGATCCCGTGCGCGATGTACCGGCTGGCGGCCAGGCGCCGGGCGGGAGTCGGGCCGGTCGAGGTGGCGTTCCTCGCCGCGCAGCAGAACGCCGTCGGTTTCACCGGGGAAGGGGCGGTCGTCGGCCGGTCGTGCTGCGGTTACGGCGACAACCGCAACGAGATCGTCGCGGAGAGGGGCGCGGTGGCACTGCACCTGACGACGGAGCGCGACCGTCGCGCGGAGGAGTTCGGGGATCTGGCGTTGCTGGTCCGCGACGGCGAGGCAACCGCCACGGCGTCGTGGTCAAGCCTGGAGTCGCTGGCGGAGGACTTCGGCGGCGACGGCCGGCTCGACGGGCCGCAAACGGCCGGGCCGTCGCCGGCGGGCGAGACGCTGGACGGCGCCGTTGCGACGGCAATGAGGCTGGACGACGAGCGGGAGCGGGCCGTGGAGTTCGTGCTGACGTGGCACTTCCCGAACGCCCGGCACGGCGACAGCGGCTGGCGGACATCGGGCAACATGTACGCCAACACGTTCACGGACGCGCTCGACGTCGCGCGCGCCGTCCATACGCGGTGGGCCGCTCTGGAGAGCGGGACGCGGGGTTTCGTGCGGAGCTTCTACGAATCCAACCTGCCGCGGTGGCTGCTCGACCGGATCGTCTCGCAGGTGGCCGTGCTGCGGAGCCCGACGTGTTTCTGGGGCCAGGACGGCTATTTCGGCGGCTGGGAGGGCTGCGGCGCGAAGGCCGGCTGCTGCCTGGGCAACTGCAGCCACGTGTGGCACTACGCGCAGGCTCACGCGCGGCTCTTCCCCGCGATCGCACGACAGATGCGGCGGCAGGAGTTTCGCTGCCAGCACGCCGACGGGGGCGTGCCGCACCGGCAGTCGTTCGAGTTCGAGCCGGCGACCGACGGCGAGTACGGGGCGATTCTCGGCGCGTACCGCGAGCACCTGCTCTCGGCCGATCGCTCGTGGCTGATCGAGATCTGGCCGCGCGTCCGCCGTGCGATGGACCATGCGATCGCCACGTGGGACGCCGACGGCGACGGCGTGCTCGCCGGGCGGCAGTGGAACACGCTTGACGAGGCCGTGGGCGGCAGCACGTCGTGGCTCGGCAGCCTGTATCTCGCGTCGCTGGCGGCGTGCGAGCGGATGGCGGCCCTGATGGGCGACGCGGCCCTCGCCGCGCGATACCGCACGATCCGCGAGTCCGGCATGGCGAAGCAGGACGCGACGTTGTTCAACGGCGAGTACTACATCCAGATTCCCGACAAGGAACTCCGCAAGGACTACCTGACCGGCTGCCACATCGACCAGGTGCTCGGCCAGTGGTGGGCTCACCAGCTCGGGCTCGGCTGGCTGTATCCGCGCGAGCACGTCCGCACGGCGCTGGCGGCGCTGGTCCGGCACAACTTCCGCGCCGACTTTCACGGCGTGGAGCAGCGTCCGCGGAAGTTCGTCGCGGACGAGGACGCGGGGCTGCAGATGATCACGTGGCCGCGGGGCGGCGCGCCGGACCCGGCGCATCGGATCTTCTACGCCAGCGAGGTGATGTCCGGCTTCGAGTACTCGGCCGCCGCGGCGATGGTGCAGGCGGGCCTGCTGCGCGAGGGCTTCGCGATTGTCCGCGCCGCGTACGAGCGGTACGACGGCCGCCGCCGGGCGGACCTCACGGAAGGCGACACGGCCTCGTGGGGCTACAGCGGGAACCCGTTCGGCGACGACGAGTGCGGCAAGTTCTACGCGCGGGCGATGAGCGTGTGGTCGCTTCTGCCGGCGTGTCAGGGGTTCGAGTACGACGGGCCGGCAGGGGTCATCGGCTTCGCGCCGGTCTGGAAGCCGGAGGACCATCGCTCGTTCTTCACGGCCGCCGAGGGCTGGGGCCTGTTCACGCAGACCCGCCGCGAAGGGACTCAGACGAACCGGCTTGATCTGCGGGAAGGCCGGCTTCGCATCCGGGCCCTGCGGTTCGAGCTGCCCAAGGCCGGCGGCGTCGGAGAGGTCGTCGTTCGCGCCGGCGACCGCGCCGTCACGGCCCGTCACGAGGTTCGCGACGCGACGATCACGATCACACCGGATGCCGCGCTGGAGATGAAGGCCGGCGACCGTGTTGTGGTTGTCCTCCGCTGACGCCAACCGGTTGGCGACCCTCGGGTGCATGGCCGTATGTGCGAACGGGGTCAGGAACGCATTTCCCGGCATGTGCCGGCGCGTTTCGCCATCGCGGCGGAGGGCGGAAGCCTTTCGGCGGGTGGTTTTCGGGCGCCATCGCATCGGGCGGCTCCGCGTTGCGGAATGCGATCAGCCGGCGGCCCAGCTCCTGCACGCGGCCGGGCTCCGACGAGGACAGGTCCTTCTCCTCCCGCGGGTCGTCGGCGAGGCGGAACAGTTCCACGCGATGCGCGGGCGATCGGAAACCCTCGGGGCGGCGGATGTCCGGGCCGATCACGACGAGTTTCCAGCCGTCCGCCGTCGTGACGGCGATCTGCTCCTGCTCGATGCCGGACTGGCCGGTGAAGCAGTACAAGTCGCGGGCCGGCAGCGCTTTCGCCCGTCCGGCCAGCACATCCAGGGCGTCTACGCCGTCGATGGGCCTGCCGGTGGGCTTTTCGGCACCGGCCGCGCGCAGCAGGGTCGGCAGGACGTCGAGGTTGATCATCGGCTCGTCGATGCGGCGCCCGCCATCGACCACGCCGGGCCAGCGCACCACGCTCGGCACGCGGACGCCGCCTTCGTAGACCGTCAACTTTCCGTCGCGGAGGGGGCGGTTGACGCCGCGGAGCCGCTTCAGACCGCCGTTGTCGCTGAGGAACCAGACGAGGGTGTTCCTGGCGGCGCCGGTGTCGTCGAGGGCCTGGAGGATCCGGCCGATGCCGTCGTCCATACAGGTGATCATCGCCGCCAGAGCCTGGAGGTCGGAGGGCCGGCCGTCGCTGGGGGCATCGTCGAGTTCGGCGTATCGCTTGAGATACGCCTCCGGCGCCTGGAGCGGATCGTGCGGGGCCGTGAACGGCACGTAGCAGAAGAACGGCCCGGCCGCCGAGTGTTCGCGAATGAACCGTGCGGCGGCGTCGGCGATCAGGTCGGTCGTGTAGCCCCTGCGCTCCGTCGGCGTGTAATCGACATGCCAGTCCGGCTCGCCGTCGCGGATGCGCGTCCAGTAGTCGGCCGCCCCGTTGTACAACCCCTCGAACTGCGTGAACCCCTGCGCGAGCGGGTGCCACTGCGGCGCGAGGTGGCCGAGGTGCCACTTGCCGAAGGCCCCGCGATGGCGATAGCCCGCCTGGCCGAGCAGTTCGGGGAGAGTGCGTTCCTCCGGCGGGAGGCCGTACCGCGCCCACGGGCGAATGACGCTGCGGGCCAGGCCGAGCCGCATGGGGTAGCGGCCGGTCATCAGCCCCACCCTTGTTGGCGAGCACATCGGGCTGACGTAGAACCGTTCCAGCGCGACGCCTTCGGCGGCGAGACGGTCGATGTGCGGCGTCCGGATCCATCGGCCGTGGTAGCCGACGGAGTTGTATCCGAGATCGTCGGCCACGATGAGAACGATGTTCGGCGGCGGATTCGCCGGCGACGAACTCGCCGGTTCGCCCCCGGCGACGGGGACAAGGGCCAGGACAGCCGCGATCGCCAACACCGCCGGTTCGCGAGACCTGGACATCGTGTTCGTACTCCTTCCTGTTCGGATCCGGGTGGGCGGCCCGCCCCGCGGCACGGCCGCGCCGCCCCGAGGATTGTCGCTGCCGTGGCGCACCGATCAAGCAGGAGCGCACGGGCCCCGGGCTATCCGAACCCGCGGGCGTGATTCTCCCGCGCGGCGTACCTCGCCGACCGGCGGACCGTGAACGCACGCCCGGACCGCGTCGTCGGCGGGCCGCGGATCCATTTCCACGAAAGGGCGTCTTCCGACCGGCTGTTCGGCGCCCGGGATCCGGGTTCGTCGATCTTGACGCCAAGAGGAATGTCAGGTATATGTGACATCACTCGCGAGTGACGTCAGATCGATGTAATGCCCGCAAGCACCGAAACGAGGATGCGTCCATGAAGCGAAACCATCGCCAACACCGGGCCCTGATGTTGATTGTGTCCGCGGGGCTTTCGGCGGCCTGGGCGTCCGCTCGCGCCGCGGAAACCGCCTCGTCGACGGCGTGGCGCGACGAGGTCCTCGGCGCGGCGGACGGCGAGGCGACCATCCCGGCGTCGTCCACGCTGCCGTTTTCGTTTGCCTACGACGGCAAGCCCGCTCACGAGCTGATGAAGACGTGGAAGAAGGACGCGAGGCAGGAATCGCCGGACGAATCGCGCCGGCAGGCCGTCCTCGTCTGGACGGATCCGCAGACGGGGCTGCGGGTCACGCTCGCCATGGTGCGTTACCGCGATTTCGCCGCCGCCGAGTGGATGCTGTGGTTTGAGAACACCGGGCCGTCGGACACGAAGATCGTCGCGGACGTGAACGCGGCCGACTTCCGGATACGCTCGCCGTTGACCGGCTCCGCCTACCGCCTGCACCGCACGCACGGCGGCACGCCGGATCCGCTCCAGCTGGCCCCGTCCACCGAACCGATCGACCGCGCGCACCCGCGACGATTGCAGGCCGGGAACGGCCGCTCGAGCACGACGGATTTCCCGTTTTTCAAGATCGACGCCCGTCGAGGCTCGGTCGTCGTGGCCGTCGGCTGGTCGGGCTGCTGGAAGGCCGACCTGACCACGGCGGAGGATGGCGTCCTGCGTGTGACGGCGGGCCTCGACAAGACGCACTTCCGGCTGCATCCCGGCGAGAAGGTGCGTTCGCCGCGGATGCTCGCGCTCTT
This sequence comes from uncultured Planctomycetales bacterium, assembly GCA_964617875.1. Taxonomy (GTDB): domain Bacteria; phylum Planctomycetota; class Phycisphaerae; order UBA1845; family PWPN01; genus CAZMVY01. The sequence continues at coordinate 29,155 of CAZUAI010000008.1, read as the reverse complement.
CCATGACGGCGACACCTGGGACGCCAACGCCCGGTTCCGGGAGCTGATCTACAGGCACTACGCGGCCCGGCGCGACGGCAAGGCCGTGCTGCCGATGCTGTTCTGCAACACATGCTTCACGCGCGGCGGCGGCTGGCTGAACGAGTGCACGGCGGACAACCAGATCTCGCTGATCAACGCGTACGCGCCGCTCGGGCTCGAGGCGCTGCTGACCGACGCCGGCTGGTTCAAGGGCGGGTGGCCGAACGGGGCCGGCAACTGGACGCCCCGCGAAGACGCCTACCCGCAGGGGATGGGGCCGGTGGCGGCGGCGGCGAAGGCCCGGGGCATGGTGTACGGGCTCTGGTACGAACCGGAGCGCGTCGTGGCCGGCACCGACCTGCACCGGAAGCACCCGGACTGGCTGCTTCGCCGCAAGGACGGCCCGGACGAGACGTACCTGCTCAATTTCGGGCTGCCGGCCGTGCAGGAGTATTTCTTCGACATCGTCAAGGGCTTCATGGAACTGCCCGGATTCCGCTTCTACCGGCAGGATTTCAACATGGACCCGCTGCCGTACTGGCGGTTCAGCGACGCGCCCGACCGCCAGGGCATCAGCGAGATGAAGTACATCGAGGGCCTGTACGCCTACTGGGACCGCATCGCGAAGACCTGGCCCGACAGCATCCGCGAGGAATGCGCCGGGGGCGGTCACCGCATCGATCTCGAAACCGTGATGCGCATGCACGTCCACCAGAAGACGGACTACTGGTTCGACAACGAGGTGGACCAGGCGGCCCTGTGGGGCGCGAGCCAGTACCTGCCCAACAGCACGATCGTCGCGCACCTGAACCGGCTGGACGACTACTCGTTCCACTCGACGATGGCGTCGTCGCTGTGCCTCGGGTGGATCGCCGATGCGCCGGGGTTCGACACGGCCCGCGCGAAGAAGCTGACGGACCGGTACATGGCGGTGCGGCATCTGCTGATCGGGGCGTGGTATCCGCTCCTGCCGTACTCGCGCAGCCTGACCGACTGGACGGGCATGCAGTTTCACCGCGCGGACCTCGACGAGGGTCTGCTGCTCGTGTTCCGCCGCGCCGAGAGCCCGTATCGCTCGGCGGACCTCGCGCTGCGGGGTCTTCAGGCCGATGCGAACTACGAACTCGTGTCCGACGCGACGGGCCCGCTCGGCGCCTTCACCGGCGAGCAACTGAGGCAGGGCGTGCTCGTGACGCTGCCGGAGAAGCACCGGTCCGACCTGATCGTTTATCGGAAGAAATGACCCATGGAGAGGACCGCCGGGGCGATCCGTTCGAGGGATGACACGGCACATGCATGACGTCGTGACCATTGGCGAAGGAATGTTGCGGATGTCGCCGCCGTCGCACGGGCGGCTCCGGCGGGCGCGGACGCTCGATCTTCACGTGTGCGGTTCGCAGGGCAACGTCGCGTGCAATCTCGCCCGGCTGGGCATGAAGACGGCGTTCGTCACGAAGGTGCCCGACAGCGCGCTCGGCCTTCTCCTGCAGGACTTCTACTCGAGCTGCGGCGTGGATATTTCGTACATCCGGCGGATTCCGAACTCGCGGCTCGGGACGACGTTCATCGAGTTCGGCGCGACGCCGCGGGCGAGCACCGTCGTGTACGACCGCAAGAACAGCGCCGCCAGCACGCTGTCGCCGGGGGACTACGACTGGGACGCCATCCTCGGCGGCACGCGGCTGGCCTACACGGACGGCATCCTGCCCGGGCTGTCGGACAGCTGCCGCGCGACGGCCGTCGAGTTCATCGCGGCGGCGAAACGGCACAAGTGCCTCGTGGGCTTCGACCTGAACTACCGGGAACACCTCTGGACGGCGCCGGACGCGGCCGCCGTGCTGTCGCCGCTCGTCTCGCAGGTGGACATCCTCATGGCGCCCCGCGGCGATTCGGCCAGGCTGTTCGGCTGCACGGGGACCGCGGAGGACGTGGCGCGGCAGCTGCACGAGCGATTCGGCTGCCGTGTCGTGTGCGTGGTGGCGGGCGAAGTGCTCAGCGTGCTGCGCGGCGCCGTCGAGGCCGTCCTGCTCCGCGACGGGAAGGTCTACCGCAGCGCGCGGCACGAAGTGGACGCGATCGACCGCTTCGGCGCCGGCGACGCGATGGGTTCGGGCGTCATCCACGGCGTGCTCACGGGGAAGGACATGCAATACACGGTTGATTTCGCGGCGGCGCTGTGCGCGCTGGACTTCACGATGCCCGGCGACGTGGCGCACGTGACCGTGCCCGAGGTCGAGGCCGTCATGCAGGCGAAGGGATTCCACGTTCAGCGGTAATGGAGCAGGCCGGCACGCGGCCCTTCGCCGCATTCGCGAGGAGGAGGCGTTGCGGCTCCTGCGGCGATCCGAGAGATGGTTGAACCGATGCGCTCGCCGCCGTTGACAACCGAGGTCCTCGTCGCCGCGTACGCCCAGGGGATCTTCCCGATGGACGTGGAGGGCCGAATCGCCTGGTTCAGCCCCGACCCGCGGGCGATCATTCCGCTGGACGCGTTCCACGCGTCGAAGACGCTGCGGCAGCTCTGCCGTCAGGGCCGCTACGAGATCCGCATCGACCGGCGTTTCCGGGACGTCATGGAGGCCTGCGCGGACCGGCCCGAGGGCACGTGGATCTCAACCGAGATCCTCGACGCCTACACGGCGCTCCACGAGGCGGGCCTCGCACACAGCGTCGAGGCGTACCGGGAGGGGGACCTCGCGGGCGGGCTCTACGGCGTGGCGATCGGGGGGGCGTTCTTCGGCGAGTCGATGTTTCACCGCCGTCGCGACGCCTCCAAGGTCGCCCTCGTCCACCTGGTGGACCGTCTGCGGGAGCGGGGCTACCGCCTCCTCGACGTGCAGTGGACCACGCCGCACCTCGAACGCTTCGGCGCGGTCGAGATCCCGCGTGCGCAATACCTCCGCCGCCTCCGCGCCGCTCTGTCCGTGCCCTGCCGTTTCACCGATCCGTAGCGCACGGTCGCGGCCCGCGCAAGCCCCGGGCCGAACCGTGTTGCCTCCGGGGGCTGCTCCCACACGTTCTTCGCCGGGTCCACCTATTTCGGCATGGCCTGCGCCCAGTTCGCGGGCAGGGAGAGCTGATAGGCGTCCGTGTAGTCGGGAACGAAGCTGCCCCAGTTGGAGCCGAAATAGACCCGGGTCCCGGCGGTGTTGATGGCGGCAAACGCTTCGGCGAAGTAGTTCTTTTCGCCTTCGTCGGGGTTCCGGTAGGTGAATGCGTGGGTATGCGCGAGCCGCCAGATCCGCGGGTCGGCTTTCAGCTCCAGCATGAAGAGCTGCGTATCGAGCCAGGAATGACTCCGGCCCGGCGGCGGGTTCCAGGCCCCGTACGTGGAGATCAGGACCCATCCGGGTGTCCCGGCGCAGTTGCCCGAAACATGGAGCCCGATGTCGGGATTGACTTCGAAGGGGATGCGAAGGAGCGTGGTCTCGACGCCGGTTTCCATGTCGGACATGGCGATGGAGTCGGTCCTGACGTTCTGGTAGACGTAGACGTCCCGGCCATCCGCCGTGAGGGCGGCATCGCCATGGCCTGCGGCGCCCTCCGGAAGGCTCGTCCGCACGGCGAAGTCGCGGGAGAAGATGTCGGTGTAGATGGCCGTATCCTCGTATCCAACGACGCAGTACCTGCCGGAAACGCTCATGCCGACCCAGTTGATCGCATCGGGAAAGCCGCCGGACCTGCTTCCGACGATGACGTCGTCGCGCGTGTCGTAAACGACAACCGAGAGGACCTGGCGATTCGAGTCTTCGACCATGAAGGCCCAGTATCTCCGGTCCAGGGAGGCGTCGCCCTCCGTCCTGGTGGTGATCGACCCCGCCTGCGGGAACTCCTTCCTGAAGTCGTGCACGACGGCGGACGCATCGGCGGCCGTATCGTAGCGGCGAAGCTCCGCTCCGCACACGTAATAGAACACGTGCGGGTCGGAAGCATCCCATCGGGGCTCAGGCTCTTCACAACAGCAGGAGTCGAAAACGGTCAATTGCCGGATCACCGCGCCATTGCGCGGGTCGTAAAGGTAGTAGACTGCGTTGTTGCTTCTCAGGATCAGGCCGGTCCCGTCACTGTTCTCGGGGTCCATCTTCGCGTACTCATTCTCGATGCCCGGGCCGAGGTAGTTGTCGCGGGCGCGGTCCGTAATGCGAACGCCGGCCACGTGGAACGTCGGGTCGTTGAAGGGCGCGCCCTTCGCCGGGATCGAAACGTCGGGCACCGGGTAGGATCCGGTGCCCATGACGAAGCGGAACGGGCCATCGCCGTCGCGGTCGGCCGGCGCCGGGTTGCAGCTGCCGCCGGCCACGCCCCAGACGATGAACAGGCCGAGGACCCAGAGACCGCGGGTTGCGAGTGTTCGGATCGGGCCTCGCATCAGCGGACCTCCTTCACGCGCCGGCAGGCGTCTTCGCAGCGGGCGCGGATCTCCGTCCAGCGGCCGCCGGCGATGTCTTCCTTCGTGGCGATCCACGTGCCGCCGACCGCCATGACCGTGTCGATCCGCAGGTAGTCAACGAGGTTGGCTGGCTTGACGCCGCCGGTGGGCACGAAACGCACGCCCGTGTGCCGGTACGGCGCGGACAGGGCCGACAGCATCGCCGTGCCGCCGCACGCCTCCGCCGGGAAGAACTTCAGGTGCTGACAGCCGAGCGCCATCGCCAGCTCGATGTCGGTGGGCGTCGCCACGCCGGGGATGAACGGCAGGCCGATCTCGGCGGCGCGGGTGACGACGGCCGGGTTGGTCCCGGGGGCGACGGCGAACCGCGCGCCGCATTCCTTCGCCAGGTCGAGCTGCTCGACCGCCAAGACGGTGCCGGCCCCGACCAGGACGCCCGGCCGTTCGCGCCGCAGGGCCCGCATGACATCGGCCGCGGCAACGGTCCGGAACGTGATCTCGGCGACGGGCAGCCCGCCGGCGATCAGGGCGTCGGCCAGCGGTACGGCGGCCTCGGCGTTCTCGATGGCGATCACGGGGATCACGCCGAAACGGGTCAGCATCTCCGGGATGGACTCGCTCATGACTCGAACCTCCTGCTGCGCGGTGCCGGGCGGATGCGCCCTTGTGGTGCGGCCCTCCGGGCTGCACGGATGCGGGCGGAAAGCCGGACCACAGGAATGCCGGCCGGAAGCCTGTGCCACAAGACTACGGGCTGGGAGCCTGCACCACAAGGGGGCCTGCGGGCCTGGCCGCAGGCGTGCCGGAGCCGTGGCAAGGTCCCTGGACCGGCCTCGTCAACCGCTCGCCGTCAGTCCTTCGGCTCGAACCAGGCGTACAGCGCCGGCAGGACGACCAGCGTCAGGAGCGTGCTGCTGACGATGCCGCCGATCACGACGGTCGCCAGCGGCCGCTGGACCTCGGCGCCGGTGCCGGTGGCCATCGCCATCGGCACGAAGCCCAGCGACGCCACGAGTGCCGTCATGAGCACCGGCCGGAGCCGCGTCAGGCTGCCCTGCACGACCGCCTCGTGCACGCCCTTGCCCTCACGGCGGAGCTGGCGGATGAAGCTCACCATCACCAGGCCGTTGAGCACGGCGACGCCCGACAGCGCGATGAACCCCACCCCCGCGGAGATCGAGAAGGGGCTGCCGCGCAGCCACAGCGCGGCCACGCCGCCCGTCAGGGCCAGCGGCACGCCGGTAAACACGAGGGCTGCCAGGCCGATCGAGTTCAGGCTCGCGAAGAGCAGCACGAAGATCAGTCCGAGCGCCAGCGGCACGACGATCATCAGCCGCTGCCGGGCCGCCAGCATGTTCTCGAACTGGCCGCCCCAGCCCAGCCAGTAACCCTCCGGCAGCCGCCCGATCCGCTCGCGAATCCGCTGCTGCGCCTCCCGGACGAAGCCGCCGAGGTCGCGTCCGCGGACGTTGCACTGCACGACGACGCGGCGTTTGCCGTCCTCGCGGCGGATCTGTCGTGCACCTTCGGCGATGTCGATCTTTGCCACGCTCGAGAGCGGCACGTAGCCCGCGCGCGGCGCGGCGCTTCCGGGTACCGAGGCTTCTCCGGCGGCGCCGTGCGTATCCGCCGTCTCGCCCCGCGGCAGCGCGATCGGGAGGGCGCCGATGGACCGGATGTCGCCGCGGAGCGGCTCCGGCAGCCGTACAACCAGGTCGAACCGCCGGTCGCCGTCGATCACCTGGCCGGCCGTCATTCCGCCGAGCGCGATTTCGACCACCTCCTGGACATCGCGCACGTTCAGCCCGTAGCGGGCGACGGCGGCGCGGTCGATCTCGATCGTGATCATCGGCATGCCCGCGATCTGCTCGACCTTGAGGTCGGCCGCCCCGGGGACCTCGCCCAGTTCGCGGGCGATCCGCCCGGCGTATTCACGGAGCGTGTCCATGTCGTCGCCGTAGACCTTGACCGCCAGATCGCCCCGGACGCCGGCGACGAGTTCGTTCATCCGCAGCTCGATCGGCTGGCTGAACTCGTAGTTCTGCCCGGGGAGTTCGCGGACGACCTTTTCCATCGCCCCGGCGAGTTCCTCCTGCGTGCGGGCCTTCTTCCATTGCTCGCGGGGCTTGAGCGTGATGTAGGCGTCGGACACCTCGGGGCCGCAGACGTCGGTGACGACCTCGGACGTTCCCGTGCGGGCGAAGATCGTGTCGATCTCGTCGGGGAACGCCTCGCGCAGCGCCCGCTCGACCTTCTCCTGCATGGCGACGCTGGTGGTCAGCGCGATGCTGGACATCCGCGTGGGCTGCAGCGCGAGCGCGCCCTCGCGAAGGCGGGGCACGAACTCGCTGCCCATCCGCGAGGCGAGCATCGCCGTGCCGGCCAGGACGATCCCGGCGGCGGCCAGGACCGCCGGCCGCTCGCGCAGGGCCCATTCGACGACGGGCCGATACGCCGCCCGCGCCGCGCGCAGCAGGAAGAAGTCCCGCTCGCGAACGTGCCCCCGCAGGGCCAGCGCGATGAGCGAGGGGACCACCGTGAACGTCAGCAGCAGGGCGCCGGCCAGCGCCAGGAGCACGACGGCCGCCATCGGCCGGAACATCTTGCCTTCCACGCCGGTGAGCGTCAGCACCGGCAGGTAGACGATCGCGATGATCAGTTCGCCGAAGAGCGTCGGGCGGCGCACCTCGGCCGCCGCCGCGTGGACCAGCGCGAGCCGCTCCGCCTTCTCGAGCGGCCGGCCCAGCGCCTGCTGCCGCTCGCGGAGCCGCCGCACAACGTTCTCGACCATGACGACGGTGCCGTCCACGATCAGCCCGAAGTCGATCGCGCCAAGGCTCATCAGGTTGCCGCTGATCCCGCCCCGCGCCATGCCCGTCACCGCGAAGAGCATCGACAGGGGGATCGACGCCGCCACGATCAGCGCCGCCCGTGCGTTGCCGAGCAGGAGGAACAGGACCACGATCACGAGGGCCGCCCCCTCGAAGAGGTTGTTGCGCACGGTCCGCAACGTGGCATCGACGAGATACGTCCGGTCGTACAGCGTCGTGATTCGCACGTTCTCCGGCAGCGACCGGTTGACCTCCGCGATCTTCGCACCGACGCGGCGGGACACCTCCCGACTGTTCTCGCCGTACAGCAGGATGGCGGTGCCGATGACGGCCTCGCGGCCGTTGACCGTGCCGGCGCCCGTCCGCAGGTCCCGGCCCGGCCCGACCTCCGCCACGTCCCGCACGAAGAAGGGCACGCCGCCCCGCGAGCCCAGCTTGATGCTGCGGATGTCGTCCTCCGAGCGGATCCGCCCCGTCGAACGGATGGTGTACTGCTCGCCGGCGTGCTCGATGTACCCGCCGCCGACGTCGGCGTTGTTCGCGGCGATCGCCTCGAGCACGTCGCGGAAGCCCACGCCGTAGGCAATGAGCTTCATCGGGTCGGGCGTGACGTGGTACTGCCGCTGGTATCCGCCGATGGCGTTGATCTCCGTCACGCCCCGCACGGAGCGGAGCTGCGGCCGGATCAGCCAGTCCTGGATCGTACGGAGATCCGTCGGCGTGTAGGGGGAGCCGTCCGGCCGGGGGCCGACGGCGTCCACGCTCCAGAAGTAGATCTCGCCCAGCCCCGTCCAGATCGGACCGAGAAACGGCGTGCCGACGCCCGCCGGAAGCGATTCCTTGGCCTCGGCCAGGCGCTCGGCGACGAGCTGCCGCGCCCGATAGATATCGACGTCGTCGTCGAAGATCGCCGTCACCTGCGATACGCCGTAGAACGAGATGGACCGGATCTGCTCGACGCCGGGGATGCCCTGCATCGCCCACTCGATCGGGAACGTGATCTGCTTTTCGACCTCGACGGGGGAAAGGCCCGTGACGGCGGTGTTGATCTGCACCTGTTTGTTCGTGATGTCCGGCACGGCGTCGATCGGCAGGCGGGTGAAGCTCCACGCGCCCGTCGCGACGAGGGCGGCCGCGAGCAGGACCATCAACAGCCGATGGCGGATCGAAAACTGCAGGAGCCGGTCGATCATGGCGTCCCTCCGCTCAGTGCTCGTGTCCGCCGGCGCCCTTGCCGAGTTCGGCCTTGAGGATGAACGCGCCGCGCGTCACGTAGCGTTCGCCCGGCTCCAGGCCCGACAGGATCTCGGTGTGCGTGGCGTTGGACCGGCCGACCTTCACCGGGCGCGGCCGGAACTCTCCGGCGGCCGCGATGAAGACGCCGGGGCCGCCCTCGAACCGCTGGATCGCCTCGCTGGGGACAAGCACCGCGACCCGGCCGCCGCCTGTCACGAGCGTCGCCGTCACGAACATCCCGGGCTTCCATCGCCGATCGGGGTTGGGCAGGACCACGCGGGCCGTCGCCGTCCGCGTCGCCTCCGAGACGGCGGGGCTCACGTAGGCGACCTTGCCGTCCGCCTTCAGGCCGTCGGTCGCGATGCGGACGGTCTGGCCGACTTTCACGCGGGCCAGGTCGTGCGGGTAGACCGTCAGGTTCACCCACACGTCGGAGAGGTCGGCCAGCACGAAGGCGTACGACTGGTTGCCGAGGACCTCGCCGAGGGTGCAGTGTTTTTCGATGACCGTTCCGGCAAACGGAGCCCGCAGTTCATAGACGAGCAGGTCCTGGTCGTGGTCGGCGAGCTTGTGGCAGTCCTCGTGCAGCAGGCCGAGGGCGTGCAGCCGGTACTCGGCGGCCCTGGCGTCGATCTCGGCGTCGGCCTGCTCCTTCCGCACGGTGAGGACCTTCAGGTCGGGGACGATCTTCTCGGAGTGAAGCTGTTCGGTGCTCTGGAGGTTCGCCTGGGCGAGCGCGAGCCGCTGCCGTGCGGCCAGGAACGCCGCCTTTGCCTCGGCGAACTCGCGGCTTTCGAGGACGGCCATCACCTCGCCCGCCCGCACCTCGTCGCCCACGACTTTGTTCGCCTGCCGCACGATGCCCGCCGCACGCGGCACGATGCGCGCGACTTTGTCGGCGTTGAGGGCGATCTCGGCCGGGAGCGACAGCGTCTCCTCCAGTTCGCCGCCGGCGGCCTCGGCTGTCCCGATTCCGGCTTCCTTCGCCGCCTTCCCGGAGAGCGTGACGCCCTTCGCCTCGGGCTCCCCATGACCGCCCCCGGCCCTGACCGGCGCCATGTGTTCGCCGCAGCACGGGTCCGCGTGCTCCTCGTCGCCGTGGCCGGGGAGCGTCGTCGGCGTGCCTCGCTCCCGCTCGGCCCAGTAGAACACCCCCGCGCCGCCCATGGCGGCGCCGCACACAAAACCGAGTATCACCTTCGTGACCGATCCTCGTCTCATCATCATGACAACAGCCCTCTGAGCCCACTCTGTCCGTACGATTCAAACGAACCGCACCCGCCGAGGCGCGATGCGCGGCACCGCTCACACGGCAGGTTCCGGGTGCGGTCGCTCAGAGCAGCAGAGGAAGACCGACAGTGTCGGCGCCGACGGAGAAGAAGGAGCGGGCGTGCCGTGCCCACGCCGTCGTGGCGATCATGGACAGCGGCATCGAATCGGCCGGGGGGCCGGCGACGGCCGGGCCGGCGATGCACGGTCCGGGATCGGCAAAACCATCCCCATCGGCCGTCCGGGCGCGGGCGAGCTGCCACGCACAAGGGTCATCAAGGCAGCCGTGGCCGTCCGGGCAGGCTCCATCGCCGTCGCACCCCGGTTCGCCGCACGCGCAGGGGTGATCCAGCCAGCCCTCCGCGCAGAAGGCCGGGACGGCCACGAGGGCCCACGCCGTCATGAGTGCCGCGAGGACTCGATGCATGCACAGCGATGCTAGAACCAACAAACACGCATGTCAACGGCAATCAAGAAACAACCTGTGTCCGTTGTCCTGGCGTAAAGTGCCGATGCGCCTGTGCCGTTTGTGGCTTGTTTTTTGCGTGAGCCAGCCGGTCTTTCGCCCCAGGCAACCCCCGATCCGTGGTTCCCGGACGGATTCTCGCTGCGTTGCGCCGAACGTGGATGGCCGGCGGCCGGACTGGTCCGGCGCGCCTATTTGTCGAGCCGTTTGATCCGGATGTTGGTGAACCGGACCTCCGTCGGCTCGCCCTTGTGCAGTTGCAGGGCGAGGATCCCGCTCCTGGGCCTGGAGGCGTCCTGCTCGGTGTAGTCGGCGGTCACGACGCCGTTGACCTTGATGACGATGTGCGGGCCCTGGGCGATGACCTCCATCTCGTTCCAGTCGTCGAGGTTGACGGCCTTTTCCGCCTTGCCGGTCCAGCCGTCCACAAGCCGGCGACGTCCGTTCTGCTCGTGGAGGTTGCCCCAGCCAAGTTTGACGATATCGGCCTGGTAGCCGGCGACCTCGAACCGCGGCAGCTCCTCGCTGCGGAACTGCATGCCGCTGTTGCTGCCCGGCGCGAGCTTGACGCTCCAGCGCAGCACGAAGTCGCCGAAGGGTTTCTCGTAGATCGCGTATGCGTACTTGTCGAGCGCCTTCGGCTTCGTGTTGCCGATGATGACGCCGTCCTTCGCCTGCCAGTATTCCGGCTCGTGCTTCCAGCCGGCGAGCGACTTGCCGTCGAACAGCGGCTCGAAGCCCTCCTGCCGCTCGAGGTCGCTCAGCATGGTCGGCACGCCCAGCCGTCCGGCCGACCACCGGATGCCGTTGGCCAGGAGTCCCAGGAACGCCGGATGCGTCTGCACTCTGGCGTCGTGTCCGAAGGTGATCCCGACGACCCGCCCGCCGCCGTAACGCGTGGTCCAGACCTGCGGCTCCGGCGCGGTGTGCTTGCCGTGCGGCCCGGCGGTCTGGACGATCACATGGATGTCGTCGCCGCGCTCCGTAAGCAGGTAGGGCTCGTCGTTGACGGTGAACTTCGCCGGCACGCCGGCCGCGATCGGGTGTGCCGGATCGACGACGACGGCGTCGTACGCGCCGAACGGGTCGTGGCCGAGCACGAGCCCGCCGACCATCTTTCGCCACTCGGGCCAGTCCTGGAAGGACCAGAACGCGCAGTGGACCGCGACAAGTCCCTTGCCGCCGCGCAGGGCACCGACGATCGCATTACGCTGCGCTTCGGTGAGTTTCGTGTCGAGACACGTGTTGAAGACGATGACGTCGAACGGCCGCAACGTTTCGTCGCGGAGTTCGCCGAGGTCGGCCGTCACGCGGACGTCAATGCCCTGTTCGGCCTTCAGCCGTTCGGCAAGCTGCCTCGGCAGCGCCTCGTACTCGTGCGCCACGCCGCCGACGAACATCAGGACGCGGAGCGCGGGCGTCTCCGCCGGCCGCGTGGCCTCCGCGCCGAAGGACGCCGGCACAGACGCCAGCAGAAGGACCGAGCCCGCAAACAGAAACGCCGTCTTCATGGCAATGCTCCCGTGATAACCGACATCGGCCCATAGCGTACGCCTGCTGCCCCGCTGCGGCAATACCGGCATGCCGTCCGTCGGGCATCGCGTCGGCGCCGTGCGATATCGTGGCGAACGGCGCTACGCGTCGGGCTTCAATCGAAGGTCGCCCTGGGGATTCGTCGCTTCTTCGTCGTCCGGGCCTCGATCTTCGTCATTCCCGACGACGTTCCGGGGCGGCGGGTCCTGCCCGCCTGCGCAGGCCGGGACCGCGCCTTGCGTTTCCTACGGCTGATCCTGCTGCGTGTTGAGGTTCGGCAGGAAGCCCTGGAGCTTGCGGCTGCGGACCGGGTGCTGGAGCTTGCGGATCGCCTTGGCCTCGACCTGGCGGACGCGTTCGCGCGTGACCTTGAAGATCCGGCCGACCTCCTCGAGCGTGTAGGTGTACCCGTCGCCGATGCCGTAGCGGAGCTTGATGATCTCCCGCTCGCGGTAGGTGAGGGTCTTGAGCACCTCTTCGATGCGGTCGCGCAGGGCCTCGTTGCCGGCGGAGACGATGGGCGACTCGGCGCGGTCGTCCTCGATGAAGTCGCCGAAGTACGAGTCCTCGCTCTCGCCGACGGGCCGGTCGAGCGAGATCGGGTGTCGGCTGATCTTGAGCACGCGGCGTGCTTCGGACAACGGCATCTTCGCCCGCTTGGCGATTTCCTCGATCGTGGGCTCGCGGCCGAGTTCCTGCAGCATGACCTTGGAGATGTTCCGCAGGCGGCTCATCGTTTCGATCATGTGGACGGGGATGCGGATCGTCCGGGCGTGGTCGGCGATGGCCCGCGTGATGGCCTGGCGGATCCACCAGGTGGCGTAGGTGCTGAACTTGTAGCCGCGGCGGTATTCGTACTTGTCCACGGCGCGCATCAGACCCGTGTTGCCCTCCTGGATGATGTCGAGGAAGCTCAGGCCGCGGTTCCGGTATTTCTTGGCGATGGAGACGACGAGGCGGAGGTTGCCGCCCGAGAGCTTGCGCTTGGCGTCCTCGTACTCGGAGAACACCCGCCGGATCGCGACCAACCGCGCCTCCAGCTCCTCGGGCGTCTCGAGCACCAGCGATTCCATGCCCGCGAGTTCCTCCTTCATGGCCTCGAGGTCGTCCGGCGGCAGGGTCGGCCGGTTCTTCTCGTCGGCGATCCGCCGCTGCAGGTCCTTCATCTTGCCGAGGAGTGCCTCGATCTTGCGCATCAGCGGCTGGATGCGGCTCGTGCGGAGCGAAAGCTCCTCGAGCAGCTTGGCGATCTTCCGCCGCCGCTGGTTCATCCGCTTGACGGTCTCGCGGCGGACGGCGGACGCAACGCGCCCCTCGCTGATCCGGGCCCAGTCTTCCTGGTTGAGCTTCTGGAGCTTGTCGGTGGTGCTGAGGTTCTCGGGCAGGCGTTTGGTGATCGTGCGTTTGACGAGGTGCTCCGCCGTGGAGATCTTCATCGTGCGGTCGAACGGGAGCGCGCCGGACGCGACCTGGCGGAGAATCTCGACGGCCTGCGTGGCACAGTAGTCGCTTTCCAGGACCTGCTTGCGGAAGGCCATCCGCGTCAGCTCGATTTTCTTGGCGAGCGCGATTTCCTGCGCGCGGGTGAGCAGCGGGATCTCGCCCATCTGGGTGAGGTACATGCGGACGGGGTCGTCAATGCGTCGCGAGCCCGCCTCCTCGATCGCCTTCTCGAGGTCGATCTCCTCCTCTTCCTCCTCGGCGGCCTTCCTGCGGGCGTCCTTGGCCTCCTCGTGCATGCCGCGTCGATCGGCCTCCCCCTCGTCGACCATCTGGATGCCGGCCGTCTCGAGGCGCATCATGACGACCTCGAGCTTGTCGGGCGAGACGGCCTCGTCGGGCAGCGTGTCGTTCATTTCCTCCCAGGTGAGGTAGCCGCGTCCCTTGCCCATCTTGAGCAGGGTCTGGATGGAAGTCTCGATCGGGTCGGAAATGACTTCCCCGTCGTCCGTTTCTATCGATGTATTCGCCAGGTCCGCCATACGTCTCCTCCGGCCGATCCGCGGCGCGGCGTTCCTCCGCCGGCCCGTCGGCCCCCGCGCCGCCATGGGCGCCTTCTCTCTCTGTCTGTCTGTCTGTCTGTCCGCCCGGGCCGCGGCCTAGGCCGGCCGCACTGCCTTCGACAACCCGATGAAACCCCGGTGCGAGCGAGCCCCCTCGTGCAGGGCCGACAGCGCCCGGTTGGCCCCGTCGCGATCGCCCGCCCGATGCGCCTCGGGCGCCTGCCGTGCCGCCATTGCCGTCCGTTCCGCCCGCTCCGCGTCCCGCAACCGTTGCACCGCGTTCTCCGCGGTCGCCGCGTAGTTGCCGCGTTCTTCGCCGGCCGCCTGAAGATCCGTCACCACGCGGGCGAACGTCGGATCCTCAAAACGCCCGATCAACTCGTCCAGCCGCCACGCCCCCCGTTCGCTCCCTTCCCGACACCAGGTCAGCACTTCGCCGGCAATCCTGGCCAGCACCGGATCCGCAAACGCGTGTGACTCCAGAACGTCCCCCACCTGTTGGATGAAACGCGGTTCGTTGACCAGGACCTCCAGGAGTTGCCGGAGCGCCCCTTGCCGGCCGTCCGGCCTGGGCGCCGCCTCTGTTCCTCCCACCCCCGGGGCCGCCGTCCGCATCTGCGAGCGGCTCTGCCGCTGTTGCGACGCCGCCAGCCTCGCGTGAATCTCGCCGGGCGGCAGCGACAAAAGTTTCGCGACCTGGTTGAGGATCAGGCCCCGTTGAATCGCATCGACCGCCCCCGCGTTCACCCAGGTGGCAATCTGCTCGATGTATTCCTCAACCGCGCGGCGACGGGCGGGACCGGTCTCGCTTTCCTCGTAGCGGCCCACCACCTGACGCCACTTGAATTGTAGCGCAGACGGGGCTTCGTTCAACAGCGCGGCAAAGGCCTCCGCGCCGTCGGAAAGCAGAAAATCGCACGGATCCTTGCCCGTCGGGACCCGGGCCAGCCGCACATCGAGGTTCTGCAGCACACTGACCGATAACGCGCGGTCTGCCGCGGCCTGCCCGGCCGCGTCCGAATCGAAAACGAGCACCACCGTATCCGTGTAGCGCCGCAGCAGCTGGGCCTGCTCATCGGTGAACGCCGTCCCCAGCGCCGCGACGGTTTCCTCGAAGCCGTACTGGTGCGCCATGACGCAATCCATGTAGCCTTCGACGATGATCGCGCGCCTCGCACGGCCAATCGCGTCCTTGGCACGGTTGAGCCCGAAGAGGTTGCGGCCCTTGTCGAACAGGCGCGTCTCGGGCGTATTGAGGTATTTTGCCGGATCGTCCCCGAGGGCGCGGCCCCCGAACCCGATCATCCGCCCCGTGGTGTCGATGATCGGGAACATGAGGCGGTTGCGGAACGTGTCGTAGTAGCCGCCGCGCTGACCCTCTCGCACAAGGCCCGCCGCCGCGAGCAGGGCCTCGGAAAACCCGGCCTGCTTGCCCGCCCGCAGAATCGCTTCGTAGTTGTCGATGGCAAATCCGAGGCCGAAGGCTTCGGAAACCTCCGGCCTGATGCCTCGGCGATCCTGATAGGCCCGCGCCGCGGCACCGGCGGTTCCCATGAGCTGCCGCCGGAAAACCCCGGCCGCCCAGGTGTTCGCGCGGGCGATCTCGACCTTGCCTGGCCCGTGCTCGCGCGACGAAAAGTCGTCATCCAGCGGTATGCCAGCCCGTTCCGCCAGCATGGCGCGGGCTTGGAGGAAGTCCACCTTCTCCCGAAGCTGGATAAAGGTGAATACGTCCCCGCCCGCCCCGCAGGCGAAGCACTTGAAGATCTGCTTGCCTGGGTGGACGAGCAGGGAAGGCGACTTGTCCTGGTGGAAAGGGCAAAGCCCCTTGAGGTTGGCCCCCGCCGGGCGCAGCGCAACGTAGCCGCCGACCACGTCGACAATGCTGATACTGTCGCGAATCCGCTGCGTAACCGCCTCGCGGCTGGTGAGACTCAACTTCCGTACCTCAAACCCGCCAAAGGTGCGACTTGCCGCCTGCCAAGAGTTAAGTTCTTTTCCTTCTTAAGCTTATCGTCAATCGTTTCCGCAAACGTCACCCCGCCTCGCACCCGATAAGACTAGCAAATATATCACGCACTTGGGCATTCGTCAAATGGGCCGGACATTTATTACATATACACAGAAACGATGGTCGCGGTCGCAGGCCAGGTATGCCCGACTACTTATTCTCTTTCTCTCGCCTCTCCGGTGCTGCGATCACGGGCAGTTGCCAGTTGTGACAGCATCTCCCGGCATTGGGCCTCAAGCCTGGCGTGCGGCACGCTGCTCATGATGTGGCCCCAGGGGAGTACCTCGCCAAACGCCCGGCTGCGGTGCGCGTACTGAGCGGGATCGACGCCGGTTTCGGCAAACGCATCCTGCCAGGTGCGGACACTGAATAGCTCGTCCCAGCCGTCGAACCGGGCGCCGCGGCGGTAGGCGGCTTCGATCGCCGGGGCCAGGCGGCGGTCGCCGCGGGCGAATACGGCCTCAAGGATGGAACGTTCGATATCGTGCGTCTTGATCCGCACGGCAGAGCGTCGGCCGGCGGAAATGGACCGCAGCGTATTGCGGACCTCGCGGAAGTAGTCCGCCGTCGGCTGGGCGGCCCACTGCAACGGTGTATGCGGCTTGGGAACCAGCCAGCTCACCGAGGCGTTGACCGTAGCGGGGCTGCCCGCGACCTCCCGTCGGGCCTGACTCACGCGATCGCACAGGTCCCAGATGCCCTCGATGTCCTCGCGCCGTTCGCCGGGGAAGCCGGCCATGAAATAGAGCTTGACCGTCCGCCAGCCCGCCCGGTACGCCTGCCGGACGCCCTCGAGCAGACGCTCGTTCGTGACGTCCTTGTGAATCGCCGCCCGCATGTCGTCGCGCGCCGCCTCGACGGCGAGTGTGAGTCCGCCCTTGCGGACGCTGTTGGCGAGCCAGGGCACGTCGGCGAGCATTTCATCCACGCGCAGCGACGGCAGCGAGATGTTCACCATCCGCGGGGCGAAACGGGCGTTGATCGTTTCCGCCAGTTCACGCAGGCGCGGGTAGTCCGACGTGGAGAGGGACAGCAGCCCGATCTCGCGCTGGCCGGTTGCGGCGTAGGCCTGCTCGGCGGTCTGGAGGATGGTCTCGACCCTGCGCCAGCGGAGCGGACGTCTGGTGTAGCCGCCGTGGCAGAAACGGCACTCGTTCGGGCAGCCGCGCATGATCTCGATGCTGATGCGGTCGTGGACGACCTCGACGTACGGCACGAGCGGCCGGACGGGGAACGGCGCGGCGTCGAAGTCCGGCGTGTGGCACCGCCCGATCTGCGGGCGTGCGCCGGCCGTCGGCCGCACGGAGTCGATCGTGCCGTCATCGCGGTAGCGGACGTCGTAGAGCGACGGGGCATACGCCCACTCGAACCGCCGCGCCATCTCGCCGATCATGTCGCGCCGCCGCACGCCGTTGCGTTTCAACTCGCGAACCAGGTTGATGATCGCCTGGATGCTCTCCTCGCCGTCGCCGATGACGACGAGGTCGAGAAAGTCGGCCACGGGCTCGGGGTTGTCGGCCTGCGGGCCGCCGGCAACGACAAGCGGGTGCGAATCGTCGCGGTCGGCCGCGCGGAGCGGGATGCCGGCCAGGTCGAGCATGGCGAGCACGTTCGTGAAGCCCATTTCGTACTGGAGGCTGACGGCGAGGATGTCGGCCCCGGCGACGGGCTGCCGCGTGTCCCACGTGAAGAGGGGGATGCCTCTGGCCCGCATGACCTGCTCGGCGTCGATCCACGGGCTGTAGACGCGCTCGGCGCAGACGCCCTCGGTGTGGTTGCAGATCCAGTAGAGGATCTGGCAGCCGAGGTGGCTCATGCCGATGGTGTAGGTGTCGGGGAAGGCGACGGCGACGCGGACATCGGCCCGCTGCCAGTCGCCGGGCGAGACCAGCTGGTTGATCTCGCCGCCGATGTACTGGCCGGGCTGCCGCACGAAGGGCAGAAGCTCCTCGCTGACGCGGTCACGCAGGTCCATCGCGTCACTTCGCCCGCCGGCCGAAGACCGCCCGGATCGCTTCGAGGTAACCCATGCCGGTGATCGTGTCGGGCTCGAGGTAGCTGCCCTCGGTCCACTCGTTCCAGGCGTTGATGGTCAGGGTTCTGGCCCCCCCGCCCCGGCGGTCGAGGAACT
Organism: uncultured Planctomycetales bacterium; assembly: GCA_964617875.1. Taxonomy (GTDB): domain Bacteria; phylum Planctomycetota; class Phycisphaerae; order UBA1845; family PWPN01; genus CAZMVY01. The sequence continues at coordinate 11,264 of CAZUAI010000008.1, read as the reverse complement.
CCCTGGCCCGGGACAATGCCTCCTTGAAGGCCGCCGGCGTGTTGCCGCTGATCGTCGCCATGAACGGGTAGCCGGCGTTGATGAACCGGTCGGATTGCACCGTTCGGGGGCTCGAGTCCCAGCCCATCGTCACGTTGGGCCAGTAGGGCACGCCGAACTCGGCCGACGCCTTGTCCCAGTGCGCGACGGCCTGCTGCATCACCTTCTCGTACGGCGTCTGCGGGAAGTCGGTCAGCGGGACGTGATGGACCCAGACGTAGGAGGTGACACTGTCGAAACCGAGCTTCGCGATCAGCTCGGCGGCGTTCTTCACGACCTTCTCGCCCGGCAGGATCTGGACGCCCCATGCGACCGCGTTCAGGTGCAGGCCGGGGAAGCCGGCCGCCCTGGTCCGCTCGCGGAACTTCTGCAGCGCCGCCGCCGTCGCGTCCACGCCGCCGAGGCTCTGGACCAGCTGGTACAGTTCGTAGACCGAAAAGACCGGGCGGCCGTCGATCTTCCAGTGCGACGGGTGGCTGAAGTAGGTGTTGAGGATGTGGTTGGTCATCGTCTCGAACGTGGCGGGCGTCACCCGGGCCGGGTACTGGAGCGCCTGAACGCCGAGCTTGGCGGGCATGATATCGAACCAGTCATGGTTGGCCCACATGACGGCGAATCGCAGCCGGCGGTTGTTCGCGGCCTTGAGGAAGCCCTCTTCGAGGCCTCGCTGGAGGAAGGGGCCGTCGTCGTACCAGTACCAGTCAAAGAGGAAGACGTCGATTCCGTGGTCGGCGGCGGCGTCGATCTTCCTGGCCATCGCCCCGGGGTCGGCCTCGTCGGTGTAGCCCCACGCGGGCACGCGCGGCTGGCGGTGACCCCGGAACCGCGGCTCCGCCCGTTTGACCAGCTCCCACTCGGTCCAGCCGGGCCCGTGGCGCTTCTCGTTCCGCGCGTCCACGTGGTAATTGGGAAAGTAGAAGCAGGCGACCGTGTAGCCCGGCGACTGCGGCGGATCGTCCGGCGCGTCGGCCGCGTTGGCGGCACGCAACGCCGCCGCCGTAACGACGAAGACGGGGATCAAAGACGCTTGACGAGTCATGCGCTGGCTCCGTGACAAACGGCCAACCGGCCGGCGAACCCCCGTGGCCGCGCGTACGTGGCCCCGGAGAACCGCCCGCCCTGCGTGCTCCCGCGCCGCGCGGCCCGCACGAAAGAAGGTCGATTATACCACCGGCCAATGCACAACGGACAACCGGTGGGCGAACCTCCGGGATGGCGAATACGCGGTCCCGGAAACCCGCTCAACCTACCGGGCCCGCGTGGCGAAGAGGACGATGTTCAGGAGGATCGAGAGGGCCAGGACGGCCCCGAGGACGATGACCAGGATCCAGTCCGGGCGGGACGGAGCCGTCGAGGCCTGGGCCGGGGCGTCAATCGTGACGGGCTGGCCGCGGTCCGCCAGTTGCTGCAACACGCGCTGGTCGTACTGCGACCGGGCGATCAGCGGCGGCTCGCCTCGCTGGACCGACTCGAGGTCCACGAGCAGGTCCTTGACGCTGGCGTAGCGGTCGTCGCGCTTCTTGGCCATCATGACCTCGATGATCTCGCCGACGCCGGCGGAGAGGGCCGGGTTGATGTGGTCGGGCGGGATCAGCGGCTCCTTGAGGTGCTTCTGCATGACCGCCGCGGGCGAGGCGCCCTCGAAGGGGACCTTGCCGGTCACCATGTGGTAGAAGGTCGCGCCGAGCGAGTAGATGTCGGCCCGGGCGTCGATGTTCACCTCGCCGCGGATCTGCTCGGGGCTGATGTAATACGGCGTGCCGTAGGCGCGGCCCTGCTCGGCCATCGCGGCCTCGATGTCCTGCGTCTCCCGGGCGAGGCCCATGTCGGCGAGCTTCGCGACGCCGGTCTTGGTGATCATGATGTTCTTCGGCTTGACGTCGCGGTGGACAAGACCGCGGTCGTGGGCGTGTTCGAGCGCCCTGGCGACCTGGATGATGAGATCCAGGGCGTCCTTTTCGGAGTAGAGGCGACCCGTCGCCAGGTCGTCGTAGACGGTCTTGCCGTCCACGTACTCCATCACGAAGTAGTGGTATCCGCCCGCCTCGCCGACGTCGATGGCCTGGACGATGTTGTTGTGGTTGAGCTTGGCGGCGGCCTTGCCCTCGCGGTAAAACCGGTCGACGAACTCGGGGTTCTCCTTCAGTTTGCGGGGCAGGACCTTCACGGCGACGATGCGGTCGAGACTGAGCTGGCGGGCCTTGAAGACCTTGGCCATCGCGCCCGAGCCCAGCTTGCCGAGGATCTGAAAGCCCGGGATCTGCTGGATCGGCTTGTACATGGAGTCTTCCATGTCCTGGCCGAGCCGCTGGAGCTGCGACCGCGTCAGGTAGCCGTTCTTGACCATCAGCTCCATCAGGCTGAGCCGCTTTCCTTCGAGCTGCAGCTCCTTCTGGTGCTTGCGGCACGCCTCCAACTCGTCGGGAGAGCAGAGCTTCTTCTCGATGATCAGCCGGCCGAACGCCGTTTCATCCGTGATGTCCGCCATGATCCACCGCTCCCGTCATCGACCGCCCGAGCCGCGCCATTCAGGCCGGAGCGATTTGCTCCGATAATATACGTCGCTCGTCACCGGAATCAATTCTGATCCGCCGGTCTTCGCCCGTCGCTTCTTCGTCCACTGGATTCTATCCCGGAGGCGGCAGGAGCCAACGCCGTCGTGTATGATGCCCGCAGTTTTTTCGGCAGAAGGCGGTGGACGAATGCGTGCATACAGCCCGGCGACGGCATGGGGCCTGGTTTTCGGCGCGGCGCTGCTGGCGGGGGCGAGCCTGCCGTCGCGGGCGGACGGCGGCCGTGCGGCCGTACTGAAAGGCGGGCTGCCGGCGGAGGATGCGGCCCTGGCCGACGCGGTCGCCCGCGAGGTCGCAGCGGCCGGGTACGACGTGACCGAGCTGGATGCCGACGGGGTCTGCGACCCGAAGCGGCTCGACGCGAAGGGCCTGGACCTCCTCGTCCTGCCCAACGCCGGCACGCTGCCGGCGGGTGCGGCGCGGCCGATCGAGGCGTATCTCCGCGGCGGGGGCGACCTGATCGCGTTGCGGGCGCCGTTGTGGCGGCGAGCACTGCTCCGCATCGACGGGCAATGGCGGACGCGCGAAGAGTACCAGCGCGAACACGCGGGCGCCCCCATCGAGCACACGCTCTTCGACTACGACCCGGACGAGATGAAGCGCTGGCAGCGGTCGAGCAACCGTCCCGAGTCGGCCGCCGTCTATGAAGCCGTGCCCGACGGTCCCGGCCCCGGGCAGCGGGCGTTGCACGTCACGCTGACCAACCTCGCGGGCTGGGACACGTTCGTCGCCGCCGCGGCGGGCGCCTTCCCGCCGGGCCATACGTTGACGGTCTTCTCGGCGAAGGGCGGAGGCCGGACGACGCAGCTCGCGATCGAGTGGGTGGAGAAGGACGGCTCGCGGTGGATTGCCGTGGTTCACCTCGCACCCGAGTGGCGGCGGTACGTGCTCGCCCCCGGCGACTTCCAGTACTGGCAGAGCAACCCGCACCGGGGACACAAGGGCGACCGGTTCAAGCCCGAAAACGCGGCGGAGATCCACGTCGGCCTGGCGTTCTCGCACACGGGTCATGTCGGCGGCCGGCACGAGTACCGGGTCGGCCCGCTCGGCACGGCCCGGCCCACGCCCGAGACCGAGCAACTCGCGACGGCGTTCGCCCCGCCGGTGCTCGAGGCGCTCACGCCCGGCTACAAGTATTTCGACGCGCACGACGTGCAGACGCTGCTCGTGCGCACCGACCAGGCCATTCTCGATGCGACCGGGTTCGCGGTGCCGGCGCGGATCCGGTCGCCGCATCCGCGGGCATCGGGGGCGGGCTTCGACAAGGGCCGTGCCTGGCGCTGGTGCCCGCTGATCGAGGCGCGATCGGGCAGCGGCGAATGGCGCGGGACGCCCGCCGTCCTCCTCGTCCACGCCGACGGCCCGTTCCAGGGCGGAGCGTGGGCGTCGTTCGGCGTCGATGACGAAGACTGGTATCGCCAACCCGCCGTCCTGCGAAGCATCGGCCGGATCGCCCGGCGAATGCGGCAAGGTCCGTTCTTCCTCGACGCCGGCGCGAACCACTACACCTGCTTCGAGCACCAGGAAGTCCGCCTGGGCGCCCGCATGACCGCACCGAGCCCTCGACGCGCGCAACGGGCCCCCGACGGCCTGCGCGTGCGCATCACCGTCACCGACGCCGCCACCGGCACCGAAGTCATGCGCCGCGAATGGCCGCCGGCGTTCGCCAACGACCGCGCGGGCACCGTATCCGCATCGTGGACGCCCGACCGCCGGCCCGCCGACGGGTTCCGCATCACCGCCGAACTCGCCGACGGCGACGACGTCCTCGACCGCGTCCGTCACGAGATCCACGTCTGGCGTCCGAACGAAACGAAGCGCTTCGTCACGATCCGCGACGGCCACTTCGCGCTCGACGGCAAACGCTGGCGGGCGCACGGCGTGAACTACATGCCGTCGTCCGGCATCGGGATGGAGGACTGGCCCTGCTTCGAACACTGGGTCGGCGCGGCGTCGTACGACCCCGAGGTGATCGAGCGCGACCTCCGCCACGTCCGCGACCTCGGTCTCAACGCCGTCAGCATCTTCGTCGACCAGGTGTCGGTTCCGGCACAGAACTTTCTCGACCTGCTCCGCCTGCTGGACCGGTACGGGCTGAAGGCGAACGTCTCGCTCCGACCGGGCACGCCGCTGCACTTCGACCACCAGTGGCCGCGGATCCGCGAGATCATCGACTACTACCGGCTGCCCGAGCGCGACACGATCTTCGCGTACGACCTCGCATGGGAGCCGATGTTCGGCACGCACGAAGACCGCACCCCCTGGGACCGCGACTGGGAAGGCTGGATCGTCGAGCGTTACGGGAGCATCGAGAACGCGGAGAAGGACTGGGCGTTCCGCGTTCCGCGCACCCCGGCGGGCGCCGTAACGAACCCGCTGCCCGGTCAGATCGACACCGACGGCGACTGGCGGCGGATGACGGCGGCGTACCGCCGCTTCCTCGACACGCTGCTCTACCGCAAGTACGGCCGCGCCCGACGTGTCGTGCGGGCCGTGGCGCCGAACCAGTCCGTCAGCTTCCGCATGGCCGAGGCGGGCAACCCGGATTACCGCTGGGGCGGCCGGATCCCGTACGACTTCCCATACCTCGCGGCGGCGGTCGATTTCCTCGCGCCCGAGGCCTACGGCCGGATCGGCGACTGGGAGAAGGTCCGGCCCGGCTGGTTCGAGACGCAGTACGCCCGCTGGGCCGCGCCGGGCAAGCCCGTCGTCTGGGCCGAGATGGGCTGCAGCACCTGGGAGATGAGCCGCATGGAGACCTCGCGCGAGTTGCTCGACTTCCAGGCGATGTTCTACACGCAGTTTTACCGGCTGCTCATCGGCAGCGGCGCGGACGGCGTCTTCTACTGGTGGTATCCGGGGGGCTATCGCTGGGGCGAGAACAGCGATTTCGGCATCATGAACCCCGACGGCACCGACCGGCCGGTGAGCAAGGTGATCCGCGACCACGCCCGCGCGTACCTCGACGGCCCCGACGCCCGCGCCGTCGATCACTGGATCGAGTTCGACCGCGACCGGCATCCGGACGGCATCGCGGGCATCTACGACGCGGCAAAAGACGAGTTCTGGAAGGCCATCGACGCCGGCCGTACGCCCGGCCTGCGAACCGCCGGCACCGGCACGACCTCGCGCGACTGCCCGCTGCTGGCCGTCGGCAACACGCCCTGCAACGGCACGAACCCGCCGAAGTACCTCGACGGCGCGTTCGATCTCGTCGAGGTGCAGGACGCCGACGGCCAGTGGACCGCCGTAGAACCCGGCGGCCGCGTGAGGGCCCGCGCCGACAAACCCGTCGTCGCCCGGGTCACGGCGACGAACCTCGGCGAGGCCGCGTGGGAACCGCCGCCGGGCGGGTCGTCGCCGCCGACCCCGGCGCCGGCAGGATCCGTCTATATCGTGGCGGCGGTCAGAGCGGCGGAGCGGCGGAGCGACGAAACGACGGAGGGGAAGAAGATCCGGAACACAGGCGCCACGGACAGGACCAACAGCACGCGAACCGCGATCCCGACGCCGGTTCCGCGTCACGCGTCGGTTCAGCTGCCCGAGGTCGCCCTGGCTCCCGCCGGCCCGTCCGGTGACGTCGCGATAACGCTGACGTTCACCGCCGAGGGCCGAACGCCCTTCGGCGAGCGATTCGAGCTGACGATCACGAGGTAGTGCCACGGTAGAGCCGGCGCTTTCGCCGGCGTCCGAAGCAAGCCTCTCATTGACAATCGCAATGGGCAGGGAGCGGATTCATCTATCGTAACGGAGGCTCTCGTCACGGGGACGACCGGCCATGGAGGGCCGAACGCTCACGTGCGGCCGGCGCGGACGATGCCGAGTCACTTCCTCAGGCGGCAGTAGTTCTCCGGGAACGCCGCGTAGAACGCCGCGCACGCCTCCAGGTGCCGGATCGGCACCGAATCGTTCACCGTGTGAGCGACGTCCTCCGCCGCCGGGCCGAAGCCCACGCACGGAATGCCGAACATGCCGGCGATCGCCACCGCGTTCGTCGAGAACGTCCAGCGGCCCACCGGCGGCTCCGTCCCGAACAACCGCGCATACGTCTGCACGGCCGCACGGACCGGCGGCGACGACGCGGGCACGACCCACGTCGGGAAGTACTTCTCCGTCGGGTAAACGCGGCCGGTGTAGGCGGGCCTGGCATAACGCAGGACCTCGACGCGGGCCTTGACGCCCGCACGACGGACGGCGTCCTTCACCTGCCGGATCGCCAGGGCCTTCGTCTCGCCGGTCGTCAGGCGGCGGTCGAGGTGGATGAACGCGGCGTCGGGCACGGCGCACATCGACGGCGTCTTGCAGTCCACGTACGTCACCGTGACCGTGCCGGGGCCGAGAAAGGCGTCCTTCTTCAGCCGCGCGTTGAGCCGCTCGATCTCGTTGATCACCCTGGCGATCTTGTAGACGGCGTTGTCGCCCTTGTGCGGCATCGAGCCGTGGCACGAGCGCCCGGCCGTCCGCACGCCGATCTCCATCCGCCCGCGCTGGCCGCGAAAGATCCGGCAGTTCGTCGAGTCCGTCACGACGACACACTCCGGCCGCAGGCCCTCCTCGCGGATCAGGTACTGCCAGCAGAGCCCGTCGCAATCCTCCTCCATGACCGTGAACGTCATGTAGAGCGAGAACTCCCGCGTCGGAAGCTTGAGGTCGCGCAGGATCCGCCCGGCATAGACCATCGCCGGGACCGCCCCTTCCTGGTCGCCCGCGCCGCGGCCGTAGACCACGCCCTTCGACACGACTGCCCGGTAGGGATCGCGCTTCCACAGGCTGCGGTCGCCGACGCCGACCGTGTCCACGTGCGCATCGATCGCCAGCACGCGCGGCCCGCGGCCGATCCGGCCGATCAGGCTGCCGAGCCCGTCCACACGGATCTCGTCGAAGGCCCGCAGCTTGCGCATCTCGCGGGCGATGCGGTCGATGACGCCCTTCTCCCGGCCGCTCTCGCTGGGAATGGCGATCAGGTCGCGCAGGAACCGGACCATCGCAGGCCGGTACGCACGGGCACGGGCGAGGATCGCGGAAGCAGGCTGGTCCATGACATCTCCCTGTCGCTCGAAGAATACGGGACGCGCGCACAACGCACGGCCATGTATGCTACGAGCGCGCCCGATGGCGGGCAAGCGGCCCGCGGCGAACCTGCCGGGGGCGTGCGCCGCGACGCCGCGCTCCCGGGACCGCGGCGTCTGCCGCTCCGGAGGCCGCACGAAGCACGGCATTATCGGCCGCCCGCAATCCGCGGCGAAATCCTCATTTTCCATTTGCCCGGCGGCCGGGCGTAATGTACGTTTGGTCCGACGGAGAGTCGCAGACGTCTCCGAAAAAAGATGGGTCCTGGCAAGGGATTTTCTCGCCCCAAGGAGAGGAGAGAGAGTGATGTGCCGCAGGTTGCTGATCGTCCTCGCGTTCGCCGCCGCCCTTACGCACCCCGCCCTGAGTTCCGCCGCGCTCCTTGAAAGCTTCGACAGCTACGCCGATCAGGCCGCCTTTCAGGCCGTCTGGCGCCCGTGGTCGTCGAACGGAAGCTCGCTGACGCTCACGCCCGGGATCGGGCGCAACGGCGGCGCGGCCGTCCACGGCGTCGCCCCCGTCAACTACCAGGTGCGCAACGCCCGCAACCTGGACAGCTTCACGGAGTACCTCGGCACCGATGCGAACCCCGTGAAGTTCGAGTTCTGGATCTATGACAGTGATCCGCTGGCGCCGACGCCGCCGAACGGGGCCCGCAACTTCAACGAGATACGCGCCTACGCCGGCGACGGCATCCCGGCGTACGGCACCGGGGCCCTGCAGGGCATCGTCGCGATGGGCCTCTACAATACGCCGATCTCGGACGACCATTTCCACGCCCGCGTGTACTACGGCGGCGTCAGCAACTGGTACAGCCTCAACACGCCGCGCACCGCGGGGTGGCACAGGCTGACGTCGTACATCGGGAACACGTGGATCAAGTTCTACGTGGACAACGTTCTCGACACGACCGTTCCCCTGATCGACAGCACGCGGCTGTTCGCATTCGACGGCGTCATCCTCGGCTCGGGCCTGACGTCGGGCGGGTACGATGTCGCCTTCGACGACCTGAGCGTCGGCAAGGTGCCCGATCCGGCCACGATCCTGTTCCTGGCGGTGGGCGTGCTGTTCGTGCGTCGCTCGCGGCCGGCCTGACGGGCCGGACCGCCCGCCGCAGGATTGATGTTCCCGACGGGAGGCCTGGTGTTCGCGGGAGACAGGCGGAGGCCTGAAGCCCCTCCGCCGCAGAGATGATTCGTCCGCCGAGACGATCGGCGACAGAGAAAGAAAGGGAAAGAAGCAATGTCACGCAAGATCCTGTTCACGTTCGGTCTGGCCAGCGTCCTCACGTGTACGACCGGGGTGTCCGCGGCGCTGATCGAGACCTTCGACGGCTACGCCAGCCAGAGTGCGTTCCAGGCGGCATGGCCGTCGTGGTTCACGACCGGCACGTCGATGACGCTCTCGCAAAGCGGCGGCGTCGGCGGCTCCCGGTCGGTCGGCGGCGTCGCCGCGACGAACTCCGGCTACCGGAACTACCGCAACCTCGACAGCTTCACCGAGTACGCGGGCACCGACGCCCGGCCGGTGAAGTTCGAGCTGTCGCTCTTTGACGCCGACCCGACGAAGACGGCCGCCCGGAACTTCTGCGAACTCCGCGCATACAGCGCCTCCGGCGGGAACGAGGGCATGCCGCCGGTCAGCGGCGCCGCGGGCTACGGGCTCCAGTCCATCATCGCCCTCGGCCTGTACAACACGCCGAACGCCGGCACGTACGAGTTCCGCATCTACGGCGGCGGCCTGAACGCCTGGTACAGCACCGGCGTCACCCGCACGGCCGGCTGGCACAAGATGACTGCCCTCATCGGCGACACGAACGTGAAGCTCTATGTGGACGACGTGCTGACGAACACGTTGTCGCTGACCTCGGCCATTCCCGCGTTTGACGGCGTGGTGCTCGGCTCGGGCCTCACGTCGGGCGGCTACGACGTGGCGTTCGACAACCTGTGCGTGGCCACCACACCGGAACCGGTTACGTTGCTCCTGCTCGCCGGCGGCCTTCTGCTCGGCTGGCGGAGGCGGTAGGAAACAGGCTGGGCGGTTCTCCGAAGCCGCGTACTCGCGGCGGACGGGGCTTGCCCGCGTGCTGACTCGAAAGGAGATGCCCGAAGAAGAAAAGGCGCAAACGGGCGTGAGCGACCGCGAAGCTCACGCCCGTTTTCGCTCGTTGTTCGCCGGTCCGTTCTCCCGTTGGCCGGGTGTTCCGTTCATCCGGCAACGGTTCCTGACCCCGTTCGCCCATACGGCCACGCATCCCTCTCCCATCCCAGGAAGGGGGGTTGCATTCCCCTTCTCCCTCACAGGGAGAAGGATGGGATGAGGGTGACCAACCCCCTCTCCCTCCCAGGGAGAGGGCCGGGGTGAGGGTGACCATCCGGCTGCATGGCCGTTCGTGCACGCACGCTTTTCGCGTGGTTCGTGTATTCCGCGGTCCCCCAACAGAATCGAACCGCGAAACACGCGGAATACGCAGAAGTTCGCCGGAAGACCACGGCATCACTCTGTCAGTTTGGGTTGGTTCCCCCCGCCGAAGAAGGCAGGTCTGGCGACCTGCCCTACCTGACTGTTCGCGTGGTTCGTGTATTCCGCGGTCCTCCAACAGAATCGAACCGCGAAACACGCGGACTACGCAGAAACCCGATCGGGTAGCCAGGGCAGGTTGCCCCGCCCAAGCTCCCACACCACCGTACGTACGGTTCCGTATACGGCGGTTCACGGGGAACCAGCAAGACGGCGATACTCATCCAACAGACTGAGCAGACCCAATTGGCGCAGCTCGGCGGTGGGAACGGCATGGTTCATGTGGCTAGCCCCGGCGTTGTACCAGGGGCCGCGGCCATTGAACGCAGACCGGGCGGCCCGCTCGCGGTCCAGGCCACGTCGGCAGAGTTCCTTGAACTGCGTGCGGTGACGCTTCCACTGCCGCCACAGGATGCAGCGGAGTTTCCGTCGTAACCATCCGTCCAGTTCTTCGAAGCTTGCCTTCACTTCCGCCAGCTTGTAGTAGGCCACCCAACCGCGGAGCACGCGGGTGAGCGACTGTGCAACTCGGCCGAGGTTACGTCCCCGTCCGCGTCGCAGCATCGGCCGAAGCTTGGTCTTGAGTCGCTGGACCGATGCCGGTGCGACCCTCAGCTTCGGTTGGTGGTGAACGGTCACGGTATAGCCCAGGAACTTGCGGTTCCAGGGCCGATCTACCGCACTCTTGTCCCGGTTGACCTTCAGCCGCAGCCGTTCTGTCAGGAACCGCTCGACCGAATCGAGCACCCGTTCACCCGCCCGTCGGGACCGCGCGTAGATATTGCAGTCGTCGGCGTAGCGGACGAACCGGTGGCCTCGCCGCTCCAGTTCCTTGTCCAACTCATCGAGCAGGATGTTACTGAGCAGCGGCGAGAGCGGCCCGCCTTGCGGCGTACCCTCGGCTCGCGGGGACACCATCCCGCCTTCCATCATCCCCGCTTGCAGAAAGCGGCGAATCAGGATCAGCACCTTCTTGTCCTTCACCCGCCGAGCCACGCGTGCCATCAGCACATCGTGATTCACGCGGTCGAAGAACTTTTCCAGATCCATGTCCACCACCCA
>CAZUAI010000007.1:2873-102388 GCA_964617875.1 uncultured Planctomycetales bacterium | reverse complement strand
CGGACGCTCGAAAAGGCGAACGCGCTTGGGCCGGCCGAGTACAAGCGGCTGCGCGCCTTGCGACGCGAGCGCGAACGGACTCGGCAGGCGGCCCAAAAGCTGCGCGACCTGCGTGCGGAAGTGGGAGTGCTGCTGCCTGAGAGTTTCGCCCGAATGTGGGCGGCGACCCGGCAGGCACAAGCCGCCATCGGAAGCTTACCGATGCCGGAACTAGCGCGCGATGTTCGGGCCGCCCTTGCGACGGCCGCGGAAGCGGTGCGCGTGAATTTGGACGAACTCAACCGACGAGCGGCGGGCGGCGAAGCAACTTGGGCCGAGTTGGAGCGGCTGGCCAGCGGCACGCCGGCCCCGACGCCCCCGACGAGGAAGCGCGGATCATGATACAGATTGGCCCGCCGCGCTATTTCGAAAACGCGGACATAAGCGCCGGCCGCTACGCCGTGGGGGCGGCCATCGAGGTTCCGCGCTCGGGCTGGCTGGCGGCGGTGCTGGACCTCGCCGGCCTCGATACGGGCGAGGCGGAGGGCCGGCTTTTTGAACTCGAGGCCGACGGCGTGCCGGTGCAACCGGAGGCGGCCGCGGTCAACACCGGGGGGGCGGAGGCGTGCCGGCTGGTGCGGTGCATACCGGTTTTCGCCGGCGAGGCCCTCGCGGCCTACCTCACCGGGGTAGCGGGCGAAATCGACGTTGACGGCACGTTGTCGTTGTACCTCGTTGACCCGATGAACGCGCTCAACGTGGCAATGCCGGCGGAGCGCACCGCCGGCTCGGTGCTCGACTGGCTGCACCGGATCAAGGCCCGGTTGTGGAATCGCGTTGTTGTGACGGCCGCCGCCGAGGATACGGTTGCGGTGTACGACGATGACGACATAACGCCCTTGGGCACCCAGACGTTGACCGGGTGCCGGCCCCGAACTGTCATGGGCGGCGATGCCGGGCCAAGCGAACGAACTCGGGCCATCTAACAGAAAGGACCGAAACATGCTCCGAATAACCAACATCTCCGCCACCCCGGCCACGAGGCCGGCGACCGCCGGTTTCGCCACATCGGCGCGGGAGAAGTGGGAAGCGGCGCTTGCGCCGATGCTCGAGAAGTACAACGGGGACCGGGTGCGCGCGGTCTGGCAATTGGTGCACGACCGGCCGGACCTCCGCGACGCGCTCAACGCGGAACTGAACGCCGGCCGGGGCCTGGGCCGAAGGGAGTGACGATCGTGGCAAGGCCGATCAAACAGCGACGAGAAGCCAGACGGGCACGGGTACGCGAACGGCAACGGGCGGCTCGGGCGGCACGGGCGGCGGCAGCCTCGCCGGCGGCGGCAGCCGGGGCGGCTCCCTCGCCGGCGGCTGGCCCTCCTGCAACGCCGGCTTCGCCGGCTGCGGTCCGTTCGCCGCGGGGCGTACGACGAAAATAGGCTTTCGGCCTGGGGGAGCCGGGTGCTAACCTCCGCGCCCGGTTAACCCCCCGGGCTGGGTGTTGCTCCTTGCTCCCGGCGGCCATCGTCCCGCGCCATAGGACGATGGCCGCCACTCCTGGGCGTTCATTGCATCGGGCCGGCGCTCCTCGCCCTCCGACGGGAGCGCCGGCCCCCCCTTGACGCCCGTGCGCGGGCCTTGGTAGGATTCAACGACTTGACGTACGTTCTTTGAAATCCAAACAGACAGCGAGAAAACGGCCCCGGCAGACGGTGCGAGTGGCGACACCGCACAACGCCTTCCTTCGGGAACGTGCGTCAAGTCGTCTGCCGACGGCCGCGCGCCGGGACAGTGCGAGGCACGGTGAGAGCGGGCAGCGAGGACGAATCATGGCGAGGCTCTTTAAACAGACCTACGTGAAGACCCGGACAGAGAAGGATACCGACGGCCGATCGGTGCGGGTGCCCGTGCTCGACGCGGACGGCAAGCCCGTTCTCATAGAGGCGAAGCGCTGGACCGTCGAGTATTACGACGCGAAGGGCCGCCGCCGCCGAAAAGTGGGCTACACCGACAAGGCGGCGACGGAAAGCCTCGCGGCGAGTCTACAGACGGATGAAGACCGCGTGGCGATCGGGATGAGGCCGGTATCGGAGCGCGTGGTAAAGATGCCGATTGCCGAGATGATCCAGCGGTACAAGGCCCATCTCACGGCGGCTGGGGCGTGCCCCGCCTACGTGGTAGAAACCGATCGGCAACTTCGCGTGCTGGCGGCGGCGTGCGGCTTCCGAACGCTGGTCGATGTGAAGGCCGAGCCGGTAGAAAGGTTCCTTGAAACGCTCAGACACGAAGGGTTGCCCCGCGAACTGGTCAGCAAGGACTGTCGGCGACCGCTTGGGCCGTTGTCCGCGAAGACCCGCAACGCTTATCTGGCCGCGCTCCGGGCCATGTTGACATGGGCGAAGGGCGAGCGGCTGTATCCGCTCGGGGCGGAGGCCCTGGCCGGCGTGGTTCGTGCGGACGAAGCGAAGGGCGTGGTTCGCAAGCGTCGGGCGTTCACCGATGACGAACTCCGGCGGCTGTTCACGGCGGCGCACGACCGCGTAGCCGATTCGTTCGCCTTTCGATACGACGGCGAGAAGACCACGCCCGAGGACCGGGACCGCCTGGGGCGGGAGCGGGTTCTCATGTACAAGGTGATGATCTACTGCGGGCTCCGGAAGGCGGAACTGGAGGCCCTGCGGTGGGCGTGGCTGGACCTCGACGGCGGATGGCTGGAGGTGCCGGCGGCGATTGCCAAGGGCGGCGAAGACGGGGTTGTCGCCATCCGCCGCGACCTCGTTGAAGACCTACGCGAGTGGCGGGCGGCGAACCCGCGGGCGAAGGACTCGGACAAGGTGTTTCGCGTGCCGAAGAACCTGATCCGGGTGCTGAACAAGGACTTGACGGCCGCCGGGATACTGAAGCGCGACGGTATGGGCCGAACGCTCGACGTTCACGCGCTGCGGACCACCTGCGGTACGCGGCACGCCCGTGCCGGGGGCGCTCCGGCGGCGGTTCAGGCGCAGATGCGTCACGCGGACTACCGCACGACGCAGAAGCACTACATCGACCTGACCGTTGTGGACGCGAAGGGCGCATCCGAGTCGGCCCCCGGCATCGCGGTGCCGTGGCGGGGCGCATCGAAGACAAAAGGCGTCAGCAAGTCGGGGTAAGGCGTGGGGAAGCGCCGCATGGATTTCGGCCTTGCAGCGGACGACGGCCATAAGTCGTTGTAACACAAGTATTAACGTAAGGCGTTATCAGGTTCTCATCCTGGAGACAGGGGTTCGAATCCCCTTGGGGGTATCGGAAATCTCGGTAAGGACTCGGAAGAAGCAAAAACGCTCGGTAAGACGGGCGTTTTTCTTTTCTCTGTTTCCGACTCATCTGGTCATTTGTCGCCGTTTGCAGCACTTGGCGGGGCGACCACTACGGCCTTTTCATACAAAGCTCGCAGGTTGGCCCGGTTGTTCATGATCGACGGGTAGTTGGGCGGGGACAGGAGTGGCCCACGACTACTTTGTCCAGCAAAACGTATGGGGGTTTCCGGCGAGCGCTTCCGCAGAAGATGGTCACCCGCGTAGGTGCGGATTGCTCGATAAGTTGCGTATTTGGTCCCTCTCAAATGGATAGAAAGCCATGTTTTATGGGACCTGGTAGGCCGCGAATCAAGCGTAACCTATTTTTAAATGGTGACTTGCAACTGAATAGGGCCAGGTTTCCAAAGCGGCTGGGGGTGCGATGGGAGATCAGTCGATTCGCGCGACCATAGAAAAATGTAGAAAAAACTCTGGAGAAGATCTTGACTTCGGCCGCTTAATCGGTTAATAGAATAATATCGACTCGTTTGGACGCGCGGGGGACGGTCATATTCCCCTCGCCGTAGTGGAACGGGCCAGCGTTCGACGGAAGAATGAAATTCAGGACCGCCGCCTTTGCCGTGAGTTCGGCGTGCGTCGGCGGTCGCGGTTCTCTGGTTTGCCTGGGCCCGCGGAGGCCAGGCAGAACACGTAACGTGAGGAGAATGCAGCATGAAGCGGACATTGGTACTTGTTGCGACGGCTGCGGTTCTGGCGTTCGGAATGCAGGCGTACGCAGGCCCGTATCCGGGGCCGAACCCGGCGCCCGTGCCGGGATTGATTGAGGCGGAGAACTACGACACAGGCGGGGAGGGGGCGGCGTATCACGACACGACGACAGGCAACTCCGGGGGTGCGTATCGGGCCGACGATGTGGACATCGCGGCGGGCGGCGGTTCGAGCAATTACAAGGTGATGGATATCGCGGAGGGCGAGTGGCTGACGTACACCATCAACGCGCCGCAGACCGGGCTCTATCGTCTGACCGTGCGTTACTCCTCGGCGAACGCGAATACCACGTTTGCGAGCGTGTTCCACGTCGAGATCGACGGGACGCCCGTGACCGGCGCCATGGCACCGGTCGGCCGGGGCAGCAACACGTCGTTCGCAGACTTCACGACGTCGCAGTTCGGCATGGCCGCGGGCGACCACGTCCTGAAGTTCTCGCTCGATGCGCTGGTCGGCAGCGGGATGGAGATCGACTACTTCCGCGTGTACGCGGACCCGAACCCGGGCTACTCGGACTGGGCCGCGTACTACCGCTTCGAGATCGACCCGGACCGTGCGTTGACGTCATCGCCGGCCGCGATGACGGCGCTGATCGACGACTCGGCGAACCAGAACAACGGGACGCCGGGCGGCACGGTGTCGTCGCTGTACTACAGCGGGGGCGTGACGTTCCCCGCCAGCCGTGCCAATACGGTTCCGTACACCGGGCTCCTGAATAACAAGTACGTGGCCGAATTCGTGGCGGCCGACGGCGATTACTTCAGCGTGCCGCACTCGGCGTCGCTGAGTTTCGGCGCGACGCGGAGCTTCACGATCCAGGCATTTGTGCAGGTGTACACGGTCGGCGACGTTTCGGGCACGCGTTGCTGGCTTGTGAGCAAGAAGGCGGCGGGGCCGGATTCGGGCATGGACTACGGGTTCCTCGTGGGCGCGGGCGATCTGGCGCTCTCGCCGACCTGGTCGAATCTGATGAGCGCCCCGACCGGGCAGGAACTGGCCCTGGTCTTCGGTTCGGCCGGCGGGCTCCAGGTGGCGTTGAGCACGCTGAAGGTTCCGACGCCGGTGAACCCGTCCAACCCGCCGTGGTACTACGTTCTGGCGTCCTACGATGCGGTCAATCAGACGGTCGTGTTCATGGTGGACCATGTGGCGGACGTGATCACGGGCGTGGTGCCGGGCAACGGGACCAACACCGGCCCGTTGTACGTCGGCGCGCACATGGATGCCAGCGGCGCGGCGGGCGAGTTCCTCGATGCGAACGTCGATGAACTGCTGATTTCGACGACGCCGAAGATGCCGGTCCGCCCGTCCAAGAAGTGGTTCTGGAGCTGGGAAGGCGGCGAGCCACAGGACGTGTTCAACGCGGACGGCAAGAAGGTCATGGACTTCTACCATGTGCGGTGGGACGAGCCCCCGTACGAAGGTTTCCCGGCGTGGTTCACGCAGCCGATCGTCGGCGAGCCGGGCAACATGGAGTGGTACTCGTGGAAGGCCTGGGAGCGAGCCCGGTTCTTCTATGATCAGACGTACTATGAAGGAGCGACGCGGCCGATCAACAACAGCATCGCGCCGGATGATCGCGGCACGGGCTCGACGCTCTCCATGCGGTTCAAGATTCCGGTCTTCACCGCGACGGATCCGACGAAAGAGTGCAAGTGGATCCGCATCTTCAACTACCTGACGGGCGTGACGGCGGGCGACAACTTCATGCAGTGGAACGTGATGTTCGACAACCTGACGTCGAGCGGGAATATCGTCATGCAAAACGGGGCGTTCGGCGCCTCGATCAACGACCCCGCGCGGCTGACGCCCCCGGTCAGCGACAAGTTCCACAAGATATGGCAGATCTCGCGCGTCGAAGGCGCGAACGTCCGCTGCAAGGTGTGGTTCGACGGCACGCTGATCCAGAATTACCTCCGGAATGTCAATGCGGGCAGCCGGGCCGACTACTACATCATGCAGAACGACAACAACCGCCGTCACAAGATCCTGAGCGAGGTTGATTACATGCGGTTCGCCGTGGACAAGGACTACTACTTCGGCGACCTGAACATGGACGGCAGCGTGGATCTGCTCGACTTCTCGTTGTTCTCGAACTGCTTCAACGGTCCGAACAATCCGCCGCCGAACGCGAATTGCGACGACGCGGACTTTGACGGTGACCTGGACGTCGACATCATGGACTTCACGACGTTTGCCGGTTGCTTCAACGGGCCGAACAACCCGCCGGCGTGCAAGTAAGGCGCCGCATGGGTTGTACGGAGCAGTGCAGTATCGTGTGACTCACCCCTCCGGTGGCGGCGCCGCGTTGGCGCCGCCTCCGGGGCGGCCCTTTTGTGGCGGTTGGCCGGAGGAATTGTGGATGTGTGCGGGGCCGCGATCACGGCGGCCGGCAAGGCAAGACACGGCGAGGAACGTGCGATGCGGCGAGGCAATCATTCGACGGGCACAGGCTTCACGTTGATCGAGCTGCTGGTAGTCGTTGCGATCCTGGCGCTTCTCATCTCGGTCCTCTTGCCGAGTCTCAGCCGTGCAAGGGATCAGGCCCGGGCCGCGGTCTGCGGCGGGAAGCTCCGCGAATGCACGCGGGGCGCCCAGATGTGGTTCCAGGATCTGAACAAGGACAAGATTTCGACGATTGCGGGTTGGGCGAGCGGCGCGCTGAAGCAGGTGGGCGGGCAGACAGAGCTGTTCACCTGTCCGGCCGACCCTAATCCCAAGCCGTGTCCGGCCGTACTGGTGGAGATGTACTGGGCGCCGGGCATCGTCAGTGACCGGAGAATGTGGCCCCCGCCGTACGCGATCGCTTCACCGGACGGGCCTCTGAACAGGTTCTCCGCCGGGGGGCGGGGTACGTTGATGGTCGATATGCCGGACCGGCAGGAAGGCACGTTCCGAGGGTACGACTTCAACGCCGATATCCGGATTCAGTTTGCGAAAGTCCCGATCGGGACGAAGATGGCGACGAGTTCGATCCTGACCCCGGCGAACCCGAATGACGACTTCCGGGTCACCTTGTACAACGGGAAGTTGATCAGTTCGGATCTGAAGACGGACGTCGGCGCAGGCAAGCTGCAGAACGTGCTGCTTCCCCTGATCTGGGGCAGCTACGGGATGAACGTGTACGCCGGTGCGAAGAATGCCAAGGGCAACCCGGTGGTCCTGACCGAGTACGGCAAGTGGGGCGTGGTGCCGTTGCAGGTGAAGAACCCGAAGGACATCCTGTCGCCGGATCGTCCGTTCGGAACGAAGCTGCGGTTGCGCCACAACGGAAAGCTTGCCGCCGTGCCGCCGGCCGATGCGCCGCCGGGCATGATCGCCACCTCCGCCCAGTTGCGCGATTCGATTGAAGACCCGCAGTACGAGCCGAGAAACGCGGCAAATTGCGGTTTTCAGGACGGGCATGTGGAGCGGCTGAGCTACTCGCGGATCATGGATCCGCGGGCGCCGATCTGGACGGCGGGGATCGACGGCGATGTGAAGCTGCCGGAGTACTAGAGAAGGGGTGGTCTGTGACAGACAGGAAAAACAACCGCGGTACCCGGCCCGAGGAGCGGTCGGCGGGGTCGCGGTGGCTGGAACGCCCAAGGGCACTTGGGCAATACGAACGGGAGCCTGAGAAATGGCCATGAGACCAAGAATCCATGCGGGGCGGCGGATTGTTCGGCGGTCGGCGTTCACGCTGATCGAGTTGCTGGTGGTCGTGGCGATCATCGCGCTGCTGATCGCCGTTCTGCTGCCGTCCATGACGCGCGCGCGGGAACAGGCCAAGGGGATCGTCTGCGGCAATCACATGCGGCAGCTCCTGACGGCCGGCACGATCTGGCTGGCCGAGACGAACCGCTCGCGGGTGCCGGCCAGCACGGGCTGGGGGGTCCCCGTGCTCAAGGCCATGGCGGGTGTCGTCGAGCCGTTCGAGTGCCCGTCGGACGAAAAACCGAACCCGATTGCGCCGATGCAGACGAATCAGTACAGGCCGATTGAGCAGCGCGGGAGCGATCCGTACCCCCCGTTGTATGTTGATGGGGCGTGTTTTGCGCGAAGCTACCAGAAAGCGGGCAGCCGCGGCGGCGGGTACTACACGGCGGCCGCCGAGACGGAAGCGATGAACGGCCTCTTCGGGGATCGTACGTTCAACGATTTCTTCATCGACTACACGATCCAGGGCGGCACCAAGGGAAAGACGTGTCGCGTGACCGCCCGCGGAGGCAATACGGGTCGCGAGATTACCCTGCACGATTGGAAGGGACGCAAGATCGGGGCGATTCCCGGGGCGCCGGAGACGGTGCAGCCGGTCCTCTACGGCAGTTACGCGCTGAATCTCTCGTCCGGGCTGCGTGGGGCGGAGAAACGTCTGCGTCAGATGCTGTACGTCGAATACCGTGAGTGGTCGGCGATCACCGAGCAACTTTATGTGGCGAAGCCGCCGGGCTGGGCCTTCAGCAGCGGTGACCCGTCGGGTTCGTGGCGCATCGACAATCCGAGCGAGATGATCGCCCCGCGCCACCTGAAGAAGCTGAACGTCGCCTTCCTGGATGCCCACGTGGAGCGCCTGCCCGAGGCGCAGGTCGGTACCCCGTGGAATGTGCTTAACCCGTTGTGGCATCCGGATCGGTCGCGGTATCCGGTGACCAGCTTCTGATGGACTCGAGGGAGAGGGTGGACCGTGCTCCAAACGATCCGTGATGGGCGTGCCGGCGTTGGCCGATCGGCTGACGCGTTTCCGCGGGCGGCTGCGGAGGCTGGTCGCGTTGCCGAGGTGCGGCCGCGATCATCGTGCGACCTCGCGCCGTCCGCGACGTGGTGCCGGGGCGGTCGGTGGGTTCGGCATACTGCCGCCGGTCGGATTGGCAGATAGAGGGGATGGTGCGTCAGTGGGGTCGGGGTTGAGGATGAGATGATGAGGCCGCCGGATTGCACGCAGACGGGGTATTGAGGTACGGCGGATCGGTGCCATGGGTAAGGAACGGGCGAGGTCGAGGGTTCGTCTCGCGGACATCGCGCGCGAGGCAGGCGTCACCAGCGCCACGGTGTCCTACGCTCTCACCGGCCGCAGCGGCGTTTCCGCGGACACGCGGCAGCGCGTGCTCACAATCGCGGAGCGGCTCGGCTATGTGGCCAACCGTCAGGCGGCGGCCCTGCGGTGCCTGCGGAGCTATATCCTGGGGGTGCTCGTCACCAACATCAAGAACCCGTTCTACGCGAGCGTCGTCTGCGGCATCGAGAAGGAGGCCGCGGCGCGGCGCTACCGCGCCATGCTGTGCGTGACGGAAAACGATCCGAGCGACGAAGCCCGGCACCTGAAGATGGTGCTGGAACACAACGTGGACGGTCTCATCCTCGTGCCCGTGACGTCCGATCCGGAAGGGACGTACGAGAACATCAAGCTGCTACGGCTGTTCCAGAAACGCCACGTGCCGATCCTGTGCATCGTGGATTCCATCCCGGATCTGAAAGCGCCGGCGATCACGACCGCCGTGTATGAGGGAACCCGCCTGCTTGTGGAGCACCTGATTCAGCTGGGGCACCGTGACATTGCCTACTTCTCGCAGCCGTTTTCCAGAATCCGGGCTCGCGGACGTCATGCCGCGTATCACGATGCCCTGGCGGAGGCGGGCATCCCCTTCCGCCCGGAACTGCTGGTGGAGACCGGGCTGACGCCCGAAGAGGCCTACGAGCGGACGGGATGGATGCTGGATCAGGGCGTCCGCTTCACGGCCGCCGTGTATCCGAACGACTACATGGCGATCGGCGGGCTGCGGAAGTTGCGGGAGCACGGTCTTCGCGTGCCACAGGACGTGTCGGTCACGGGCTTCGACGACGTGGACTGGGCGCGGTTCTGCGAGGTGCCGCTGACAACGGCCCGTTTCCCCACGCAGCGACTCGGCGAGATGGCCGTCCGGGAACTGCTCGAGCACATCGAACGGGGGCCGGAGTCCGGCGGCGATGGGCTGCTGCGCGCCACGGTCCTCGACCCCGAACTCGTCGTGCGCGAATCGACAGGGCCGGCCCCAGTCTCCGGGCGTTGCTGATACGACGAAACGCATTTCCATCCGACGCGCCCCGCGGATAGCTGCCCATCGGGGCCGGGCGGGCAGCCGCTTCGCGGACAGGGCCGCAGAGGTCCCAAAGGTTTACGAACAAGCGTAATCCTCGCAGCTCTGTCGGCAATCCGGGAGTTCGTATCCCACCGGGCAAGCCGGTAGCCATATCCGACTCGGGTTGGTAGGATAGAATCGAGGCGGCGGGCCTGATTGCCGGCGACCCGACACGTGGCGACACGAAGCGGATGAGGACCGCATGGCGAAGCGGCCGACCAAGGCGATAGTGCGTCTGAGCGATATTGCCCGCGAAGCGGGCGTGACGAGCGCCACCGTGTCCTACGCGCTGGCCGGGCGGCGCGGGGTTTCGGCGGAGACGCGCCGGCGAATCCTCGCGATCGCGGACAGCCTGGGCTACATCGCCAATCGTCAGGCGGCGGCTCTGCGCGGGATGCGCAGCTACATCCTCGGCGTCGTTGTAACGAACATCAAGAACCCGTTCTTCGCGGAAATCGTGTGCGGGATCGAGAGCGCGGCGGCCGCCCGCGGCTACCGGGTCATGCTGTGCGTCACGGAGAACGATCCGAACGATGAGGCACGCCACATGAAGATGCTCCTGGAGCACCACGTGGACGGCCTGATCCTCGTGCCGGTGGCCTCGGACCCCGAGGGTACGTACGCGAACATCAAGACGCTTCGGATGTTCCAGAAGTGTGACATACCGGTCATGTGCATCGTGGATTTCGTTCGCGACGCGAAGACCGGGCGGATCACGACCGACGTATACAAGGGAACTCGTCTGCTGATGGATCATCTGATCGCGTTGGGGCACCGGGACATTGCGTATTTCTCGCAGCCGTTCGCGAGAGTGCAGAAGCACGGGCGTCATGCCGCGTATCACGACGCCCTGGCGGAGGCGGGCATTCCGTTTCGCCCGGAACTGCTGGTGGAGACCGGGTTGACGCCCGAAGAGGCCTACGACCGGACGGGATGGATGCTGGATCAGGGCGTTCGCTTTACGGCCGCCGTGTATCCGAACGACTACATGGCGATCGGCGGGCTGCGGAAGTTGCGGGAGCGCGGTCTACGCGTGCCACAGGACGTGTCGGTCACGGGCTTCGACGACGTGGAGTGGGCGAGGTTCTGTGAGGTGCCCTTGACGACGACACGGTTCCCGACGCGGCGCCTGGGCGAACTGGCCATCCTGGAGTTGATCGAAGCCATGCGGCAAGCGTCGGAGTCCGAGCAGGCTCCGCAGATGTGCGATATCGTTCTGGCCCCGGAACTCGTCGTCCGGCAATCGACGGCACCGGCCCCATCAGCGGAACGCTCTCAGGCCGGGCGATTGCGAAGAACCGAGAGGTGATCGCCGAAGCCCGCCAGACGGCACAGGTATTCTCGATAGCGGCGAGTGGACTCGAACCACTGACCTTGGGTTTATGAATCCCATGCTCTAACCATCTGAGCTACGCCGCCGTAATCGCTTGTGAAAGAACGAGTTAGCCGCCACAACCGGCGGAACCCGGATTCCCGGGTCCCTCTTGCCGGGGGTGCAGGCGGCCACTGTCAGAGAATATACCCGCGGCGGCGCCACGATCAAGTGCGGTATCGGCGGTCGGCATCGGAAAGCGGGGATCCCCGCCCGCCATGGGGCCCGGCAGTCGCCAGCTTCGCAGGCGGAGGCTGCCCGTCGGGAATCCGCGGCCGGCGGTCAGACCTTGATGAAGATTCGCCGTCGGTAGAGCGGGGTCGTCAGGATGAGCCACAGGAGCACGTACGCGAGGGCGTAGAGGAGCGACGCGAGCCTTGGGCTTGCCCACGAAGCGAACAGGCTGTCGTAGAGCCACGTCTTCAGGGTGATCGTCTGGGGGCCGAGGGGGGTCGGCGTCCACAGGGGGTGGAGCGTCTGGTAGCCCCAGGTTCGCAGCAGCGTGCCCCAGGCGACGTCGCCGGCGACGGTATGGCCGTCGGCCGTGGGCAGTCTCCACAGGTTCAGGAGCCGCCCGAAGGCGCTCGACGCGAAGTACACCGCGATCGCGTTGGTGCCGAAGACGAGGAACGGCGCCGCCCACCGTCGCCGGCCCTTGATGTCGATGAGGTAGTAGCACATCGCCAGCACGTGCAGGCTGATCCCGCCGGCGAGCAGGACGTAGGAACTCGTCCAGATCTTCTTGTTGATCGGAAAGGACAGGTTCATCCAGAGCCCGAGAAAGAGGGCGACGTTCGCCGCGAGGAACAGGCCGAAGGCCTTGTCGGTCTTCTCCCGTCGGCCCTGGAGCCAGCCGGCGGCGAGGACGCCGAGCAGGACCGTGGCGACGGCCGGGGCCGTGCTCAGGATGCCCTCCGGGTCCGGGCGTTCGCGGTAGAGGTGCGAGCCGAGGACGGCCTCGTCGATCCGGTCGTGGAGCACGCCTTCGGGCCTGGCGGCGGTCCATGCGGCGCGGGCGGCGCCGGCGGGCGCGCCCGCCGTCCGCGTGCCCGTCGGCGCGGAAGCGGCGGCGGTCGCGGGTGTGCCCGCGGCAGCGGCCGGCGCGGGGCGGACGTGCGCGACGATCGCCCAGTAGCCGAGCAGCAGGGCGGCCATCCAGAGGAACCGGCCGCGCGGGCCGCTGTACATCACGATGACGGAGGCGATGAAATAGCAGATCGCGATTCGCTGGAGGACGCCGGGAAGGCGCAGGTGGCTCGCCTGGAAGTAGCGGAAGTCGAGGGCGAAGCAGAGCACGGCGGCGGCCAGGAGCCCCCAGCCGATGACCTTGCGGATCCTGCCGGGCCTCGTGGCGGGCCTGCCGAACGGCGGCTCGTCGGCATACAGGAAGGCGAGGGCGACGATCACACCGATGTAGGGGCCGATCAGCCGCCAGTCGGGGAAGCCGTTCGGCGTCAGGCCGAGGATCAGTCCGAGCAGGAAGAGGATGATCGTCCGCCTGAGGACCTGCTCGAACAGCCGGAGCCGGCCGAATCCCGACGCGATCCGCTTGTCGAACGAGAGCGGGATGGCCGCGCCGACGATGAAGAGGAACGAGGGGAAGACGAGGTCGGTGGGGGTCCATCCGTGCCAGTCGGCGTGTCGGAGCGGGCCGTAGACGGCGTTCCAGTTGCCGGCGTTGTTGACGAGGATCATGCCGGCGAGCGTGAGGCCGCGGACGGCGTCGAGCGAGACGAGGCGTTCGGGCGTGGCAGTCGCCGGGGCGGGGCCGGCGATCGGTGTCGGTTGTTCGTTCATGCGTGCCAGTATCGCCGATCGGGGGCGAACGGCAAGCGGCGGCGCTCTGCGGCGGCCGGTGCGGCCCTGGATCCCCGCTTTCGCGGGGATGACGGAGGACGCGGGGGCGACGGGGCGGCGTGCATCGATCAAGGCTGCGGCGGGCGGGACGGAACGGAACCGCGGCGTCAAACCGCGAAACACGCGGAATACGCGGAATCGGAAGGGCCTGAGAGGGAGCCACCCGGCAGCGATGCGATCGCTTCAAGAGACAGGACTGTAGAGGACTGTGGGCCGTCGCGTCGTCATCCCCGCGCAAGCGGGGATCCAGCCCAACGCCCATGTTCCATCGATCAAGGCCGCGTCGGCCGGTGCGGCGCCCCGGTCCTCACCCCAGAAACCGCGCGACGACGTGTCCATCGATCAAGGCCGCGTCGGCCGGTGCGGCCTGCCGACGTACATGAAGGACGTCGTCGCCTACGCGTGTCCATCGATCAAGGCCGCGTCGGCCGGTGCGGCCCCACGGACTCGGCGCATGCTCCGGCCGAACATCCGGTGTCCATCGATCAAGGCCGCGTCGGCCGGTGCGGCTGCCGCTCTCGCAAGCCCTGCGAAATCAGGCACTTGCGAGAGTGCCCGCGAGCGTGACCGAGTTTTGGGGGGCTGGCGAACACAGAACACCGGACTGCTTTCTGTAACCTGTTGAAAACACGCCACTTCCGAGCCGCGAGTGCGCCCGGGGGGTCCCTGCACCACCGTCGCACTCGCGACGGGCGGGACGGCAAGGCCGCATCGTCCGACTTGCCAAAGAGCCGCCGCCGGGGTCCCGTACCGGCCGGGACCGAGGCGGACCTGATCGATGCCGAATGCCAAGGGCCATTGACGGCGAAGACACGTTCTCGGTGGTCTGTCACCCTGTAGGTGACGAATGGAGGTTACCACGGCGCGGCATCGGCGTCAAGCGGGGTGGCGCGGGCGTCAACGGGCGGCGGCAGACCGTTGAGCGAACGCAGAGCCGCAACGACTCGCCGGCGAACGGATTGCCAGTAGGCGGGCGTGGGCAGCCAATGACCGCCCTTGCTGACCGGGCGCAGGGCCCGGGTGGACGGATCGGCCCAGTAGTTCGTGGTCTCCTTCGCGTCGGCGCCGGAGCGGCTTCTGCCTTTTCCGCGGCGACGGTTCTTCCCGGACTTCTCCTCGCTCGCCGTCTGGCCATCAGGGGGGGCTTCCGCGGGCGCGTTCGTGACGGAGGACAAGGGGCCGAACGTGGCCGGATCGCCGCCGAAACACGCCGAGCCCCTGACTCTGTCGGCGCGGGGGATCGCGCCGCCGGCCTGCCTGTCGTTGCTGCACGGCACATACCACCACTTGCCGGGGAAGTCGGGGTCCATGAGGGGGCGGAGGCCGATGTTGGCGGCGGCGTTGAGATCGGCCTGGAGGGCGCGTTCGCCGTTGCAGGCGGGGCAGGGCGCATGCGCAGCCGTTGAGCACGAAAGCGGCGGCGCGGCGACGAACAGGTCGCCGCCGGCGCGTGGGACGCGTACCGTGCGCGGCAGCGGCCTGGGCTCCTCCTTCAGGCGGGCCAGGCGGTTCGCCAGATCGACGATGAATCGGGATTCTGCGTCGCCGCGGCTTGCGTCGGAGTTGCCGTTGCCGATTCGCTTCTTCGCAGCGCTGAGCGCTTTCCTCCACCAGTATGCCTGCGGCTCGCCGGTGTTCGGATCGACGGGTACGTCAACGCACCGCACGCCGGGCAGTCCGGTGCGGCTGCACTGGCGGCTGGTGTAGTTGGGCATGACCTCGCGCAGGTGCAGGCCGTGAAGCCGGCAGGCCTCTTCGAGGTACTTGCGGACCTTGCCGGCGGACCAGTTCATCAGGGCGCGGTTCTCGCGGCGGGTCTGAAGCTCATCCGGGCGGTAGTTGCGGAGGGATTCGATGACCACGGCGTGGCAGGGCGCGTCCACGCGGGACCGCGGCCGCCGGCGGTCGCGGCCGCCGGCCGGCTTCATGCGGCCGACGCCGAGCGCCGCCTCGACGATCCGGCTGGCGAGCTGCTTGACGCGTTGTTCGCGAAGACGCTCGACGACCTGAAGGACCGAGCGGCCGAATTTGTCGTAGCGGTCCTCGTTCTTCGCGGCGATCCGTTTGCGAGGGTCGTCGGGCTCCGGGCGCGTGGCGTAGGCCTTCTGGACCTGGTACAGCTCGCGTATCGTGGCGATGCGTGTGAGGGACAGGCCGCCGACGTGGCGCGCGGCGCCTCTCCGGGCTTTTCGAGCCGCGGCCTGCTCCGCGGTTTCGTTCCGCTGCGCCCGCAGGCCCCGCGGAAGGAGCCAGTCGCGCAGCCGGCGAAGGCGTGGCGGCCACTCGCGATCTTCATCGGCCCAGCGCTCCGACCAGAGCCGGTGGAGATCGGCAATCTCGGACTCGCCGAGGGATTCCGCCAGAGGCCGGAGCGCCTGTTCGAGTGCCGCGCGGTGCCGCTTGCGTTCCCAACGGTCGGCCTCATCCGCCGGCGCGGGCAACGCCGTGCCGACTCGCGGCCGGACCCTGGCCTCCCACTGCTCCGCGGCCCATGTGTTCCGCCAGCGCGTGCCGGTGGCGAGTTCGTACCACCGCAGCAATGCGTCGAGAATGGCGGCGGCCCGAGTCTCCGGCGTGTGCGGCTCCTCGCCGCCGCCCGGCGTCAAACGTACCCCGTCCGGCTTGAATGCGTAGGCGATGCGGGCGGCGTCGCCGTGCCGGCGAAGGGCGAGGCGAACGGTTCGAACGGCCCCGGCCATCAGGGCGTCTACGGCGCGCGGCAGCGGATCGGCGTCGGTGCGGACACGGCCGAGATCGGTTTCGAGCTGTTGGACGGCGGCAATTTCCGCGGGCGATGCGGCGCGGGCCGGGCGGTCCTCGCCGGGGAGCTTGATCAGGAACTGGCGGTCGAGGCGTGCCCAGGGGGCGGGGTGATCGGAGTCGTCGGCCAGCTTGTCGGGGCCGATTCGGCGGTAGATCGTGGTGCGTGATTTGGCGTCGCGATCCGTGTGACGGGTGTGGCAGTAGAGGTGTTCGGCGTGCGTCCCTCCGGCGATGATGTCGCGGCCCGCGATCTCGGCGGCGAAGGTCGCGTTGGGAAGGGCCTCCCACACCGCGCAGGCGGCGGCGTAGCGGTGGCCGAGATCGACCGAGAGCACGCGGAGGCCGGGAAGGCGAACCAGCACAAGCTTGGCAAGACCCTCGCGTCCCTTGTTTCCCGGCGCGTTGGGGTAGTACTCGCCCCGTCGATTGGGCTCGATGCCGTGCGCGGCGGCGTAGGTGATGAAGGGACCGAACGGGCGCAAACGCGGCGAGAAAGAAATCAGCCACTGGATTCGACGCAACAACGACTCCGCCTGTTTGCGCTTACCCTTCTCCAGCAGCCGCGCAACGCGGTCCAGTTGTGTGCGGGGGGCCTGTAACCGACCGTTCCAGTCGTTCTCCTCGAATACGTTGCGGATCGCCACGTTGTCGAAGGCCCCGCCGGCTGCCCGGCCAAGACGGTCTGCGCGGGTCACGGCAATCGCATCAGCCTTGCTGTCGGCGTTGAGCGCCAGGTCGGTCACCAGCCGCTTGCAGGACCAGCGCAGGTCAACCTCGTCAACTCCCTTTCCGTTCCACAGTCCCATTCGTAAGCCGCGCGGATCCTGGACCCACGCGGTATCCTCCTTGGCAATCCGTTTGTTGCCGGTGCGCGCCTTCTCAAGTTGATGGCGTGCGAAACTGATGTTCCACCGGGAATTGCCAAAGTCGCAGAACACCGGGTGCGCGAGCGGGTCCGGGTGCCGGTACGCCGGGACCTTGAAGCGGCGCTGTTTCGCCAGAGCGTCGGTCGCGGCCACGTAGTCCTTGAGTGGGTCGGGCGTGGGCGCGCCGTTGGGACGCCAGACGCACTCGGCGTCGTCGGCCGCGAGGGCCTCGAAGAGTTGGATGTCGCCGAACTTCTCGATCTCAGGATCGGCCTGCACCTCGCGCGCGGCGGCGATGCGGTCGGCCGCCGTCTTGCAAGCGGCACTCGACCAGCGGCGCACGATCTCGTTCCAGCCCTTGATCGCGCGGGGCCGAATGCGATAGTCGGCGATTACGCCGGATGCCTCTGAGCGCTCGGCGCAGAGCCTGTCGAGCCAGTCGCGAGCCGCCGCAGGGACCCGGTCCTTGCGCCGGGCGTCTTCGACGAACCGCTGCCGCTCGGCCTCCGCCCGCTTGATCCACGAGTGAGCGATGGACACACGCCGGGCGGCGTGGTCGAGCATGACCGAGAACTCGCCAATGTGGTCGCGACCTTCGCCCACCTTGAACGGCATGCTGCACTCGCGCTCGATGTCCTCGCGGAGCGAAGGCATCCATGTGGGGACCTTTCGCGTTCCGGCCGCGGCCTCCTTGGCGTCGGCCTCCTCGCCAAACTTGGCCTGCATGGACTCGATCGCCGTCTTCGTCAGCGGTGTGGGGAGATTGTCGATGGCCAAGCGACCGCTGGACGAGCGCCCTGTCTTCCAGCCGATCGCGAGCCGCAACCCGTCTACGTCTGGAGTCGGACCGCCGAGTTGCTTCGACATGTGGGCGATCAGTTCGACCTTTTCGGCCCCCACGAATCGTGAGAGATCAGCCTGCGCGAGGCGGCGAAGCCCGGCCACGATGGTGCCCGTATCGCTCTTCTCGCCAGTGCCGAAGTTCGTGCTGCACCACTGGCGCGCAAGCGTGCGGAACTCGGGGCCTTCGCCCGAGCCGGCGGAACCGCCCTCATCGCCCTCAACATCGGGCAATGCGAAGTAGTCCTCGCTGGGGCCGAAGAAGGTCATAATGACCTCAGTCGCGTAAGCGCGAGTCAGCCCCTTAGCGAGGTGCAACGCTGGTCAAAACAGGCACTGCGATCAACCCAGACCGCATCTTCGCGAATCCGCGCCGCAAGCGAATCGCCGCAGTCCGCAACCCACTCGTCAATTTCCTGCTTGCCGACCCGACGACCAGACAAGATCGCGCGCAGCGCGGCCAGCACTTTGTCCCGGCGCACCGAGTCCGCGTCCTGCCCACTTGCCACCCGGACGGAGCCGGGTGGCGCTCCGTGCTCGTCCTCGACGCTCAGCCAGGACAGAGCCAGCAGGATCCGCCGGTTCTTGCGGAGTCCGGCGGCTTCCTCTTCGGTACGGCTTTTTTCCTTCGCGGGCGCGGGCGGCTCGGCCAACTCGTGGCTCAGGCCGCCGCGCAGCGTGAGCAGCCAGTCGCCGAAGACCTTGGCGCCTTTATTGACAGCCTCGTGCGTAGCCCACAGGGCATCCTGCATCTCGTGTGTCTTCTGGCATGCCATGCAGGAACAGGCCGAGTCGGCGACATGACCGACCCGATCGTCTCGTGAGATGACCGGCCGAAGGCGCAGCGTGTAGGCTCGTTGCGTCGTTGTCCCCGGAGTGTCCTGAACCCCCGTGGTTTCGTCCGTTGCACGACTCTTCTTCGCCACGACAGATCTCCTTGAAGCCCCGTGTCATGTGCCGAGGGGTGTTTCGCCTGCGCAGGGCGAAACCCCTCATTCGGATACCGGGTGCGCTCGCCGACGCCTCGGTCGCGCTGTGCATCAGATTACCGCAACGCCGCCGTCTTGTTGAGGGGGGGCCGGGCCGAGTGTGACGGCGGATTCGCGGGCGGTTTCCTCGTTGGAGCCCAGGTCCACGATGAGGACCTGGTCCTCCTTGAGGTTCACCACCTCACGAAGGGCGTTTTCGAGCCGTACGCGGTCGATGTCCTTCAGGGTGCAGTAGAAGACGGAGTATTGCCAGGCCTCGCCGTAGGCCTTCATGACCTTGTGTGTGCGGCGGAGGCGTTTCGGGTCGCGGACGTCGTAGCAGACCAGATAGCAGCGGCGTATGTCGATGAACCCTCCCTTGGGGCCGTATCCCCGTTCGGCGGCCCCGTCCTGTCGATGGCACCCTCACCCCGACCCTCTCCCTGGGAGGGAGAGGGGGGCGGCGGGGGGGGGGGGGGGGGGGGGGGCCCCCCCCGCGGGGGGGGGGGGGGGGGGGCCCCCGCCCCCCCCCCCCCCGGCCCTCTCCCTGGGAGGGAGAGGGGGGCGGCGGTTACCCTCACCCCATCCCTCTCCCTGGGAGGGAGAGGGGGCGTTCGAACTCCCCTCCCTGAGACAGGGAGGGGCTGGGGAGGGTCGAACCGGTTCGCCGTCCAGCGACGAATGTCGGTCACCCTCACCCCGTCCCTCTCCCTGGGAGGGAGAGGGGGGCGACAAGCTGGTGGGCGAACCTCCGGGGCCGCCAGGACGCGGCCCCGGAGAACCGCCCACCCTACTTGGTACCGCAAAAACGCCGACGCTCCTGATTCGCCGGAGGAAGGCTTTCTGTCGCTGCGGTGCGCGCTGGCGGGGTGGAATCCTGCGCGGGGGCGGCGCACAATCCGGGGATGATACACGCTGCGTTGCCCATGATGTTCGTCGCGTATGCCGCGGCCCCGGCCGAATCCCAACCCGCCGTCCGCCCGGGCATGATGTTCCTCCACTACGCCGATCCCCGGTTCCTCGAGGGGCTGCGACGGCACGGCCTGCTCGCGGATTACGGCCTTCGGCTCCTGAACACCGGCCTGGACACGCGGCCGTTCGGCGAGAAGTGGTCCGGCTCGACGATGCTGGCCGACGCGCGGCGGTCGGGGCGCCCGTACTACCTCGACCGGTTGTGCGGCGGCATGCCGTACCAGTCGCTCGCGGGGATCGACGCCGTTGCCGGGGTCCTCAAGGACGATCCGCGCTTCCTCGGCTTCCAGGTCCACGAGTGGGGCAACACGCCCTTCCACGACCACCGGCGCATTCAGGAACAGGTGATCGCCAAGGGCCTGCCCTTCAGCCGCGAGAGCTTCTCCGTCTTCGACAGGCAGGTGAAGGGCAATTACCTCGGCGGCGGCGACTACGACACCTACCGCGGCCTCTTCCGCCCGCTGAACACCGTCGAGGACATCGACCGTTATCTCGACGGCTACTTCTCACACTACACGGAAATCACGGCGGGCCAGGTCATGGCCGTCAACGGCTACGTCCAGCTCTACCACAAGGCCCTGCGGCTCGGCGCGAAGAACGTCATGGCCGAGATCGGCAACCAGGTCCCGCTGACCGCCCTGCAGATCGCCTGCGTCCGCGGCGCGGCGCGGCAGTACGGCAAGCCGTTCGGCGTCTACTACGAGCCCTGGGGCGGCACGCCCTTCGGCGGCACGTGCGCCCTCGATCGCTCGCCCTGGTTCGCCGACACCGACCTGCTGAAGCAGGACGGCGCGATCACCGGCTTTCGCGTCGGCCGGCAGTTCGGCAGCAGCCGCTCGCTGCACCGCCGCCTGCTGTTCTACGCGTGGCTGGCCGGCGCGACCTGGTGCGCCGAGGAGTGGGGCACGGAGAACTACTTCGCCAACTGGGACGAGTATCCGCTGACCGACTACGGCCGCGTCGCGAAGGAGTTTCTCGATGTCAGCCGCCGGTTCCCGCGGCCGGAGCCGATCGTCCTCGCGGCGATCGTCATGCCCCCCGGGCAGTTCGGCATCGATGTCCGCGTCGCGGCCGGCCGGACCGACCGGATCTGCGAGACGCTGCCGGCCGATCCGTTCAACCGGCGGATGAGGCAATTCGCCACGGACATCCTGGCCGCCCGGCCGACCCGCTGGGGCGAGGATGCGTTCAATCTCACGCCGTCGCCGTGGATCGGCTGCTTCGACGTTCTCTCCGCCGAGGCGCCGCCGGAGATGCTCTCTCGCTACGACATCGTCGTGTACTTCGATGCCGATCAGGCCCGCCGGTCGCCGGCGCCGAAGCCGCGGGTGCGGGTCTACGAAGGCACGCCCGACGACGGCCGCAGGATCATCGCCGACCTGAGCGGGCGGCTGCGGTATCGCGTCGAGGGCGACGTCGGCTGCGCGCACGCCCGCGCGGCGGGGCGGTATCTGCTCGGCGTGTTCAACAACCTCGGGATCTCCAAACGGGACGGCGTGGAGACGGCCGATCCACAGGCCGCACAGTCGGCGACGGTTCGCGGGCCGTGCGGCGGGGCCGAGTGCCTGTTCGGCCGGGAGCACATTGCGAGCCGCACGGCTGACGCCATCGAATGTCGCCTGCCCGCGGGGGCCGTGATGCTTCTGTCGTTCGCCGACGCGCCGGGGCCCGCCTCGCAGTCCGGCCGAAACGACGACGCCGGCAGCGAGCGAGGCGGGTTCGAGTGGCACGCGTTTCCCGACGACAGGCGTTTTCGCGTGCTGGGGCTCCACTGGTTCGCCGAGAACAAGCCGAAACTGTGGCGCCTGCCGCAGACGCGGCTTGCCGCGTTGCCCACCGGCGTGCAGAACCGCAGCAAGTGCCCCTCCGGCGGGCGGATCCTGCTTCGCTGCGACACGACGCGGCTCGCACTCAAGGCCGTGGCGGCGAACGGGGGCACCGCAAGAGGATTCGACGTTTACGTCAACGGCCGCCCCGTCCACCCATCGCCGGCCGAACGGCCGGCCGGGGCGTCGGAGCGCATCCTCTTTCAGGGCCTCGATGACCGCGAGAAGGAGATTGTGATCTACCTGCCGCACGGGCAGGACGTGACGGTCACGGCGATCGGTGTGGATCGCGGCGCCCGGTTCGGCCCGCCCGAGCACCGGTTCGCACGGCCGTTGCCGCTGGTGTTCTATGGCTCGTCCGTGTGCCAGGGCAGCGGCGCGGCGAGGAGCGGGATGACGTACGGGGCCATCGTCTGCCGCGAGCTGAACCTCGACTTCGTGAACCTCGGGTTCGGCGGGGCCGGCAAGGCGGAAAAGGAGGTCGTCGCTCTCGTGAACTCGATCCCCGCGTGCGCTTACGTTTTCGACCTCGGCAAGTCGTACGGCACGCAGGACGGCACGGCCTACGCCGCGATGCTGCGGGCCGTGCGGCGGTCGCACCCGGGTGTGCCGATCGTGTGCATCACGCCGATCACGTCCCGGCGCGAGGTCAACGACGAGGACTACTCCCGCCGGAGCGTCCACACGCGGACCGTCATGCGGGACGCGGCCAACGACCTCCTGCGCGCCGGCGAGAAGGATTTGTACGTCGTCGAGGGCGAGGACCTGCTCGGCTTCCGGGAGCACGACGGGCTCTCGAAGGACGGCGTCCACCCGTCCGACGGCGGTTACGCCGTCATCGCCCGCAAGCTGGCGCCGGTCCTGCGGAAGGCCCTCGCCGGCGCCGGCCGGCTCGAATCCGCGCCCGGGCCGGACGCACCCGTGGAAGCGGTGCGGGATCCGCAAGGCTGACGTCGCTCCCAACGGGTCGGTTCCGCGCACGTCCGGCGGATCACCGGCGAAACGCGGCGCGGAGGCGGATGCGGAGCACGTCGATGAACATCCGGCACGAGTCGCGGAGCATGTGGACCTTCGAGTGGTGGACGTGGTTCCAGCGCACGGGGATCTCGCGGATGCGGAGGCCCGCGCGGTGAGCGTGGTAGAGCAGCTCGACGTCAAACGCGAAGCCGTCGATTCGCTGCATTTGAAAGATGGGCAGGATCGCCTCTCGCCGGAACGCCTTGAACCCGCACTGCGTGTCGCGGAAAGGCATGCCGGTGACCTTGCGGACGATGAAGTTGAAGATCCGCCCGGCCTTTTCGCGAAAGATCCCCTGGCGGACGCCGATGAGCCGTCGTGTGAGCCCGCGCGAGCCCATCGCCACGTCGCACTGGCCCGCCTCGATCGGGTCGAGGATGAGCGGCGACTCCGACAGGGGCGCGGACAGGTCGGCGTCGGTGAAGAGTACGATGTCGCCCGCCGCCGCCATCACGCCGTTGCGGACCGACGCCCCCTTGCCCATGTTGTGCGGGTTGCGGATGAGCCGCAGTGTGACCGCGCCGGGGGGGAGCCCGGCCGCCATGCCCTCCACGATCGCCGCCGTGCGGTCCGTGGAGCCGTCGTCCACGACGATCACCTCGCAGATTGCCGGGCACGTCCGCGCGAACGACAGCACGTGCTCGAGCGTGCCGCCGATGCACGACGCCTCGTTGTACGCGGGGATGATGATGGAGACCGGCATACGCTATTCCGTCACTCGGTTGCTCGGGTGTCCTGTTGCCCGGCGGCCTGTCTTGCGGCCTGCGGCGGCGGGTTCGGCTCTGTCTCGCCCCGGCCGGGGGTTGGCCGCAGCCGCGGCAGTACGAGCAGGGCCGCCAGGATCGCCAGCGCGGCCCCGAGCAGCATCCACCCGTGCCGCATGCAGGCCGGCTCGAACCGGAAGCTCACGCGATGTTCGCCGGCGGGGACGAAGGCCCCGCGGAAGATCCCGTCCGCCTTCAGCACATCCACCGGCTGATCGTCCACGTAAGCCCGCCAGCCAGGATACATCATGTCGCACAGAATGACGATGCCGGCCTGTTGGGCCTTCGTCGCGAGGTCCACGGCCGAGTAGCCGTAGCGGGTGATCCGCACATCGCCCGGCGCGGACTGCGTCGTGGTGGCGGCGGCGAAGGCGCCGGCGAGGTCGCGCGGGGCATCGACGATGACGGCGGTCCTTCGCGGGTCGAAGTCCGCGGCCTTCATCCGGTCGAGGGCCTCGTTGAGCGAGTCGGCCGGCTTCATCTCGTGGACCAGAAAGGCCCGCGGCAGCTCGCGGTCGGTGCGGTAGACGCGCATGCCTTCCTCCGAGACGAGCTTCCATCGCGGGTGCTCGATCCGGTCGGTGGTGATCAGGTAGCGGATGTTCAGCAGCGCGAAGAGCGGCGAGTCGAGCGATTTCACGCGGTTGAAGCCGAGGACGATGTTGTAGATGAGCATGTACTGCGGCTCGATGGCCCGCAGGTACGTCACGTAGTCGGTGAGGATGATCGAGTCATAGCCGCCGACGTCCTGGAGACCGTACACGGTCGGGAGGTTGGGGTAGAGGACCTTGTTCGGGCCGAAGCGGGCGATGCGGAAGACGCCGGCGTCCGCCTGCATCGGCTTCACCGACGGCGGGACGCGATCGAGCCAGGCCGGGTCGGACTGCGTGTTGAAGCCGTAGCCGGCCAGCCCGGCGTCGGCGGCGAGGACGCCGAAGCAGGCGAGGGAGGCTGCGGCGGCTCCGCCGGCACCCCAGCGGCGCAGCCAGCCCAGCGACAGGACGGCGGCGCCGATCAGGGCGAACGCGGCGAAACGCATCGCATTGGCCCACATGAACCCCGCGAGCGCCCACGCATCGGGGAAGGTGCTGAGCAGCCGGGGCATCGCGGCCATGGCGCGTTCGGCGAACCGGCAGGCCTGCGCGGGCCAGATCAGCAGCGCGAGCAGTACGGCCACGAAGACCGCGGGGACGAGCACAAGGGCCGTGCCCAGGATGCGCCCGCCCCGGCCGGACGGCCGGGTCAGACGGCCGAACCAGTATTCGCCGCCGATCGCCGCGAGCGACGTCACCGCGAACACGGACAGATAGAGCCATCGGAACGGCGTGCGGACCTGCTTGAAGCCGGGCACGGCGTGGTAGAACACGGCATACAACGGGGTCGCGAACGCCAGGCAGAGCGAGAAGGCCAGCAGAAACCAGAGGAACATGCGGTGGCGTCCCCGGATTCCGAGGCTCAGCGGCGCCAGCAACAGGGGCAGCAGGCCGACGTAACAGCCGATCTCGACGTAGTTCTTCGTGCCGAAGTAGTAGTTGTCCTGCCCGGTGCGGGTGTGGATCGGCACGGTCCGGCGTTCGCGGAGATCCCACGCCGTCCGACGGGCGGGGTTTCCGACGATGTCCGGGGCCAGGGCGACCAGCAGGTCCTCGGCGCGAAGCGCCTGTCCGACCGTCCACTTGTAGTCTGTCTCGGCGGTGCGGAGGTTGGCGTCCTTGACCTCGAGGAAGGGCAGCAGTTGCGGCCCGGTGAGCATGATGGCCAGGACGACCGTCGCCGACGCCTGCGTGCAAAACGCAGCGGCGCGGCGCCACGACCGTGTGGCCAGCCCCAGGTGTCCGGCGCGTGCGAGCGTGAAGAGCCCGGCGGCGATGTACGCGTAGAACGCGATCTCGAAGAAGCCCGCCAGGAACGGCATCGCAAAGACCGCCGCGCCGACGGCGATGCGTGCGGCGGCCTGCCGGCGGTTCTCGCTTTCGGAGAGCCGGAGGAGGCAGAGAAGCATGAGCGGCAGCCAGATGCCCGATCCCAGCAGCATGGGAAAGACCATCCGCATGGTGAAGAAGCCGCACAGGGCGAACGTTATGCCTCCGACGGCCGAGCCGAACCCGTTTACGCCGAGCCGCCGCAGAAACAGGTACTGGAAGACCCCGCCCAGCCAGAGGTGCAGGAACAGGAACGCCGCATAAGCGTACGGCAGCGGCAGGATGAGAAACGGGAAGTCGAGCGGGTAGAACACCGACGCCTGCCCCGTGGTGAGCAGCGGGTGGCCGCAGAAGGCGGCCGGGTTCCAGAGCGGCAGTTCGCCCGCGGCGAGGCAGCGATTCCGCCAGAGCTTCCACGTGTAGTTCTCATACAGCATGTCGCCGATGAGGTAGTTGTGGACGCCCGTGATGCCGGCCGGGGGCGTGTTCGGCGGGTGCTGCCAGAGCAGATCGAGAGGCAGGAACGCCTTGCCGCCGAAGATCGAGGGCGCGAACCAGACCGCCAGCACGATCGTCAACATGGCGGCGAAGAACGGAAGACCCCAACGCATACCCTGCACTCCTGACACACAACGAGGAGATCCAGTTCCCGGCCATAGTTATACAGGCTCGGGGGCCTCGCCGTCGCCTGCGGTTTCCCGGAGGGCGCGGGAGAGAAAGGTCAGTGCCATCGTACCGACCTCGCGGCGTTCCACGACGTCCCAGGACCAGAGCGACGGCAGCGGCGTCGCCCGACCGTCCTGGCGAAAGACGAGCAGGGCATCCGGGGCGATCAGGGGGTGCGCGCCAAGCTCGACGATCCGCTGCACGACGGCATCGCCGGGCGACAGCCGCTCGGTCATGCGGTAGGGGGGGTCCAGAAAGATGAGCGAGTACAACCGGCCTTCGGGCGGGGCGGGCAGTTCGGCGGTCAGGGCGTCCGCGCGCCAGATCCTGCAGACATCCCCGGCGCCGACGGCGGCGAT
This sequence comes from uncultured Planctomycetales bacterium, assembly GCA_964617875.1. GTDB lineage: Bacteria > Planctomycetota > Phycisphaerae > UBA1845 > PWPN01 > CAZMVY01. The sequence continues at coordinate 76,055 of CAZUAI010000007.1, read as the reverse complement.
GTTCTGGCGGAGAGCCCGCAGCGCCCCGCCGTCCTTCTCCAGGAAGCAGGTCCACGAGGCCCCGCGCGAAAGGCACTCGAGCCCGAGAGTCCCGGCGCCCGCGAAGAGATCGAGCACGGCGACCGGCGGAAGCGAACCGGGCTCGGCCAGACGCGACCCAAGCCAGTCGAACAGCACGACCTTGGCCCGGTCAAGCATCGGCCGCGTTGCGTCGCCGGGCGGTCCCGTCAGGCGCCGCCCGCGCCATTGTCCGGCAATGATCCGCATCGAGGCATTATACCGCTACTTGCCTCCGGCTGCTTTGGCCTGGATGCGGTTCAGCTTGACATCGACGACCTCGATGAGCTTCTCGAATTCGCCTTCGCTGAGCTTCTCGGCGAGGTCCTGGCCGCCGAGCGTCGCCTTGATGCGGTAGCGCGGGACACCCTTCGTCATTTCCATGTTGACCTCGGACACGCCCTGGATGCCCGCGATGAGCTTCTTGAGCTGGTTGGCTTCCTTGAACTTCAGGCCCTCGACCTCGAGCGAGAGGTCGCCGCCGGCGCTGATCGCCGTCGCCCACTGGACCATGATCTGTTCGTAGAGGTCATCGACCAGCGGCTGGGAGACATTGGCGAGGGCCATCTTGCCGGCCTGCGGACTGTATTCCTTGCGGCCGCGGGCGCCGCCGCGGGTATTCGGAAGGCCCTTGCTGGCCAGCAGCGTGGCGGTGTCGGTGTAGTAGACCTTCACCTGCGCGTCGCAGTTGTAGAACGCCACCGGCGCGCCGTAGAGGTCCTCGATGCCCGCCTGGTTCGCGTTGGCAGTGCCGTGGATGAAGATGTGCGCCTCAGCTTCCTTGGCGATGGATTGGAGCTTCTTGATGTTGTCCTCGGCGGCGGCGTCCGCGGATTCGCGCTTGCGGATCGCGTCGACGGCCTTCTTGTCCACGAGGTCGAAGCCGCTCTTGAGGAGGCGTTCTTCGATGTTCGTCTCGAGGATGCTCTGCTCTTCGAGTTCTTTGTCAATCCGCTCGTTGATCCAGACAAGGATCTTCGGCCGGCCGATCTGCTTGAGGACGTTCTGCACCTCGCCCCAGCTCTGGGCGAGGACGTTCTTCGAGACCTCGGCCCTGATCCAGACCTTGATCGTCCCGCCGACGACCGGCTGCTCCTTGATGATCTTGTAGTCCTTGATGATCCCCTGCGCGCGAGAGATGATCGTGTCGTGCATGAGCTGGAAGTTCTGCACCTTCGAGTCGGAGAAAATTTCCTGCTTGCCGCCCTTCTCGAGCGCGGCGCGCAGGGCCATTTTGACGGCCAGTTCTCTGGACGTGCCTTCTCCTTCCGCCTCGACGGTGATGACCTGATCGGGCTTGGGCGGGGGCGGGGCGGCCGCCGGGGCCTGGCCCCAGGCGACAAGCGAGGCCGTCAGCACAATCATCGCCGTCAGCGCCAGTGTTCTCGAAACCATCCGAAGGCCAGAGAGGAACGACAGCATGAACAGGGTCTCCTTGCGGGTTGAGGGGTCCATTCGCCCGTCGGCGCAGGCCAAGACACCCGCCCGACCGCGCCGTTGGGCGGCATGGCCGATCCGCAAATAGAATCTTCGGCAGAAGACAGCTTTATCTTATACGGAAGTCAAACCGCCGACGGGCCAAAGACAACCGCAACCTCCTTCTCGCGAGATACTTGCGCGAAAGACAAGGCCCCGGTTGCGGTATGAACGCCCTATAATGGCCGGCTCGTCCGTCCGACGATTCGCTCTCGGCCGGGGGCACGGGCGAATGCGTTCGTTCGATTGGCGACGGCCTCGCCAGGTTCGCCGAGTGGGAATCCCGCGGCAGGTCACATCGCACGTGTTGCCTCCGCGTCGCGGCGTCAAGGGCGAGGGAGATTGCCGACGCAGCGGGTTTTGTTTGCCACGCACTTGCCGCATAATGGAGGTTCTCGGTTGCCGGCGCGGATCGAGTCGCCGGTCGACGAGGCGGCGGAGTGGTCGGTTTGAAACGCGTGCTGGTTCATTTGCTGCGGCTGGTGGTGTGCGTGGGGGCGCTCTGGTGGGCGCTGCACGGGCTTTCGTGGCGCGACTGGGTCACGCTGAAGGACGGGCGGAAGCTCCAGGTTGTCGGGATTGCCGGGAAGCAGGTGGAGGCGCTCGATCCGGATCGCGGCCGGGTCGTGCTCGGGCCGGAGGATGTGCCGCTCGACGCCGATGGCGACCCGCGGATCGAGTTCGGCGTGCCGACGGTGTGGAGGCAGTCGAACCGGCGTCTGCTGCTGCTGAGCTTTCTGGTCTTCGGTCCGGTGCCGGTGATCGCGGCGGTACGGTTCAAGTGGATGCTGCGTGCGCAGGACATCCGCATCGGGACGTGGGAGGCGATCAAGCTCCACTACGCGGGCAGCTTCTTCAACTTCGTGATGATCGGCACGACCGGCGGCGACGTGTTCAAGGCGTACTACGTCGCCCAGCACACGCGGCACAAGGTGGAGGCGGTGACGGCGGTCCTGCTCGACCGCGTGGTCGGCCTGATCGGGATCGTGCTGCTCGCGGCCGTGTCGATGACGTTCAAGCTGGATGACCCGCGGATTCGCCGACTGTCGGTGTGGATCCTGCTGATGCTCGGGGCGATGGCCGTCGGCCTGCTGATCTTCTACATGCCGGGGCTGCGCGAGCGTCTTCGGCCGCAGGACCGGTTGCGTTGGCTGCCGGGCATCGACAAAATCCTGCGGATCGACCGGGCAGTCCTGCGAATGCGCGAGCATCCGGGGATCGTGGCGGGCGCATTCGGCCTTACGTTCGTACTGCAGGCGGTGGCCGTTGGGGCGTTCTACATCTGGGGCCTGGCGATGGGCATGCGGCCGGAGTGGCCGTCGTACTACGCCTACATCGGTGTGTCGCTGGTGGTCGCGGCGGTGCCGGTGACGCCGATGGGGCTGGGGACGATGGAGGCGGCGCTGATCCTCTTCCTCCGCGGGGTCTACGGGACCAAGGGGCAGGTCATCTTTCTCGCCCTGGGGATCCGCGTGGTCCAGCTCATCTGGTCGCTGCCGGGCGTACTGGTCCCGCTCACCGGCGCGCACCGCCCTTCGGCCGATCGCGTGCGTGCGCTGGAGGCCGAGATGGCGAAAGAAGAAAAACAGGAGGGGCAGGGCGCAGGCTGACGCAGGCCGCGAGGGAGCGAAGCGGCAACCGGGAACAGAAGGTACGGATCTGAGTACCAAGGGAAGTTGCCGCGAGACCGTCAAGGAGGTGCTTCATGAGGTCGGTCGCACTGTTCTTGTGTCTGGCCGTGGCGACAGGGGTGTCTGTGAGGGCCGCGAGGTCCGCGCCGGCATCGCGGCCGGCCCGGCCGAATATCGTGCTGATCCTGGCGGATGACCTCGGCTTCTCGGATCTCGGCTGCTACGGCTCCGAGATCGCCACGCCGAACCTCGACCGGCTGGCCGGGCAAGGCGTCCGCTTCACGCAGTTCTACAATGCCGCGCGGTGCTGCCCCACGCGGGCGGCGTTGTTGACGGGCCGCCACCCGCACCAGGCCGGCGTCGGGCACATGGGGCACGACATGGGCGTGCCGGCCTACCGCGGTTGCCTGAGTGAGACAAGCGTCACGATCGCCGAGGTCCTTCGCGCCGCCGGTTATCGCTGCCTCATGTCCGGCAAGTGGCACCTTGGCGAGAAGCGGCCGCACTTCCCGATCGACCACGGCTTCGAGCACTACTACGGTCTTCTGGGCGGCGCGAGCAGCTACTTCTGCCTCTGGCCCAATCGCCGTATGGCCATCGACGGTGAGTTCTACCGCCCCGATCCCAAGGGCTTCTTCATGACCGATGCGATCACCGACCGCGCGATCGGTTACCTCGATGAATATGCCCGCAGGAGCGATCCGTTTTTTCTGTACGTTGCCTACACGGCGCCGCACGCTCCGTTGCACGCGCCGCCCGAGGACATTGCCCGCTACCGCGGCAAGTACCGCGTCGGCTGGGATGAGATCCGCCGGCGACGGTATCGCCGGATGATCGAGATGGGGGTCATTGATGCGCGGTGGGCGCTGTCGCCCCGCGATCCGCGGGCGACGGCGTGGGAGAATGTCGCCGACCCGGACCTCGAGGACCTCAAGATGGCCGTCTACGCCGCCCAGGTCGATCGCATGGACCGCGGCATCGGGCGAATCCTCGAGAAGCTCTGCGCGTCGGGCGTCGAGGACAACACGCTGGTGATGTTCCTGTCGGACAACGGGGGCGACGCGGAGGAGATCGACGAGAGCAAGCCGGGTTCGCGGCCCGGCGAGCCCGACTCGAACATCGGCTACGGCCGTGGCTGGTCGAACGTCAGCAACACGCCGTTCCGGCAGCACAAGCGGTACGTGCACGAGGGGGGGATCTCGACGCCGATGATCGTCCGGTGGCCGGGCGTCCTGGCGAGGCGTGGTGTCTGGGAGAGGGGCGTGGGCCACGTGGTGGATATTCTGCCGACGTGCCTGGAGGTCGCGGGGGTGCCCTATCCCGGCCGGTACGAGGGACGCACGATCGAGCCGACGGCGGGGCGGAGCCTCCTGCCGCTTTTTCTCGGCCGGCCGCGTGAGGATCACGAGTGCCTTTACTGGGAGCACGAGGGCAACCGCGCGATCCGCTGCGGGCCGTGGAAGCTCGTCGCGATTCACAACGGGCCGTGGGAACTCTACGACATGCAGGCCGACCGCACGGAGTTGCACGACCTGGCCGGCGAGCAGCCCGACCGGGTCAAGGAACTGGTCGGTCGCTACGAGGCGTTCGCCCGCCGCTGGGACATCCGCCCGTTTGACGAAGTCAAGCCGCCGGGATGGCTGCCGGATTGAAGCTGCGTTCGCGCGATGGGGGTAACCCAGCATCATGCGGATGTACGGCCCGGCGGCGCCGTCACGCATGACTGTTGGGGGCAGGGGTATCCCTCCCGGTTCGTAAGTCGCTACCCGCCGGGATGTGGACAGGCCGGATGGATGGATCACCCGGCCGGAACGGCCACGAAACGCACGAAACGGCACGAAGACGGGAAAGCGGTTCGCTCAGCGGTCCGGCGGGGCGAGGTCGTCGGGGATGGGAATGGGGCGGCCGGTTCGATCGACGCAGGCGAGGGTGCTGGCGGCCTCGCAGAGCAGACGGTCGTCTCGCGTGAGCCGGTACGTGTGGTCGATCCGGGCGCGGGTCTGACGGGCGATGCTCGTGGTCAGGGTGAGCAGGTCGTCGTAGAAGGCCGGGGCCTTGAAACGGCAGTCGATCCGGGCGACGACGAAGAACACGCCGCGGGCCTCGAGGTCGCGGTAGCGGACGCCGGCCCGGCGGAGCAGTTCCGTCCGGCCCATTTCGAAGTACTCGAAGTAGCGCGAGTGGTGCAGGATGTTCATCGGGTCGCACTCGGCGTACCGGACGCGGATTTCGATCATGCAGGATGCTGGGGGTTCGTTCATGCGGTTTCCTTTCGTGGCCGTTCGGCCCCGAGCCGATTCCGGCAGGTCGCGGCATCGGCATCCTGCCGATGGCGCACGGGCGGGAAGCCCGTGCCACAGGGTCTGCCGGCACAGACAGCCGGCCCAGGCGCTCAGCCGCGGCCGACGAGCTTCTCGAACTCCTTTTCGTTCAGGACCTTCACGCCCAGCTCGCGGGCCTTTTCGAGCTTTGAGCCGGGGTCCGTGCCCGCGAGCACGAAGTCGGTCCGGCTGCTCACCGAGCCGGATGCCTTGCCGCCAAGCTGCACGATCAGGTCCTGGATCGCCTTGCGGGAGTACTTCTCCAGTGTGCCGGTGACGACGACGGTCTTGCCGGCGAGCGGCTGGTGCGACGCGGCGGTCCGGCGCGGCTGCTTCATGTTCACGCCGGCGTCGCGGAGCCGGTCGATGAGCTTTCGGGCGCCCTTGTCGTCGAAGAAGGCGCGGATGCTCGCGGCCATCTCGGGGCCGATGCCCTCGACGGCCTGGAGGGCATCCGCATCGGCTGCGGCGAGTCTGTCCATCGTGCCGAAGTGGTCGGCGAGCACGTCCGCCGTCGCCGCGCCGACCTGTGGAATGTTGAGCGCGGTGATGAGCCGTGCCAGCGGCCGGCCCTTGCTCTCGTCGATCGCGGCCAGCAGGTTGTCGGTACTCTTCTCGGCCATGCGTTCGAGCGCGACGACTTCGTCCCGGCGTTCGCGCAGGCCGTAGAGGTCGGCGGCGTCGCGGACGAGGCCCTTGTCCACGAGCTGTTCGACAAGGGCCGGGCCGACGCCCTCGATGTCCATCTGGTCGCGTCCGCAGAAGTAGCGGATCCGTTCTTTCACCTGCGCCGGGCACGCCGGGTTCGAGCAGCGGATGGCGACGAGATCCTTCTCGCGGGCGATCGAATCGCCGCAGGACGGGCACTTCGTCGGCGGGCGGATCGGTTTGGCGTCCTTCGGCCGCTTGTCGGCGACGACCTGGACGACCTGCGGGATGATCTCGCCGGCCTTCTCGACGAGGACCGTGTCGCCGATCATCACGCCGAGCCGCTCGATCTGGTCGAAGTTGTGCAGGCTGGCGCTCTTGACGGTCGTGCCGGCGAGGCGGACGGGCTCGAGGTTGGCGACGGGCGTGATGGTGCCGAGCTTGCCGACCTGGAAGCGGACGGAGAGCAGCTTGCTCTCGGCCCGTTCGGCGGCGTACTTGAAGGCGATGCACCAGCGCGGGGCGCGGGTCGTCGTGCCGAGGGCGTCGCGCTGGTCGAGTCGATCGACCTTGATGACGAGGCCGTCGGTCTCGTAGTCCAGCTCGAGCCGGGCGGACTCCCACTCGCGGATGAACGCGCAGACCTCGTCGGCCGTCCGGAAGAGCCGGCGGTGCGGGTTGACGGGGATGCCCCACTTCGCGAACTGCTCGAACAGCTCGTGCTGCGTCTCGGCGCGCAGCGGGCGGACCTCGCCGAACCCGTGGGCGAGGAACGCCAGCCCGCGGCTTGCGACGATCCGCGAGTCGAGCTGCTTGAGCGTGCCGGCCGTGGCGTTGCGCGGGTTGGCGAACGTCGCTTCGCCGGCCCGGGCCCGCTCGGCGTTGACGCGGGCGAAGTCCGACCGGGGCCAGTACACCTCGCCGCGGACCTCGAGGACGTCGGGCACGCCGCGCCCGATCAGCCGCAGGGGGACCGAACGGATCGTGCGGGCGTTCTGCGTGATATCGTCGCCCGTCTCGCCGTCACCGCGCGTGGCGGCCTGGGTGAGCAGGCCGTTTTCGTAGCGCAGCGACACGGCGACGCCGTCGATCTTGGGCTCGACGACGTAGGCGTACGGCTCGCCGCCGAGGCCCCTGCGGACGCGGTCGTCGAACTCGCGGACCTCGCCCTCGTTGTATGTGTTGTCGATCGAGAGCATGGGCACGGCGTGCCGGACCTGCGCGAAGCCCTCGAGCGGGCGCTCGCCGACCCGTTGAGTCGGAGAGTCGGGCGTGACGAGGTCCGGGTGGTCGGCCTCAAGCCTGCGGAGTTCGTCGAAGAGCCGGTCGTATTCGCGGTCGGAGATCTCGGGCCTGGCCAGCACGTAGTACAGGTGATCGTGCCGCCGGATTTCTTCGCGGAGCCGTTCCATCTGTGCCCGTGCGTCCTTGCTCATCGCTCGTGATGCCGTTCGTCCTCTGGCCTGTGACTGGGTTGCCCGGTCTTCCGTACGTACGTCCTCATCGTTGCCCGTGGGGGCGCGACCGAGTGAGGGTAACCACCGGCGTCGCATGCTGCAACGGCGGGGGACCAGGAAATCGAAAACGCGGGGAGATGCGCAGGCGGCCGGTCGTTCGTCGCAGTCCGGAACGCAACGTCGGCGGTGTCATTCGTGTGGCCGCTTCCGCGCACGGCATGGCATCCTGGCGCGGCCCCGGGGTCTGATTCTGGCATCCGGTCGGTCCGCGTCCTAGAATACCGGGCGAGGAGGTTCCCATATGCGTTCCGCTCGTTCGCTTCCAGCCGCGATCCTGTGTGTTGTGTCGGTTTCCGCGGTGTGCCCGGCGGCCGCGTATCGGGTCGGCGCCGCCGCCGTCGTCATCACGCCGAAGGTTGGCGACGACGCCCCGCCGGTCTGGCTGGCCGGGTTTGGGGAGGGGCGCCGCGCCGAGGCCGTGCACGACGACATCTACGCCCGCGCCATCTTCGTCCACGACGGGCAGTTCGGCCTTGCGATCGTTGCGTGTGACCTCATCGGCCTGTTCCGCGACGAGGTCGTGCAGATTCGCGAGGCCGTCGGCCGGCTGGGCCTCAAGCCGTCCATCGACTTCATTCTCGTCAGCAGCACGCACACACACGCGGGGCCGGACACGCTGGGGATCTGGGGCCCGTTCGGGCGGACCGGCGTTACGCCGGGGTACCTGAAGCAGGTGCGGGCGGGGTGTGTTGATGCCGTTCACCGTGCTCATCAGACCGCACGGCCGGGCACGCTGCGGATCGCGACGGCGGACGTCAACAGGGTCGCCGAACTCATCGGCGATTCGCGCAAGCCGATCGTGATCGACTCGAAGCTCACCGTCATTCAGGCCCGCGATGCCGAGGAACGCACGATCGTCACGCTCGTCAACATGCCCTGTCACCCGGAGGTCCTCGGCCGCAGGAACACGCAGCTCAGCAGCGATTTCCCGTCGGCGATGCGGCAGTATCTCGAGGAGCGCTGCGGCGGTACGGCGGTCTACAACAGCGGCACGGTCGGCGGGTTGCTCTCGCCGCGGAAGCCGCGGACCGACCCGTTCCGCAACGACCCGTTGCCGGAGGACGAGATGGGCGGGATGATCGCCTACGGCCGCATCATCGGCCGGATCGCCGAGCAGGCGCTTGGCGGCGCCGAGCCTCTCCGCGGGCCGATCCGGGCCTGGTCCAGAGAGTTGCTCATCCCCGTTTGGAACCAGCTCTACCGGTTGGCGATGGCGATGGGGACGCTGTCGCGGCCGGCGTATCGCGCGGACGGCACGGCCATCGCCGCCGGTCGGCCCGCGACGGACTCGCAGCCGGCGGTGGAGGAGGTGTTCATGAAGACCGAAATCGGCCGGATCGACATCGGGGACCTGCAGATCGCGGCGGTGCCCGGCGAGATCTATCCGGAACTTACGCTCGGCGAGTTCCAGCGGCCGCAGGAGCCGAACGCCGACTTTCCGGGTGCGCCGCTCGAGCCGGCCGTGTTCCCCCTGATGACGGGCCGCTACAAGATGCTGATCGGCCTGGCCAACGACGAGATCGGCTACATTGTGCCGAAATCGCAGTGGGACTGGCTGGCGCCGTATGCCTACGGCCGCACCGAGCGCCAGTACGGCGAGATCAACTCGTGCGGGCCGGAAGTCGCCCCGCGGCTGATGGCGGCGTGGGAGAGTCTGATCAAGGGGCGGTAGGGCACGATCGCTCTCCCGCAAGCGGGCGCCGCGCAGCGGGCGAGACCGGCCGCCCTGGGTTGCGGTGGATGGAGAGTGAACCGGGGGAAAGCGGAACAGCGCGAAAGAACGAGGGATGACCGCGGTTCCAGCAGATGATGGTGCTCCGTTGGCGGCTCGCGAGCCGGTCCCGGACTGGCTGTCGCTGGACGATCGGCGTTTGCTGGCGCAGTGCGAGGTACACACGTATCGCGCGAGCGGGCCCGGCGGGCAGAAGCGGAACAAGACGGACTCTGCCGTACGTCTCCATCATGGGCCGACGGGCCTCGTCGTCGTCGGGACCGAAAGCCGGTCGCAGCACGAGAACAAGGCGCGGGCGCTCAAGCGGCTTCGGCAGGCGATTGCGCTGGAGGTGCGCCGGCCGGTGGATCGCACGGCCTTTCGTCGGCCCGCGTGGTTTGACGACATCCTCGGCGCGAAACAGCGGCTCGACCTGTCGCCGAAGAGCCCGGCGTACTGGCACGCGGTCCGGCTCGTGATGGATGTGCTCGATGCGTGCAACGGAAGCGTGGCGGACTCGGCCGGACTGCTCGGCCTGACGACGGCCAATCTGGTGCATTTCATCGAGGGCGACGTGAAGATGTGGGAGCAGGCGAACCGGATCCGGGAGAAGCACGGGTGCAAGCCGTTGCGGTGATCCGCGGCGGGCGTGCGGGCAGCGAGGCACGAGGCCATGTCCTACAAGGATCATCAGAAGGCGGCGGCGGCCCTGGGGCCGATCGGTTGCGCGGTCGTGACGGTCAGCGACACGCGGACGGAACAGGATGACCGCGGGGGGGCATTGATCCGGCAGTTGCTCGCCACGGCGGGGCACCGGGTCGTTCGATACGTCGTGCTGAAGGATGAGCCCGACGCCATTCGCGCGATGATGGTCGAACTGGCCGCCGACCCGGCGTGCTCCGCGATCCTGCTCAGCGGCGGGACGGGCGTCTCGACGCGCGACCGGACTTACGAGGCGGTCACCGGGCTGCTGGAGAAACGAATCGACGGATTCGGCGAGCTGTTCCGGTACCTCAGTTTTGCCGAGATCGGGTCCGGGGCGATGCTCTCGCGCGCGGTGGGGGGGGTGTATCGGGGCAGGGCGGTCTTTGCGATGCCGGGCTCGCCGGCCGCCGTCGAGTTGGCCGTCACGCGGCTGATTCTGCCGGAACTCGCGCATCTCGTCTTCGAGCTGCGGCGGTAGCTTCCGCCCGTTTGTATTCGGACGTGATTGTGCCGCCGGTTCGCTCTCGCAATATTGGCGATGCGGGTCGGCTTCGCGGGGCCGATAAGCGGCGCGCCGATCGTTCGAACCTCTCGCCATTACGGATCTTGCGCCGCCGAGGGCGTGCGGTCACGGTCCCGTCTGATAACGCGGCACGGCCGGTATTGTGGTGAATTGGGCGGTTCGGGCGGTCGATAACCCTGACACGATACGTGTCCGAATAAAGCCGGCCATCGACGGCCGGTGCGGCGTTGTCGGGCCGCCTGCTTGTCGCACGGAGAATGCCATGAACAGGGCTTGCTTAGCAGAGGGTTTCGTTCGTTACGACAGGTTCTCGCGGGGGACGCGGGGTGCAGTGCTCGTACTGGGCCTCGCGGTGATCGCGGCGACGGTCGGTTGTGACGGGAGCGGACGCTACATTCCGCCCGGTCCGACAGGCCAGCCGGTGTTGGCGTGGATGAACCCAATCGACCGGGATGCGTTGCTGACGGCGATGGCGTCTCATCGTACGGCAAACCTCTCGGCCTACAACTTCGAGCTGATGATCGTCGTGCAGAACTTCCTCAACTCAGGGTTCGCGGTGACGTTCGAGGTGAACGGGCAGGACATCGAGCGACGCCGAGTCGGGGGGCTCACGCAGGAGATCTTCACGGTGCCCGACTCGCTCATCCTGCAGACGGAGGCGGCGCTGGGGTTTTCCTCGGCCAACGTCGATGCGCGCCTGGCGGGGCGGCTCTGTCCGTTTGTCGTGCGGCTCAAGGACTACGTGACGGAAGACGGCTACGTGATCCCGGATTCGGCGTTTGTCCTGGCTCCGAAGGACGCGTTCGAGAACATGGTGTTTCACAGCGGCGAGGACGAGGATTCCAAGTACCTCGTCAAGGGGTCGTACTTCGCCGACGCGATCCACGTATGCCCCGGCTCGTTCGCGATCGCCGTTCACAAGACCCACATTGATTTCGTCGAGCTTGACCGCGAGTTCATCCCGGTGAACGAGCCCCAGGCCACGACGGACGACACCTCCGATATCGGCACGACCGACACCGGCGACAACACGGACGCGTTCTTCAAGCGGTTCTACGAAGGGTTGTCCTTCCACCTCGAGACGGTCAAGGCTCTGGACCAGTTGAAGCTGCTCTGGCTGCTGCCGTTCCTGCACCAGCCGCCGGTCGTGAAGATCACGGGGCCGGCGGAAGGGACGGCCGTGGATACGGGAGCCACCGTCACGATCACGGCCGAGGCATACGACCCGGACGGGACCGTGACGCTCGTCGAGTTCTTCGCCGGCAGCGTGAAGATCGGCGAATCGACAACGCCTCCCTACACCGTCTCCTGGACGGTGGAAGGGACCGGCGAGTACAAGCTGACCGCCAAGGCGACGGACAACGATTCGAAGAAGACCGTTTCCGAGGCCGTCACACTTCTCGTCGGGCTCGGGCCCGTGCTGCGGGTGTCCCCGCAGGCCCTCTCGTTCGGCCCGGGAGAGACGGTCGCCACGGTTCGCGTGACCAACGGCGGGACCGGGGCACTGGTGATCAGCAACGTACACCCGGTCAAGCCGTGGATCTCCGTGAACCCGACCAGCGGCGGCCAGGGGCTGTATACGATCACGGTCAACCGCGCGGGGCTTCCGGCGGGGCCCAGCTACAACGGCACGGTGATTTTCGTGTCGAACGGCGGCAACGTGGAGTTGCCGATCGCGATGGAGAACTGACGGTGTCTCCGTCGGCCGGCCGGGGGTTCACGCGGTTCCCGCACGCACGAAGACGCTGCCCGGCAACTGACGCACCAATCCCTTGAGTTGCATCGAGATCAGCGAGGACGCCACCTGCGCGGCGGACAGGTTCGCGAGGTCGCACAACTGCTCGATCGTCCGTTCTTCGCCGGCGAGGGCTGCGTAGATCCGCTGCTCCTCGGCGGTCGTGCGGGCGGGGGTCGGGCGGGCCTGCGCGAAGAGCGGCTCGTCGGGGCCCAGGAGCTTCCCCGCCTCGCCCAGCTCGTCGAACACGTCCTTGACATGGCATACGAGCTTCGCGTGCTGGTCGCGGATCAGGGCGTTGGTTCCGTCGGACATCGCCGAATCGATCCGGCCGGGGACGGCAAAGACCTCGCGGTTGTATTCGGCGGCGTGCCGGGCGGTGGCGAGGGCTCCGCTCCGGTGGGCCGCTTCGACCACGACGACGCCGAGCGACAGGCCGGCGATGATCCGGTTTCGGGGGACGAAGTTGTTCTTGTCGGGCGCCGCCCGCATGGGCAGCTCGCTGATCAGGGCTCCCGATCCGGCGGTAATGCGGTCGGCGAGCGGGCGGTTCTCCGGCGGGTAGACGGTGCCGAGGCCGTTGCCGAGCACCGCGAGAGTGCGTCCGCCGGCCTCCAGCGCGCCCCAATGGGCCGCCGCATCAATGCCCCTGGCGAGTCCCGACACGACGGTCAGCCCTCGCTGCGCGAGCGCGTAGCCCAGCCGCCGTGCCTGTTCACGGCCGTATTGCGTGCATCGGCGCGAGCCCACGATCCCGACCGCGAGCGCGTCTTCGGGGCAGAGGCTGCCTTTGACGTAGAGGCAGATCGGCGGGTCCGGGATGTGGCGCAGGGCCTGCGGCCACGATGGGTCGTCGCGGCAGAGGATCTGCACGCCGCGGGCGGCGGCGAGTTCCAGCTCGGCCTCCCACTCGCGCCCGTGGCGGGCCCGCAGGATCTCGTCGGCGGTTCCGGGGCCGATGCCGTCCACGCACTGAAGTGCGTCGCCCGGTGCCGCCAGGATCGCCGCGGCGGTGCCGAATCGTTCGAGAAGGCGGCCGAAACAGATCGGCCCGACGCCGCGGGCGAGGCTGACGCGGAGATGCTGGACGGCGGCCGGCGATGCAACGGCGGCGACGCGCGCTTCGGTCATGTGTCGTGACTCCGTCGTTCCGTCAGGAAGGCGGGCGAACCTTCACCGCCGGGAGTACGCAGCCGTGGAGAACCGCCCGCCCTACGTGTCCGCCCGGATCTCTTCGACCGCCTGCCGCATGTCGCTCTCGGCGATGTCGTCGCGGATGGTGACCTCGCCGAAACGCGGGACGAGGACGAATCGCACCCGTCCCTCGGCGACCTTCTTGTCCATCCGCGTCACGCGCACGATGTCGTCGGTCGTCAGGCGAGCGGGGATGCGTGTCGGCAGCCGAAGCGATTCGAGAATGCGTTCCAGCCGCCGCGCGTCATCCGCCGCCATGATTGAGCGGTTGACGGCGATTCTCGCCGCCGCCGCCATTCCCACGGCGACGCATTCTCCGTGCCGCCACTCGTACTCGAGCAGCGATTCGACGGCATGACCGATCGTGTGGCCGAAGTTCAGGATTGCCCGCAGGCCCGCCTCGCGCTCGTCGGCGGCTACCACGGCGGCCTTGATGCGGACATTCCGCTCCAGCAGCTCGCCGACGACGGCCCGGTCGCGGGCCAGAATCCGGTCGACGTTCTGTTCCTGCCAGTCGAGGAATGCGGCATCGCGAATCGCCCCGTGCTTGAGGCTCTCGGCGAGGCCGGCGCGATAGTCGCGGTCGCTCAGCGTGTCGAGCGTGGCGATGTCCATCAGCACGAGCCGCGGCTGGTAGAACGCGCCGACCAGGTTCTTGCCGGCGGGGTGGTTCACGCCGGTCTTGCCGCCGACGCTGGCGTCCACGTCCGCCTCGACGGTCGTCGGGCACTGGATGAACGGGACGCCGCGCAGCCATGTGGCGGCGACGAAGCCGGTCAGGTCGCCGACCACGCCGCCGCCGAGGGCGACGAGCGGGGAGCTTCGCTCGATGCGGGCCTCGGCCATCGCGTCGTACAGCTTCGCGGCCTGCGCGAGCGACTTGCTGGCGTCGCCCGCCGGGATGGTCACCAGGTGTACGTGGTAGCCGGCCTGCCGCATGGAATCGACGACCCGCTGTGCATAGGCGGGGCCCACGTTTTCGTCGGTCACGACGGCGGCGTTGAGCGATCGGCTCGACGCAAGGATCTCGCGGATCTGTGGCCCGATGTCGTACAAGATGCCGGATGCGATACGGACGGCGTAGCTTCGCCGGCCCAGCTCGACCTGCACTTGACGGATGTCAGCTTTCGGCATGCCATAACCTTAACCGCCTGGCGTTTCTGCTGCCAGTCCGGCCCCGGCTGGCCCTTCGACGGCTCCGCCGCTATACGTCATGGTGCGGGGCGTCGCGGGCGGGTCGGGTCCGGTCCGGCGGGACGCCCGGGCAGGAGGATCGTGTGGGCGAACGGCAGTTGCACGTACGGCGGTTCTGGCGGCGGGACCGGACGTTCGCGGGCGGCGTGTTCCTCCCGCCGGAGAAGGACCGCACCGAGGACCGGCTGACCCAGCCGCTGCCGATCGCCAGGCGGGTGTACGTGCCGCTTGTACACGGCTGTCGGCCGCCGTCGTTGCCGTGCGTCGAGGTCGGCCAGGTCGTGCGTTGCGGCGAGGTGATTGCCCGGGCGAAGAATCCGCCGGGGCCCGGGAATCCGACGGGCGGGGCCGATGCGCATGCGTCTGCGGACGGCGTCGTGAGGGCCTTCGGGGTATGCGACACGCCGCACCAGCCGGAGGTGCCGTGCGTCGAGATCGAGACCGCGCGGGCGGCCATTCCCCACGTGGCCAGTGCGCTCCAGGTCGCGACGATCGACGAACTCATAGCGCATGCGGCCGGGGCGGGGATCGTCGAGCCCGACCCGTCCGGCGGACGCGGGGTGTTGGTCGCTGATCGGCTCCGTGACGCGGCGGATCGGGGCTGTCGAAGCCTCATTGTGAACGCGATGGAATCGGAGCCCTGCGTGACGGTGGATTGGCGGATTCTCGTGGAGCGGACCGACGACGTGCTCGACGGGGCGAGGCGGCTCGCGAGCCTTCTGGGTGCGGAGGGGGTTTCGCTGGCCGTCGATGCGTCGAAGCGGAAGATGGTTGCCCAGCTTGCGACGAAGGCGCACGGGTCGGCCGTTCGCATCGTGCCGCTGGTGAACAAGTACCCGCAGGGCCACCCGGCGCTGCTCACCCTGCTGGTCCTCGGCCGCGAGATCCCGGTCGGCGGCGATGCGCTCGATGTGGGGGCGTTTGTCATCACTGCAGGCACGGTGGCGGCGATTGAATCGCTGGTCCGCTCCGGCATGCCGATGACGCAGCGGCCGGTCACCGTCTCCGGCGATGCGGTCGAACGCCCCGGCAACTACACCATCGCGATCGGCACGCCCATCCGTCACGTGATCGAGCACGTTGGGCTGCGGCGGCCGCCGTGGGGTGTTATCGCGGGCAACCCGATGACGGGTGTGGCCATCCGCCGGCTCGATACGGTCGTCGCGAAGGACACCACGGCCTTGCTCTTGCTCGCCGACGAAACGGTGTCGGGCATCATGCGGGACTCGGCCCTGGCGTCGCCGGGGCCTTGCACCCGCTGCGGCTGGTGCCTCGAGGATTGCCCGGTGGGTCTCGATCCGAGGGCGTTGCTGAACGCGGCGGAACGGCGAATGCTCGACCGCGCGGCGGCGCTGCACGTCCATGCGTGCATCGGCTGCGGGCTGTGCTCGTATGCGTGCCCGGCCCGTTTGCCGCTGGCGGCGTTGATCCGGGCGCTGCGGCAGCAGGTGCCGTTGCCCAGGCCGCGCCGGCGCGGCCCGGCGCGGCAGGCTGTGCGAAAGGGGGCATCGGCGGCATGAGCGATGCGGTGCCCCCGTTGGTTTCCGAGTCGCCCGATTGCGGCGCGGGCTTTCAGCCCGCCTCGGGCGCAGGCAAGGATGCTTGCGGTGCGGGCGGCGGACCGAGGCTCCCCTTGCCGCAACTCCTCCGCGGCGATCCGCCGCCGTTCTGGCACGGGGTGGAGACCAACGCGTCCGCCGCCTGGACGTGGATCCTCGCCGCGTCGATTCCCGCTGTTGCAGGCGTGATTGCCTTTGGCGCCGGTGCGTTGGTCGTGCTCGGGCTGTCCATTGCCACCGCCTTGTCCGCGCAGGTGCTTCTGGGCATGGTCGCGGCGCGACCGCTCGTCGGCGGGTCCGCCGGAGGGCGGGTCGAGAGCCAGGCGCTGCTGACGGGCCTGCTGGTGGCCCTGACGCTGCCGCCGGAGACGTTCGCCGGAGGCTGGCACGTGCCCGTCGTCGCGGCCCTGCTGGCGATGCTGGTCGGGCAGACGTTTCTTGGGGGTTATGGCAACCACCTGTGGCACCCGGCGGCGTTGGCGCGGGTGTTTGTGGAGATCCTCTTCGGGGCCGGCCTGCGGATGGACGGCGGGGCAGGAGCTGGGGCCGCGTCGGACGGGGCCATTACGACGGTCGGCGCCCTCGTGTCGCTGGCGACCGGGGATCCGCGATTCAGTGAGCCTGGCCGGTCGCCGATCACGGTGGCGATTCGCGACTACCTGCCGCCGTGGGGGATGACGCTGTTCGGCGGTGGTGGCGCCGGCCCGACGAGCCCGGCGATCGTCGGCGTGGGCACACCGATCGGCGGCCACGTCATCGCGTTGGTCGTGGCGGCGCTGATTCTCGGTTGGCGGGGGCACGTCCGTGGCTGGTGCATCGTCGCGGCCCTGACGGCGGCGGCCGTGGCGGCGTGCGTGCTGCCCATTCAACTGCCGCCGGGGCAGGGTGGCCGGCTGAGCTGGTTCCCCGGGCTGACGGTGGACGAGGGCCTGCCGGTGGGCCTGCCGTACGTCCTGCACCACCTGACCGCGGGCGAGCTGCTGATCGTCATTCTGCTGCTCGCGGGCGATTCGGTCACAACGCCGCTGACCTCGCGCGGTCAGCGGTGGTTCGGCGCCGGCGTCGGGGGGCTGGCGATCGCGCTGCGTCTCTACGGCATGGCCGATACGGCGGGTTACTGGGCGCTTCTGGCGATGAACACGCTCGTGCCGCTGATCGACTGGCGGACCCGGCGGCGGGTGTACGGAACCTGAACCGTGCGACGTGCCGGTCGTCCTGAAGGCAGGGCGCGAGTTGTAACGTGTCCGCACCCCGTTCGATGGTCGGCCAGAGGTTTCGGCGGGCCGGAAGCCTGCGTCAGGAAGCGGCGGCGCCTGGTGGCGGGAGCAATCCTAACGCGTACACGCGGGCGCCTGGTTGGGACCGTTGAAACAGCGTTGGAAGATGCTGAAGTCCATCAGGTCCACGTCCGAGTCGTAGTCGAGATCGACGGCGGCGCAATTCGCGTGCGCGGGCGCCTGGTTCGGGCCGTTGAAACAATACTGGAAGACGCCAAAGTCGCCCAGGTCGGTGTCTCCGTCGAAATCGAAATCCGCGAGCGGGGCCGTGGGTGACTTGATGTAGATCAGCTCAATGCCGGGGCCGAGACCCAGGTTGACGCTGTACTGCTTGTCCGTCGGGTTGTTCCAGTGCTCATGTACGCCGAGGCTCGAGGTCAGGACGTGGCCTGCGCCCTCGGGTTGGTACTGAGTGCCCGAAGGGGGGGCATTTGCCAGGGCCGCCTCGTGCAGGTAGTCCTCGGCTCCGCCCTCGAGGCCCGCTTCGGTCACGACGTGCGGCCACTCCGCAAGCAGCAGGTCGTATCCGACCGAGTCGATGGCGACGGGATCCTGCGAGGCGAAGAGGCTGGACGGCCAGTCATTGTTGAAGGGGGCCATCTGCCACGGGTAGGGGCGTCCTTCCCACCGGTAGCCTGCGTAGAGGCCGTCGATGAGGTACAGGATCGTTTTCCCGCCGAACTTGGGGTGGCCCATGATATCGACGAGCGAACGGTAGCGGCCCATGCCGGGGCTCCACCCGGCGTTTGGCAGGCTGAAGTGCAGGTTGTAGTAGCCGGCTTCAGACGGCGTACGGATGAGCGAGCCGTAGTCGTTCTTGCCGCACAGGGTGATGCCCGCGGAGTGCCCCTTGAGACAGGCGAAGTTGATGAGATAGTTCGCCTCGGCGTAGTTCACGGGCAGGTAGTCCGGCGTGAAGCCGGCGGCGGCGGGGGTACTCCAGAAGATCCGTGTCTCGGACGGCCGGCCCTGGGACGAAACGGGCCCGACCCTGCCCCACAGTGCGGTCCACTGAAGGTAGCGGACGTTGGGGAACTCGCCGTGGAGATAGTCCCAGTAGTGGTTCGGGAAATAGCAGGTTGTGTCGCCGACCGTGATGTCGCTCTGTGCGACACCGACTACGTTGACCAGATGACGCAACAGGGCCAGGATCATCTGCGGCGACGTGTTGACCCAACCCCGCTGCTTGGTCTGGTTACCGCTGGAGTCCACAACCGGCGGGTTGAGCGTCCGGCATACGGTGACCATGTTGACCTTGATCGAGATCTTCTCACCCGCCTGGTAGGGCACCGCGCCCTTGCCCTGGTTCTGGTTGAAGAAGCGGAAGAGGGCGTTCCACGCCGCGGCGTCCGTGGCCTCGCCGGCCAGCCGCCGGACCGTTTCCGAAAACATGCGATCCACGACCGCCTGGTTCGTGTGGTTGCTCTGATACCAGTAGCCGTCGCCGATGTTCCCGCCGGCGTCGTTCGTTCCGAGCCAGTTCGTGGCCGTCGGGTCGTGGACCCAGACGACGCGGCCCGGGTGGATTCCCCGTGGCGTGCCGATCGGTGCGTTCGGGACAAGCGCCTGCAAGGCGCCGCCGGAGGCGCTGCCGAGTGTGGAGGATGCCATCAGCGGCCCGTCGGGCATCTGCGACAAGGCCAGCAGCCCCAGGAGGACGCCGGCGACCGCGCACGCCGTCGCCAGGCCCCATCGCGACCGCCAGAGTGCCTGCGCATAACGCCATGCCGCGATGGTGCCGGCCGCGCCAAGCAGCCAGAGCACGAAGCCGCTCGCCAGTGGAAGCGCGGCTCGCTGGCACGGGTATGTCGCGCGGCTTGGCTTGGGAACAACCCGGACGAGGAACCAGACCAGCGCGAGAAGACCCATCGCCGCGAAGAGCCGGGCGAGCGCGCCGGGAGCAGTCTGTGCCCCGTGCGGATGCCTCCTGCAAGTCGGGCGTGCCGGCGGAACGATTCTTTCATGCGTCATCGACATGTCGCACCTCCTGCAGGGTTCGCGGAACGCATCCGCGGGCGGTTGCCTTCCTCGTAGTGGTCATCTTGCCCCGGTCGGTCGCGGGAACGTGACCGGGGAGAGTCATGCGGGCAACCCGGCTCTGCCCCCTGTCAGTTTAGCGTGCGGGGATGGCAATGTATAGCGGCTCTTGAAGAAAGCCGGATTCAGCCCTTCGCTTGCGCTTTGGGTACGGCGGGTGGACGGTTTCAGGGGGGCCGGATATACTCTGTCCGCATGAGTGAAGGTGACACGGAAGTCGTCGAAACGACCCCGGCGCCGGCGGCGCCGTCGCGGGAGATCACGACGGAGAGCGTGGTCGAGGCGATCCTCTTCGCCTCGGATGTGCCGCTGCCGGCGTCGAAGATCGCGCAGATCGTCGGGGCCGGGGACGCCCGCGATGTGAAGAAGCATATCGCCGCCCTCAACGAACGGTACGAGGCCCAGGGCAGCGCATTCCGAATCGATGAAATCGCCGGCGGGTTTCAGATGCTGACCCTGCCGGAGTACAACACGTGGCTGACGAAGCTTTCGAAGGCCCGTTCGGACTCGAAGCTGTCGGCGGCGGCGCTGGAGACGCTCGCGGTGGTCGCCTACAAGCAACCCGTGCTGCGGGCGGACATCGAGGCCATCCGGGGCGTCGCGGCGGGCGAGATGCTCAACCGCCTTCGTGAGCTGGGGCTGATCAAGATCGTCGGCCGTGCCGAGGAGATCGGGCGCCCGATGCTGTACGGCACGACGAAGAAGTTCCTCGAGGTGTTCGGTCTTGCCGACCTGAGCGAGCTGCCGCAGGTCGAGGAGCTGCGTCCGCCGGGCGAGGCGGCCCCGCCGGCCCCGGCCGTCGAATCGCCGCCGGCACCGCCGGAGGGCGAGGCGTCCGCCCCGACGGAGCCCTAGCCGCTCCATGAGGGCGGCGGACGCCTTTGTCGTGCAGGCTTCCGGCCTGCGTTTTTGCAGTGTTCCAGCAGGAGATGCCACATGGCAAAGAAGGCCGCCAACCGCAACAGAAATCCATTTTCCGACGCTCCCGCGATCGATCCGCTCCAACTGGGCGGGATCGAAACGTCCGTGCTCGACGACGGGCCGGGGCGCGGCGTCCGCATCGCCTGGGTGAACACCGGGGCGGGGCTGCGCTACAAGGTCGTCATCGACCGCGGGCTGGACATCGCCGACGCCGAGTTCCTCGGCCAGTCGCTCACGTGGCACTCGGGCACGGGGCTCACGCCGCCGACGCGGGCGCTCGACAAGGGGCTCGACTGGCTCTACGGCTTCTACGGCGGGCTGGTGGTGAGTTGCGGGCCGCTCAGCGCGGGCGCGCCCTGCGTGGACGAGGGGCAGGCGGTCGGCCTGCACGGCACGCACTCGAACACGGCGGCGCATGTCGAGTCGATCATCAACCCCGATCCGCTCTGCGGCCGGTACGAAATGAGCATCACGGGCACCGTCCGCACGGCCCGCGTGTTCGACCCGAACCTCGAGCTTCGCCGCACGATCAGCGGCACACTCGGCGTGCCGGCCATTCACATCCACGACCGGTTTCTCAATCGCGGCAACACGAGACTGCCCCATGCGTGGCTGCTGCACATCAACTTCGGCTACCCGCTCCTGGAGCCGGGGGCGAGCACCTACTGCTATGCCGGCAAGCTCGATCCGCGGCCCGGCAGCGAGGCGTGGTTTGCCGGGAAGGACTCCCGCGCCGCGCCGAAGCCGCTGAAGTCGCACTGCGGCTCGGGCGAGGTGTTCAGCTACATCGACCCGAAGACGCAGGGCGGCGGCAATGTCCTGTGCGGCGTCGTGAACCGGAGGCGCGGCTTCGGTCTGAGCATCGCGTACTCGAAGAGGGACTTCCCGCGGCTGGGCAACTGGCAACACTGGGGGCCGGGCGGGTCGTACGTCGGGGCGCTCGAGCCGATGACCGGCGGCGTCGAAGGACGAGACAAGGACCGTGCCCGCGGCTGGCTGCGGTTCATCGAGCCCGGCCAGACCGTCGAGTACCGATGCACGATCGCGGCCACGAGCGAACCGGCGGAGCTGAAGCGATTGCTGGCCCTGAATCGATGACCCGACCACCGCTGCGGCTGTCCCTTCGCTTCTGGTCGTTCGTGG
The DNA here is from genome assembly GCA_964617875.1 of uncultured Planctomycetales bacterium. Classification (GTDB taxonomy): domain Bacteria; phylum Planctomycetota; class Phycisphaerae; order UBA1845; family PWPN01; genus CAZMVY01. The sequence goes on along the minus strand of CAZUAI010000007.1, from coordinate 54,406 downwards.
ACCGTCTGTACTGCCGCTGGTGGTTTCGCCTGCGGTGCGTGGGGCCGTGCACGATCCCGGCCGAGGGCCCGGCAATCGTCGTCGCGAACCACACGTCCACCATCGACCCGTTGCTGCTGATCGCGACGAACCCGGGCCGGCCGATCTCCTTTCTGATTGCGAAGGAGTACCACGAGCTGCCGATCATCCACCGGTTCACGCGGATGATCGAGTGCATCCCGGTGAAACGCGACGGGTTTGACGTCGCCGCGACGCGGGCGGCGATCCGCCACCTGCAGGCGGGCAAGCTGCTGGGGATCTTCCCGGAGGGGCGGATCGCACGCGGCCGGACGCTCGAGCCCAAGCTTGGAATGGCGATGCTGGCCCTGCACGCCCGTGTGCCGGTGATCCCGGCGCACATCAGCGGGACGCGATTTTCCGGTCACGCGGCGTGGCCGTTCTTCCAGCCACAGCACGCGCGGGTTCGCTACGGTCCGGCGATCGACCTCAGCGGCTACTACGGCCGACGGCGCGATCCGGGCGTCCTGGAGGAAGCGGCCGAGGTCATCATGGGGAGCATCCGGGATCTGGCGGCCGAGCAGGCCGGCGAGGCGACAAGGGCAGAAGGACACGGATGAGTGATGGGGCAAGAGGGGCGATGGTGCGCGAGTCTCCCTCGCCGCGGGTACGCGGCGGCGGAGTACCGCCCGCTCACACGGGTCGTTGGGATTGCCGGTAGACGTCCATTGCGGCGGGAAACGGGGCGAGGGCGCGCTCGAAGATGCCCAGCGACCATGCGATGCACATGCCGTAGTTCGTGATCGGTACGTCGGCCTGGCGGCAACGGAGGATGCGGGAGAGAACCTCGCGCCGGTTGCACATGCAGCCGCCGCAGTGGACGACGAGCTTGTAGAGGCCCAGATCGGCGGGGAAATCGTGGCCCTGCGTGGTGGTGAACTCGAGCTTGCCGCCGACGTACTGTGTGAGCCAGCGGGGGATCTTCACGCGGCCGATGTCCTCGCCGATCGGGTGGTGCGAGCAGGCCTCGGCGATCAGGACGCGGTCACCGGGGCGGAGGCGTTCGATCGCCAGCGCCCCGCGGGTGAATTCGGCGAGGTCGCCCTTAAACCGCGCGAAGAGGATTGAGAACGACGTCAGCGGGATCTCGTTCGGCGTGTCGCCGGCGACCTTGAGAAAGCCCTGCGAGTCGGTGACGACGAGGGCCGGCGGGCGTTTCAGGCGGTCGAGGGCGTCGCGGAGTTCGCGTTCCTTCACGACCATGCAGTATGCGTCGCTGTCGAGCAGGTCGCGGATCGTCTGCACCTGCGGGAGGATGAGGCGGCCCTTCGGGGCCTCCATGTCGATCGGCACGACGAGCACGGCCATCTCGCCCGCGGGGACGAGGTCGCCGATGATCGACGGGGCGTTGATGAAATCGTCGGGGGCGGAGCGGATCAGGGCCTCACGGAGGTCGAGGATGCCGTCGCCGCGGTTGGCGACTGTCTCAACGCAGACGACCTGCCGGGCACGGAGCCGCTCGAGGAGTTCGCCGGCGGGGCGGGCCAGGTCCGTCTTGTTGAATACGACGATCGCCGGGGCCTTGCGGTTCACGAGTTCCGCGAGGATCTCGTCCTCGAACCGGCCCCATTCGCTCCCCTCGGCAACGAGGATGCCGACGTCCGTGCGGTCGAAGATCTGGCGTGTGCGCTGCACGCGCATTTCGCCGAGTGCGCCGACGTCGTCCACGCCGGCCGTGTCGATGAACAGCACCGGGCCGACGGGCAGCAGTTCCATCGGCTTCTCGACGGGGTCGGTCGTCGTGCCGGCGACGTCGGAGACGATCGAGACGGCCTGGCGCGTCAGGGTGTTGAGGAGCGAGGACTTGCCGACGTTTCGCCGGCCGAAGATGCCGATGTGCAGGCGGGAGCCTTTGGGGGTTCTATTCATGATCGCTCCTCGGACCACGGCTTCGTCGTTGCCGGCGCGAACCCCGCTGCGGCGAATCCTTTCGCCCGATTTCCAGCGCGTTCGTTGCGTTCACCGGATCGGAATCCCGCGGCGGATTGCGTCGAGAAGGGATTCTCGACGCAGCGGCCGTTTGTGGTGCAGGGCTCCAGCCTGCACAGGACCAGGCAGGCTTCCAGCCTGCACCACAAGTGGGACCCTCGCTTGCGCTTCGGGCTCATTGGGGGCCCTCGTTTGCCTGGGGGGAGCCCAGCCGTGTCACGGCCTCGGGTGAGACGAGTGCGTCGAACTGATCGCCGGTCAGCAGTTTCCGCTCGACGGCAAGTTCGCGCACGCTTCGTCCGGTCTCGCGGGCGGCGCGGGCTACCTCCGTTGCGGCCTCGTAGCCGATGGCCGCGATCAGGGCGGTGACGGCGGCCGTCGAGTTCTCCACGTGGCGGCGGCATCGGGCCTCGTCGGCCTCGATGCCGGCGACGCAGTTGCGACGGAAGATCTCGCACGCGTTTCGCAGCAAATCGAGGCTGCCCAGCAGGGCGTCGGCGATCAGCGGCAGGAAGGCGTTGAGTTCGAGGTTGCCCATCGAGCAGGCCTGGGCGATCGCCTGGTCGTTCGCCATGACGACCATCGCGGCCTGCGAGACGGCCTCGGGGATCACGGGGTTGACCTTGCCCGGCATGATGGACGAGCCGGCCTGCCGCGGGGGCAGGCGGATCTCGCCGATGCCCGCGTCGGGCCCGGACGAGAGAAAGCGCAGGTCGGTCGCGATCTTCAGCAGGTTGCCGGCGCAGGCCTTGAGGATGCCGCTGACCTCGACGAAGACGTCCGTATTCTGCGTCGCCTCGACGAGGTTCTCGGCGCGGGCCAGGCCGAGGCCGGTGATTGCGCGGAGGTGCTCGGTCGCCTTGAAGATGAACTGGCGCGGCGCGGCCAGGCCGGTGCCGATCGCCGTGCCGCCCAGGTTCACGACGCGGAGCCGCTCCTCGCACTTGTAGATCCGCCAGCGGTCGCGGCCGAGGGCCTCGGCGTAGGCGCCCATCTCCCGGCCGAGCGTGATCAGGACGGCGTCCTGCATCTGCGTACGGCCGATCTTGACGACGTGGGCGAAGGCCTTTTCCAGCCGCTGGAACTCCTCGAGCAGGGCGAGGACCTCGCGTTCGAGGAGACGGAGCGACTGGATCGCGGCGACCTTGAGCGCGGTCGGATACGTGTCGTTCGTGGACTGGTGGAGGTTGAGGTCGTCGAGCGGGCTGATGGTCGCGTAGTCCCCGGGCGGCCGGCCGAGCTGTTGCAGGGCCCGGTTGGCGAGGACCTCGTTGACGTTCATGTTCGTGGACGTGCCGGCACCGCCCTGGAGGGCGTCCACGATGATGTGCGCGTCGAGGCGCCCGTTCAGCATCTCTTCGCAGGCGGCCTCGATCGCCGTCGCCTTGGCGCGGTCCCAGTGGCCGAGTTCGTGATTCGTGCGGGCGCACGCGAGCTTGACGGCTCCGTACGCGTGGATGAGGGCCGGGTTCACCGGCCGGCGGGCGAGCGGGAAGCTCTCAACGGCCCGCACCGTGTGGATGCCGTGCAGGGCGTCCGCAGGCACGTCGCGTTCGCCGAGGAGGTCGTGCTCTTTGCGGAAGGCGGTCATCGGGGCTCAGAAGTAGAGGTCTCGCGCGTCGGTTTCGCGGATCTGCCGCAGCCGCTCGATCAACTCGGTCTTGCGCGGGCCGTCGGGGATCTTCGCCAGTTCGTCGGCGATGAGCTTCTGGCCCTCGGCTCGCGTGGCGGGATCGGCGTAGTCGGCGAGGTATTCCTGGAGCGTCGTCAGCGCGTTCGGCGTGCAGAACCGCTGGATGAAGCCGGGGATGGCGAACTCCATGAAGTGCTCGCCGGTCCGGCCGAGGCGGTAGCAGGCCGTGCAGAAACTCGGGATGTAGCCGTCGATCAGCAACTCGCGCAGGACCTCGTTCAGCGAGCGGACGTCGCCCAGCTCGAACTGCTCGCGTTCCATGCACTGGGCGTCGCCGGCTTCGGTGTAGCCGCCGAGTTCGATCCGCGTGCCGGCGTCGATCTGCGAGACGCCGAAGCCCATGACCTCGCGCCGCAGGTCGGCGTTTTCGCGGGCGGTGCAGATGAGGCCGGTGTACGGAACGGCCAGCCGGAGAATGGCCACGAGCCGCTTGAAGTCGTAATCGTTGACGAGGTGCCCCGTGTCCAGATGCACGCCGGAGGCCGGACGAAGGCGCGGGAAGCTGATCGTGTGCGGGCCGACGCCGTAACGGCTCTGCAGGTGCAGTGCGTGGCTGACGAGGCCGAGGACCTCGAACCGCCAGTCGGCAAGCCCGAAGAGGGCGCCGATGCCGACGTCGTCGATTCCGGCTTCCATCGCACGGCTGAGGGCGTCCAGCCGATGGAGGTAATCGCCCTTGCGGGTGTTCTCCGGGTGGTACTTCGCATACGTCTCGTGGTGGTACGTTTCCTGGAAGATCTGGAACGTGCCGATGCGCGCTTCCTTGATGACCCGGAACCCCTCGTGGTCGAACGGCGCGGCGTTGATGTTGACCCGGCGGATTTCGCCGTGCCCGACACGGACGCGGTATACGGTGCGCACACACCTGGCGATGAACTCGGCGTCGTAGCGCGGGTGCTCGCCGAAGACCAGGATGAGACGCTTGTGGCCCATGTTCTCGAGGGCCTCGACCTGATGTCGAATCTCGGCGTCGTCGAGGGTCCGGCGGACCGACTGGGGGTTCGACCGCTTGAAGGCGCAATAGCCGCAGTCGTTGACGCAGTCGTTGCCGATGTAGAGGGGCGCGAAGAGGACGATCCGGTTGCCGTAGACGTCGCGCTTGAGCTGCCGGGCGGTCTGGAAGATCTCCTCGACAAGGTCCGGGTCGTTCGTGCGGACGAGGGCGGCGGTTTCCGCGACACTCAGGTGCTGCTTGGAGCGGCTCTTGGCGAGGATCTCGCGGAAGCGGCCCGGGTCCGGCGCGGGTTCCGCCAGGAGGGCGCAAAGGCGGTCTTCCTCGATGAAATCGACCGCGCCTTCACTCAACGTCATGGGAGCCAATGAACGCATCGCATCTCCTTCCCGGCCTCAACAGGCGATTGTAGCGGCGCGCGCCCGCCGTGGCGAGTCCCCGCGTCCGGTGCCGATCGTCCGTCCGATCGCGAGGATTCGGCCCCGAATGCGCGCCTGGCAGTCCTCGGCGGTTTCGTAGAGGCACGCTTTGGCAGGGTAGATCTCGTACTTGCAGCGGTACTGCGGCGGCGTAAGGTTGGGCATGACGACATTCGCGCCGCGCATCAGGCCGAGTTCACGGCCCTCCGCGAGGTTGAGCGTCGCCAGCGCGGTGGTGCTCGGGATGTTGGCATCGGGACAGGCGAGGCGCGTCAGGGCGATCATTTTATAGGTCATCCGCTCGGTGTTGGGCACCTGCCGGTCGTCGGGAACGGCCATCGCGCTCGCAGGCCGGCCCAGGGGGGTGTTCGGGTGGGCGATGAACGGCCCCACGCCGATCATGTCGAGATCAAGCTGCCGGAAGAGGTCGATGTCGGACGCGAGATCGTCGCAGGTCTGCCCGGGAATGCCGATCATGACGCCGCTGCCGATCTCGTATCCGAGTTCGCGAAGGCTTCGCAGGATCGCGATGCGGTCGGACGGCCGGCCGTGCAGCGGCGGGTGGATCCGGTCGTAGAGGTCGCGATTGGACGTTTCGAAGCGAAGCAGGTAGCGGTCGGCGCCGGCCGATCGCCACAGGGCGAGATCGGCGTTGGGGCGCTCGCCGAGGCTGAGCGTGACGGCCAGCGGCGTTTCGGCCTTGATCCGGCGAATGACATCGGCCAGCCACGGGGCCTCGATGCCGTAGTCTTCGCCGGACTGCATGACGACGGTTCCGTAGCCGAACTGCACGGCCTGCCGTGCGCAGGCCAGGATCTCTTCGGCGGTCATGCGGTAGCGGTCGATGCGGCGGTTTGGCGCCCGCAGCCCGCAGTAGCCGCACTCGCGGGCGCAGTGGTTGGAGATCTCGATCAGGCCGCGGAGGTGTACGGCGTCGCCGACGTGCTCGCGGCGAACCTCGTCCGCCCGGCGCCAGAGTTCTTCGAGTCGCCGTTCATCGTCTTCCCGCAGCCAGCCGAGGGTCTCAGCCCGGTTCATCGCCGCCTGCCTGTTCGGAAGGTGCCGGGGGTTGCTCCTGTTTGAGGCGGACGGTGAACGTGCTGCCCTTGTCCGGCTCGCTGGTGACGTGGGCGTCGCCGCCGTACATGACGGCGAGCTTCTTGACGATCGACAGGCCCAGGCCGCTGCCCAGGATGTTCCGCGTCCTGGCGTTCTTGATGCGGACGAAGTCGCCGAACAGGCGGGCGGCCTCCTCGGGCGTCATGCCGATGCCGGTGTCGGCGACCTCGATGGTGACGGTATCGCCGTCACGGCGGAGTGTGGCATCGACGCGGCCGCCGTCGCGGTTGTACTTGACGGCGTTGGAGAGCAGGTTGTTCGTGATGATCTCCATTTCGCCGCGATCGGCGATGAACGGGACGGGGCCGTCGGCGTGCAGCTCGATGGTGATGTTGCGGGCGTTGGCGTCGGGGCGGACGGTGTCGATGGACGCCTGAGCGACCTCGCGGAGATCGAGTTCGACGAACTCGCGCTTCTTGGTGCCGGATTCGATCCGCGTCATGTCGAGGAGGTCGAGGATCATCTTCCGCATGCCCTCGGCGCGGACGAGGGACCGTTCGATCATGCGGTCGTAGACGGCGGGGTCGTCGCCGGCGGAGCGGTCCTTGAGGATGTTCAGGTAGCCCTCGATGGCGCCGAGGGGAGCCTTCAGCTCGTGCGCGAGGACGGAGATGAACTGGAAGCGGACCTGGCGCTTTTCCTGGGCGAGCTTGCGGGCCTGTCGCTGACCGACGAGGTGGCCGGCGGCCTTGCGAACCGTGGACTTCAGCTCGTCGGGCGTGAACGGCTTGGCGAGGAAGTCATAGGCCCCGCGTTTGGTGGCGCTGACGGCGGTCTCGAGGGAGGCGTACGCGGTGACCATGACGGTGAGGATGTCGCTGCCGGGCTGGTGGATGCGGTCGAGGACGTCGAGACCGGAGATTCCCGGGAGCTTGTGGTCGAGCAGGAGGATGTCGGGCGGTGCGGCGGCGATCTTCTCGAGGGCCTCCTCGCCGGTGGCGGCCTGATCGACGGAGCAGGAGAACTCGCCCTCGATCTCGGGAAAATGGATGCGGAAGTCCTGCAGTGCGCGGGCGACGCCCTTTCGCATGCCCGGCTCGTCGTCCACGACCAAGATTCTGAGTGTGTCCATGAGGCCCGCTCCTTCACTTGCCCGTGCGCGGCCTGTTCAGGGCCGCTTCGATTTCGGCGGCAAGGCGATCGGGAGACGACGGCTTGTCCATGAATTTGATGATCGGGAGCTGCATCTCCTCCGGGCGGAAGCCCGGCGGGACCCTCATGGCAGAGCGGATCCCGGAAAGCATGAGGATCGGCATGTCCGGCATGCGGTCGTGGACCTCGCGGGCCAGTTCGAAACCGGCCGTGTCCGTTTCCATCATCACGTCGAGCACGACGATATCGGGCCGCAGATGCTGCAGCGTGCCGCGGGCCTCCGCGGCGGAATAGGCACAGGTGACCTCGTGCCCGCGGCGCGTAAGCACGAGCTGGTTCATCTCGACGAGGTCCACGTCATCATCTACCAGCAGAATCTTGGCCATGGGTAGCGTCCTTCGTTCGGTCAGCCCGCCGTGTTTCTTCGCGGCAGCGACACCGTGAACGTCGTTCCCGTCGGCCCCGCCGCGGGGTCGGCGTTCGACTGCACCTGGATGTCGCCCCGGTGCATCTTGACGATACCATAGGTCACGGCAAGGCCCAAGCCCGTCCCCTTGCCGATCTGTTTCGTGGTGAAGAACGGCTGAAAGAGCTTCCCCAGGTTCTCACGGGAGATGCCGACGCCCGTATCGGTGACGGTGAGCGTCACGTGCGCGTCGTTTCCGCCGGTGCGGATGGTGAGCGTGCCGCCGTCGAGCATGGCGGCCTGGGCGTTGCTCACGAGGTTGGTGATGACCTGCACGATCTGGTCGGGGTCGATCTCGGCCGTCAGATCGCCGTCGCCGTGCTCGACCCGCACGGAGATGTTCGACGGCAGGTGCGCGGTGCGCATCACCCGGTCCACGAGTTCGCGGAGGTTGGTGGGCTGGAGGGCCACCTTGTTCTGCCGGGCGAAGTGGAGCAGGCCGGAGACGATTCGCTTGCATCGGTCGGCCTCGCTGACGATGGTGTTGAGGTCTTCGGCGAGCTTCGGGTTGCCGCCGTTTTCTTCGAGGAGGAGGTGGGCGTACATGAGGACGACGCCGAGCGGGTTGTTGACCTCGTGGGCGATGCCGGCGGCGAGCTGGCCCATGCTGGCGAGCTTCTCGGACTGCATGAGCTGCTCCTGCGTGCTGGCAAGCTGCTTGTTGGAGACGGCCAGTTCCTTAACCGTCTTGCGGAGCTGGTCGATCGTGTAGGGGAGGCACATCTCGCACTCGGCGAGGCCCTCGTAGATCGCAATGGCGTGTTTGCGGCAGGTCTCGTAGCCGCAGGCGCCGCAGTTGAGTTCGTCCTCGGCGGTCAGCTTGCCCATTTCGGCCATGATGAGGCTGATCTCGCCCTCGGAGGGCACGCCGATCCGGCGGTCGTCGGGCGTGAAGGGCCGGCTGAGATCCAGGTCGGCGAGGCGGTCCATGTTGTCGTGCCAGGCCTTCCAGTCGGCACCGGTCATGCGGCGGCGGACGTAGTGGCTGACGCGCGACCGGCGGCTGAAGAGCGGTGTCTGGCACTGCATACCCGGGCCCATGATGCAGCCGTTGCAGCAGAGGACCTCAAGAAGCCGCGCATCGAGGTCGCCGGCCTCGAACTCGCGGATGGCCTCGACGAAGTCGGTGCGCCCTTCGGCGGAGACGACCTCGCCGATCATCAGATCCTCGGAGATGCGGGCGGCCTGGAGCATGCCGCGGCTGATCGGGAACAGGGCGCCGGCCCCGGGATGCGGCGGGTCGAAGTCGCCCGGCGCCACCGCGTCCGGCGCGATCCCATGCGATGCGAACATCTCGCGCAGTTCGACGAAGGTCAGGGCGGCGTCGATCTCCCCGGACAGGCCCGGCGATGCGATCTCGCCCTTCTTGGCGATGCAGGGGCCGATGAACACGATCCGCAGGTCGCTGCCGTGAAGCCGTCGAAGGGCGCGGGCGGTCGCCACCATCGGCGACACGATCGGAGACAGCGAAGAAACGAGGGATGGATGATAGCGCTCGACATAGGCGACGACGGCCGGGCACGTCGTGCCGATGAAACGCTTGCCGCTCGTTCCGGCCAGCAGCTTGTGGTAGCGGTCGGCGACGAGGTCGGCGCCGAACGCCACCTCGTTGACGTCGCGGAACCCCAGCGTGCGGACCATCCCCACGAACTGGCGATAGTCGATATCGGCGAACTCCGCGGGGAAACTCGGGGCGACGCACGCGGCCACGCGGACGCCGGACGCGAGCAACTGCTCCACGCGTTCGATCGAGCTGGCGACCTGCTTGGCACGCTGGCTGCAGACGCGGACGCAATTGCCGCAGCCGATGCAGCGCTCGGGCATGACCTCCGCCTGTCCCTCCGCGATCCGGATGGCCTTGGCGGGGCACTCGCGGACGCAGGTGTAACAGACGCGGCAGCGTTCCCTGATCGTGCGTACGAACCAGGTCGGTTCCATGGTTCAGTGCGCGTGGGCGGTTTCCGGACCGGCCGTCGCGACGCCCGCCGCGGCGAGCAGGCGCTGAATCTCATTCTTCAACTGCTCGGCACGAATGGGCTTGTCGAGCAGCCGGTCCGCCTTGACCCACGACTGGTGCTCCGCCGTCGAGGCCGCGAACGAGATCCCGGTCGCGGCCTTCACGGACGTCAGAAGGATCACCGGGGTGCCGGGGTACAGCTTCTTGATCTCGTGGCAGAGGATGAAGCCGGAATCCTGCTGCTCCATGATGAGGTCCACGATCGCGAGATCGGGCTTAAGGGTCATCAGCGCTTCTTCCGCCTCGGCCTGCCCGCCGGCCGCGGTCACGTCGTAGCCGGCGGCCTTGAGGAGCACCGACAGTTGTTCGGTCATGTCCGGATCGTCGTCGACTACGAGGATCTTCGGGGTATTCGTCATGATTATCACCTCATGCTCTGCCGGGTTCCCGGCGCTGCGGTGCCGGGCCCGGTCCGGGGTTCGTTCAGGCCAACACGTCTCGTTTGTGGTAGTGCGTGTGCAGGAGCTTGTGGCTCTTCTCGCCGAGCGGCTTGCCGAGATACTCCTTGTAGAGCCGCTGGACCCACTCGTTCTTGTGGCTGACCCGCAGGGTGGCGTCGCGGTCGATCTGGTAGAGGGCCTGCATGCGGGCGCGGACGGCGTCGAGGTCGGCGCCGAGCGGCTGGCCGCCGCCGTTGATGCAGCCGCCGGGGCACGTCATCACCTCGATGAAGTGCAGGTCCTTGCGGCCGTTGCGGATCTGGTCGAGCAGCTTCCTCGCGTTGCCGAGGCCGCTGACGACGGCCGCTCCGACCTCGAGGTCGCCGATCTTCGCACGGAGTTCCTTGCAGCCCTTCAGGCCGCGGAGGGCCTGGATCTTCAGGTCGGCCAGCTCGGTGCCCGTGAGCAGGTAGTGGGCGGAGCGGATCGCCGCCTCCATCACGCCGCCGCTGGCGCCGAAGATCTTGCCGGCGCTGGACCGCTCGCCGAAGGGCGTGTCGGCCGCCTCGGGCTCGATGGCGTCGAGGTTGATCCCGAACATCCGCAGGAGCTGACCGAGTTCGCGCGTCGTGAGGACGTAATCGACGTCGGGCACGTAGTCCTTGCCCATCTCCTCGCGGCCGCACTCGAACTTCTTCGCGGTGCAGGGCATGATCGAGACGCTCACGATGTCCGACGGCGCGATGTTTTCGCGCTCGGCCCAGAAGTTTTTGATGATCGCGCCCATCATCTGCTGCGGGCTCTTGCAGGTCGAGACGTTCGGCATGAAATCGGGGTAGAAGGTCTCGACGAACTTGATCCAGCCCGGCGAGCAGCTCGTCAGCATCGGAAGCACGCCGCCGGTCTGGATCCGGTGGGCCAGCTCGGAGCCTTCCTCCATGATGGTCAGGTCGGCGGTGAAGGAGGTGTCGAACACCCGGTCGAAGCCGATGCGGCGGAGCGCGGCGACCATCTTGCCGTCGATGTCGCGGCCGGGGGCGCAGCCGAACTCCTCGGCGAGGGTGACGGACACGGCCGGGGCGTGCTGGACGACGACCTTCTTCGTCGGATCCGACAGGGCGGCGACGACCTCGTTCAGGTACGAGTGTTCCGCCAGGGCCCCGGTCGGGCAGATCAGGATGCACTGCCCGCAGTTCACGCAGCTCGACAGGTTCAGGCCGGTGTCGAACGCGCAGCCGATAAACGTCTTCGAGCCGCGGCCGACGAAGTCGATCGCGGAGACGCCCTGGACTTCCTCGCAGACGCGCACGCACTTGCCGCAGAGGACGCACTTCTCCGGGTCGCGGATGATCGAGGGGCTGGAGACGTCCATCTCCCGCTCGCTCTTGTCGCCGCGGAACCGGCGCTGGCGGATGTTCATGTCCTGCGCGAGCGTCTGCAGGTCGCACTTGCCGTTCCGATTGCAGTAGAGGCAGTCGTCCGGATGGTTGCTCAGGAGCAGTTCGACGATGGTCCGGCGGGCGCTGAGCACGCGCGTCGAGCGGCTCTTGATCTTCATGCCCGCGGCCACGGGAAACGAGCAGGACGGCACCAGGCTCGGGGCGCCCTCCACCTCGACGACGCACATGCGGCAGGCGCCGCTCGGCGGCAGGTCGTCGATGTGGCAGAGCGTCGGCACATGGATGCCGTTTCGCCGGAGGGCCGTGAGGATCGTTTCGCCCGGATTGGCCTCCACGGTCCGGCCGTCAACTTCGATATTGATCATCTTCATACCTCGTATGTCAGGTTTCGGATCGTTTTCTCGGTATCGGTTCCCTGTCTCGGCGGCTCACGCGCGGGTCACCCCGGGTGCGTGAACTCCAGATCGCAGCGGAGGCACCGTCCCGCCTCGCAGCGGGCCTGCTCCTCCGAAATACACAGTTCGACTTCGGCGAAGTTCTTCCGCCGTTTCGAGACGGTCAGCAGAGGCGGCTCTACGCGGTGGGCGCCCTCGCCTTCGTCCTCCTCGCGGGTCTGCACCGGCTCGATGTAGAAGTCCGGCAGCCGCACCTTGGGGAGCGTCCGGAGGAGCCTGCCGCTGACGTAGTTGCTGATCATCAGGGCGGCCTTCTTGCCCGCCGCGATCGCATCGACGACGCTGTTCGGGCCGGTCACGACGTCGCCGCCGGCGAAGACGCCCGGGCGGTTCGTCATGAGCGACTCCCGGTTGATCCGCAGGGTGCCGTCCCGGTTGAGGTCCAGGCCGGTCATTCCGTCGGTCTCGGGCTGTTCGCTGATGGCGACGATGAGCGTGTCCAGCTCGACGATGTGTTCCGTGTCGGGGATCGGCACGGGCTGTCGGCGGCCGGAGGCGTCCGTGTCGCCCAGCTTGCAGTTGACGAGCTTGATCCCCGCCAGTTTCCCGTCCTTGGACAGGACCTCGACGGGCGCGACCAGCGTGCGGATCTCGATCCCCTCCTCTTCGGCGGCGTCGATCTCCTCGCGGTACGCCGGCATCTCGGCCTGCGTGCGCCGGTAGAACACGGTGACCTTCTCGACACGCTTCTGGCGAAGCGCGACGCGGGCGGCGTCGATGGCGGAGTTCCCGCCGCCGATCACGCCGACGCGGCCGCGGCCCATCTCGCGGCCGTGGAGGTTGTAGGCCTTCAGGAACTCGATCCCGGGGATGACGCCTTCGTGGCAGTCTTCGCCGGGGGTGCCCATCCGGCGGCTGTGGTGCGCGCCGGTGGCGATGTAGACGGCCTTGAAGCCCTGTCTGGTGAGCAGGTCGTCGAGCGTGAAGTCGCGCCCCAGGGCCTGGTTGTAGCGGAGTTCGACGTTGGACACGAGCATCCGGTCAATCTCGTACCGCAACTGGCTGCGCGAGAGGCGGTACTCGGGGATGGCGCCGGCGAGCATGCCGCCGGCCTGGTCCTCGCGTTCGAACACGGTCACCGGGTAACCCATGACGCCGAGGTAGTAGGCCGCCGTGAGGCCCGACGGTCCGGCGCCGACGACGGCGATCTTCGGGGCGTCGGGTGCGGCGGGCTTGACCTCCGGCGCGTACGTGTTGGCCGAGACGCGGTCCACGACGAAGCGCTTCAGCGTCCGTACGGCGATCGGCTCGCCCCCTGTGGCGCCCGCGCGGCACTGGTACTCGCACGGATGATGGCACACACGGGCGCACACCGACGGGAACGGCAGCGCGTCGCGGATGACCTTGTACGCCTCCTTGTACTCGCCGCGGGCGATGTGGGCGACGTAACGCCAGACCTCGGTGCCGGCCGGGCACGTGTTCTGGCAGGGGGCGCCCACGAGTTCCTTGCACGCGCCGGCGGGGCAGCGGCGATCGTACACGTGCGCCTCGTATTCGTCGCGGAACCACTGCAGCGTGCTGAGCACGGGGTTCGGCGCCGTCTGGCCGAGGCCGCAGAGACTCGTCGCCTTGATCATCTCGCCCAGTTCCTTGAGGTACATGATCCCCTGGAACCGGAGGAGGGCGTCCACGTCCTCTTCCTTGCGGCGCGGCCGGGTGATTGCCTGGAGGATCTCGAGCATCCGGCGGGTCCCTTCGCGGCACGGAATGCACTTGCCGCACGACTCGCTCTGGATGAACTCCATGAAGAACTTCGCGAAATCCACCATGCACGTGTTTTCATCGACGACGACGAGACCGCCGGATCCCATGATCGTGCCGAAGTTCTTGAGGGCCTCGTAGTCGGTCGGGATGTCGAGGTGGGCCTCCGGCACGCAGCCGCCGGACGGTCCGCCGATCTGCACGGCCTTGCACTTCCGGCCGCCGGGAATGCCGCCGGCGACGTTGAACACGACCTGGCGGAGCGTCGTGCCCATGGGGATCTCGACGAGGCCCGTACGGCGGACCATGCCGGAGATCGCGAACACCTTGGTGCCCTTGCTGCCGGGCGTGCCCATGGCGGCGTACCACTCGGCCCCGTGCTCGATGATCAGCGGGAGGTTGGCGAGGGTCTCGACGTTGTTGATGACCGTGGGCTTGCCGAAGAGGCCCTGGACGGCCGGGAACGGCGGGCGGGGCCGCGGCATGCCGCGCTTGCCCTCGATGCTGTGGATCAGGGCCGTCTCCTCGCCGCACACGAACGCCCCGGCGCCCATCTTGATGATGATGTCGAGGTTGTTGCCGCTGTTGAGGATGTTGTGGCCGATCAGACCGTAGGCCTTCGCCTGGGCAATCGCTTCCTTGAGGCGGGCCACGGCCAGCGGGTACTCCGCGCGGATGTAGATGTACGCCTTGGTGGCGCCGATGGCGTAGGCGGCGATCGCCATGCCTTCGATCAGGCGGTGCGGATCGCTCTCGCCGACGGCCCGGTCCATGAACGCCCCCGGGTCGCCCTCATCGGCATTGCAGATCAGGTACTTCTGATCCGACGCGGTGGCGCGGGCGAACTTCCACTTCTTGCCCGTCGGGAAGCCGCCGCCGCCGCGCCCGCGCAGGCCGGACGCCTCCACGATGTTGCAGATCTCGTCCGGCGTCTTCGTCTTCAGGGCCTTCGCGAGGGCCGAGTAGCCGCCGCGGGCGATGTACTCGTCGATGCTGCCGGGGTCGATGATGCCGCTGTTGATGAGGACGACGCGGCGTTGCATCGCCATGAACGGATGCTCGTCAAGCCAGGGGATGGAGTCCCACGTCTTCGTCTCATCGTTGTCGGGGCGGAACTGGCCGAGGGCCATGTCGGCCGGCGCGTCCAGCGCGAACACCTGCTCGAGCAGCTCGGGAACCTTGTCGCCCGTGACGTTGCCGAAGCTGATGCGGGTCCGGCCGGGCAACTGCACGTCGAGGATCGGTTCTTCCGAGCAGAGCCCGATGCAGCCGACCTCGATGACGTCGGCGGCGATCTGGTGGACCTTCACGTAGTTGCGTGCGGCCTCGATCGTCTTGGCCGCGCCGGCGCCCAGACCGCAGGTGCCGGCCCCGACGTACAGGATCGGCTTGCCGACGCGTTCGCGCCGCAGGCCGCTGACGAGCGAGTCGTACTTCGCCTGGCCCGCGGCCCGGGCGGCGGCGAACGGGCCGACCTTCATGCTCTCGAGGAGTTCCGGGGCCGGCCAGGGGAGCGTTTCCCAGCAACGACCGGCCGTCGCGGGGGTGGTGGCTTCAGGCTTGGACATTCGTCGCCTCCTTTTCGCGGCAGTTTGCGATGATCCTGGCGAGTTTCTTCGGCGTGACCTTGGCGTGGAACTCGCCGTTGAGATTGACCACGGGGGCCAGCCCGCACGCGCCCATGCAGGCGACCACCTCAAGACTGAACAGCTTGTCCCGCGACGTCTGCCCGGGCTTGAGCTTCAGCGTCTTCATCAGCATTTCGAGGGCCTTCGCGGAGCCCTTCACATGGCAGGCCGTGCCGCGGCAGACCATGAAATGGTGCTTGCCGCGCGCCTGGAACCGGAACTGATTGTAAAAGGTCGCCACGCCGTAGATCTTGCTCGTCGGCAGCGACAGGTGCTTTCCGATCCGCACGACCGCCTCTTTCGAGAGATAGCCCTGCGCTTCCTGCACCTCCTGCAGGATCGGGATCAGGGCGTCCCGGCCGGCGTTCGGGAACTTCTTGAGAATCAATTCGAGGTCCGCAGTGCTCATTTCATCGCGTCCTTCCTGGCAGTGTTCTGCCTGGCAAAAAAGGCGACTTTTTCCAACGAGGTCGTCATATCGATATCCTCCACGTAAACCCCGGGGCCCACCCGCAGGGGCACGGGTGCGAAGTTGAGAAGCCCGCAGACGCCCGCCCGGCAGAGCGCGTCGGCCACGGGCTGGGCCGCGGGGGCCGGGATCGTGAGGATCGCCACGCGGATGCCGAGTTCGGGAATCCGCTGGGGGATTTCATCGGTGGAATGGCAACGGCAACCGTGGATGATGCGGCCGGCCTTGTCGGGGTCGCTGTCAAATGCGACCGTGATCGTGAGCTTGGGACGGCGGCCGGCAAAGAACGCCAGGATGGCCCGCCCCAGGTTGCCGACGCCGACCAGGGCGACACCTTCGGGTTCCGGCGGGTCGAGGAACGCGCCGATAGCATCGGCCAGCGGTCGAACGGCATAGCCCTTCGTCGGGCTGCCCATATGACCGATCGGCATCAGGTCACGGCGCAATTGTGCGGGGGTGACGCCGGCCTTGGCGGCGAGTTCGTGGGAATAGACGCTCGGTATAGACGCTGACTCCATGTCGTGGAGCAGACGACGGTAGAGGCTGAGTCGCTCGACGGTCTTTTCGGGCGTCATAGCCGATCGTTCCGGCACAAGCTCGGTCGCTGTGAAACGCATCACATTGTGAGCCGTATCACAGCCTACGAAGCCTATCGGTGTGTGTCAAGGGGTTTTCGGCAAAAAAGCGCCAAAAGGGGCGGCTTGGTGGACGAAATGGGACCTGTGCGGTGCGATATTGGGCAGCCCGTCGGGGCGACTGGAAGCGAGTGACTGCGAGTGGGGCCGCTGCCGGGACACCCCCAGCGGTTATGGGGGTAAGGTTGGCGTGGCTGGGGGTTGCCAGCATGTGACGCGAGGGAAGGATACGGAGTTGGAGGCGGGCGGGGTGAATTGCATGTGTGAGCAAGCGGGGGGGCGCAGGGGATGGCGGGGGCGTCAGGTCGGAGAATCGCGGTTCTGGACAGGTGACATTCGGCGGGGGTTGGCGTGTGCAAGGGTGTTCGCTTGACCGGTGCGGGTGCAGGCAGTAGAGAATAGTCCCATATACAGCCGACGTGGGGACCATCGGAGGCACCGGTCGGCGTGAGGACACACGTTCAGGAGATTCCGCGATGGCGAAGACGTGCAACGTGGCCCTGCTGGGCCAGGGCTTCATGGGGCGGACCCACAGCAATGCGTGGCTGAAGGCGGCGAAGTTTTTCGACCTGCCGCTCAAGCCGGTGATGCACACGACGTTTGGCATGCCGAGCGAGAAGCCGGAAGTGTTTGCCGAGCGATGGGGCTGGCAGAACTTCGCGGACAACTGGGAGCAGGTCGTTCACGATCCGGCGATCGATCTTGTGGACGTGGTGAGCCCGAACAACATGCACGCGCCAATGGCGATCGAGGCGATGAAGGCGGGCAAGGCCGTTGCGTGCGAGAAACCGCTGTCGGCAACGCTCAAGGAAGCGCGGCAGATGGTGGAACTGGCGAGGAAGCAGAAGGTCAAGACGTTTGTGTGGTACAACTACCGGCGCTGCCCGGCGGTGGGCCTGGCGCATCGCCTTGTGAAGGCGGGCAAGATCGGGCGCATCTACCACGTCCGCTGCGTATACCTGCAGGACTGGGCGGGGCCGCAGGTGCCGTTGCTCTGGCGGTTCGTCAAGGAGCTGGCGGGGAGCGGGGCGCACGGGGATCTGAACGCGCACATCATTGACATGGCGCGTTTCGTCACGGGTGACGAGATCGTGGAGATTTCCGGCGCCATCGCGGAGACGTTCATCAAGGAGCGGACGCTGCCGACGGCGACCGCGGCGGGCGGCATCGCGGCCGGGTCGAAGGGCGGGGCGCGGAAGGGCAAGGTGACGGTGGATGATGCGGTGCTCTTCCTCGCGCGGTTCAGGCAGGGGGCGGTGGCCAGCTTTGAGGCGACGCGATTCGCCACGGGCTGCAAGAACTGGAATGGGTTCGAGATCCACGGGGAGAAGGGGGCCGTGAGGTTCAACTTCGAGGACATGAACCGGCTCTGGTACTACGACGCGAGCGACGACGCGAGCGTGCAGGGGTGGACGAATATCATGTGTACCGACGGTTCGCATCCGTACGTGCGGAACTGGTGGCCGGCGGCCCACATCCTCGGTTATGAGCATGGGTTCATCAACGAGGCGGCGGACATCGTGAACGTGCTGGCCGGCAGGTCGCCGGAGGTGCCGATCCCGACGTTTGCGGACGCCTACGAGACGCAGCGGGTACTCGAAGCGGCCCTGCTGTCGGCAGAGAAACGGAAGCCGATCAAGCTGGCCGATGTGAAGTAGGCAAACGATTCGGTCGTTTGCGTGTCAGTGCGTGCAACGGATGGTGAGCCGACGGCCTTGCGGTGAGCGGCTGAGGAGGCGTCCTATGCTGCGCGGATTCGTGCGGGTGGCGGCGGTGACAGGCATGCTTGCGGTTTTCGCCGGGTGTGTGAATGTGGACACGCGGATCCCGGACGTGCAGATCAACACCGGCTCCGTCGGTGAGGGCGGCGGCCCGCGGGAGCGGCGTACGCCGTACGCACGCGATCTCGAGAAGGTTCTTGACCAGGAGCGGACGGTCCAGAAGGACTTGAAGGACCGCGACTGGGAAGAGCTGGACGATGATTCGGCAGACTGGTCGAAGTATGTGCGGAAGCTGATGGGCCAGGCGAATACGTGCGGCAATCCGGCAAAGATGCGGGAATACTGCACGAGCCTGCTGCGTGAGATCGAGGGCCTCCAGCGGGCGGCGGCGGCGAAGGATGGAAAAGCCGCGGGCGCGGCCCTGACACGCATGCGGCCGATCCTGGACCGCATGAGCGCGGAGTTCCCGCTTGTGGAGCCGGCCGCGCCTCCGGGCGGGACCGGCGCGGCGAAGAGCGGGAAGTCCTCCGCGGCGGCGCCGTGACGTAATCTCTTTTGTCCCAGGCGCTTGAGGCGTTTGGCGACGTGCCGATGACGGGCTGTCGGGTCGGACCTGCTTCGGTCCGGCAATGGCTATTGGCGCATCGATCCCGATCGACTATACTACAGGGCTCGCGTCCAGGGTGACGCGCTATGCGGTGAGACTATGAAGCCAGACATTCATCCAAAATACGTCGAGTGTACGGTGACGTGCGGCTGCGGCAGCAGCTTCAAGACGCGGAGCACAAAGCCGGCGATCAACGTCGAAATGTGCTCGTCCTGCCATCCGTTTTTCACCGGCCAGCAGAAGTTCGTTGATACCGCCGGACGCGTGGAGAAGTTCCAGCGCAAATACGGGGGGACGTACTTCAAGAAGCCGGCGAAGGAGAAGGCCGCGCCGAAGGCTTAGCCGGACGGAAACACACGCCACGCCGCCGAGAGTGCGTCCGCGTTTGCGGTGACGCACGCCCGGCGGCGTGGCGGTTTTATGTGCGGCGAGGATGGGTGCGGGGCGAGCGGGAGTCAGGCGCATGACGGCGGAGGCACTTACATCGGCGGCGAGAGAGTCCGTCGCGGCGAAGCTCGCGGAGGTCGAGCGGCGGTACGAGGAGATCACGGCAGAGATGAACCGCCCGGAGGTCGCCTCCGAGGGCGCCCGCATCGTTACGCTGGCCAAGGAACACGGGCGGCTGCGGCGGATCGTGGACCCGTATCGGGAGTATCGGCGGCTCGAGCAGCAGCTGGAGGAGAGCCGGGCGATGGCGGCGGCGGCCGACACGGATGCGGAGCTGCGCGAGATGGCCCATGCGGAGGCGGCGCAGCTGGCGGAGAAGATGGCGGCGCAGTTCGACCGCATCCTCGGCCTGCTCGTGACGGACGAGGATGCGGCCATCGGCTCGGTGATCGTGGAGATCCGGGCGGGCACGGGCGGCGAGGAGGCGGCACTGTTCGCGCGGAACCTGTTCGACATGTACGTGCGGTACGCGGAGCGCAAGGGGTTCACGGTCGAGTTGATGGATTCCTCGCCGACCGACATCGGGGGGTTCAAGGAAGTCGTCTTGAACGTGAAGGGGGAGGGCGTCTACCGGCATTTCGGCTACGAAGGGGGCGGGCACCGCGTGCAACGCGTGCCGAAGACGGAGGCGCAGGGGCGGATCCACACGTCCGCGGCCACGGTGGCCGTGTTGCCGGAACCGGAAGAGCTGGATGTCAGGATCGACTGGGACAAGGACGTGCTTGAGCACGTATCGCGGGCCGGCGGGCCGGGCGGGCAGAACGTCAACAAGGTGTCATCGGCTATCCGGCTCGAGCACATTCCGACGGGCATCACCGTGTCGATGCGGGACGAGAAGAGCCAGCACAAGAACCGCGCGAAGGCCCGGCGGCTGATGCTGTCGCGCGTGTACGACCACTTCATGCAGGCGAAGCGGGCCGAGCGCGACCAGACGCGTCGTACGATGATCGGTTCCGGAGACCGCAGCCAGCGGATCCGTACCTACAACTTCCCGCAGAACCGTTGCTCCGATCACCGGATCAACCTCGATCTGTACTCGCTCGACCGGATCATGATGGGGGAGATGGATGAATTGCTCGAGGCCCTTCAGGAGCATGATCGGCGGCAGCGACTGGCGAACCTGTGAATGCCCTCTTCCGGCGGCATTCGACTGGGAGGCCAACGGGGCGCAGAACGACACTCCCGCAGGAAGAGTCTGCACGTTCGAGTAACAGGAAGGGGCCGGTTCAGTCGCGGCGCTTGTAGACCCGCAGGCCGACCAGGCTCATCGCGCAGGCCAGCACGGTCAGCGGCTCGGGGATAGCGCCCGGAGCCGGCGGGGCGGGCGGCGGCTCCCGGTGGCCTTCGAAGCCGATCTCCTTCAGGTCGGTACCGTACTGGAACCAGACGTTCGTGATGCTGGACTCGCTGATGCCAACCGGCAGATTCCCCAGTGTGATGAGGACGGAGTACTGGATCAGCGGCTGGCTGCCGGTGACCTTTGCGTTTCCGACAGCGAGGTTGTCGCCCATGCTGGTCAGGCCGTATTGGAGGCCGTCTGGACTGGCGGGGCCGCTCAGGTTGTTGCCGGGGAATCGGTCTCCCGGTCCGAAGAGACCGGCACCGATCGAGCTGACGCCCTGATTGCCGTTGTGAACGCTGAGACCGGCCTTGTAGGCCCATTCGCCGCCCACGACGTTGCCGGGATCGGTGCCGCCGAATCGAACGGCGCTTCCGTCCGCAAGAACGACGGACTCCCGGCTGAGGACCGGGTTGCCCGGCAGGTTGAAGAACACGGCGGTGAGCACGTCCGTCGGAGCGAGCACATCGGCCGCGGAGGTGTTGCTCAACGTGATCTGCAGGTTCGATCCGTTGATCAAGAATGCGGCAGACGCCGACAACGCGGAGCCCGTTGTCGGATTCGTCGCCGACCCGACAAAGGTCGTGAGCCCCGCCGCGGGCGCAACCAACACTACGAAGCATGCGATCGCGGAGAGAACATACCTGGCCATGAGAACCACTGTCCTTTCCCGCCGTCGTGGCATATCTGCGCGCTCCCCTTAGCGAGCCTGCGCGCCGATTTCCCGGACGCGACCATCCGATTCACATATCGCTACTCGCCGAACCGGTTCCGCGACGGACACACGTCACCGTGATCGATCCGCGCGAGCCGATGAGGCATTTACACCACCTGTGCATGATAGTCAACACGGGGGATAAATGCAAGAGCAACAAGAAGATTTTTTGGAGACCCGAGAAAGACGACAAGGCAGTTCGTGTTAAGCCATGTTGGCTCGGGCTGGCTTACCGCTATGTGTTCGGGGGAGGGCGTCTACGATTCGAATCGTCCTTGGCAGTTTAAACTGCGACAGGCATTGGCGGCAATGCGCCATCAAGGCTTCGGACGTAGCGGTATGGCCCTTGCGGAGCTGCACGGTCGCTGCGGGCACCTCACCAAGCACCGGGTCGGCAGTGGGGGTGACCACCGCCTCTTCCACCGCCGGGTGCGCCGTAAGAACCTGCTCGATCTCAAGCGGGAATACCTTGGTGCCGCCCACATTGATGACGTACTTGGTCCGGCCAACGAGATGGAACGCGCCGTTAGTATCGCGACATACGACATCGCCGGTTCGGAACCAGCCGTTGGAGAGGATTTCGTCGCGGGTCCGCCAAGGGGAGTAGTAAGCGGCGAGCATGCCGGGGCCGCGGAGGTACAGCTCGCCGGCGGCGCCGGGCAAGACCGGCGTCCCCTCTTCATCGACGATGCGGGCGTCAAAGTCGGGTAAAAGGCGTCCGAGGCATCCGCGGGCGCCGGGAGTCGGCGGGACGTTCATGATCGGCATGCCCACCTCGATGATGCCCAGGGCCTGCGAAAGGGGCATGGCGAATCGCTGTTCGAAGGCGGCCTCAATGTCGGGCGACAGGGGCATGGCCGTGGAGATCGCGAGGCGTACGGTGCGGACATCGTCGGGCGAGGCGTTTGGTGAATCGGCCATGAACCGGTAGGTCACCGGGGTGGTGTAGATGACGGTGGCCCGGTGCTGGCGGATCTGGCGGAGGATGGAGTCGCCGAGGAAGGCGCCGCCGGTGACGATGGTTGCGCCCACGCTGAGGTGGAGCATGACGCTGACGGCGAAGTGGTGCGCCATCTGAAGACCGAAGTAGATCGTGTCGCGGTCGGAGATTTCGAGGACGCGGTTGGCGGCCTCGGTTCGTTCACGGATGCACTCGTGGGTCAGCACAACGCCCTTGAATGACGCCGTTGTGCCGGATGTGAATCGGATGTTGGACGCGCCGAGGTCAAACAGGCGGGCGTCCGGCGGGGCGGCGGTCAGACCGGGTGTCGGAGTCAGGCGAAGAGGGACGGCATCGAGGTCGTCGAAGAGGCGAAACGAGCCGTCGTGCCCGCCGCCCGGTGCGGCGAGACTGAGGAGGTACTCGCAGCCGACGAGTTCGATCATCGCGGCGCGTTCCTGGGCCTGGGCGTCGGACGCGCAGGGAACCGCGACGGCGCCGGCGCGGAGGATGCCCATCATGGCGGCGACGAATTCGGGGCCGTTCGGGGCGCTGAGCGCGATCTTGCGTCCCGGTTGGACGCCGGCGTCGGCGAGCAGGGCCGCTGTCCGCCGCGATCCGGCTTCGAGTTGCGCGTAGGTGCAGACGCGGCGTCCGACGATCAATGCGGGCTTGTCGGGGAGCCGGCGGGCGGTGGCGGTAAGGAGCGAGGCGAGGTTCACGGCCGGTCTCCTGCGTCGAGGAGACGCCGCACCATGGCGGCGATCGTGCGAAGGCTGCGGAAGTTTTCCTCGGTCAGGTTGGCGGTGTCGATCGTGATGCCAAAGGACTTCTCGATGCCGGCGACAAGGCCGAGCACGGCGGCGGAATCGAGCAGACCGGCGGCGAGGAGGTCGTCGTCGATGCCTTCGACGGGCGCCGTGGGCGGAAGCAGCGAACGGATGGTCGCGGCGAGGTCGCTGTCGTTCATAAACAGGGATCGTAGCCGGGCGATGCCCGGCAGGCAATGTGCGTGCAACCGGTGGGGGGCCTGCATCCCGCGGCCGTCTGCCGCTTGGGACTGCGCCCGTCAGCCGCTACGATATGGGCCATGGCAACCGAACCGCAATATCCCAAGATTTCCCAGCTCAAGACGCCGATTGAGTTTCAGGGCCGCCTGGCCGAACTCGGGATGGAGCTTCCTGCGGACGAGGCGATCCTGTCCGCACACGCCGGCTCGCCGCTCGCCCAGCCCATGACGGTGTTCGGTCGCCGCGTCGGCAACCGCTGGTGCATCCACCCGATGGAGGGCTGGGACGGTACGCCGGCCGGCGGCCCCACCGACCTCACGCTGCGACGTTGGCGCCGGTTCGGGCTCAGCGGCGCCAAGCTCATCTGGGGCGGCGAGGCCGTCGCCGTCCGCCATGACGGGCGGGCGAATCCCAACCAGCTTTGCTTCGCCGACCCGGCCGCCGGGGCCGATCTTGCCCGGCTTCGTCTCACACTGCTCGCCGCCCACAAGGAACGCTACGGCGAGGCCGACGACATACTCGTCGGCCTCCAGCTCACGCACTCCGGCCGCTTCTCTCGCCCGAACGAGAAGATGCGCCCCGAGCCGAAGATCCTCTATCACCACCCCATTCTCGATGCCCGCGTCGGCGTCGCCCCCAACGACGATTCCGCGATCCTGACCGACGCCGAGATCGACGCGCTCATCGATGACTTCGTCGCCGCCGCAAGAACCGCCGCCGACGCCGGCTTCGATTTCGTCGATGTCAAGGCCTGCCACGGCTACCTCGGCCACGAGTTCCTCAGCGCCCACACGCGTCCCGGCAAGTACGGCGGCTCCCTGGAGAACCGCACGCGCTTTCTCCGCGACACGATCGGCCGGATCCGTGCCGAGGTGCCCGGCCTGGGGATCGGCGTTCGCCTCAGCGCGTTCGACTCCGTGCCGTACGAGGACAACCCGGCCACACGCATCGGCAAACGCAAGGGCGTTGGCCGTCCGTGTGCCTTCCGCTCGCTTCTGCCGTACCGCTGGGGCTTCGGCCTCAACCCGGAGAACCCCACCGAGATGGACCTTGCCGAGACGTTTACCCTCCTCGACATGTTCCAGGCGATCGACGTGCGGTTCATCAACGTCACGGCCGGGTCGCCTTACTACAACCCGCACATCCAGCGGCCAGCGTTCTACCCGCCGTCGGATGGCTACCGCCCGCCCGAGGATCCGCTCCTCGGGGTTGCCCGCCAGATTCACGTGACACGGCGGATCAAAGAGCGGTTTCCGGGCCTGATTGTCGTCGGGACCGGATACACGTACCTGCAGGACTACCTCCCGCACGTGGCCCAGGCCGCCGTCCGGCAGGGCTGGACTGATTTCGTCGGCATCGGCCGGATGACGCTGGCGTATCCCGAACTGCCCGCCGACTGCCTTTCCCGCGGCCAGATCGACACCAGGCGCCTCTGCCGCACGTTCAGCGACTGCACGACCGGCCCCCGGCACGGCATGGTCAGTGGCTGCTACCCCCTCGACGACTTCTACAAGCGGACTCCCGAAGCCGAACGCATCCGTGCCATCAAGTCGCAGGAGTGATTCGTTGCCGCGATGGCCGTGCGGCCCGCCAATCGCCGGTGGTTCCGGGGTGCGGGCGAGGTGGCCGGCCGTCAGGCGATGCGGGCCCAGAGCCAGTCGGGCATGAGCTTCATGGCCCAGGCGACCAGCCGCCAGCGTTTCGTGATGTATGCATGACGGCGGCGGCGGGCGATGGCGCGGTAGATCTGGACGGCGGCTTTTCGCGGCGTGGCGACCCAGAAGACCGGCCGGTCGCGGATCAGGGGGGTATCGACGAAGCCGGGTTCGATCGTCGTGATCGTGATGGGCAGGCGGAGCTTCAGGACCTTGTTGCGGAGGCTGCGGAGGTAGCTGGACATGAATGCCTTCGACGCGCCGTAGGCGGGGACGGTGCCGTGGCCGAGGATCGCCGCCACGGAGGAGATGCCGACGAGGTGGCCCCGGCCGCGTTCGAGGAAATGCTTCAGGGCCACGTTGGCCAGCGCGGCGAAGCCGACAAGGTTGACGTCGATCGTCGTCTTCTCGGCCTGCCAGTCGAACTGCGGATTGTTGATGCCGATGCCGGAGTTGAGCACGACCAGGTCCACGCCGCCCATCTCGGCAATCCAGTCGCGCAGGAGGGCCATGGCCTCGTCGTGGCGGGCGACGTCCATCCGCTTTACGAGCGAGGCCCCCGGGAGTTCGCGCTGCAGTTCGAGGAGCAGTTCGACCCGCCGCGCGGCGATGCCGACGGTGTAGCCGTTCTCGGAGAGGACCCGCGCCAACTCCCGGCCGATGCCGGATGACGCGCCGACGACGATGGCCTTCTTATCGCTCACGGGCTGACAGCTATCCGAAACGATCGGCGACGTCAATGCCGGCGTCGCCTGTTGAAAGCCCCTGCCTTTCCGGGCGGGGTCGGGGGAGGCTCAGGCTGTGTCCGAACGCTCTTTCCCCGCTCTTTTCGCGCTGCGGAAGAGGCTTTCTTCGATGCCCACAGTGCGGCGCGTCCGCCGACCGTGTTGGGCAGGCTCAGGTGATCTTGACGCAGCGGGGTTGTCGAGGTTGTGCTATACTGAAGGCACGACGCGCACAGCAGCTCTCCGGGCGGGCGGTGCTGCGCGGCCGGCCCAACGCCGGGCGGCGTGGGGTGTCTTTGCACACAGGAGACAGACGACGATGACGTACATGGATGGGCGGCACTCCATGATCCTGGCGGCCATTCTGGGCCTTGTACCGTGCTCAGTCGGACCGGCACAGGAATCGGCCCGGCAACTCCGGCGTACGCCCGTGGTCACCGCCTTCGAGAAGACCCGCGATGCCGTGGTCAACATCTCGTGCGAGCAGTACGTCGCGGCGCCGCCGTCGCCGGGCGATCTGTTCGAGCACTTCTTCGAGTTCCGCTCACCGCTGCGCGAACGGCAGCAGATCATCACCAGCGTCGGCAGCGGATTTGTGCTGCATCGCGACGGCTACGTCGTCACGAACTCGCACGTGGTGCTCAAGACGGCGGCACCGCGCGTCATCTTCGTGGATAAAAAGGAGTACAAGGCCCGCCCCGTCGCCATCGATACGCAGAACGATCTCGCCATCCTCAAGGTCGATGCGGACCATCCCCTGCCCGCCATCACGCTCGGCCGCAGTGACGACCTGATGATCGGCGAGACCGTCATCGCGATCGGCAACCCGCTCGGCTACCAGCACACGCTGACGACCGGCGTGCTCAGCGCCGTCAACCGCACGCTCGAGTTCAACCAGGGCGTCCGGTACACCGGTCTCCTCCAGACCGACGCCAGCATCAACCCCGGCAACAGCGGCGGGCCGCTGCTGAACGTTCTGGGGGAACTGATCGGCATCAACACGGCCATCCGCGGCGACGCCCAGAACATCGGTTTCGCGATCCCGGTGGACACGTTGCGGAAGGCCATTCCGAACATGCTCTCACTGGAGCGTCTCAAGCGGGTCGAGGTGGGTATGCGGGTTGGCGGGGGCGAGAGCGTACGCGTCGTCGAGGTCCGCGACAAAGGCCCGGCGGCGGCCGCCAACATCGAGGCGGGCGACCGCATCGTGGGTGTGGATGGCCAGCCGCTCAAGCAGGACGTGGACTTCTACATCGGGCTGCTTTCCAAAAACGCGAACGACCGCGTGGCGCTTCGCGTCGAGCGCAAGGGGAAGGAGTACGCGACGACGCTGACGCTGAAGGCGATTCCGATCCCCGACGGTGCGAAGCTGGCCCGCGAGAAGTTCGGGCTGAAGATCGCGCCCCTGCCGTCCGACATCGCCGAGGCGCTCAACCTCGAGGCGGGCGGGCTGATTATCACGGAGGTCGAGCGGAACAGCCCCGCCGCCCGGGCCAACCTCGCCCGCGGCATGATCATCGTGACGCTCGCCGGCGACTACCCGCGCGACCTCGACCACGTCGGCCTGCTGCTGGAAAACGTGAAGCGCGGCGACCCGGTGTTATTCCGCGTCTGGCAGGTCGACGGCCGGGATCTCCTCATGTACCCGCCGGTGACGCTGCGGGCGCGATGAAGGAGCCCCCGTCGGCAAGAGGCCAGGGTGATTTCGGGGGCGGCCGGCGGGCCCGGCGGCGCATCTTGGAGTGCGGCGGCGCGGCGCCGCTTTGGATTCGAACCGCGAAACACGCGAAATACGCGAAAAGAAGAGGGACGACGGAAAGAGGGGGTTCATCCCCGCAGTTCTTTCGCGTGTTTCGTGTGTTTCGTGGTTTGTTTTCTTCTTCTTCTTCTTCTTCTTCTTCTTCGTTGTCGTCGTCAGTCGGGAGTGGTGATCGGGCTTGCCCGTTGGGCTGCTCAGG
The DNA here is from genome assembly GCA_964617875.1 of uncultured Planctomycetales bacterium. Lineage (GTDB taxonomy): Bacteria > Planctomycetota > Phycisphaerae > UBA1845 > PWPN01 > CAZMVY01. The sequence goes on along the minus strand of CAZUAI010000007.1, from coordinate 26,877 downwards.
CATCGCGCAATGCCGCGGCGATCGGCAGGCGGGCGGCACGGATGGCGGGGAAAAGACCGCCGATCAGCCCGATGGCAGCGGCCCAGAGGATGGCGTGGACGAGGAGCCTGGGAGTGACGGCGAAAGCGAAGGCAATCTGGCTGAAGGTCTGCCAGTTGATCGTGGCCGCCTGGAAGCCGTCGAAGGCGACGTAGGCCGCGGCGGCGCCCGCCGTGCCTCCGATCAGGGCGAGCGTCAGCGACTCGAACAGTACGGACAGGACGACCGGGCTCGAACCGAAACCCAGAGCCCGCAGCGTGGCGATCTCGTGCGTGCGGGCCGCGACCGCGCTGTACATCGTGTTCAGGGCGCCGAACAACGCGCCCAGGGCCATCAACGCGGCGATCGACACGCCGAGGCCCTGAATGAAGTCGGTGAGCATGCTCGATTGATCGGCGAGATAATCGGATTGCCGCAGGGTCTTCACTTTCAACTGCGGGTTCGTGGTGAGCGCGTCCTTGAACTCGCGGAACGCCTGCGGCGAGGTGAGCTTGACGTAGACAGACTGGAACGAGTCGCCTCGCTGGTATGCCGGCTGAAGGACGGCGGCGTCCGTCCAGATCTCGGACTCGGCCGCTCCGCCGCCGCCTGAGAAGATGCCCACGACCTCCCACTCGTTCAGGCCGACGCGGAAGCGGTTTTTCAGGTCCAGCCCGGCGAAGGCCCGCGCCGCCCCGATTCCCACGATCACCTCGTTCCGGCCGGGCTGAAACGTTCGGCCCTCGGTGATCACGATATCGCCGCGGACCGCCATGGCTGCCTGCTGAACCCCGCGGAGCGGCACGTTTGCGTCCGTGCCGGTCGAACGTTTGGGCAGGTTGATGATGACGAACAGCTCGGCCGATGCCAGCGGGCCTTCCGCCGTCCGGGCGATGCCCGGCGCGTCGGCCACGAGGCGGGTCTCCTCGCGGGAGAGGCCGCTGGTCATTTCGTTGTCGGCACTGCTCCGCAGGACGATCGCCACATCATCGGGGCCCGAGACGGCCATCGCCGCGCGGAACCCCTCGGCGATGGACAACACGCCCACGAGGACCGCGACCACGCCCGCGATGCCCACGGCGGCGGCAACCGCGGCCCCCTTGCGCTCGGGGACCGTGCGAAGGTTGAAGAACGTCACGGACGCGACCTGCGAAAGCCAGTTGATCACGCCTGTCTCCTCAGGGCGGTGGCGATCTGGAGCCGCATCGCCTGCAGCGCCGGCAGGATGCCCGCCACGAACCCCAGCGCGAACACGATCGCCACGCCGAGCCCCAGAAACCGGGCGGGCAGGTAGAACACCGGCAGCATGGAGGGCACCGGGCTGCCGCGCGAGGTGAACAGCCACGCCAGGCCGAGGCCGGTCAGCCCGCCCAGCGTCGCGATCAGCAGGGACTCGGCCAGGACCAGAGCCAGCACCCGCTCGTTCGTGAAGCCGATCGCCTTGAGCACGCCCAGTTCGGCGATCCGCTCGCGCACGGTCTGCGCCATGGTGTTGCCGACGACCAGCAGGATGGTGAAGAACACGGCGCTGAGGATCGCGATCATGATCGTGCCGATGTTGCCGATCTGCGCGATGAAGCCCTGCGCGAACGCCCCTTCGGGCTCGGTCTTGGTTTCGAACGGCGAGTTGGCGAACTCGGCGTCGATGGCGCCGGCCACCTCGGCCACGCGGTCCACGTCCTTCACGCGGACGACGTACCAGCCGACCTCGCCTTTCCCGCGGGCCCTGCCCTCGTCAAAGTAGTCGTAGCGGAAGAAGAAGCCGGACGTATCGGTGCCCTTCCGGGCGCCGTCGTAAATGCCCACGATGTCGAACTCCCACGCCCCGTCGCCCTCGCGGGGCCAGATCGGCGAGGTCAGCGGCACGCGGTCGCCGATCTTCCACTGGAACCGCTCGACCAGCGCCCGGCCGACGATCGCGCCGGTCCGCGTGCGGAGCCAGGCCTGTTTCTGGTCGTCCGGCAGGACGTACTCGGGGAACATCGCCAGGAACGGCTCGGGGTCCGTGGGAAAGCTGCCGAAGAAGTTCTTCGGCTCGTTCTGGTAGACGCCGTTGAACCACGTCCAGTGCACGGCGGACGCCACGCCGGGGATGCGTTCCATGCGGGGGCCGTACGTCACCGGCAGCGTCATGATGAGCGAGACCTTGTGGCGGACGATGAGGCGATCGGCCCCGGCCATGTTGACGCCGGCCGTGAACGCCTCGCGGATCGTACACAGCAGGCCGTAGAGCACGAAGGCGACGCAGATCGAGAGGAGCGTGAGCAGGGTGCGGAGCTTCTTCCGCTTGAGGTTGCTCCAGACGAGAAAGAAGAACCTCATGCGGGCTTCTCCTCGTAGAGCTGGCCCTTGTCCAGGTGGACCGTCCGTGTCGCCCGCGCGGAGGCATGCGGGTCGTGCGTGACCATGATGATCGTCTTGCCGTGCTCGCGGTTGAGGGCCTGGAGCAGGTCGAGAATCTCGTCGCCGGACCTGCGGTCGAGGTCGCCGGTCGGCTCGTCGCACAGGAGCAGCGTCGGGTCGGTGACGATTGCCCGGGCGATGCCGGTCCGCTGCTGCTCGCCGCCGGAGAGCGTCCGCGGGGAGTGGCGCGCCCGGTGCGAAAGCCCCACGATCCGCAGGGCGGCCTCGACGTGTTTCCGCCGTTCGGCCTTCGACAGGTGCGTGAGCAGGAGCGGCAGCTCGACGTTGCGCTCGGCCGTCAGGACCGGCAGCAGGTTGTAGAACTGAAACACGAGGCCCACGTGCCGCGCCCGCCACGCCGCCAGTTGCCGGTTCGACATCTGGTCGATGCGATCGCCCCCGACCGTGACCGAGCCGCGTGTCACGCGGTCGAGGCCGCCGATCAGGTTCAGGAGCGTCGTCTTGCCGGAGCCCGACGGCCCCATCAGGGCCAGGAACTCGCCCCGGGAGACCGTCAGATTCAGGCCCGACAGGACGTGGATTTCTTCCGAGCCGCGGTGAAACGTCTTGTCCACGCCCTCGACACGCACGAGGGTCCCGTTCGCGGTCGTCATCGTTTCGCCTCCGTAACCCTGGCGCCGTCGGTCAGATCGTCCGGCCCCTCTACAACCACGCGGTCACCGCCGGCAAGACCGGCGGCGATGGCGACCTCTTCGCCGCGGGCTTCGCCGAGCTTGACGGCACGGCGCTCGACCCGGCCGTCGCGAACCAGCCACACGACGTCCCGCCCGTCGCTTTGGCGGACGGCGGTCCTGGGGATCATCGGGTTCCGTGGAGTCGGCCGGGATTCGGCCGCGCCCTGGAACGCCACCTTCACGCTCATGTGGGGGAGGATGCGAGGATCGAGTCTGTCGAAGCCCACGCGGACCTTCACGGTGGCCTTCTGCCGGTCTGCCGTGGGGATGATCGCGATCACCCTGGCGGGGATGCGCCAGTCGGGGTACGAATCGAGCGTGGCCTCGACGGGCCGGCCGGGCTCGACGCGGTTGATGTAGCTCTCGTTCACGTCCACTTCGATTTCCAGCGAACTCATGTCCACGATCGTGCAGATGCCGGTGCGGGTGAAGCCGCCGACGGACATGGGCGAGATCATCTCGCCGGGCTGAGCGTTCTTGGTCGTCACGACGCCGTCGAACGGGGCGCGGATCGTCGCGTCGTCGATCTGCTGCTTCCAGAGGGCGACCTCGCGTTCGCTGACGGCAATGTCGGCGGCCTGCTTGGTGAGGCGGGCCTCGAGCGACTTCGCTTCCGTCTCGGCGCGGTCCAGCTCGACCGGGCTGGCCGCGAGCCCGGCGGCCAGTCCGGAGAGGCGCTTCACCTCGCGGATGGCATGGTCGAGTTGGGCCTGTGTCTCGCCGAGGGCCTTGCGCGACGATTCCAGTTGCGCCTCGGCCAGGTGGAGGCTCTTCTCCACGTTGGACGAGTCCAGCCGTGCGAGCACCTGCCCGGCCTTGACCCTCATGCCCTCCTCGACCAGCACCTCGACCACTTTGCCGGTGACCTTCGATGAGACGGTGGCCTCGCGCCGCGCCGTCACATAACCGGAGGCGTTCAGGAGGGTCTTGTCGCCGGCGGGGGCGCTGTCCCGGACGACGATCGTGCGGACGACGGCGGCCTTCGGTCGGTGGAACCAGTAGCAGGTCCCGCCGGCCGCCGCGATCAGCACGAGCGCAGCGATGATCAGCACCGCCGGGAGTCCGCCGCGGCGCGGCGCCGTCCGGTCGATCCGCAACTCATCCAGTGCCGTCTTGTCCGGGCTCATCGTTCGGGGTGCTCCAGGCCCCTCATATACCGGCAGGCCGCGTGCTCTTCAATGCGGGCGACCGGCGGCCGACATTCGCAGAAGCGCCGGCGCGTCGCATGCCGTGGCGGGTTTCCTACCTGCGGATCCACCCGACGAAGCCGCCGCCGTCGTTGAGGCGGATGCTGCGACGCGTGGATGCACTCACGCTCACACCTCGCTGCGCGTCGAGCTTCGTGGCGTCGTCGGCGACATCGCCGAAGAAGTCCGCCTTGTACTCGCCGGCGCCGAGGAACGAGAAATCCACCGCGACCTCGCGGGCCTTGCCGCCGTTGATGACGCCTACGTACCACTCCCCGCCGTGCCGCCGTGCGAAGGCCGCGAGGTCGCCGATTCTGCTGACCGGCAGGACGATCGTCTCGTCCCAGGCAGGCGGGACGGAGCGGATGACGTCGAGCGCCGGGCTTTCCAGGTAGACCTCCGGCTTGTCGGCCCAGCAGAGAACGGGAGACGTGAAGACGACGGCCGACGCAAGTTGCAGGGCGGCCGTGGTGCCCTTGAGCATCTTCGGCTGAAAGGTCGTGGGCGTGAAGTCGCCGTGGCCGACGAGGTACCGCGTGAAGGGCAGCGAGGCGTAGTGGGCGGGCGGCGACGTGTCCCACTTGTTGTACTCAAGGCCGCGGATCCCCTCGCGGGTCATCTCGTTCGGCCAGGTCCGGGCCTCGCCGGCCGGTTTGTTCGCCCCGTGGAAGTTCACCATCACCTTGTGCCGGGCCGCGACGCGAAGGCAGTCCTCGTAGAACGCGAGGATGTCGTGCGATTCCTTGTCCATGAAGTCGATCTTCGTGCCCTTCACGCCGGCCTCGGCGCAGCGGCGGAAGAACTCCTCGCGCTTCTCGTGCGTCTCGATTCCCGGCCATTGCCGCTTCTCGTCGTATCGCCAGCCGCGCCAGATCCAGATGCCCACGCCCTTGCCGGCCGCGTAGTCGCAGAGTTCCTTCATGCGGCTCCACACGTCCCTGCCGTCGCTCGCCCATTGCTGACGGCTGTGTTCCCATCCCTCGTCCACGAGGTAGTACTGGCAGTTCAACTCGGCGGCCTTGTCGACGAACCACTTCTGCCGGCTCCAGTGCGTGCCCGCGTCGTCGTACGCCCACCACTGCCAGAGGCAACGGCCGGGCTTGAGCCAGTCGGTGCGGATGCCCTTCGGAAACAGCTTGGGATCCGGCGGCGGGCAGAGGGCGGGCACAATGTCGTTGTTGACCAGGGCGTTGAGGTCGGACGCCAGCAGGAGCACGCGCCACGGCGTCCGGACTTCGCCCGACATCGACCAGCCCTGGGGATCATCGCGGAACGCCGACCGGAATTGCCATCGGTCCGTCCGCTCCAGCGTCATGCCGCTGTAGCCCATGACGTCGGCCTCCGTGATCGCCGCGAAGCCGCCTGCAGGCAGTTCCAGAACGGTCGGCATCCCGATGCCCTTCTTGAAGGTGTCGGCCGGGATCTCGTTGACGGGATGGCGTTCGTGGATGCCTTCGTAATTGTCGGTGTTCGGGTTGCACCAGGCGAACGTCCCCGCGGGCACGTTCCACGCCGCGGCCTCGCCGGCGATCGTGCGGGTGCCGTTGCCGGGGATGAGGCAGCGATAGGCGACGCCGTTGTCGAAGCACTTCACCTCGAGCGTCCATGCCGCGCCGGTCGTTCGCTTGACCGGGATGGTCGTCGCGCAGCCGCGGACCTTCACCTCGGCGTGATTGCCGCGCCAGGGGAACTCCAGCGTGAATGGCTTCGTTGTCGCCGTGCCGAGTTCGACCTCGGTTCCGAGGTCCACGCCGTCCACGATCACGCCGATGGGCGACGGGCCGAGGGCCTCGCGCCCGCCAAACCGAACCGTATAGACGAGCCGGCCGTCCGCGTCGCGGGAAACGATGGTTTCCACGCATCCGCCCGGGCTCTTCATGGCGACTTCGGCTTTGCCGGACTGTGATTGCGACAAGAGACAATCCCCCTGCGGCAGCGTAGCGCACGCGCCGATCATGCACGCGAGGCCGAGCAGGCACGTTGTCCGGGCGACCGGTTCGCCTGCGCGTGCGAGCGACGACCGTTCGAATCGGGCAACGGCCGCAGCCGTGAGGCGGCGGACTTCGATTGACGTTGGCATAGGTTCATCCCCGTAATCCATGCGGTGCCGGCGACGCCGTCACCACTTATACGGCTGCGCCCGCTTTTTTCAAAGACAACCGACGCTGGCCGTCGTCCGACGCGCGAGTTGTCCTACCTGGCCTCGCCCGTGTTGGCGTTGTGGGCCGTCGGGCCGGCGCCCTCGGCTTTCATCGTTACGCTGCGGACGGCGATGCCGAGCGTTCGTTCGTCTCTCGAGTTCTTGTCTGCCTCTGCCGGGCGCCAGCCCCTGGCACGCAGGACCAGTGTGACGCTCTCGGTACTGACGGCGGGCACTTCGCCCGTGAGGACGGCGATGCCGTCCCTGGCCGGGAACTCGAGGATGCGTCTGTCGCCGAGGTAGACGCCGGCCTTCGCGTCCAGGGCCGCCTTCGGGAGCCAGACATCGAGCGAAATCGTGTACGGCTTGCCGGGCAGGACCGGCAGGCGGAGGATGGACTCGCCGAGCGACCACCGCATCGTCTGACCGGCCGCATCGGGCCAGAAGCCCGCCGGTTCGCCCGGGTGCCACTGTCGGACATACGGGCCGTCGCCGGCGGCACCGAGGCTGAGGCGGTAGTGCCGGCGGGCCTCGTCGCTCAGGATCGACTCGCCGCCTTCGTTGGCGACAGCCTGCGTTCGCCGTCCGGCCTGGTTGTCGAGCGACAAACCGCCGTCCGCCTGGTTGCCCATCACGATCGCGGACCGGGCCCTCGGGCCGATCCGCACGTGCAGGTCGCCGCTGGTGAACGTGTTGCCCTGGAGGATCGCCTTTCCGGCGCCGATCTGCACGGCGGGCGAGCCCCGGCGGCCGACGTCCCACTGCTGGAAGTGGCAGGCCGTGGCCGTGAACTGCACCCGCGGGCTCTGCGACAGGATGCATCGGTCGAGCGGGCCCCAGAACGCGCAGTTGTTCAGGCTGACCTTGCCGTCGGTCGCCGCCTCGGCGACCTCGATCCCGACGGAATCGGCGTTCTCCCAGCGGCCCACGAACTCGCCGTTCGTGATGAGCAGGCCGAAGGGTTGGCAGTCCGCCACGAGCACGGCTCGCCGGCAGCAGTCGGCGCCGATGCCGACGAAGTTGCCGTTGCATCCGCCGTGCTTGTACGAGGAGAACTTGTAGCCGACGCCGTAGCCGAAGCAGAACGTGTTGAGCACGTACTGCCAGTCCGTCCGGGCGAACTCGAACGCGATGCCGTTTTCGTTGATCCACCTGCAGTACGGGTTCTTCGGGTCGTACGCGACGCCGAATGGCCAGAAGTGGCAGTTCTCGACGCGGCCGATGTCGTAGCACTCATCGACGAACAAGCCGCGGAAACTCGGGTAGCCGTGAACGTTGCGAACGAGAAACCGGGCGGCGCCGTTGAAGTGAATGGCCTCGTAGGCGTTGAGGAGGCAGCAGTCGAGCACGGCGGTGTTGGCCGTGCCGGTGCTGGCGATGGTGGGGGGGTAGGGTACGGGCGGCACATCGGCCGGTTTCCACTCGGGGTAGGTGATCATGAGCCCGGCGACGGTGGCCATACTGCCGGCGAGGCGGATGAACGGCTGGCCGTCGCGCGAGCCGCGGCCGGCGAAGGCGAGCAGCACGGACCCGTCGAGCTTCGGGCGGCCCTCGCGCTGGTCCGCAGGCGGGATGCGGAACGTGCCCTGGAGCGTTACGCCGCCGGGGATCTGAAGCGTTCCGTTGATGCGGAAGTGGCCGGCAGGGACGTTGACGATCCCGCCGCCGTCCCTGGCCGCGGAGTCGAGCGTCTGTTGAAACGCGGCCGTGTTGTCGGTTGTGCCGTCCGCCACGGCCCTGCCGTCGCGTACGACATCCCAGTCCTTGGCAAGAGCCGTCGTGGCGATCGCCGCGAGGATTGTGCCGTATGTCAGTATTCGCTTTGTCATGGTTCGCTCCGTGCTGAGGTTCTGCGCGTGCGTTCGTCGGCGGGGAGTGTACCCGGTCCGGCGGACGTTGCCCATACGGACGTTGGCGACGCACTTCCGGATCGCCGGCGCCGGCGATTCATGGAGTGATCACCCGTAGCCTCGGAGACTCTTCGCCCATGGGCGTCCGTTTCGCCTGCGGGTTTTGCCGGGCGCAGGGATGCGATCTACTCCGGCCGTCGGCGGGCGATGTTGGCGAGGGTTCCCATCATGACGCTGAGACAGAGCATGCCGGAGCCGCCCACGGACACGAACGGCAGCGCGATGCCTTTCGTCGGGACCGAGACCGTGACGACGGCGATGTTGAACGCGGCCTGGAAGACGATCGTCAGCGTGATTCCGATCGCGAGGAAGCGGCCGAACGGGTCTGGGCAGCGCCGGAAGATGCGCCAGCCCTGCGCGAGGATGGCGAGGAAGATGCCGATGATCAGCAGCGCGCCCGGCATTCCGAGTTCCTCGCATACGACGGCGAAGACCGAGTCCGTGGTGCTTTCGGGGAGGTAGCCGTATTTCTGGATGCCCTGGCCGAGGCCGCGGCCCAGCCAGCCGCCGCTGGCGATTGCGCAGAGCGACTGCACCTGGTGGTAGCCCTTGTCGCGCGGGTCGTCCCAGATCCGGGTGAACATCGTCAACCGCTCCATGCGGTACGCCTTGCTTGTCATCTCGTGGTAGAGCCCGAAGGCCAGCGGCACGCTCAGCAGGAGGATGTGCCACAGGCGGGCGCCGGCCGTGAGGAAGAGCATCCCGCCGATCATGGCGAGCAGGGCGCCGGTGCCGAAGTCCTCCTTGGCGACGAGCCCGCCGAGCGCCCCGATCACGAGGCACGTGGCGAGCGTGCCGAGGAAGAAGCGGCGGACCACGGGCGTCCGGCCGGGCCGGCGGGACGTGTACCACGCGGACAGGAGCACCACGAGCGCGAACTTGGCCAGTTCCGACGGCTGGAAGAGAAAGGCGTCGGTCCCGGGGATCAGGCGGATCCACCGCCGCGAGAAGTTGATCGTCCTGCCGATGCCCGGGACGAAGACGCAGGCGAGCAGGACGACGGTCACGAGGAACAGCACGACGGACGGCTGCACGAACCTGCCCGGCCGCCATCGCCAGAACGTGTAGGGAATCCGCGAGGACAGCAGCAGGAGCCCGAGCCCGGCGACGATGAAGACGGTCTGGCGCAGCCACCGGCGGACGGCGAGCGACTGCCAGATGTCCTCGGTACTGTCGACGGGGACGAGGCCGATGGAGGCCGAGAACGTCATCACGAGGCCGATGACCATGAGCGCGGCGACGAGGCCCGTGAGGATTGCCGCGTCGACCCGGCCGCGGTTCCACAGCGTAGGGGTGTCCGCCTCGGCCTGTTGAACCTGTGCCATCGAGATTGCATCGGCCACTGGTTACGCTCCCGTCTTGTGCACACGCCGCCTTTACCGCAGTTTCACCGTCGCCAGGGCAAACGCCGCGAACACCGCCGAGACAAGCCAGAACCGCGTCACGGTCTGCGTCTCCGTCCAGCCGCCCAGGTGGAAATGGTGGTGGATCGGCGCGACGCGGAAGATCCGCTTGCCCCCCGTCATCTTGAAGTAGCCCACCTGCAGAATCACGGACACGGCCTCGATCACGAAGATCCCGCCGACGATGAACAGCATGAGTTCCTGCCGCGTGACGATCGCCACGTAGCCGATCAGGCCGCCGAGCGGCAGCGAGCCCGTGTCGCCCATGAACACCTGTGCCGGGTGGCAGTTGTACCAGAGGAAGCCGAGGCACGCCCCGACCATCGCGCCGCAGAGCACGGCGAGTTCGTCGGCCAGCGGCACGGCGGGCATCAGCAGGTGCGCCGCCTGGTCCACGTTGCCCACGAGGACCGAGATCACCATGAACACGAACGAGCACAGGGCCATGCAGCCGGCCGCGAGACCGTCCATGCCGTCCGTCAGGTTGACGGCGTTGCTCGTGCCGGCAAGCACGAGGACGGTGGTGATCATGAACGCGGGGATGCTCAGGTAGATGCCGTACTTGTAGAACGGCACGGCGAGGAGCCGGTAGGCCTCGCGCTGACCGGCCGGCGCCCCGGCCCACGTGTCGGGACCGACCATGGCGGCGATGCGGTCGGCGGTGATCGCGCCGTGGCAGTAGATGAAGTAGCCGAGCAGGACCGCCAGGCCGATCTGGAAGAGCAGCTTTTCGTAGGTCTTCAGGCCGTCGCGGCCGCCGCCGCGCCGCTTGGCGGTGAGCTTGAGCCAGTCGTCCACGCCCCCGAGGAGCCCCAGCCACGCGAGGCAGAAGAACGCCAGCCGGACGTAGTAGTTCCGCAGGTCCGCCAGCAGCGCGATCGCAATGAGGATGGCGCCGAGGATGAGGATCCCGCCCATGGTGGGCGTGTTGGCCTTGAGGCGGTTGGTCTGGTTCAGCATCGGGTTGTTGAACTCGGGGACGTCGCCGACCTTCATGCGGATCAGCAGACGGATGACGACGGGCCCGAACCACCAGACGACAACGAAAGCCAGGAGGATTGCGCACGCCGCGCGGAACATCACGCTCTTGTAGGCGTAAGCCTGGCCCTGCAGCAGGTGATCGAGAAGCAGATAGAGCACAGGCTACTCCGCGTGTCTGACCAGGGCCTCCACGACCCGCTCGAGGCCCAGGGCCCGTGAGCCCTTCACGAGGACCACGTCGCCCGGGCGGCAGAGGGGGGCCACCCGTCGCACGGCGGACTGGGTGCTCGCCATTGCGTGCACCTCCAGCGCCGGCCGCGCCGGGTCGGCCTTTCGCGAGTCGCGCGCGGCCTTCGCCATGCCCTTCGCGTGCGAGCCGACGGCCAGGAGCATGTCGATGCCGCCCGCCGCGACCGTCCGCCCGATCTCCTCGTGGAACTCGCCCGCGCGGGGCCCGAGTTCGCGCATGTCGCCGAGCACGATGACACGCCGCCCGTTGGGTTGGCACGGGTAGTTGCGCAGGACGTCGATGGCCGCGGCGACGCTGGCCGGGTTGGCGTTGTAGGCGTCGAGGATGACGTCGATCTGGCCGCGCCGCGAGCCCGATCGCCATCGCAGGCGGCGGTGCTCGAGCCGCATGGACGGCAGCGAGAAGGTCGCCAGCCGTTCCGCGATCTCGTCGTGCTCGAGGCCGAACCGCCGCGCCACCGCAATGGCTGCGAGGGCGTTCATGGCGTTGTGCGGACCAAGGACATTGAGCCGGTAGCGGAACTTGCCGTTGACCTCGAACTCGATCGGTGGGGGGGCGGCTTCGGCCGCGGTATCCGCGACTCCGTCGGTTCGCAGCGACGTCAGCCGGAGATCCGCCTCCTCGCTCCGGCCGAAGGTCACGACCCGCACGCCCTTCGGGAGTCCGCCGGCCGACGGCGAGCGGGCGTTCGGGCCGCGAACCAGTTCCGCCAGACGCCGGCGGGCCGCGTCCGCGTCGATGTTGACGATCGCACAGCCGCCCGGGCGAATGTGCCGGAGCAGCGAAAGCTTTTCGGCGGCGACGCCTTCGAGGCTGCCCAGCCGCTCCAGGTGGACCGGGGCAACGCACGTCACGACCGCGACCTCGGGCTCGACGAGGGCCGCGAGGGCCGCAATTTCGCCCGGGGCGTTTGTGCCGACCTCCGCGACGAGGAAGCGATCGGCGGCTTCCGCCGACAGCAGCGTCAACGGCACGCCGATCTCGTTGTTGTAGCTCTTGATCGAGCAGCGGCCCGGCCAGCGCCCCGCGAGCACGTGCGTGATCATCTCGCGTGTCGTGGTCTTGCCGTTGCTGCCCGTGACCGCCACGACATCCGCGGCCAGCTGCCGGCGGTGAAAACGCGCCAGCAGCCCCAGGGCACGCACCGGCTCGTCCACCTCGATCAGGACGGCCGACTCGTCGAGGTCCGACGGGCGACGGAAGCCGCGCTGAACCACGGCGGCGACCGCGCCGGCACGCATCGCGGCGGCGACGAAGGAGTGGCCGTCGTGGTTCGAACCGCGGATGGCGAAGAACAGATCGCCCGGCCGCACGTGTCGGGAGTCTGTGGTGACGCCGGTGACGTTGCACGCCGGCCAGATGCGCGGTTCCGCCGGCGGCGATTCCGTGGCGAAATCGATGGCGGCAACGACCTCTTCAAGCGTCAGCGGCTTCATGGTGCGTGCCGTTCTCCCGGCCGGCGGGGCATCGTCAGCGACTTGGCGAGGAACTCGGCGGCGACCTCCGCATCGTCGAAGTGGATGCGGTGCGTGCCGAGATCCTGGTACGTCTCGTGGCCCTTTCCGGCGAGCAGGACGACGTCGCCGGGCTCCGCGGCGGCGACCGCCTCGCGGATGGCCAGGCGGCGGTCCGCCTGGACGACGACCTTGCCGCTTCGTGCATTCTCGCTGAATCCGGGCAGGATCTCGTTGATGATGTCGGCCGGCCTCTCGGAACGCGGGTTGTCACTGGTGACCACGATGTGATCGGCCCACTGTTCGGCCACGCGGGCCATCCGTGGTCGCTTGAGCCGGTCGCGGTCGCCGCCGCACCCGAAGAGCACGATGAGCCTCCGCGGCGTGAGCGGACGGAGCGCCCCGAGGACGTTGTTCAGCGCGTCGTCGGTGTGGGCGTAGTCCACGAGCACGGTGAAGGGCGTTTCGGCGATTCCGCGCGGCCGGACGCGCTCGAGCCGGCCACGGACCGACTCGACCGATTCCAGCCCCTTGACGATGCAATCCCAGTCGAAACCGAGCGCGCGGGCGGCGGCGGCCGCCGCGAGGGCATTCTGCACGTTGTGCCGACCGACGAGCTTGAGCATCAGCGGCACGGACCGCCCGTTGCTGACGAACTCGATACGGCTTCCCGACGGGTCGATGGCGTGGATCCTCGCGTACAGGTCGGCCTGCGGGCTGAGCCCGAAACGGACGCGGCGGGCACGGCACGCCTCGAACATCGACGCCCCCACGGGGTCGTCCGCGTTGACGATGCCGGTCGCGTTCTCGTCCAGAAGGTCGAACAGCCGCCGTTTCGCGAGGCGGTAGCACTCGGGCGTCTTGTGGTAGTCCATGTGGTCGCCGGTGAGGTTCGTAAACACGCCGACGTCGAAGCGGATGCCGTCGGCCCGTCGCTGGTCGAGGGCGTGGCTCGACGTTTCCATCACGGCGTGCGTGGCTCCGGCCCGGGCGGCGGTGACGAGGTAGTCCACCAGGTCCGTCGCCGGGGGCGTGGTCATCGGGGCTTCGATCTGCTTTGAGAGCAGATCGTACTGGACGGTGCCGAGGAGAGCCGTCGGCTCGCCGGCGGCACGGAGGATCGCCTGGACCAGGAAACAGGTCGTGCTCTTGCCGTTCGTGCCCGTCACGCCGACGACGCGGAGAAGCGGACGGTCGGGGCGTTTCTCGCCGTTCCAGTTGATGTCGGCCAGGCCCGCGTGGACGGCGGCCATTCGCGCCAGCGCCCGCCGGGCGTCGGGCACCCGCACGTGGACGGCCGGAGGTGGGATATCGCCGTCGCGGTCCGTCACGACGGCGACGGCGCCGCGGGCGACTGCGTCGGCGACGAACCGCGCCCCGTCGGCGCGGGTTCCCTGCACGGCGACGAAGCACGCGCCCGCCGCCACTTTGCGCGAATCATCCGTTACCTGATGGATGAGGACGTCCCCGTTGCCTGAAACGATCCGCTCCACCGGCGGATCTGCCGCACGCGCGACCAGTTCGCTCAGCGGCACGGCGCGCCGGTCAACCTCGCCCACCGCCCCCTGCGAAGGCATGGCATCGCTCCCGCACGTATCACGAGCCAAAGTCTATCACGCGGATTCGCCGACACCAACCCGACCGGATCTTGTCGATCCGCGTCGCGAATCCCGTGCTGCCATCAACCGCCCGGGGCACGGACGCCCGCTGCGTCCGTTCGCTCCCCGGGCCACACTAAGAAATTCCGCTTCTCCCGTCACCATTCCGGTGCCAGTCTGTTGGAGGCCACACCGCGGCGGGCTTGCCGTGCTTCGGGCGCGTCCGTCGGCGTCTTGTCCGGCGGTACGCCCATGTACGCCAGGCTGCGGCTGATCACCTCCCGCACCGGTGGGGCGGCCACACTGCCGCCGTAGTAGCCAATGCTTTTCTGCGGCTGCCGGATCATGATCAGCACGACCACCGCCGGGTCCGAGGCCGGCGCCGCTGCGACGAACGAACTCGTGTAAGCGTCCGGCACATAGCCGCCGCCGTTCTTTTTCGCGATCTGGGCCGTGCCGGTCTTGCCGAGCACCTGGTAGTAACCCAGCCTGGCCTTCTTGCCCGTGCCCCAGCTGTCGTTGACGACGCCGACGAGAACGGTCTTGGTCATGTACTCGGCGACGTCGGGTGGAATCACCTGCCGGAGGATCTGGGGTTCCCTGGACTCCTGAACGACGTTGCCCCGCGGATCAAGGATCGCGCGGACGACGCGCGGCTTGATGACCTTGCCGCCGTTGACGATCGCACAGAACGCGGTCGCCAGTTGCAGGGGCGTGATCGCGACTTCCTGGCCCATCGGGACGGAGGTGGTCGAGAACGACGTCCACTTGCGGCGCGGCAGGAGGATGCCGGCGTCCTCGCCGTCGAGGTCGATGCCGGTCTTCGAGCCGAAGCCGAAGCCGTGGGGCGCCGACAGGTACCGGTGCAGTCGATCGTTGCCGAGGCGCTGGCCGAGGATCGCCATGCCGATGTTGCTCGAGCGGATGATGATCTCCTCGAAGGTCAGGTCGCCGTACGGATGGTGGTCGTGCAGGCGCCGGGCCCCGGAGATGAAGACACCGTTGTGGCAGAAGATCGTTTCGCCGGGCTTGACGACCTTCTCGGCGAGCGCGGCGGCGGCGACGAATGGCTTGAACGTGCTGCCGGGTTCGGCCGGGTCGGAGAGGACGCGGTTGCGGCGGGCGTTGTCGTCGTAGCTGCCGGGGTCGTTGGGGTCGAAGGTCGGCACGCTGGCCAGGGCGAGGACATCGCCGTTCTTCGGGTTCATCACGATGCCGACGCCGCTCTGCGCCTTGAACTGCTGGACGGTGCCGGCGACCTGCGATTCGAGGATCTCCTGAAGCGCGGAGTCGATGGTGAGCTTCAGGGTCATGCCGTCGCGGGGAGGCGTGAGGGCCTCGTTGCCCTGAGCAGGCCACATCGGTCGGCGCGAGGCATCGCAAAAGACGGTCATCGAGCCCGGCGTCCCGGTCAGGACGGTGTCGTACTTGTACTCGATGCCGTTGATGCCCTTGCTGTCGATATCGACGAAGCCGAGGACGTGGGCGGCGACCGTGTGCATTGGGTAGCGCCGGAAGGGTTCATCCAGCAGGCCGACGCCCGTCAGGATCGGCTTGCGGGCTTCCTTCGCCGCCTTAGGCTTGCGGGCGGCGTTCGTGTCCTGGGGCACCTCGATCAGCTTTCGGACTTCCTTCCCCTGCTCCTGGTCGAGGCCTCGCTCGATCCAGACAAAGCGCTTTCTGGGGGTGGCCGCCAGGGCCCCCTCGAGCAGTGTTCGGATCTTCCTGGCGCGTTCGCGGACTCGCTCGGGGCGTGGCTCAAGGATGGGTGCGAGCCGATCGGCGGTCAGGGCGATGTCGGTGACCATCACCGGGTCGGCGTATACGCTGGGGCGTTGCTGGCTGCCTGCGAGGACGCGCCCCTCGGCGTCGAGAATGTCGCCCCGGCGGGCGGCCAGGGGGATTGTCGCTCGCTGCTGCTGGGCGAGATGGCGGGCGAGCCGGTCGGCATCGCGCGACATGGCTGCGTTGATATAGGCCAGGCGGCCGATCAGGACGAGCATGCACACGGCGGCTAGGGCGAGCAGCACTTGGCCGCGCAGGCCGCCAAATTGTGTCGGTGCGTGGGGCTCGTTGGAGTCGCTGTCTTGCAGCACGTGGTCGGACACGGTTTACCCTTCTGCGAGCCGCTCGCTCGAATTCGCCGGCCGGAACCTACCGAAACGCCTTCCGCGAACGTTCGATTCCTTCGGACGCCGTGGCATCCGGCTACTGGTCGGCCAGGCCGGCCTCGTCGGCCGGGAGGATGTTGGCATCCTGGTACGGGGGCGCCAGCGGCATGGCCAGCCGCCGGGTCCGTTCCCGTACCATCTGCGGGCTGCGGAGCCTGGCGATCTCCATCTCGTTTGCCCAGATTTTCTGCCGACGGCCCAACTGCTCGAACTGCATCTGTTGGATGCGGTTCGAGCGGCGGACCTGGTCGGCCCGCATCGTGACGACAACAATACCCAGACTGCCAAAGAGGACCAGCAAGCCTATCAGACGTGGTACCGTCATCGCCGCGCCTGCCCGTCTGTCACAGTTTCGACAGCCCGCCGATGTCCGAGGTCTTGCCGCCCGACTTCGGCGGCAGCTTGATCTTCGCCCCTGCGGGGACCTTCATCGGATCCGGGTACTTGCCCTTGTTCAGCTCCGCGATCTCCCGCCAGCGATCGGCGCTCCCGAGCCGCTTTCGGGCGATGGCGGCGAAGCTTTCGTTTTCGCGTACCGTGTACCACGACTCGGGCTTCTCGGGTGCGGTCCCGCTCTCCTTCGTTTCCTGGGGGCCTTTGGATGTCTTGCCCTCCTTCGCGATCTTGGCCTCCGAGGGCGGCTTGAGATCCTTACTCGACTTCAGCGGCGCCGCGGCGTCGTGGGTGGCCTTCATGTCGGGTACATCCGGGGCGATTGTGGCCGGCTCTTTGCCCTTGGGCGGGGCGGATTCGGCAGGTGTGCCCGAATCCCGCCGGGACTTGGGCGGGAAGTCGGCATCGACGAATTGATCCGCCGGCAGGTTCGGGATCACGAGCGTGAGGCCCTCGCGAAGTTTCGTTGGGCTGGGCACCTGCTTCTTGTTCGCGGCCAGGATGGCGTTGATCTCCTTCGTGCCCCCTTTGCCGTAGACGGCTTGAGCGATGCTGGTCACCGTGTCCTTTCGCTTGACGATGTATTCCTGTTTCACGCGCGGCTTGGGCTCCGCACCAGGATCGGTTGCCGCGGGTGCCGGCTTGGGCGACTCCGGCTCATGCCGCTCTACGGCGGGTGGTCTGGCCTCGGGTGCGGGGGGGGCCGGTGGGGTGGGGATCGGTGGCGCGGTCCGCTGGGCGGTGGCTCGTGACCGATCTCCCTCGGCGGCGCCCTTGGGGCCGCTCTCAAGCCAGGTTTCGAGATGCGGGGAGAGCCGTTCGGGCTCTCGGGTCGCTTGACCGGCCGTGGCGGATGGCATCTCGGGCAACGCGATGCGCGGTTTCGCCGCGGCGGGGTCGCTCAAAGGGGACGGGGTGGGCGGCAAGGCGGTGTTTGTGCCGTTGACCGCATTGGCGCGGCCCGCAGGTTTGTCTACGGCGGGCTGTGGCTTGGCAACGCCGCTGCCCACGGGGTTGATGGCGCTGGTGATTCGGCCGTCGCCCCGGGCGTTCGTCGATCCGCCCGTCTTGCGGCGTGGATCGACGGTGCCGCTCGCCTTGTCCGGATTCGCCGACGTGGCATCCACGAGGGGGCCGAACTCGCTCGTATCCGTCGCCCGGGGCTGCGTGCCCTTGTGCGACAGGATGACGGCAAACACCATAATGAAGGCCAATCCGACAATCAGCCCGACCTTCGTCTCACGTGTCATTACAGCCTCCGTGCTCGCGTTTGCATTCGTCCGCTCATGCTACCCGCTGAGCGACCCGCAGTTTTGCGCTTCGTGCCCGGGGGTTCCGCTGAATCTCGTCGGGCCCCGGCACGATCGGTTTCTTTGTACAGATCCTATACTGGCCCGCTGCCTCCCGGCGACGGAAATCGCGCTTGACGATTCCGTCTTCGATGCTCTGGAAGCTGATGACTGCGAGACGACCGCCATCCTGGCTATCCGAGCCGGTGGGGGGCCTCAGGCAGCCGCAGGCCTGCTCAAGTAAGGATTCAAGATTGTCAATTTCCTGGTTTACCGCGATCCGCAGGGCGAGAAAGACGCGCGTCGCCGGGTGGATCTTGCTCTTTCGCGAATCGGGGTTCGCGCCGACGGCAGAGCAGACGATCCTGGCCAGTTCTGCGGCTCGCCGGATGCGAGCCTCTCGCCGTGCCTGGCAGATCCGCTTGGCGATCCGCCGACTGTATCGTTCCTGGGCGAGATGATAGAAGAGATCAGCTAACTCTTTCTCCGGCAGAGAGTTAACAAGATCTGCGGCGGTTTTCGGCAGGCGATCGTCGAGGCGCATGTCCAGCGGCCCGTCGGCATTGAAGCTGAGTCCTCGGTTGGGATCGGCCAACTGGTTGGAACTGACGCCGAGGTCGGCGACGATGGCGTGCACGGTCGGGATGCCTGCTTCATCCAGCACGGCACGGACCTCACTGAAGTTGGCTCGGCGCAGCAATACCCGCTCTGCCCACGGTGCGAGCCGTTCGGCAGCGCGAGCGAGATTGCTGTCGTCTACGTCCAGACCCACCAGTCTTCCTTCTCGCCCCAGTGTACCGAGGATCCGTTCGGCGTGGCCGCCCAGACCCACGGTTGCATCCAACACCACGGCATCGCAGGGCAGCATGAGCTGCTCAAGCAGGATGTCAGCGAGTACGGGTACATGCCCCGAAACCGTGTCATCCACCTGCGTTTCGCACCTCCCCGCGGCGCCGTCAGGCATCGCCTCTTGCGTCCGGCGGCCGGGACCCCCATAATAGGGGCAATGGGTGGGAAGCCGTCGTTCATCCGTGAAGACGGACTTCCCGGAGTTATGCGGTGGCCTCCAATGCCGTCCGCCATGTGAGCAGGTCAGTGGAAAGCTGAACCCCGGCGAGTGCGCCGCCTCGTTGGTTGAGGTGCCTTACCCGCCGCTCGAGTTCGGCCACGTGAGCCGCAAGCGTGCCGTCCGCATCACGCGGGGCAATGCCTGCGGCTGTCATTCGCATCCGCTCTCGGATTGTCCGAACGCTGCCCGTTTGCATCGGCTGTCCTCTTGCTTCTACTGCCGATCCGGGTGCGGATTGCGTGCGTCCTGCCAGCACCCAGGCGCTGGAGCGACTCCATTCGCTCCGGCGTCTGAGTGCCAAAAGCCCTTGGACCGCAAACCTCGGATGGGCTTTCGCCCTTTCGTCTTCGTCAGGTTGTGGTCGCTCCGGACCGCGCCGTTCGGAGCGCCACAACCTGCCTCCGCCTCGCTCGACGGCCGTCTCCTACGGCCCCCGCTGCGTCACTACCCAACGGGCCGCTCCGTCAGCCCGTTCGCTCACCGTCTCGAATCCGACTGAGGCCCTGCCACGCCTTCGTCTGCAGCTCCATCATGCGGTTGCGATGTTGCGCGACAAATGCCTCGTACTGTTCCTTGTTCCATAAAACCAGCCGGTCGCGCGAGCCCGTTAGACAGACCGAGCGACCCAGATTCACCGCGTCCACCAGGTGCTCCGGCAGGATCACACGGCCCTGCTTGTCGATGTCGAGTTCCGCGCATTGCGAGTAGAACACCTGCTCAAACGTCAGCCGTTCCTCGCCGGGCACCATTTCGCTGGCCAAACGCTCGGCGTATCGCCGAAAATACCGGTTGCCGAACAACGCCAGTGTCCCTGGCGGATGGCCCACGGTGATGTAGAACCCGGTGCCGTCCGTTTCGGGGTCCATGCTGCTGCGTATGGCCGCGGGAATCGAAAGTCTCTTTTTCTCATCCAGCGTGAGGTCATACTTGCCGGTGAAGAGCATGAATCCGAGCTACCGTGGCCCTTCGGGGGCTCCGTTGCCTCGGCGACGGCTCCGCTGCCGTCTCATCCCACTGAGTGGGACGCCCTTCCCTTATATACCACTTTCTCCCACGCTATGCAAGAGAAAAATGCGCACCTCCATGCAATTTTCTTGCGGCATCGTTGCCGTCTTGCGCAAGCGTTACGTTTCGTATACTACCTATTGTGTGTTGCGCGTCAAGACCCGCGAGATCTGCTTGGCGAGAAGACATATTCACGCAGTTTTGGGCAATTCTTGCGCGTTTTCCGGCGGGGCGTCATGAGAATACGGTATGTACCCCAGCGGGCCGAATTTGGGTTTTTGTGGGATCGGCGACGCAGGGGTACGGTGCGTTCCAGATGCACGATCGCATGACGGGTTTTCGTCGTTGGTGCCCGTTGGTTGTGGCAGGACTAGGATTCGTTGCCGTGCCGACATTCTCGGCCGGGGAGGCAGGGATGAGACTTGTACTCGCGTTCGTCATCGTGGCCGGGGTGGTGATGGGGAGTGCGGGTTGTGTTGACCAGGGTCCGTGTTCCGTTGGGCCCACGAATGAGACCGCAGGTTCCCAAGCGGAAGCGGCCGCGCCGTACTGTGGAAAGGGAAATCCGTACGACGCCGGCGAGTTGAGCGTTCGCACGATCCGGCTGACGCGGTGCCAATTCGGAACGCCGAAACCACTGCTGGTCTATACGCCCGAATCGCCTGGCAGCTATGCCGTGGTTGTGCTTCAACACGGTTTCATGATCCGCAACGAGTGCTACGGAGAGCTGATGCAGCATCTGGCGAGCCAGGGCTTCGTCGTCGTGGCGCCGCAGATGTACGAGCCGGGGCTGTGTGCGTTGCTGGGCAATCCGACGGCGGCGGAGGAGGCGGCGGACGCGGCGGCGGTGCTGGAATGGGTTCATGTCAGCCTGGCCGACGTCGTCGGCGTGCAGGTGCGGACCGACCTGCTGGGGCTGGTGGGGCATTCTCGCGGGGGCAAGGTGGCGTGGCTTCTGCTGAGCGGCGACCCGGGCCGGGCGAAGGCGATCGCGGGCATCGACCCGGTGGATGGGACCGGGGGGCCGACATCGTATCAGCCGCGGGTTGTGCAGGGGCCGTTTTCGTACGCGGCGCCGTCACTGGTCATCGGCTCCGGGCTGGGCGGGTCCTGCGCGCCCGAGGGCGACAATCACGTACAGTTCTATGGGGCCGTGCCATCGCCGGCGTGGCACGTGGTGGCGGTCAATCAGGGCCACGGGGACATGCTGGATGAGGGCTGCGCAGCGGCGGCGTCGCTGGTGTGCGCGAGCGGCGCGGACCGCGCGGGGATGCGGCGGCTGACAGCGGGACTCCTGACGGCGTTTTTCCGGGCGGCGCTGCAGGGCGATGCGTCGGCGTACGCCTGGCTGACGGATACGGCGGCACCGATACCCGTCTCCGTCGAGTCGAAGTGAAGCGACCGAGTCCGGGATCGAGCCTGCGCCGATCATCCCCGAGGGGGTCTATGGGGTCGCCAGCCGGAGGAATCTCTGCACGCGGCAGCCTTTGATATCGCCCAGATACAGATCGTCATGAGAATCGACGGCGATCCCATGGAGCCAGTTGAGTTCGCCGGGGCGTTCCTTGCCCTCGCGGCCGAGGGGGAAAGCCCACAACTCCTGCATGTGGCCGTCGGCCGTAAACTTCATCACTAACTGATCGCTGGGGGGCGAGCCAAGGATTCGCTCCTGGCCCCAGCGAGCGGGCGACGTGCCGCAGACCAGGATCTCGTCCCTGCGGGTGACGCAGATTCCCCAGGGGATGACGAGGTTTCGCCACTCGGCCAGGAAGGTGCCGTCGCGCTCGAACACCTGGATGCGCGCGTTGTTCCGATCGCAGACGTAAAGACGTCCACGCGAGTCAAAGACGGCTGCATGTGGCAGGCTGAACTCGCCGGGCCGGCTGCCCAGTCGCCCCTGGCTCTTGACGAAACGGCCCGCGGCGTCGAAATGCACCAGACGGTTGTTGACGTATCCGTCGGTGATCACGATGCCGCCGTCCGGCGCGGGGGCTACGTCCGTTGGCCGGTTGAAATGCCGCTCATCCTCGCCGGGTTCGCCCCGCGTGCCCAGGGTCAGCAGGAGTTCCCCCTTGGGCGTGAACCTCTGAACGACATGCAGTTGAACGTCGGTTACCCAGAGGTTGCCGTCGCGATCGAGGCGAAGGCCGTGTGGACCGCTGAAGAGCCCCTGGCCCCACGCGGCGATCCGCTTGCCGTCTCTGGAGAACGCCTGAACCGGTATCTCCCCGCGATTGAAGATCCAGACCTGGTCCAACGAATCAACGGCAACGGCCGAGACACCGCCCCACGCGGCGGGCAGGGGCCTTGCTGGCCAGGATTCATCGACGCGGTAACCGACGGCCATGTTGGTCTTGGGGTAGACGGGGTCGGGGTTTTGAAGGTTCACGGATTGGGCGCCTGTGCGTGCAGTCTTCGGTGGGGAGCACGAGCCCAGGAGAGACAACACGACGACAGGGCACAGCCCCACCGCTCTTGTTCGAGGCAAGTGAAAGACCACGATGATGGCCTCCATTCATCCGCCGCGGAGATCGATCGCCGATCGCCGGCGGCGGTCGCACGAGTATACCCCGATCCGGACAGCCATGCAGGATGCCGCTCATTACGGGAAGGACGTTGCCGGCAACACAGGGACATCGATCCGTGTGCGAGCCCGGAGAATGCGGCTGGCGGCATGGGGCCGACGATCGTGGTCGCCCTTGCCACGTCCTTGTATTCCTGTGGGACGCGTTCCGTTCTGCAAGGATCGTGATTTGTATGGTTCGGCGCCGCCGCCGGCCCAGGCCCTGCGGAAGAAGACGCTCGCCGGGTGGTATCTCACGGGGCCAGGTGTTCGCGCAGGTACTCCAGGCAGCGCGACTTGTCGATGCGGATCTGGCTGCCGGTGTCTCGGTCGCGGACGGTGACCGTGTTGTCTTCCTTGGTCTGGCCGTCGATCGTGAAGCAGAACGGGGTGCCGGCCTCGTCCATGCGGGCGTATCGCTTGCCGATCGACGCCTTGGCGTCGAACTGGGCGGGGTAGTTCTTCCGGATGTCCTCGTAGATCGGACGGGCGATCTCGGGCAGGCCGTCCTTGTTGACCAGCGGGAAGACGGCCGCCTTGATCGGTGCGAGGCGCGGGTGGAACTTCATCAGCTCGGGGCTGGGGCGGTTTGGATCGACGGTGTACGCCTCGCAGAGAAACGCGAGCGTAGCCCGGTCGGCTCCGGCCGACGGCTCGATCACGTGCGGGATGAACCGCTCCTTCCGTTCGTCGTCGAAGTAGCTGAGGTCCTTGCCGCTGCCCTTGTACTTCGGCTTGCCGTCGGCGTCGGTATCGACGACGAGCTTGCCGTCGCGGTTGACGAGCTTTCCCTCCATGTGGCTTCGGAGGTCGAAATCGCCGCGATGGGCCACGCCCTCCAGCTCGCCGAAATCGCCGGCGGCGAGGAAGGGGAAGGCGTATTCAATGTCGGAGGTTCCGCAACTGTAGTGCGACAGTTCGTCCTTGTCGTGCTCGCGGAGGCGGAGCTTCTCGCTCCGCAGGCCGAGGCTCACGTACCACTTGTACCGCAGGTCGCGCCAGTACTGATACCACTGCTGCGACTCGCTCGGGTGGCAGAAGAACTCGATCTCCATCTGCTCGAATTCGCGCGAGCGGAAGGTGAAGTTCCGCGGTGTGATCTCGTTGCGGAAGCTCTTGCCGATCTGGGCGATGCCGAACGGGACCTTGATGCGGGTGCTGTCGCAGACGTTCTTGAAGTTCACGAAGATGCCTTGCGCCGTCTCGGGGCGGAGAAACGCCTTGTTCTCCTCATCAATCAGCGCGCCGATGAACGTCTCGAACATCAGGTTGAACGGACGCGGGTCGGTCAGGTCGCACTTGTCGTGCTCACCGGGGTGCTTGCTGGGCTTCTGCGGGCACTGCATGTCCTTGATCTGGTCCGCCCGGAACCGCGCCTTGCACGCCCGGCAGTCCACCATCATGTCGCTGAACAGGTCGAAATGCCCGCTGACCTTCCACACCTGCGGGTGCATGATGATCGAGCAGTCGAGGCC
>CAZUAI010000007.1:0-2773 GCA_964617875.1 uncultured Planctomycetales bacterium | reverse complement strand
AATGCCCGCTGACCTTCCACACCTGCGGGTGCATGATGATCGAGCAGTCGAGGCCGACCATGTCCTCGCGGGCGCGGACCATATCGGTCCACCAGGCGTCCTTGATATTCCGCTTCAGTTCCACGCCGAGCGGGCCGTAGTCCCAGAACCCGTTGATCCCGCCGTAGATCTCGCTGCTCTGAAAGATGAAGCCGCGCCGCTTGCAGAGGGCGACGATGCGATCCATTACGTCGTTTGTGTTCGTGCTCATGTCTCGTCCGTGGACCCGCAGGTCCGCTTATCCGACCATCGACGGCGGACGGGGATACGGCATCCCATCCGCGCCTCCACGCTTCCTTCGGTCAACCGCCTTGCGTCCTCCACCCTCGTTCTCCGCCTGGAGCAGGTGCGTTGAAGCTATTCATCATACGGGCAGGTTTCGGTCGTGCAAGGACTTGCGAAAGCGGCCCCGGCGGCTGACGGCGTCCGCGCGTATGCCTTTCTCAACAGCCCGCACAATCGATACAGATTGTGCGTCTTGCCCGTCGTTGTCTTTGTTCGTAACCCATTGTGCTGCAAAGGGATAGCGTGGTCCGATAGGGCCGTTGACCCTTCCTGCGGTCCGGTCGGCCGGTTGCTTCGCGGGGAATACGTAGAACTCGATCCTGCCCACGGAGGCGGGAGGAAGCCATGCTGCAAGCGCTCCTATACGAATTCTTCGCCCGCAAGGTCAAGATCGTCGTCCTGACGCTCTTCACGTACGCGGCGCTCTGCTGACGCTCTTCCCGGCCGCAGGCTGCAAGCCTTCGCCACAGACTGCGCCATCGCACCGCTCCGGACGGTACTGGTTTTTCGCCTACAGCGTCCACCCGTTGTGGTATTCGGGCTTGATGAACTTCGCTGCTTCGGGGGCGTTGGTGGCGCGGCAGTGGGCGCCGTCCCACTCGATCTTCTTGCCCGTGCGGTAGGCCACGTTGCCGAGCAGCACGGCCTCTGCCACCGCGCCGGAGTAGTCAAAGTTGCAGGTGGTCTTCCCGCCGTTCTTGCAGGCCTCGATCCACTCGCGGTGGTGGCCGATCGAATCGGGGATGAAGGGGTCAGGCCGCTTGAAGTCCTTCGCGTCGGGCCCGAGGAGGATAAGGTGCTGATCGTAGTCGGCGATCAGCGAGCACTTCTTTCCGACGAAGAGGACGCCTTCGCCCCACGGCGGGGCCTTGCCTTCCTTGAACTGCGGCGGGCGTTTGTCGCCGTCGTACCATGTGAGCTTCACGGGAGGTTTGTTGCCGCGGGCGGGGTACTCGTAGCGCACGATCAGCCACTCGGGCGCGCTTTCGGGATGCACGGCCGGCCCCTCGGCTTCGATGGTGACCGGGTGCCGCAGGTCCAGCGCCCAGTGGGGGAGGTCCATGAAGTGGCAGCCCATGTCGCCGAGCGAGCCGCCTCCGAAGTCCCACCAGCCCCGCCACTTCTGCGGCACATAGGCAGGGTGGTACGGGCGCTTCGCCGCCACGCCCAGCCAGAGGTCCCAGTGGAGGCCCTCCGGCACGGGTGGGGTGTCGGTCGGCCGGTTGCCGCCGACCCAGGAACCGCGGCCGACCCACACGTGGACCTCACGGACCTCGCCGATGGCCCCGGACTGGACCAGTTCGACGACACGGCGGTAGTTCGCGCCGGAGTGGATCTGCGTGCCCATCTGCGTGACGAGCTTCGTCCTGGCGGCGGTTTCCGCGACCTGCCGGGCCTCGAAGACGGTGCGCGTGAGCGGTTTTTCGCAGTAGACGTGCTTTCCGGCCTTCAGGGCGAGCATGGTCGCGGGGGCGTGCATGTGGTCGGGGGTGGCGATGACGACGGCATCGACGTCCTTGTTGTCGAAGACCCGCCGGAGGTCCGTGTAGAACGCGGCCTTGGGGAATCGCTTGCGGGGCTCGGCGGCGATGTTCTCATCGACGTCGCACAGGGCGACGATCTCTTCGTTCGCCACATGGTTGAGGTTCCATCCGCCCTGGTTCCCGACGCCGATGACGGCGATGCGGAGCTTGTCCGTGCGGCGGCCCTCCTGTGCGGCCGCGCGGCCGGCGATCCAGAATCCGGCGCCGACGGCGGTGGTTTGCTTCAGGAAATCACGACGGCTGGTTGTTCGCGGCATTCGATGCCTCCTGTCAACGCGGTAATGTTCGCGGGTCAGACCCGGGTCGTTGATGATCGGCATGGCGTGGGGGGGGTGTCAAGCGTTGCCCCACGTCGGGGTGCATGGCCGTATGGGCGAAAGAGGCCAGGAACCGTTGCCGGACAGGCGGAACACCGTGTTCGCGGGGAGCGGACGCCCTGACGGGCTCAGCCCAGGGCAAGAAGAGTTCCTGACCCCCTGCCTGCGTGCAGGAACGGCCATGCAGCCGGATGGACACCCTCGTCCCGTCCTTTTCCCGGGGAGAGACTGCGAGTATTGGTCACCCTCACCCCGACCCTCTCCCTGCGAGGGAGAGGGGGCCACAAGCTGGTGGGCGAACCCGCGGAGTACCGCGGAACCGCCCACCCTACCTCTCCTGAGACAGGGAGGGGATGGGGAGGGTCGATCCGCTTCGCCGGCCCGCGGTTGAAATCGGTCACCCTCACCCCGGCCCTCTCCCTGGAATGGGAGAGGGGTGCATGGCGTCGCCGACGGAGGACTGGCGTTTCGTGTACGACGGGTATAACGTGGTTCTCGTGCTGGACGGCAAGAACAGCAACGCGACGACGAAGAAGTATACCCCAGCGTTGCATATTTCGACAGGCTTACGCGGCGGATCGTAGGGTT
>CAZUAI010000006.1:0-106876 GCA_964617875.1 uncultured Planctomycetales bacterium | reverse complement strand
CCACGGAGCCTTCGCTGCCAACGCGGTACCGACGGATCGGCCGCCGACGCCGCCGAGGGTTCCTGACACTTCGGTCGCACGCCACGCCGGCAGCAAGGGTGTCAGGAACCGCGCCCCGATCCCGCGGGGCCTTCGCTGTCAACGCGGTACCGACCGATCGGCCGCCGACGCCGCCGAGGGTTCCTGACACTTCGTTCGCACGCAACGCCGGCAGCAAGGGTGTCAGGAACCGCGCCCCGATCCCGCGGAGCCTTCGCTGCCAACGCGGTACCGACGGATCGGCCGCCGACGCCGCCGCGGGTTCCTGACACTTCGTTCGCACGCCACGCCGGCAGCAAGGGTGTCAGGAACCGCGCCCCGATCCCGCGGAGCCTTCGCTGCCAACGCGGTACCGACGGATCGGCCGCCGACGCCGCCGAAGGTTCCTGACACCCGCGCCGTACCCCCGGACACCCGCGCCGTGCCCGCCGGACTGGTTGCGGGGTTGCGGCCGGCGCCCGGACAATGTGTGCATGGCCGACAAGGCACCCATTGAGCCCGAAGCGCAGGCGAGGGACACGGCACGCGACGACGGCGGGGCATCCGCCGAGCCGTTCTTGCCCGCCGGCCATGCCGCGTCATCAACAACGGCGGCGTAGACAAAACGGGCCATGTGTCAGGTCTATAGTCAGGAAGGCATGAGCGACGGGCACGTACAGGCCGGGGGACTGTCGCCGAGCCTGCGGGCCCGCGATCCTCGCGCGTTTCTTGCGGCGGCCTACGACGCCTGCGCGAACGACCTGTACCGCTACGCCCTGATGGTCCTGGCGGACCCGACCGCGGCCGAGGATGCGGTTCAGCAGGCCTTCGTGAAACTGGCGGGCATGGGGCGGCGCGTGCTCGCGATCGAGTCGTGCCGCGAGTACCTGCGAACGGCCGTACGGAACGAGTGCTGGCGACTACTGGACCAGCGGCGGCGACGGCCGGAGCCGATCGAGGCGGCCTCTGCGGCCGCGATGCTGGAGGCGACGACCCCCGGCGGGATCGACGACGACGAGCGCCGGCGGCTTGAAGCGGCCCTGCGGGCGCTGCCCGCGGAGCAACGCGAGGTGGTTCACTTGAAGGTTTACGAAGACAGGACGTTTCAGGAGATCGCCGATTGGCTGGGCGTCTCCATCAACACGGCGGCGAGCCGGTATCGCTACGCGATCGAGAAGCTCCGCGAGCGACTGGGCGCCGAACGCGCCGCCGACGGAGGCTCTTATGGAATATGACGATCAGGGCATCGAGGCGCTGCTGGCCCGTTACCGGCCGGCAGGACCGCCTGCCGGGTTGCGGGCGCGCATGCTGGAGGGCGATCGGCCCCGTCGGTCGCGGTGGAGAATGGCCGGCTGGCTGTCGATGGCGGCCATGCTGGTGCTGAGTTGCGGGCTGTATCTGGCCGGCGAGCGTCTGAATCGCGAGACGGCGGCGGCCCTCGGCGTGGGAACGATCGGCTGGACGGCCGAGGCCGAGGAAGCCGCGCAGATGCTCGACGGCCATGGTTCCGGCCGTCGCTATTTCGAACTGGCGCTTGCCTGCGACGGCGCGCGGGCCGCACGCCGTCTGCGTCAGGACGCCCCTGCGAGCGTATGGGGAGGCAACCGATGAACACAGGGCCGAACGGAACGAAACCAAGGTGGCGACGCATCGCGCGTCGTCTAGGGATCGTCCTGGGCATGCTCGGCGTGATCGCGTTCACGGCCAACGTGATCTGGGGATACGTCGAAACGAGGCGGCTGAACGCGGAGATTGCCGCGATCAAGGCGGCCGGAGAGCCGCTGACGTTCAGGGACCTCGACGCGGGCTGGCCCGAGGTGAGCGAGGAAGACGACGCCGGGCCGTTTTACGAAGCGGCCCTTGCGCTTGTGCGTGGGAGAACGGCGAGCGAGTTGTGGGACGCCTACGAGGCCTACGGGAACGCCCTCCGGAAGTCGCCGACGAGCCGCCCGGCTTCGGACGTCACCCAACGGATCGAGCGACACCTGGCCGACAACGCCCTGGCTCTGGACATGCTCGACCGCGGGGCCGAGCGGCCGGCCTGCGGCTTCAAGATCGGCGTGCAGTGCGGCATCGGGGGCAGCCTCGAACGGCTCAGCCGGGTGCGGGCCGTGGCGAAGCCCCTCGGCCTGCGCGCGCTGGTCCGCGCTGCCGACGGCGACGGCGACGGGGCGGTGAACTCATTGATCGGCCTGATCCGGATGCAGCGGGTGTTCGACCGGCAGCCGATCCTGATTGCCCACCTGAACAGAGTGTCGATTGCGGGCCTCGCCTGTTGGGACACCAGGATTGTCCTGGAAACGAATCGGCCTTCGGACGCTGCGTTGGCTCGCCTGCAGGAGGCGTTGACGGCAACAGACGTACCGCGACCGCTCGAGCGGGTGATACTGGCCGAGCGTGTCTACGGCGTCGAGATGATGCGCGACCTGGTTGCCGGCGCCGTGGGCTCGCGCCTGCCGGAGGAAGGCGGCGCAAACCTGGAGGGACAATGGCCGGCCTCGGGCTTCTGGAGCCGCCCCCTGGCGAAGCACTGGGCCGTCGGTTATCTGCGTGACATGGGCAAGCAGGTGCAGGACTCCCGCAAGCCGCTGCACGAGTCCCTGCGTGACGCAGGTACGAACGAGTCGGCGAAGTCGATGTTCGGTCAGCTCCTTACGCCGGCGTTGACGCGGCTGGCCGTCCTGACAGCGCGAAGCGTGGCGGATACCCGGTGCGCCGCCGTGGCCGTCATGATCGAGCGGTATCGCCGAACGCACGGCTGCGTGCCGCCGGGCCTTGACGTGATGGTTCCGCAGTTTGCCGAAACGATCCCGTCCGACCCGTTCACAGGCAGGCCGCTTCTGTACCGGGCGGACGACAAGGCGTATGTCGTGTACAGCGTGGGCGAGAACGGAACCGACGACGGCGGCGACGTCGATCGTGATGCGGACGAAAGAGACAGGCAGCCGACGGATACGGGGATTCGCATCCGCCTTTCGCCGCCATGATGTCCGGTACGCCCCCGGGGGTTCGACGTACTGCACGCGTCAGAAGAGAAACGCCGCCAGCGCCTGCCGTGCGAAGTCCTCGACGAACGTGATCAGGTCGTTGAATGTCGGCAGAAGCTGCGACGGATCGAGGCCGTCCTGCGCAGCTTCGCAGCCCGCTGCCGCCAGGACGGCGAGGATTCCGACGATCGCGAACGGACCGTGCGGAAAGCGGACGGGCTTCTTCGTCCGTGCGGACAGACTGCGCCGGACGGGGCTTCGACGACAAGACTCCACTTGCGGCCTCCCTTGCGAGCGCGGACCTGCCGGTCTTCCTGATACGGCGGCAGGTGAGCGGATCATAGCACGCGAGTGCCGCACGTCAACCGCCCGGAACGGGTTTCGCCCGGCGTCTTCCGCACCGCACGCCGCGTTGACCCGGGGCGGCCGCGCCGATAGACTCGAAATCATGGGCGCCGCCAACCCCTCGGCAGCGGATCGGCCGGCCGTTCGCGGTCACGCGATGATCGTTATCGGCGGGCTTGCCATTTCCGGGCTGATGGCCGTTGCCGTCTGCTCGTGCGGCGGGCCGCCCCCGCGGGAACGACAACGGCTCGTCCGTACCGGTACGCCGGCGATGCACGCCGTGAGCAGCCAGGGCGTGCGGCAGATCATGCAGAAAATGCGCTACCACGCGCCCGTTGAGCATATCGACTCCCCCAGGGGGCGCGAACGCTACTTCGAGGAGATCCGATCACTGGCCAGGGACATGGCGGCGTCGGCCGCCGCGCTTCCGGCGACCGCGGACGGTCTCGGTCTGAACGCGCAGGAGAAGGACGTCTACCTCAATCTCGCGAAGAAGCTCTCGGACGAAGCCGCCGCGCTCGGCCAGGGGCCCCTCTCGAACGTCGAGCAGGCCGAACAGCAGATCGCCACGGTATATTCCACGTGCAACGCCTGCCACTCGCTTTTCCGCGCGGAACGGTGACGGCATGCGGTCATGCCCGGTTCCGCCGGTCCCGGCCGCAGGGCTGCGCGGCCGCAGCAGTTGACCGGCACGATCCGCGGCTTCAGGGCGCGGGTTGGGACGAAGCCGGGGCCGCCTTGTCGGTCCTTATCGGCAGGCTCCCGGGGATCGAGGCCAGACGGACACCGACGGCCTTTTCCAGGGCGGCAAGCGCGGCCGCATACTCGCTGAGGCCGTTGATGTAGGCGCGTCGCCGCTCGATGAGCGACGCCTGTGCCTGAAGAAGCACGAGGAGGCTCTGATCGCCTTTCTCGTACAACACTCTTGCCCCGCGGGCGGTCCGCTCGGCGAGCGGCAAAGCTTCCTGCTCGAAAAACTGGATAAGCGTCGCGGCCTGCTCGGCGGCCGTCCAGGCGTGCTCGACGTCGTGCCGGGCGGCCTGAGACACCTCCTCGAGCTGTTTCCGCGCCCTGGCCACCTGGAAGCGCGCCCTGGCCATCTGGGCCTGATTCTGGTCCCAGATCGGAATCGTGACGTCCAGCGAAGGCCCCATCACGAGGTCGATGATTTCCCGCCGCGCCTGGGCTCGCTCGGCCCGGCTCTGGATGCCCGGCGCCGTCAGGCCGCCCGCGGCGACCGACTCGCGGGCGGTGTCGGCCAGGATCTTGCGGCCCGGACTGGCGCGGCCTTCGGGCCGCTCCATGGTCAGGCCGAGAGAGACGCTCGGGAACACCTGGAGGTGCGTCTGGATCAGCTCGTTCTCGGCCTGTTCCAGCTCGAACGAGGCGATTCGAAGGTCCATCCTCTCCAGGCGCGCGGTCGCGATCAGACGTTCGAGAGAAGGGAGTTGCACGGGTGCGGGCAGGTTGTCCCGCAGGCGCCAGCCACGATCGGCGTCGATGAGGCCAAGCACCCGGGCCAGGTCAACCTGCGCCGACCGGCGGTCCTTCTCGATCGCCATGAGGTCGAGCCGCACGTCCATCACGCCCGCCCTGGCGAGATCGGCGTCAAGCTGGCTGGCCGCTCCGGCCTTGTGCTGCGTCTCCACAAAAGCGGCCGACTTTTCGGCGATCGCAAGGCTCTCGCCGGCGGCCTTCTCGCCGGCCTCCAGGCCCAGCACCCGGTAATACTGCGTTTTCGCCTCGCCGGCGATTTCCACCCCGCGTTGCACGACGG
Organism: uncultured Planctomycetales bacterium; assembly: GCA_964617875.1. Lineage (GTDB taxonomy): Bacteria > Planctomycetota > Phycisphaerae > UBA1845 > PWPN01 > CAZMVY01. The sequence continues at coordinate 101,749 of CAZUAI010000006.1, read as the reverse complement.
CGGCGATCGTCCGTTGCAGGTGGGCCTCGGCGATCTTCCGTCGCACGGGGATCTGCCACAGATCGACCAGTTCCTGGGCGAGACCGAACTCGATCCTCGACCGGCCCCCGCCTTCCGGAAACTTGAACAGAAGCGATACGGCAGGGTTCGAGATGAGTTGCGACTGGACGACGTCCGCCCGGGAGGCGCCGATCTCCTGGAACATGGCCTGAAAGCCCCTGTGATTCAGGAGCGCGACCTGCACAGCCTCATCGACGGACAGGCCGTCCTGAAGAAGCTGCTGCGTCCGTTCGGCAATGAGGTCCTCCGCCCGGGGGTCGGGATCGTACACCTCGCCCGCGCCGGTGCGCTCGGCAACGAGGTCGGCCGCGCGCGTGAAATCCGGCTTCGGATCGACCGTGGCGCAGCCGGCCATCACAACCGGCAGTGCCATGCCCAGGTATCGCCACGCGCCGCGGGCCAAGCATCGCATAGTGGCCCTGATGGTACCCGATGGACGATCCGGTGTCACAACCGTGAGCGGCCGCACGCGCATGGGCCGCCCGCGCGCGGTGGGCGGGGGCCCGACGGCCCTCGATGAGGTTTTGCGGGCGGCACAAAATCGGTAGAATACGCCGCAATGGAGTACGTTTGCCGTGGGTGAAAGCAAGGACTTCGCGGCCCTTCATCAGCGCGGCGACGCGCGGGGGAGCACGTGGGCCATCGGGGCCACGGTGGCCGCCGCCCGCGACCAGGTGGCCCGGGCGTGCGTCCGGTGCGGCGCCACGCCGAACCGGCTGACGGTCGCCGGTTTCCTCGTCACCGTGGGTTCGGCGATCTGTCTGTTCTTCGGCGCCGGCCACCGTGCGCCGTGGGAGGCGCACCCCGGCGCGCCGACACCTTCGAGCGGGTGGCCCGTGGCCGCGTTCGTTTTTCTTTTCGCGGCCTGCGCGTTTGACATGCTCGATGGCGCGGTCGCCCGCATCGGCCGTATGGCCACGCCGTTCGGCGGCGTCCTCGACTCGACGCTCGACCGGTTCAGCGACTGCGCGATCTACTTCGCCTGCGCCGCCCACTTCGCCCTGGCCGGCAACGCCACCTATGTCGCCCTCTCCGTCGCGGCCTTGTGCAACACGTTCCTCATCAGCTACGTGAAGGCCCGTGCCGAGGAACTCATCGACGACTGTTCCGTCGGCTGGTGGCTTCGCGGCGAACGCTGCGTCGGGCTGCTCATCGGCATGACGTTCTGCCATATCCCCGGCCTTCTCTGGCAGCAGGCGACGCTCCCGGCCTTCACCGTCCTCCGGCGGATCCTCTACACGCGGGCCGAACTCGCCGCGAAAGCCGCCGGCGGCGCCCCGGCCAACCGCGGCCCGCTGCCCCCGCCGTGGAAGCACCTCGCCCCCTGGCGCTTCCCCCGCGGTTCGGTCCCGTACGACGTCGTCGCCTGGTTCAACATCAGCTACATCATCGTGATTCCCTGGATCCACCCGTTCTTCTACGGCGGCAGCGACCCGCTCCGAAGCCTGATGGCCCGTCTGGGCTGGTGATATCGCTGAACGCACGGCAGGCAGGAGCCCGCACTGCCGTGGGCCGCCGCCGGGGCCGCCCTACGCCTTCTTGCCCGGAGCCGCCGGGGTCTGCGCCTTTTCGTGCCCGTCGCCGGCGGTCGGCCTGGCGGCCTGCGTCTCCACGACCGACTGGATGGCCTCGGCGAGCGTGGCCGCGTCGATGTCGTGGCCCGTCGCCTTGCGAAGCGCGCCGGCCAGCGACGGCGCCAGGCCGCCGAGGTGCTGCGCGATCACGTCCTTCGCCTCGGCCGGCAGCGACGCCCGCAGGCCGTTGAACATCTGGCCGTAGCCCACCGCCGTCATGAACCGGCTGGTCATCGCCGTCAACGTGGACGGGTCGCCGAAGATCTGCATCTGGGCCTTGCTGAGCATCTCGCCGATCGCCTGGGCGAACGCCTTCTGCACCTCCGCGCTCGCCTGGATCTCGAGCTTCTGCACCTCGAACTTGAGGGCGGCCTCGCTGAACGTCTGCCTGTTCTCCAGCTCCTGCCGTTCGACGTTCACCCGCGCCTGCTCGACGGCCACGCGCTCGCGATCGACGTTGACGTCCACCATCTTGACCGCCTGGTCGCCGCCGGCGCGCAATTGCGAGGCCTTGGCGTCGGCCTCGGCGAGGACGAGCCGGGCCTGCTTCTGCTTCTCCGCGGCCTGGACCTCGCCCTCGGCCTTCTTCACCTGCTCGTACGCCCGGACGTCCGCCTCGGTCTGCTGGCGGTACTTGTCGATGTCCACCGCCTGCCGCTGCTCGATCATCTTTCTCTGGGCCTCGCGATCGGCCTCGGCGGTGACGGCGACCGTCTGGACCTTCTGCGCCTGGGCCTCGCGCTCGGCATCGGCGGCCTTGGCCTTGGCCTCGGCGGCGGCGCGCACCGCCTCCTGCTCGGCCACGGCGATCTCGACCTGGCGGCGGGCGACCTCGATGGCCTTCTCCTTGGCGATCTCGGCCTCCTGCACGGCCTTGTCGCGTTCGACGGATGCGGTCTTCACGACGCGCTCGCGGGCCACGTCGGCCGCCTGGATCTGCTGGTTCTTGGCGATCTCGGCCTTCTTGACCATTTCGTCCTTGGCGACGGCGGCCAGCTCGACCTGTTTGCGCTGCTCAATCGCGTACTGCTCCTGCTCCCGCTGCTTCGCCGCGCGAACGTTCGCGACCTCGGTCGCCTGGGCGGCCTCGGCCTCCGCCTGATCGCGCTCCAGCGACAGGATCTCCTTGCGCGTGTTGACGTCCTTCTCCTTGATCGCCCGCTGGGCGTCGCGCTCGATCCGGTTCCGCTCGATGTTCTGCGTCTGCGTGACCTCCGTGATCTTGCGGAGTCCCTGCGCATCAAACACGTTGTTCGCGTTCAGGTTCTCCGGCGGCGTCTGGTCGAGCTGGCTGATCGTGACCGTCTCGAGCGTCAGGCCGTTCTGCCGGAGGTCGTTGGCCAGGTTCTCCTGCACCGACCCGGCGAACTCGTCCCGCTTGACGTGCAGCTCCAGCAGTTCCTTCGTCGCCGCGACCGACCGCAGCGCGCTGACGAGCTTCTCGTAGACCAGCTCGCTGACGGCCTGCGCGCTGACGCTCTTCTCGCCGAGCGAGCGGGCCGCCGCGAGGATGTCGTCCTCCGTCGGCGCGACCCGGATGTAGAACTCGCTCGCAATGTCCACGCGCAGGTTGTCCTTCGTGATCAGGGCGTCGGGCCCGGCCCGCTTCACGTCGAGCCGCATCGTCTCCAGGCTCACCTCGACGACACGGTGCATGATCGGGATCACGAACATGCCGCCGTCGAGGATCACCCGGGCCCGGCCGGAGCCGGTCCGCACGAAGGCCTGGTTGGCCGTCGGCTTGCGATAGAGCCGCGAATAGGCCATCCCGAGCGACGTGAACACGACGATCGCGCCGCCGACGGCCGTCATCGCAGCACACACGCCCGGGCTGAGCTGCCCCGTGCCCATCACGCCCCCGGCCACCAGACCCAACCCGATCACGATGAACAGCAACGCGGTTCCCATGACGGCAACCTCCCTTTCTCAGCCGGCCCGCCCGACGAAGTACATATCCTCGCCCGGCAGGTACTTGGTTAACACGACCCGGGTGCCCTTGGGGATCGGCTCCACCCCCGCGGGCACCTTGCAGTTCACCTGATGCAGCGTCCCGTACTTGTCCTTGACGGACGCACGCCCGAAACGCTCGCTGATCGGCAGCGCGGCCTCGCCCAGAAGCCCCACCATCTGACGACGATTCAACGCGCTGGTCAACACGGCCGGCAGATACCGGCCCAGCAGGCCGCTGGCGATCCGCATCACGAGGATCCCGGCGATCAGCGCCAAAGCGAGGCTCGTGAAGAAGAGCGCCCGGTCGGACCGGTACTGCGAGCGAAGCATCGCATTGGAGATCCAGCCCGTGATCCCGACCGTGTAGAACAGCGTCATGAAGATCGCCGACATGGGCACCCGCCCGACGCCGACGAACTGCGAGACGGCCTGGGCAGCGCCGATCGCCTCGCCGGCTCCGTCCGCCGCGTGCTCCGGGGCGTCCGTGTGGGCATCGGCATGGGCGTCGCCGTGGATGTCCGCGTGAGCGTCCGGATCGCCGGACGCCTCCACGTGCGGATGAACATCGACGCCGTGGTCGACGTCGTGATCCGGATCGTGACCGATGTCGTGGTCCATGTCGTGGTCGGCCCCCACATCGCTGTGGCCGAGGCCGATCAACTGGATGAGCGTGAAGAACAGACCGATGCCGAAGCACGCGATGAAGACGACGTTGTACCAGGCGAAGAGATTCGGCATGATCGCCAGCAGCTCGATCGACATGTCGCGACTCCCTGCGCACCTTTCGGGGAAACGAGGATCGGAACCACGCCATGAACTACCGCGGTGGTATTGTCGCCCCACCCGCCCGGGTTGGCAAATGTCTCAGGCCGGGCCGACTCGGCCGGGCCCCTCCGGGGGCTCCTCGGACCGTGCACCAGGCCCGCCCCGCACTCCCCCGCGTTCAGGTCGCCCAAACTCCCGGCGAACATTTCCTGCGCGATGATGCCTTCGATCCTTTGACCCGGAATGACGGTTTCGGCCGCTGTCAACACGATCGAAAACGGCCGCCTGCCTCAAGCGTGCGATTGCCGCGGTCGTGAGATTTGCTACTATGCCCGCGACCGGGGGCCGGGGCGCGATCAACAACGTTAAGAACGTGGGAAATTGAGCGTGCCTGCCGCAGGCAGGAAAGTCGAAGAGCGAGAAAGTGACAAGCCTCGAGCATGGACTGCGGAGATTCAATGGCTCACGCCGCCGATGGCGCCTGGCTGTCTTCGGAGCCGGGACGGCCGTCGCGGTACTGAGCGGCTGCACGGAGCTGCAGGTCGCGCCCTATCGCGACGACGCCCTTCTGGCCGGCCACAAATACGCGCTGGGCGAAAAGTACATCGACGTTGACGGCCTGCGGCTGTGCTACCAGGAGCGCGGGCAGGGGGAGACGGTCCTGATCCTCCCCGGCCTGGCAACGTCGATCGATTTCTGGCAGTTGAACGTCCCCGTGCTGGCGGAACAGTACCACGTCATCGCGGTCGATCCGCCGGGCTTCGGCAAGTCGGACAAGCCCGATGTCTCGTACGATCTGCTCTGGATGCGGGACCGGCTGTTGTCGTTCATGGACGCGAAGGGGATTCGCCGGACGAGCCTGATCGGCGGGTCGCTGGGCGGCCACCTGGCCCTGCTGATCGCACTGGAGCAGCCGGAGCGCGTGGACAAGCTGGTCCTCATGGGATCGAGCGGGGCGTGGCCGCCGCCGGGCTTCCTGCTGGCCGGCGGCCTGTACGCCCTGTGGAACGACGCCGTCGTCACCGACCACCTGCGGCGGAACTGGCCCGACATCTACTCGAAGATGTTCATCCGGCAGACGCCGGTCACGCAGGCGATGTTCCGATACCAGATGGCGGTCCGGGCCGACGCGGCTCGCTATGCGCCGGAGGGGCGGGCCTCCAGCCGCGCCCTGCGGAGCATCTTCTTCCACTCGTGCCTGGATCGGCTCGGCCGTGTGCGACAGCCGACCTTGCTGATCTGGGGCGCGCGTGACTGCATTCACCTGCACAGCGAGGCCCGAAGCCTTCGCCAGGGCCTGCCGGATGCGCGTCTTGTCATCGTGCCCGACGCGGCCCATGAGGTGATGGTGGACCAGCCGGCCGTGTTCAATGACCTGGTGACGACGTTCCTGCGTCAGGGTCTGGTGGCCGTGAAGGAACAACGGAAGGTCCCCTGAGCGGGGTCGTGACCATGCCTGAACGGCGCTCGTCCGCGATGGTGTGCATGCTCCTCGTGATCGGGGCATGCGCTCTTTACGCCCTCAACGCAGGCGGCATGGTTTTCGTCGATCCCGACGAATCGCGCTGTGCGTGGATCGCGCGGACGATGCTGACGAGCGGCGACTGGCTCGTGCCGCGCCGGCCGCTGACGAACGAACCGTACTTCGACAAGCCGATCCTGTATTTCTGGATGCTGGCGGCCGCCTTTCGCGTGTTCGGCCAGACGGAGACGGCAGGCCGGTTGCTGGCGGCCGTCGCCGGGGCGTCGGTCGTCGGCCTGACGTACGGTCTGGGACGAACGCTTCTGTCCGGGCGCGCGGCCTGGCTCGCCGCCGGCATGCTGGCGACATCGGTTGTCATGGTCGTGGCCGGCCGTTTCGTGAGGATGGACATGTGGCTGACCGCGTTCATCACCGGCGCGGTGTTCTTCTGGTGCCGCGTTCACTTCGCCCGAGCGTCGCGGTGGAACCTGCTCGCCGGCTACGCGTGTCTCGCGGCGGCGGTGCTGACGAAGGGCTTGATCGGGCTGCTGCTACCGCTGGGGGCAATCGGGGCATTCTTGGCCGTCCGGCGGGACTGGGCGGCCATTCGCCGGAGCGGGCTGCCGGCCGGATTGTTGCTGGTCGTGGCGATGGCGGCGCCGTGGTTTGCCTACATGGGTGCCCGAAATCCCGGCTATCTGACCGCGTTCTTCTGGCGGCATCACGTCCTGCGAGCTTCGACGGATCTGTATGGCCGAACAGGGATGGTGCTGTACCCACCGGCGATTGCGCTGGGCGGTTTCGTGCCGTGGACGGCGGTCCTGGCCGCGGCGCTGATTCGCCGGCTTCCCCTGAGGAGAAACACGGATCGGCCCGTATCGCCCGGGACGCAGCTCTGCCTGTGGTGGGCGGGCTTCGGCGTGGTCCCGTTCGTGTTCTCGCACACGCAGTTGCCGGTGTATGTCTTGCCGGCCTTCCCCGCCCTGGCCCTCATCAGCGGGGAGTACCTTGATCGGGTCCTGAATCGCGAGCGGACGGCCGAGGTGTGGTGGATCCTCGGGACGACGCTCGCGGTCATGGCCGTTTCGCTGCTCACGCTGTCGCTGATCAACCGGCAACTGCCTGACACCCGGCCGTGGGCAACACTGGCGGAGCGATCGGCAGGGCTGGCGGTCCTCATCGTGCTCGCCGCATGGCTGATGACGCGGCGGCGGGCGAATGCCGCGTGGTCCGCACTGGTGCTTGGCGCCGGGGTGCTGGCGGCCGACGCGGCGTTCCTTGAAGGGCCGGCGTTATGCCGCCGGTCATCGACGCAGCGGTTCGCGGCCGTCGTGGCGGAGAAGGCTCCTGACGCCGACCTGCTGGTGATCGGCCCCGGCGACCGGTACGCGCTGTCGTGGTACCTCGCGCGGCCGCTCGGGGTGAAGTTCATCGAACACGCGGTCGATGTCGTGGACTTTGCGAACCACCCGCGACCCGCCGTCTTCCTCCTCTGCGGCAAAGCGCCGCTGGCAATCGCCCGCGACAACTACCCCGGACGGCTGGCGGTGCTGCTCCGGAGCGGCGACGAGTGTCTCGCGCGCATCGATCCGGCCGGTAGCGCCCTGCCGGATCGGTAGACCGCGACCGGAAGGCGCGGATCGCCACGATCCGCCTTCTCCCATCGCCACCCGTGCGCAACACCCTCCGCATTTGCGAATGGCAGGCAGACGTGGTTCCGCTTCGGCAGCGTGGCAGACAAGGACCCGTGCCGGATTTGCACTCTTGTGCCCCGCCTCGTCTAATCTCTGGCGCCGGAAGCCCGGCGAATCGTGATCGGCACGGAGGCGTTTCATGACACTGCGACGTCACGTCGGTTGTGCTCTCTGCCTGCTCTTCGTCGGCTGCGACATGTCGGCGGGACCGATGGGCCGTGCGGGCGGCAGTCACAGACCCACGACCGCCCCGGCCCCGGCCGCAGTGACGGCCGCGCGGACGTTGACATCGCAGCCCGCGAGCGGCGGGCCCGGCGGAGCGGCCATCCTCGAGCCCTCGCAGGCACGGCCGATCATCGTGCGGCCCGGCGACCGCTTCTACTTCCTCCTCCGTCTGGGCGACGCATTCGGCGGCGACGTCTACGTCTCGCTCGTGCACGCACAGGCCCCGGAGGTGTCGATCCCGTTCGCGTCGGCCGAACAACTGGCCGTGCAGCCGCAGCGGAACGCCTCCACCGTGCTGCAGGTCCCGCCGAACGCGCCCGAGGGCCTCTACGACCTGCGTCTGCGGAGCGCCGACGGCACGCTCACGAGCCGGCGGTGCGTGAAAGTCGTGCGGGAGTTCAAGACCCGGTTCCGCTTCGTCCACCTGTCGAGCATGAACGTCAGCGATCCGACGGCGCCGGACTTCGACCCGCGTTTGCCGGAGGAGATCAACCTGCTCGCGCCGGAGTTCATCATTGCCACGGGCGATTATCTGGCGCCGGACCCGGCCGGCGACGAAACAAAACGCAGCGCTCGCGTGCTCGACTACTTCGCCCGTTTCCACGCGCCGGCCTACCTGGTCTTCGCCGGCCGCGACGACGAGGCACGCCTGGCTTCTGCGATGGGCGTCTCGCCGATCGGAGCGTTCGACTATGGGGCGTATCACGGCGTTCTCCTGTGGAGCGACCGAACCCGCCCGCCGGACGCCGGCCAGCTCGATTTCGTGCGGCGCGACCTCGCCGACCGCCCCGAGAGCACGTTCGCGTTCCTCGCGATGAACGGCGACGATCCGAAGGTGCTGCACCTGTTCGCGGGCACGGAACCGCCCGACCGGTTCGTGCGGACGCACCGCATCCGCATGCTGCTGTGCGGCGGCGACAGCGACTGGGACGGCCGCGAGCACGCCGCCGCGCTCGCGGAACTGCCGGGCGTTCACTACATTCGCACGCACCCGGCGAGCACGTGCCGCCTGGGCCGGGCCTCCGGCACGAGCCACTACCGCGTCATCGAGGTGAACGGCGAGCAGGTCTCGTACGTGTATCCCGCCGACCATGCGGAGGGGGCCGTCCAACACTCCGTCGCCGCCGGCGGGCTCGGCGTGACCATCACCGGCGACGGCGGCCGCATCCCCGCCAACGCCACCGCCGTTGTGCGCAATTCGCTCAACCAGCCGTTTGCCGACTGCCGGGTGACGCTGCGGCTCGCCAAGGCGCACGGCTCAAGCCCGCGCATCGCCGGCGGCCGGCTGGTGCAGGCCGTGGACGCCGGTGCGTACTGGCTCTGTGAGATCGGCGCGGATGTGCCCGACCGCGGCGGCGTGCGGATTGCCGCATCCACGGACCGCGACTTGCCCGCGCCGCTCCCGGTGTCGGTCGAGTTCGACGCCGACGATGAGTTGCGGTTCGACGCCGTCGGCGTCGGATCACGCGCCGCGCCGCTGGTGTCCGGCGGGAAGCTCCTCGTGCGGCTGCGCAACACGTCGGCGGAGCCGTTGACGCTGCATCCCATTGTACGGCTGAACGGCCAGACGCTGATCGCCGGCACGAGCGAAACGCCCGCGGGGCCGATCTCACTGCCGCCGGCCAGAAGCGTGGACCTGCCGGTAAGGCTGTCGCTGCCCGACGTCGTCGAAGGGCTGCGCTACGTACAGGTCTGCTTCGAGGAAGACCCGTTGCAGCGCCTCTACATGCACCCGGTCGTGCTGCGGAAAAGCTCCCCGACGACGTCGAAGAACTGACGAGACGGCGGCGATTATCGGCCGTCGCCCCCGCCGCGACGTGCTGCCGTTTCCGGCCGCCGAAATCCGTTTCCCGCATCAAGGAGGACCCGGCACCGGCCGATAATCCAGGCACGAAGTGTCACGCAATCGCCGTGCGGGTCAAGCCTTCGTGGGAGCACCTCTCATGCCACAGGAGCGGCGTTACGCCCGCACCATCATGCTCTGGGCCATTCTCACCGCCGCCGTCCTCGATGGAGGATGCGGAGACATCCCGATCCCGCTGCCGCCGCCGGAAGGGCACCAATATCTGGTGAATCTGGGACAGTGGGATTGCGAGTCGCCGGAGGAGGTTCGGCAGACGCACGACCCGCTCGTCACCGACAAGCTCGGCTTCCCGCCGGAGGAGGTCAGCAACCGGATCGGCGACGAGATCGATCAGGTCGGCGCGTGGTACGACAAGTGGCTGGAGTTGCTGCAGACGGCGCTCGCCCATTCGGTGGTGCATTACCCCGTCACGTACCGTTCGCGCGACGCGAACGGCCGGCCGATCACGCTGACGGGCATGTTGTACCTGCCGCGGCCGGGCCTGTTTGAGTGGCGGCGGCGATCGGTCTCGCTCATCGCGTATCCGCACGGAACGGAACTCGAGCGGGACCGCGTGCCGTCCCGCAACAGGGGCGACGAATGGGTCTTCGGCGCGGCGGGGGCATTGTTCGGCGGGTTCGCCGTCGCGATGCCCGACCTGCCCGGCATGGGCGGGGCGGACCCGAATGCCTACCACCCCTACTGCCATGAGAAGTCTCTGGCGTATGCCGTCACGGACATGATCCGGGCCGTCAACGAAGCCTTCGACTGGGAACTCAGCCTTCGCTACCAGTGGGACGGCCGCCTCTACATTCTCGGTTATTCCGAGGGCGGCTACGCCGCGATGGCGACCGTCAAAGAGCTGCAGCTCAACGCGGACCGGTATCCCGGGCTGCGGCTTACGGGCTCGGCGTGCATGGCGGGGCCGTTCGACCTGACCGGGGCCATGCGGCACATGATGCTGGACCGCGATCTGCACTTCGCACGGCCGTTCTTCCTGCCGTACATGATCCTGGGGTATCACGCGGTCTATCCCGACGGCCCGTTCGACCCGAACGCGTCCATCAACTCGTTGCTGCTGCCGGACCTCGTGACGTGGATGGACGGCTCCTTGACGGGCGACGACGCCGACACGCTCATCGAGCAGCGGATGGGCGTCGGAGCAGGCCAGGTCAACCCGCGGAGCATGATGAACGCGAGCTGGGTGGCGCAGCAGCTCGAGGATGCCGTCTACGAGACGAGCGAAGTCGGCCGGATCCTGACGGCGAACAACCTGTGGTCGGGCTGGTTCCCGGAACGGCCGATGCTGATGATGGCATCGCCCGACGACGACTGCGTGCCGTACGCGAACTCGGAGATGACGTACAACACGTTCAAGGCGGCGGGCGCGGGCGACTGGCTGCGGTTCCACCCGATCGGCCGCCCGGGCCAGGGCATCACGCACGTCGGCGGTGCCGTGATCGGCATCCCGTCGGCGATCTGGTGGTTCAAGAACGAGTGTCCCAGGGACTGACCGCCGCATCAGCGGCTTCCGGGGGAAGAATCGACCTGCCGAATCGCCGCGGGCGATCGAAGCGCCGTGGGCACGACCGCCGGCGTCCCGCAGGGCGCCGGCGTGCGGCGCTGCCCTGACGGTGAGCGCGTGCCGTATGCGAATGGCCGGACGGCTTACGACGCCTCAGCCGCCATCCCGTTCCGCCGCTTGTCCCGCGGGTAATCCTGCACGATAATCCTCGATCGGCCATACGAGGGACTTCGGACATGACCAGCAAGGAACGCGTGGTTGCGGCGCTGAATCACCGGCAGCCGGACAGGGTGCCCATGGATTTCGGCGGGACCGCCGTCACCGGGATGCACGTGACGGCCGTCGCCGCGCTGCGGGAGCACTACGGCCTCGCGAAGCAGCTCGTGAAGGTGCACGAGCCCTATCAGATGCTCGGCTGGGTGGATGATGACCTGGCCGATGCGATGGGACTCGACCTCGCCGGCGTCGTGCCGCGCAACAACATGTTCGGCTTCCCGAACACGGACTGGAAGGAGTGGCGGACGCCGTTCGGGCTGGACGTGCTCGTCCCCGGGCGGTTCGAGACCACGACCGACGCCAAGGGCGACGTGTTCATCTACCCGGGCGGAGACCGGTCCGCGCCGCCGAGCGGCCGGATGCCCGCCGGCAGCTATTTCTTCGACACGATCGTCCGCCAGCCGCCCATCGACGACAGCCGGCTCGACCCCGAAGACAACCTCGAAGAGTTCGGCCCGATCGCCGATGCCGACCTTGTGCATTTCGAGCGCGAGGTCAAACGGGCGTCCGCCACCGGACGCGGCGTCGTCGCCACGTTCGGCGGCACGGCCTTCGGCGACATCGCCCTCGTCCCGGCCCCGTTCCTCAAGCACCCGAAGGGCATCCGCGACATCGAGGAATGGTACGTCTCGACCGTCACGCGGCAGGACTACATCCACACGGTGTTCGCCAGGCAGTGCGAGATGGCCCTGGCAAACCTCGCGAAGATCCACGCCCGCGTCGGCAACGCGGTGGATTGCGTCTTCGTCTGCGGCACGGACTTCGGCACGCAGACGTCGGCATTCTGCTCCGAGGCGACGTTCGCCGAACTCTACATGCCCTACTACAAGCGGGTGAACGACTGGATCCACACGAACACGACATGGAAGTCGTTCAAGCACTCGTGCGGCGCGGTCGAGAAGTTCCTGAACCAGTTCATCGAGGCCGGCTTCGACGTGTTCAACCCGGTGCAGTGCTCGGCGGCGGGCATGGACGCCGCGCACCTCAAGAAGGCCTACGGCGACCGGCTGACGTTCTGGGGCGGCGGCGTGGACACGCAGAAGGTCCTGCCGTTCGGCACGCCCGCCGAGGTCCGCCGGCAGGTGCTGGAACGGTGCGAGATCTTCGCGAAGGGCGGCGGGTTCGTCTTCGACGCGATTCACAACGTCCAGGCCCGCACGCCCGTGGCCAACATCGTGGCGATGATCGACGCCGTACACGAGTTCAACGGCTGACGCGGCGGACCCGGGCCGTCGGATTCCTCGCCGGCCCCTGCAAGACGCAAGGACACTCTCGCGTTGCCCGCTCGCTTTCAGGCGGTCCGTCGTTGCGAGGGTTGTGGACGACGCGATGCCGGCCGCCGTCCCCCGCGCGGTCCGCGCGACCAGCGTGCCGAACCGGGTTGATCCTGCCCCGTGTTGCGCCCGGCACCTTCCCTCCGGGCGGCATGAACCGCCCGTCTCACGACCCGGGCTGGAAGTTCTCGAGGAGCGCGTCGAGGAACCGGAAGGTCTCGCCCTTGCGCTTGACCACCAGCACCGGAACGGGGGCCTCCAGCAGAACCCGTTCGGTCGTGCCCCCGAGCAGGGCGATGGCCGGCAGCGTCGCTCCGCGGCTTCCGACCACAATGACGTCCATGCTTCTTGCCGAAGCCATATCGTGGGCGGCGGCGGCCGTGTTCATGGAGCAGGTGTAGACGATGTCGAAAGCCACGCCGCTGGTGTCGATATTCGCCAGAGACTCTTCGATCCTCTTCCGCTGCAGTGCTTCCCGGTGACGCTGTGCCTGCTCGATGTTCATCCCGGTATACTGGTGGCCGTAGGGGACGCCGTACACGGACTGCGCCAGCACCTGCGATTTGCTCCTGCTGAGCCTTGCGATGTAGAGCGCCGTCTCCAGCGCCATCCGGGAGTGCTCGGAACCGTCCACCAGAACCAGCAGACGGCTGAGATGGGGGTGCGCACCGGCGGGAACAACCAGCACGTCGCACGGTGTCTTCCGCGCCAGCCGGTAGAAAGCCGTCCCCACCGCCAGCTGATCGTGCGGCAGGCGGCGTCCGACGACAATCATGTCCAGATCGTGGTCCCGCGCCGTACGAAGCATCTCCTGAAGACCGGTCGCCTCGGACACGTGGACCTGGACGCCCTTGGCCAGATCCTCGGAGAAGACCTCCAGAACGTTCTGGCGCAGGATCTCGGGCGCCGGAGGCGGCGTCTCCACCGGATCCTCGATGCCGCGCACGTGCAGGCAATCGATCGACTCGGGTTTCCCCAGCTTCGCGAGCAGGCTGGCGAACGCCAGGGCCTCCCTGTCGCCCGGTTCGTCACTCAGGTACACGCCGAGTTTCTTGAGATTCTTCATCAGAGCACCTCGCCAGGATGAAACGCCGTCACGTTGCTTCGTGACCGCCTGCGATCGACTATACCCTGTTCCGTCTCGCGCCGCGAGCCGCCGGCGCGACGCCGATCAATGATTGTCTGCCGGAGCCCTGGACGCAAACGGGTTTCCCACGACCAGCCAGTAACCGATGCTCATCGCCAGGGTAACGGCGGCCAGGCCGAGCATCTCATGCATGCTCACCTCTTTCATGTCCAGGATGATCACCTTCCGGGCAATCGCCATCAGGGCGGTCGCCATGACGATCCGGATGTGGATCACGTCCTCGCGCAGATAAATGGTGATGTTGACGAAGATCTCGATGGCGATCAGCACGGCCATGAAGGCGCCGAAGGTTCCCAGGATGTCGCTGATCTCGAGGAGCATGAACGGCGGAGCGACGAGTCGCTGGTAAAGGACCCAGATCACGTCGATCACGCCCATGATGATCACGAAGACCATCAGGACGGCCAGCACCCGGACCGCCCAGCGAATGACGCGAACCAGACGTTCCACGAATCTGTCGCGGTGAACTGTCTCCCGGCCGGTTACCGGGCAGCGCCGTTCGGCGAGCGGGGCCTGGCCGACTGCAGCCGATTCCTGATTGTCCATAACGCGACTCCGGAACGCGCCCGCCCGCGGGCCTGTGACACCTCGTCACACAACGCGCAATCGCCGATGGCGTCTGACGGATTATGATACGCTCACGCCGCTCGTCCGGCCAGCCCCAAGATAAGCAAATCCCAGGGGCATCCATGTGTGACAGCCGGCCGGCCGCCCTTGACCCGGTCGAACGTCCCCGGCAATGCGGCCGGTTCGCCGCCTTGAAGGAAGTGGGTTTACTGGAAGCCCTTCTCGGCGATCTCGACGGCCCGCAGCATGCCCTTGGCCTTGTTGATCGTCTCTTCGTACTCGAGCGCGGGTTCGGAGTCGGCGACGATGCCCGCGCCGGCCTGGATGTAGACGCGGTTGCCGCGCTCGCCGGGGGTAATCACCATCGTCCGCAGCGCGATGCAGGTGTCCATGTTGCCGGCGAAGTCGATGTAGCCGACGGCGCCCGCGTACGGCCCTCGCCGCGTCGGCTCGAACTCGTCGATGATCTCCATGGCGCGGATCTTCGGCGCCCCGCTCACCGTGCCGACAGGCAGAGCCGCCCGCAGGGCGTCGAAGCACGTCCGGCCCCGGGCGAGGCGCCCGCTCACGTTGCTGCAGATGTGCATCACATGGCTGTAACGCTCGATGGTCATCACGTCGCTCAGCTCCACGCTGCCCAGCTCGGCCACGCGGCCGACGTCGTTGCGGCCGAGGTCCACGAGCATGATGTGCTCGGCCCGCTCCTTCGGGTCGGCGAGCAGCTCGTGCTCGAGGGCCAGGTCCTCCTCGTCCGTCCGTCCGCGGCGCCGGGTGCCGGCCAGCGGGCGGTTCGTGATGACGCCGTCCTCGACACGGCACATGATCTCCGGCGACGAGCCGACGAGCACGACCTTCGGGCTCTTGAGGTAGAACATGAACGGCGACGGGTTCACGATCCGCAGCGCGCGGTAGATGTTGAACGGGTCGGCCTGCGTCTCGAGGTCCAGCCGCTGCGACAGCACGACCTGGAAGATGTCGCCCGCGCGTATGTACTCCTTGCACGAACCGACGGCCTTCTCGAAGGCGGCCCGGGTGAAGTTGCTCTGGAAGCCGAGCGTCGGATCGCCCGTGACGGCGATGTGCCCGATGCTCATGTCGGCCGGCTGCGACAGCGTCTCGATCGTCTGCTCGATGCGGGCGCACGCGTTTTCGTAGCCGAGCCGGTCCCCCTCGCGGTCGATGTGCGCGTGGCTGACGACGAGGATCGTCTTCTGCACGTGGTCGAAGATGACCATCGTGTCGTAAAGCCCGAAGAGCAGGTCGGGAAGGTTGCGGTCGTCCGCCGGGGCGTCCGGCAGGCGCTCATAGTACCGCACCATGTCGTACGCCGCGTACCCCACCGCCCCGCCGACGAACCGCGGCAGCCGCGGCAGGTGAACCGCGCGGCAGTCCTTCAGCAGCTTCTCGAGTTCGGTGAGCGGGTCGGCCGTCGTCAGCTTGCGGACGCCCCGCTCCATGCTGATGCGCACGTTCTCGCGCGTGGCCTCAAAGACGGCGTACGGCGAGGCCGCGATAAACGAATACCGCGCGATCTTCTCGCCGCCGACAACGCTCTCGAGCAGAAAGGCGTGGTCGGTCGTCCGCGCGATGTTGGCGAAGGCCGTCACGGGCGTCAGGTGGTCCCCGATCAGCTGGGCATACACGGGGATCATGTTGCCCTGGGCCGCCAGGCGCGTGAACTCGTCGAACGCGGGAAAGAACTTCGGCATGCCGGGTATGGTATCGGCCGCGGGGAAAAGGGGTCAAGCCGCTCCTGGTGCGCCGCAGCGCAACGGCGCGGGTTCCGGTTCCTCAGCCCCGCATCGTGTGCGTGTGGATCGGCGTGTCGGAACGGCGGCGGTGCGAACACCGCGGGCAGATCCGGTTCCCGGGGCCGCTGGAGAGGAACGTTCGGTCGCAGACAAGGCAGATGCGGGTGCGGGCGGTCTGGCCGGCAAAGGGATCCGGCTTGGAGTTGTTGACGATGCGTTTGCTCACGGGCCTACCTCCTGTGCCTCGCCCGCACGGCCCCCTCCTGGGGGCTCAGGCAACAACGCCTCGCCGAAGGTCACCGGCACCATCGCCGAGAAGGTCACCTGACGGCGTGCTCGTTCCGGACATCATGTCGAACTGCCGAAGGCCGTTGCCGTCAGCTTCCGTATTGCAGTATACCCGATAACCTTCGTTTGCACAACGGGCGGCCCCGCCTCGTACGCAGGTCGGCCATGCCCCCCCGCCGATCAGCCGAAGCCCGCGATGAGCGGCTCGCCCCGCGCCATGATCATGGCGTAGTTGGCCGTGATGACGCCCCCCAGGGCCAGGACCACCAGACCGCCCATCGCCGGGAGCACGCCCAGCAGCCATCGCTGCGAACCCTCCGTGCCCATGAGCCGCTCGGCGAAACGGCGGCTGGACAGGGCCAGAAGGCCGATCAGCATGAGGGTCAAGGCCAGCCCCGCGCCGAACATGAGAACCGCGAACAGGCCGGCGCCGGGCTTCCCCTGGGCGATGCCGAGGAGCATGATCCAGACGGCCGCCGGGCACGGCACGATCCCGCCGCTGACGCCCAGCCACACCAGCAGCCGCCAGGTCAACTGCGGGCCGACCGCCGCGGTTGCCGAAGCGGTGCCGGCCGAACCCGGCGGGCCGTGTGCGTGTTCGTGATCGTGGTCGTGGGCATGGCCGTGCGTGCCGACCGGGGGCGGCGGGTGGCTGTGCGTGAACAGCGTCCGGAGCCAGCCGCGCCGGGTCTGGGGCCCACTGCGGCCGTGATCGTGGGCGCCGGCGTGGTGGTGGTGGGAGTGGCCGTGCTCGTGGCTGTGTGCGTGGTGATGATCGTGGTGGTCATGCTCATGATGGTCGTGGCCCGTTGCGTGGGCGTGGTGAAGCCGCAGCCGGCCGCTGACGGCGCGGAACAGGAGCCACGCGCCCATGCCGGCGATCATCAGGCCGGCGGAGAGCCCGAGCCACAATTGGAGGCGCGAACCGGCCGGCGCGCTGACCTTGAGAAACACGAGGCCGACGACGATCACCAGGGCCGTGTGCGTCAGCGTGACGATGACGGCCAGCGCGACGGCGTGCAGCCATGTGCCGCGCATCGAGATCAGGTAGGCGGCAACGATCGTCTTGGCGTGGCCGGGCATCAGGGCGTGATAGGCGCCGTAGCCGAAACAGAGCGCGGCCACCAGGGCAAGCACCGGCAACGACAGGCCGCCGGCGAAGAGACCTTCGATTCGCTTTGCCTGCCGCCGGTACTGGTCGGTCCGCGCCGGGTCGTTGCGCGGGTCCGTGAATCGGGCCCACGAGTCCTGGCGCGGCGTCTCGACCGGCCGGGCGACGATGCGGAAGACCACCCGGCCCTCGCGTTCCTGCGGCATCCGGGACGGGTCGTAGAGTTCGTAGAGAAACGGGTCGGGCGGTTCGTCCAGGTATTGGCGGTCCTTCTCGTCGATGACGATGGCGTCGGAACGCCCGATGAGCACACGCTTCAGGCCGGGGTTCCTCGGATAGCTCGCATCAAGGTACGTGAGCGTGTGCGGCCGTGTCCCCAGGTCCGCGGGCAGGTCGGCGACGTAGCGGATCATCAGCCGGTACGTCGGCATCCCGGCGACGCCCGCGATCGACATGATCGTCCGCGTGACGCCCGTCGTCGGCGGGCCGGCCGGGGCGGACGCCGGGCCCGAGGCCGGTGCCTCGCCGAGCAGCCGGATCGCGAGGGCGCTGCCGTCAAGCTCCAGGCGCAGGTCGCGCAGGTGCTCGACGGCCTTTCGGTCCAGCCACGCCCGTTGTTCGTCGGCCGTGTCGATGCCGTCGCGGTCGGCGTCGATCTCCGACTCGCGGGCGGCGTTCGCGGGGATCTCGGCGAAATCCAGATGGAAGTCCAGCTCGATGCGATTCGGATTGATGAACAGAACGCTGAAGTGCGTGATGGTGTCGTTGCCCAGGGGGTGAGCGGCGACGGGGGATGCGGCGATCAGCAGGACGACCAACCCCCATGCGGCGTATCGCCGCGTCGGGAGCCGCGAAGACCTCACAAGTGGGAAGGCCGGAACGTGGAAACGTGCGAGAGGAGACGACCACCATGGGGGTCCGGCCGGCGGCAACCGCTTCGGCTCGTCTGCCATAGGTCATCCCGGGCGTTTGGGCTTCGCCTGGGCCTTTCGGATGGCCTCGGCGCGATCCGCGTAGGGCTTGCGGTCCGGGTTCTTTTCATCGGCCCCGCTGGTGCCGGCGGCGTACTCCTTGCGGGCGCTTTCGAGAAACTGGCTCGCCTGCGGGCCCTGGGTAAGCTGCGAGAGAAGGTAGTAGGCGGCCGCCAGGTTCATGTGCACGGTCCAGTCCTTCTTCAACCGGGGCTCAGCGTCCGTGTAGGCCTTCTGGGCGTCCTGCGCCGCGTTCAGGGCCGCGGGCTTGTCCGCGGCGGCCGCCGTCCGCGCCGCCGCCGCATCCACGGTCAGGCCCATTCGTGCCACCGAGTCGAGGACGGCCGCGAGCCGCTCCCTCGCCAGGGCCCGCTGGTAATGCACGGTTGCCAGCAGCAGTTGGAGATCGCCGAGGATGGCATCGGCATCGCCGGCGCGCCAGTCTTCCTGCTCGATTCTCTGCAGCCGCGGGTTTGGCTCGCCGCCCTGGGGTTGCGCGCCTTGCGCCTCGCGAGTTCGCTTCTCGGCGCTCTGCCGCGCCTGTTTCGCGGCACTGATGCCGCGGCCCAGCTCGGCGATCGCCGCATCGTCGTTCGCGTCGGCGGCCTTGGCGGCGGCATCGAGGAGCGCGACCAGCGACTTCGCCTCGCCGACAATCTCGTCGTGACGGCCGCGGAGTCCGGGCACGACCATCTGCGTGGCCGCCGGTTGCGTCGAGGCCGGCATGGCCCCGCCCTTCAGTTGCGCGTCGTAGTAAGCCTGCAGCGTCCGCAGCGTCTGAAGCCGCTTGTCCAGGACCTCGACGGCCCTCTGCTCGCCCTGGATCGCGGCCGTCGCGAGGCGGATTTCCTGATCGTACTGGCGCAGGCACTTCTGTGCCGCGAGCGGCTCCCCCGCCCTGGCGGGCGCGATCCGCGCGGTGTGCCAGTCCTCGGTCTCCGTGACGAGCGTCGCGTTCGTGTAGCCGCCGAATTCAAGCAGATCGGCCTGCCGCGAGGCCTCGCGGGCGATCTTCGACTGGGCCTCGTATTCGGCGGTCCGCTGGTTCAGCGCCCCGGCGTTCCTGGGATCGAAGCCCTTGTTCTCCATCTCCGCCATCTTCGTCTCGGCGGCGGCGGCGGCTTCTCGTCTCTGCCGGATCTCACCGGCCAGTCTGTCGCGCGGCGGCGTGAGTTCCTCCGTGATCTTCGTCTCGAGCCCCTTGGCCCGCTTGAGGGCCTCGGCCTTCTGGCGTTCGAGGTCGGCAATCCGGTCGCGCAGCGGCTGGATCCGCTGGAGCGGCTCGAGTTCCACGGCAATCGGAGCTGACGGCTCGGCGGCGGGTTCTTCGGCTGCGGGCGTCGGGGCCGCCTTCGCCGGTTCGGAAGCGGCCGCGATCTTTCCGCCCGGCAGCGCGTCGGATACCGTGCCGCGGATCGCGCCGAAAACCTTGCCGAGGACTTTACTGCTTTTCGCCGGCGCGGCCGCAGTGCCCCTGGACTCTGCCGGAGCCCCGCCTTGCGCCTTCGCCGTCTCTCTCGCCTTCGCCGTGGCCGGGGCCGACGCCGATGCCGCCGTCGCCGCGCCCGAGGCGGGCATCGCATCCGATGAGCCCTCCAGGGCACGCTCGGCGACGGCGATATCCGCCGTCACGCCGATCCAGTCGCCGTGGAGGCTCAGAAGCCGTTCGCTCAGCCGTTCGACCCGGCTGCGATCCAGCAGCGCCTCCCTTCGGAGCGACTCGGCGTAGTGATACGCGAGGATCGCCCGCAGCCGGTTCGCCTCGACGTCCTCGCGGCCCGACAACGTCTCCTCGCCGGAAGACGTGCTCAGGCCCATCGCCGCATCCACGATCCGGATCGCGTCCTTGAGCCGGCTCTCGTTGGCCTGGAGCCAGTCCGTCACGAGACGGCGGGCGCCGGCCGCGTCATTCGCCGCCTCCGCCGAGGGCTGCTTCTCGGCCCCCCCCACGCGCCGCCGGCAAAGATCGGCCGCCTCGCCAAGTGCCCGCTGCAGGTCCGCCGAGACCGGCTTGATCGGGCTCTCCTGCTCGACGTACGAAGATGACTTGTCCCACGCAGACGACATCTTCTGCAGCCGCGCATCCGTGATCTCGAACGGCCCCTCCTTGCCGGTGAGCCGCTGCTCGCCGGCCAGGAGCATCTGCTGCGTCGGCTCATAGGCCGCCAGCAGCCGGCGGGCCTTGGCCAGCTCCTGATCGATATCCTGCTGGAGCTTGGCACGCGCGCCCTCGCTTGCCGGTGCCGTGAGGTAGATCAAGAACACGACGACCGCCGGTGCGGCTGCCGCAACAATAATAGGCCAGTAGCGTTTCACGGAATGCCCAGCGTGGTCCAGTCCTTGTCGGTTACGTTCACACCCGCCGCCGGCAGGCACCCTCCCCCAGACTGCCGCAGTACCTTGTACTAGGAAATGCCCGTTTCGTCAACGATCCACGGGGCCCCCGCCGCACCCCCGACGGCGGCCTTGCCACAGCCGTCCGGACGGTCAGACCGCGATAGACGCCGCCCGGCCAGGCGGCCCCCGGGTGCCTGGTCCAGCGTATTGAGGATGAGCATTGCGAGCCATGGATCTTATCGCCGCCTGGCCATGCGAACAGCCACTATTCGTATAAGGTATTGCCATAAAAGGGCTTATCTGATTTCTTCCGGGTAAGAGCGTACCAAACGTTCCGCCCTCTTCATCAGATTCATTCATAGAAGGCTCTTGCGTGCATTGATATCACTAATTAGAATACTGTGTGCCGCTGGCGTGTTCATCACGGGCGGGTGGGCGTTGGGTCATGACGTTTGAATGCATGAAGATCTTCTGCGACGTGGTTCGGCAGCGAAGTTTCTCGCGCGGGGCGTCCGCTGCGGGGATCACGCAGTCGGCGGCGAGCCAGGCGGTTCTCCAGATCGAGAAGCGTCTGGGCGTGCGGTTGATCGACCGGTCGAAGCGGCCGCTCGAACTGACGCCCGAAGGCCGCGTGTACTACGAGGGCTGCCGGGACCTGGTCGAGCGTTACGCGGCGCTCGAAGCCCGCACGAAGTCGTTTCAGGCGGATGTCGCCGGTCGTCTCATTGTGGCGTCCATCTACTCCGTCGGCCTGTACGACATGCAGCGGTACGTGCACGAGTTTCAGGCGCGGTGGCCGAGCGGGACGATCCGGCTGGATTACACCCACCCGGACAAGGTGTGCGAAAGGGTGCTCAACGACGAGGCCGACCTGGGGTTGATCTCCTGTCCGCGGGCGCCGCGGGAGTTCATCGCGGTGCCCTGGCGGGATGAGCCGATGGTCCTGGTGTGCCACCCGGGGCATCCCTTCGTGCGACAAGGACGCATCCACCTGAGCCAGTTGCAGGGCGAGAACTTTGTCGCGTTCGACTCGGACCTGGCGGTTCGTCGGCACGTGGACCGCTACCTGCGTGAATCGAAGGTCCACGTCCACGTGGTGATGGAGTTTGACAACATCGAGGCGATCAAGCGCGGCGTCGAGATCGGGGCGGGCGTGTCGATCCTGCCGGAGCCGACGGTGCGGCGCGAGGTCGAGACGGGGGCGTTGATGGTGGTTCCGGTGGACGGTCTGGAGCTGGTGCGGCCGCTGTGCATCATCCGGCGTCGGGGCAAGGTGCTGACGCCGGTGATGACCGGCTTCATCGAGATGCTGACGAGCCCGAACGGGGTGGCCGACGATCGGCGGACGGAGCGGCGCGACGCCGTGCTGGCGGGGGCGGTGGTGCGACCATGACCGGACACGCAGGCATGCCGCCGAAACAGGGACTCTACGACCCGCAGTTCGAGCGCGATGCGTGCGGGGTGGGGCTCGTCTGCCGGCTGAGCGGCGAAGCATCGCACGACATCATCGAGAAAGCGCTGCGGATCCTGGTGAATCTGACGCACCGCGGGGCCTGCGGCTGCGACCCGAAGACGGGCGACGGGGCCGGCATCCTGATGCAGACCCCGCACGCCTTCCTGAAGGCCCGCGCGGGCGACGTGGGCATCCGCCTGCCCGATCCGCAGGAGTACGGTGCCGGGCTCGTGTTCCTGCCCCGGGACCGCGACCAGCGCAAGTTCTGCACGGACGCCGTGGAAGAGGTGGTCCGTCGCGAAGGACAGCAGTTCCTCGGCTGGCGGGACGTGCCGACGAACAACGCCCCGCTCGGGACGACGGCCCGCGCCGTCGAACCGTTCATCCGGCAGGTCTTCATCGGCCGGGGGGCGGGCGTCCGGGACGCGGCACAGTTCGAGCGCGTGCTCTACGTCATCCGCAAGGTCGTCGAGCGGGCGATACGCGAATCGGGCCTGCCCGAAAAGAAGTTCTTCTACATCCCGAGCCTGTCGTGCCGCACGATGGTCTACAAGGGCCTGCTGCTGGCCGACCAGGTCGAGACGTACTTCCCCGACCTGTCCGATCCGCTCCTGGCCAGCGGGCTGGCCCTCGTTCACCAGCGGTACAGCACGAACACGTTCCCGACGTGGGACCTCGCGCACCCGTTCCGCTTCCTCTGTCACAACGGGGAGATCAACACGCTGCGCGGCAACATCAACTGGATGCACGCGCGGCAGACGATGTTCCGCTCCGACGCCTTCGGCCACGACATGGAGAAGCTCTTCCCGATCCTCACGCCCGGCGCGAGCGACTCGGCCATCCTCGACAACGCGGTGGAGCTGCTCTACCACACCGGGCGGTCGCTGCCGCACGCCATCATGATGCTCATCCCCGAGGCGTGGCAGAACCACGAGACGATGAGCGACGAGAAGCGGGCGTTCTACGAATACCACGCGTGCCTGATGGAGCCGTGGGACGGCCCGGCGTCGATCCCGTTCACCGACGGGCGCTGCATCGGCGCCGTGCTCGATCGCAATGGCCTGCGTCCGTCGCGCTACACGGTGACGAAGGACGGGCTCGTCGTCATGGGCTCCGAGACCGGCGTGCTCGACATCGACCCGGCAAACGTGCTCCAGAAGGGCCGCCTTCAGCCGGGGCGCATGTTCCTGGTGGACATGGAGCAGCACCGCATCATCGACGACGCCGAAATCAAGGACGCGATGGCCCGGCGCAAGCCCTACCGTGCCTGGCTGAACGAGAACCTTGTCCGGCTCGACGGTCTGCCGCAGGCCGCTCCGGCCCCGGCGCCGTCCGAGCCGCTCAGGACACGGCAGCGGGCCTTCGGCTACACGCTCGAGGACCTGAAGATCCTGATCGGCCCCATGGCCCGGCAGGGGCAGGAGCCGGTCGGCTCGATGGGAAACGACACGCCGCTGGCCGTGCTGTCCGACGGGCCGCGGCTGCTCTACGACTACTTCAAGCAGCTCTTCGCCCAGGTGACGAACCCGCCGCTCGACGCCATCCGCGAGGAACTGGTGACGTCGTACATTTCGACGCTGGGCGCGGAGCAGGACCTGTTCCAGGAGACGCCGCGCCACTGCCGCCAGCTCCGGGTGGACCGGCCCATCCTCACCAACGAAGAACTGGAGCGGATCCGGGCGCTGAAGGCCGAGGGGCTGGCCTCGATCACGCTGCCGATCGTGTTCGAGGCGCGGGGCGGCGCGGGGGCGATGGAGGCGGCGCTGGACGAACTCTGTGCCCGGGCGTCGTGGGCGGTGCGGAACGGCTACTCGATCCTGATCCTCTCCGACCGGCCCGCGGACCGCGACAATGCCCCGATTCCGGCGCTGCTGGCGACGTCCGCGGTGCACCATCACCTCGTCCGCGAGGGTCGCCGGACGCAGTGCGGCCTGGTGATCGAGAGCGGCGAGCCGCGCGAGGTGCATCACTTCTGTCTGCTGTTCGGCTACGGCGCCGGGGCGATCAACCCGTATCTCGCCTTCGAGAGCATCGAGGACATGGTCGCCACGGGACAGTTGACGGAGGTCTCGGCCGAGACGGCGAAGAAGAACTACGTGAAGGCGGCCGACAAGGGCGTCCTCAAGACGATGTCGAAGATGGGCATCTCGACGCTCCAGAGCTACCGCGGGGCGCAGGTGTTCGAGGCCGTCGGCCTGAGCGAACAGCTGATCCGCACGTACTTCCCCTGGACCCCGTCGCGCATCGGGGGGATCGGCCTCGAGACGGTCGCGCTCGAGGCCCGGCGGCGGCACGAGCGGGCCTACCCGCCGCGGGAGGTCGCCGCCGTGCTCGATCTGGACGTCGGCGGGCAGTACCAGTGGCGGCGGAACGGCGAACGCCACCTCTTCAACCCGCTCACGATCGCCCGGTTGCAGCAGGCCACGCGCGAAAACAACGCGAAGACCTACGCCGAATACGCCGCGCTGATCAACGACCAGAGCCGGGCGCTGTGCACGCTCCGCGGCCTGCTCGAGTTCAAGACGCTGGACAAGCCGATCCCGCTCGACGAGGTCGAGCCGTGGACGGAGATCGTCAAACGGTTCAAGACCGGCGCGATGTCGTACGGCTCGATCAGCCAGGAGGCGCACGAGACGCTGGCGATCGCGATGAACCGCATCGGCGGCCGGAGCAACAGCGGCGAAGGCGGCGAGGACCCCGCCCGCTTCACGCCGGAGCCGGACGGTACCTGGCGAAACAGCGCGATCAAGCAGGTGGCGTCGGCGCGCTTCGGCGTGACGAACCACTACCTCGTCAACGCGAACGAGCTGCAGATCAAGATGGCCCAGGGCGCCAAGCCGGGCGAGGGCGGCCAGCTTCCGGCCGAGAAGGTCTACCCCTGGATCGCCAGGGTCCGCCACTCGACGCCGTACGTCCAGCTCATCTCCCCGCCGCCGCACCACGACATCTACTCGATCGAGGATCTCGCGCAGCTCATCCACGACCTGAAGAACGCCAACCCCAGGGCGCGGATCAGCGTGAAGCTGGTCGCCGAGGTCGGCGTGGGGATCGTGGCGGCGGGCGTGGCAAAGGGCAAGGCCGACGTCGTGCTCATCAGCGGACACGACGGGGGCACGGGCGCCTCGCCGCAGTCGTCGATCAAGCACGCCGGCCTGCCGTGGGAGCTGGGCCTCGCCGAAACGCACCAGACGCTCGTGCTGAACGATCTGCGGAGCCGCATCGTCGTCGAGTGCGACGGGCAGCTCAAGACCGGCCGCGACGTCGCGATCGCCTGCCTCCTCGGGGCCGAGGAGTTCGGCTTCGCGACGGCCCCGCTGGTCGTCTCCGGCTGCGTCATGATGCGGAAGTGCCACCTGAACACGTGCCCCGTCGGCGTCGCGACGCAGGATCCCGAGCTGCGCCGGAAGTTCACCGGCAAACCGGAGTACGTGATCAACTTCCTCTACTTCGTCGCGGAGGAGCTGCGGCAGATCATGGCGAGCCTCGGCTTCCGGACGATCCACGAGATGGTGGGACGGTCGGACAAGCTGGAGCCGCGCAAGGCCGTCGATCACTGGAAGGCCCGGGGGCTCGACCTCTCGAACATCCTGTACCAGCCCGAGGTGCCGGCCTATGTCGGCAAGCACTGCCTCACGCAGCAGGAGCACGGGCTCGAGGCGGCGCTCGACCACGGCCTGATCGAGAGGGCCCGGCCGGCGCTGGAACGCGGCGAACGGGTCGAGATCGACCTGCCGATCCGCAACGTCCACCGCACGGTCGGCACGATGCTCAGCAGCGAGATCTCGCGGCGGCACGGCGCGGACGGCCTGCCGGACGACACCATCGTGGTCCGCTGCCGCGGCTCGGCCGGGCAGAGCTTCTGCGCGTTCGGCGCGCGGGGTCTGACGATGCGCGTCGAGGGCGACGCGAACGACTATTTCGGCAAGGGGCTCTCGGGGGCGAAGCTCATCATCCGCCCGCCGCGCGAGGCGACCTTCGTCGCGGAGGAGAACATCCTCATCGGCAACGTCGCCCTCTACGGCGCGACCGGCGGCGAGGCGTACATCCGCGGGCTGGCGGGCGAACGGTTCTGCGTCCGCAACAGCGGCGCGCGGGCGGTCGTCGAGGGCGTGGGCGACCACGGGTGTGAGTACATGACCGGCGGGCGCGTGGCGGTCCTGGGCCCGACGGGGCGGAACTTCGCCGCGGGCATGAGCGGCGGCATCGCCTACGTACTGGACGAGGCCGGCGACTTCGGCCGGGTCCGGTGCAACCTCGAAATGGTGGAGCTGGAGAAGGTGACCGACGCGGACGACATCGCCGACCTGCGGGAATTGATCGAGAATCACTTCCTGTACACGGAGAGCGCGCGGGCGAAGGCCGTGCTCGACCATTGGGACGAGGCGCTCGAGGACTTCGTAAAGGTGATGCCGACCGACTACAAGCGGGCGCTGCAGCGGCTGGCGGCCGAGGGCCGACCGCACCAGAAAGGACCGGTGCCGGCGTATGCATAGCGACGTACGGGAGCGCGGGGGGCGGGCGGTTCTCCGGGGCGGCGTGCCCGCGGCGGCGAAGGTTCGCCCGCCGGCCGGGTCCGGGGGCCGGAGTCGCGCCTGGAAGAGGAAGGACGGTGTCACGAATGGGTAAGCCCACCGGTTTCCGTGAATACCCGCGTGAAACGCCCGAACGGCGTCCGGTCGAGGAGCGCCTCCGCGACTCGCTTGACGTCTACATGCCCTTTCCCGAGGAGCGGCTGCGACGCCAGGCGGCGCGGTGCATGGACTGCGGCGTGCCGTTCTGCCACCCGGGCTGTCCGCTGGGAAACCTCATCCCCGACTGGAACGACTTCGTCTACCGCGGCCTGTGGGAGCCGGCGATCGCCGAGCTGCACGCGACGAACAACTTCCCCGAGTTCACCGGCCGCGTCTGCCCCGCGCCGTGCGAAGAGGCGTGCGTGCTGGGCATCAACGAACCGCCGGTGACGATCGAGCGGATCGAGTACGCCGTCGCCGAGCACGCCTTCGAGGCCGGCTGGATCCGCCCCGAGCCGCCGAAGCACCGCACGGGCAAGATGGTCGCGGTGATCGGCTCCGGGCCGGCGGGCCTCGCCTGCGCGCAGCAGCTCAACCGCGCCGGGCACTCCGTCGTCGTGTTCGAACGGGCGGACCGCATCGGCGGCCTGCTGCGGTACGGCATCCCCGACTTCAAGCTCGAGAAGTGGGTTCTCGATCGGCGCCTGAAGATCCTGGAGGACGAGGGCATCCTCTTCCGGCCGGGCGTCGACGTCGGGCGGGACTTCCCCGTTTCGCAGCTCGAGCCGTTCGACGCAATCGTGCTTTGCGGCGGGGCCACGAAGCCGCGCGACCTGCCGATTCCGGGCCGCGGCCTCGACGGCATCCACTTTGCGATGGACTTCCTCACGCAGCAGAACCGCCGCGTCGCCGGCGACACCCTGGCGGACGCACGGCCGATCCTCGCAACGGACAAGCACGTGATCGTCATCGGCGGCGGCGACACCGGCAGCGACTGCGTCGGGACGTCGAACCGGCACGGGGCGAGGTCGGTCACACAGTTCGAGCTGCTGCCCAGGCCGCCCGAAGGCCGGCCGCCGGGCCAGCCGTGGCCCTACTGGCCGATGAAGCTCCGCACAAGCAGCTCGCACGAAGAAGGCTGCGAGCGGTATTGGAGCATCCTGACGAAGGAGTTTGCGGGTGCGGGCGGCCGCGTCCGGCGGCTCCACACGGTGGACGTCGAGTTCGTGCCGGCCCCCGACGGCCGGGGGCCGCAGATGCGCGAGGTGGCCGGCAGCGACCGCGACTGGCCGGCGGACCTCGTGCTGCTGGCGATGGGCTTCGTCGGACCGGAGCCCGGCGGCCCGATCGCGCAGCTCGGCGTGAAGCTCGACGCGCGGGGCAACGTCGCGACGGACGCCGAATACATGACGAACGTGCCGGGCGTCTTCGCGGCGGGCGACATGCGGCGGGGCCAGTCGCTCGTCGTCTGGGCGATCAGCGAAGGCCGCGAGGCGGCCCGCGGCGTGGACCGCTTCCTCATGGGCCACACCGAACTGCCGACCAAGGGCCCCGGCGACCTGCCGCGCGTGTGACCCCCGCCGCGATCCCTCCGGAGGGACTCCGGATGGGTCCGCATGGCGCGGCCCCCGCCGGCGGCAACGCGGCCGTCGCCCGGAACGCGGCCGCGGCGATGGAGCGTCTTCAGCCCTCCCACCCCCCGCCGAGGGCCTTGTACAGGGCGATCAGGCTGGTGATGATGGCCGTGTCGCTCTGAACGAGGGCCTCCTCGGACACGTACGTCGCGCGTTGCGCTTCGAGCACGTTCAGAAACGCCGTCATTCCGCGGACGTAGAGCTGCATGCTCAACTCGGTCGCCTGCCGGCTCGTCTGAACGGCTTCCTGAAGCGTCTGGCGGCGCAGCTGTTCATTCGAGTAGGCGGAGAGCGCGGTCTCCACTTCTTTCAGCGCGTTCAACACCGTCTGCTCGTATGCAGCCAGAGCCTGCTCCTGGCGGGCGTTCTGTATCTCGATGTTCGCCACGATCCGGCCGCCCTGGAAGATCGGCCAGGAGACCGCCGGTCCGACCGACCACGTGAGGCTGTTGCGATCGAGCACGTAGCGGGCATCCCGACTCTGGGTTCCGAAGGCGCCCGTGAGAGAGAACTTCGGGAACAGATCGGCGACGGCCTCCCCGATCCGCGCGGTGGCCGCCGCCAGTTGGCGTTCGGCGGAACACACGTCCGGTCGGCGGCGAAGCAGGTCCGAAGGCAGGCCGATGGGCACGTCGGGCGGGTTCGCGGGAAGCGCCGCCGCCTTCTCCAGTTCGGGCAGGAGCGCGCCCGGCGGGAGCCCAAGCAGGACGCCCAGGCGGTAGATGGTCTGACGAATGGCATCCTCCAGGACGGGGACCTGCGATGCCGTGGTGGCGAGCTGCGTTCGGGCCTGCGCCACCTCCAACCTGCTCGCGAATTCGGCCGAGAGCCGCTCCTGTGTCAGCTCGACCGTCTTGCGCTGCGCCTCGACGTTCTGCAGGGCGATCGCCAATCGTTTCTGGTATCCCCTCAACTGCGCATAGTTGAGCGCCACCTCCGATACCAGCGACACGATCACACCCCGTCGATCATCGGCGGCGGCCGTGGCATCCGCGTCGGCCGCCTCGACTCCGCGACGCGTGCCGCCGAAGACATCCAGCTCCCAACTCGCGTCGAACCCCGCCTGAAACATGTTCTGGCCGCGGTGCGAAGTCCCGGCGTCGTCCGTGAGCTTCCTGTTGATGACCTGCGAGACAACCTGGTTGGCCGTGCTTGAAGCGATCTGTGCGGGGTCGATCCCCTGGCCGGACGTCAGTGACCGGACGGCCGCGTTGATGGCCGTGTTCCGCGCGTCCTTGAGCACGCTGGTGTTGCCTGAGGACTCGGGACCGGCGTTCAGGCTGGCCCCGCTGTAGTTGTAGTGGCCCGACGAGGCGATCTGCGGCCAGAGGGCGGAGGCCGCCACGTTGCGCTGTGCCCTTGCCTCGCGGACACGAGCGGTGGCGATCTTCAGGTCCAGGTTGGACCGGACGGCCCGGTCGATCAGCGAGTCCAGCGTCGGATCGTTCAGCCTCTTCCACCACGCGGCGACATCACAAGGCTCGCCGGTCGGCCGGGTCGTCGGGGTTGCGGGCTGCGTCGCTGCCGCGTCCGATCGCAGGCCGGTCCACCCGGCCGGCACGGGCAGGTCCGGGCGCCTGTAATCCGGTCCGACGGCGCATCCGGAAGCCAGGGCGCAGAGCAGACCGAGCCCTGCGGCACGGAGTGCGACACGTCGCGCATCTGTATCCGCCATCTTGCATTCCTCATTCGTAGCGCAGCGCCTCGATCGGATCGAGACGGGAGGCCTTCCATGCCGGGTAATAGCCGAACAGCATCCCGACGCTCGCGGAAACCAGCACCGCCGCGAGGATCGCTCCCACGGAGATTGCCGTCGGCCAGCCGAGCAGCAGCCGGACCAGTGTCGAGGCTCCCCGCCCCAGCGAAATCCCGATTGCCCCGCCGAGCAGGCACAGGACGACGGCCTCGACCAGAAACTGTCGCAGAATGTCGCGCGGCTGGGCGCCCACGGCCATGCGCAGCCCGATTTCGCGGGTGCGCTCCGTCACCGAGACCAGCATGATATTCATGATCCCGACGCCGCCGACGACGAGCGAGATCGTCGCCACGCACAGCAGCAGGTTGGTCATCAGCGTGGTCGTGGAGGTGAGCACGTTGCTCATCTCCGTCATGTCGCGCAGGTCGAAATCGTCGGCGTCTTCAGCGCCGAGGCGATGACGGCGGCGCAGCACGTCCCTCACCTGCCGCATGGCCGCGGGAATGGATTGGGTGTTCCGGGCGGTCGCAAGAATCTGATCGACGTTCGTGAAGCGCACCGGCATCGGGTAGTTGGCGATCTGGGCCTCGCTGCGCTGGGGATACAGGCTCGTCTGGCCGCTGGGGTAAAGGTTGCTCAGGGTGTTGACGGAACTGCTGCCGGACCCGCTGCTGATGCTCTGGCTGGCGTTCTCCAGCGTGGAACCGGTCACGCGGGACCTGATCGTGGACCAGGGCGCAATCAGGATGTCGTCCTGGTCCATCCCCATCATGTTGGCCCCTTTGCTCCGCAGCACCCCGATGACCCGAAACGTCACGTTCTTGACGCGGATCTCCCTCCCGATGGGCGATTGGCCCTGGAACAGCTCCCGCACCAGCGTCTTTCCGATGACGCACACGCGGTTCCCATTGAGAATGTCCCGGTCCGTGAACATGCTCCCTTGCGCCATGGGGCCCAGTTGCCTCACTTCCAGAAAGGCCGCCGTCGTCCCGTAGATCGAATTGGGTTGCCAGTTGCGACTGCCGCAGACCACCTGCGTGCGGGCCCGCACGACCGGGGCAGCCGTCCGGATGGCCGGGCACTCGCGGACAATGGCGTCGCAGTCCTGCGGGGTGAGCGTGGTCACGCTGCCGGTGCTCACGCCGGCCGTGGACGCGGTCCCCGGCATGATGAGCAACACGTTGGCCCCCATGCTGGAGATGCCCTTCTGGATCTGCGCCGCGGAGCCCGCGCCGATTTCCATCATGGCGATCACCGCCCCGACGCCGATCACGATCCCCAGCGTCGTCAGCGTCGCCCGCATCGGGTTCCGCCGCAGCGCCCGCAGGGCGGTCCGGGTGGTACGCAGGATTCTCATATGCAGGCTCCTCCCTCCACGCACTCCGCTCCGGAAACCGGCTGCACGGGGCCGTCGTCGGAGAAGGATCCGTCGGAGATCGTGCCGTCGCGAATATGAATGACCCGCCGGGCGAACCTGGCCACGTTCGCGTCGTGCGTCACCAGGATGATGGTCAGACCGTCTTCCTCGTTCAGACGCTGAAACATGCGAAGGACCTCGACGCTCGTTCGGGAGTCCAGGTTGCCGGTCGGCTCGTCGGCGAACAGCAGAG
The DNA here is from genome assembly GCA_964617875.1 of uncultured Planctomycetales bacterium. Classification (GTDB taxonomy): domain Bacteria; phylum Planctomycetota; class Phycisphaerae; order UBA1845; family PWPN01; genus CAZMVY01. The sequence goes on along the minus strand of CAZUAI010000006.1, from coordinate 70,025 downwards.
GAGGCCGGTGAATCAGCGCGCGGGCGATGGCCACCCGCTGTTGCTGGCCGCCCGAGAGCTGCGACGGCTCGTGATGCAGTCGATCCTGCAGGCCGAACCGGCAAAGCATCTCCTGTGCGCGGCGGCGGCACTCGCGCTCGGAAAGGTGCTCAGCCGCGTAAGAAAGCGGCATGGCCACATTGTCCAATGCGCTCGTACGCGGCAGAAGGTTGAAATTCTGAAAGACGAAGCCGATCCTCCGGTTCCTTTCCATCGCCCGCTCGACGACCGAGAGCCCCGACACGTCCCGGCCGTCAAGCCAGTACCGGCCGGAAGTCGGCCGGTCGAGGCAGCCCAGGATGTTCATCAACGTGCTCTTGCCCGAGCCGGAGGCGCCCATAAGGGCAACCAGCTCGCCGCGCTCGACGCTCAGGGAGACATTCTTCAGCACCGGCAGGCTGATTTCGCCGATGTGGTACGTCTTGCAGATGTCATGAAGCCGGATCATTGGCATCGGGTACGGCCACGGCAATCGGCGACCCGCCTACATGGGCGGCGGCGGCCCGCCCTTTCCGCCCCTTGGTATCTTGGGCAGGAACGGGTTGCTGCCGGTCGAGGCGGTCTCGCCCTCGTCCTGACCCGTCACGACGTTTACGCCTTCCGCCACGCCGGCGCCCTGAACCTCCGTCATGACGTCGTCGGTCAGGCCCACGCGGACGAAGACGGGCCGCACATACGGTCCATCCGGAACCCAGACCACGCCCTGCTCCTGTCCGTCGCCCGGCACGGATGCAGGCTGCGAGGCCGCTCCGGACGACGGCGCCGCGAGCAGTGCGGATGGCGAAACGACTGCCGACACGGCAGCGGCACGCGGCTCCTCGAGGGCCCGGCGAGCCTCCGGCGAGACCTGCTCCCGGGCGGGCGTCCATCGCAACGCGGCGGCGGGCACCATCAGCACGTTGTCATGGCGACTCAGTTCGAACTTGACGTTCGCCGTGAGGTACGGCAGCAGTCGTCCGTCGGGATTGTCGGCCACCACCTCCACCGTGTAGGTGACGACGTTCTGTGTCATGGAGGCATTCAGACGGATCTTGCCAACCTGCCCCTTGAATGACTCGCCCGGAAACGCATCCACCGTGAATGTCACGGGCTGGCCGGGACGCAGGCGGCCGATGTCCGCCTCGTTCACGGCCACCCAGACCTGGATGCGGGTGAGGTCCTTGGCGATCAGGAAAAGGCTGGGGGCGTTCAGGCTCGCGACGACGGTCTGGCCGATGTTGACGCGCCGATCGATGATGACGCCCTTGACCGGCGACGTGATCGTGGTGTAGCCGAGATTGCGCTTCGCGCGGTCCAGCATGCCCTCGGCCTGGGCAAGGCCGCCCCTGGCCTGAACGATCGCCGCCTCGGCAATCTCGACACTCGCCTTTGCCGAGTCGTAGCCCGCCCTGTAATTGTCATACTCCGTGCCTGCCAGGGCCGACGAGGAACCGAGCTGCTGAGCGCGCTCCCAGTTTCGCTCGGCCTGGAAGAGCCTGGCCTTCGCCTGCTCCAGGTCGGCCTCGGCGCGCCTCAGCCCCCCCTGCGCCGACAAGACCTGCGCCCCGGCCTGCGTCACCTCGGAGGTGTAAAGGGCATCATCGATTCTCGCCAGGACGGTGCCCGCTTCGACCGGAGAACCGTAGTCCACCGTTCGCCCGTTGGCGTCCTTGCCGAACGACAGGATCTGGCCGGCGACCTGCGCGCCGACGTCGATGACCTCCTCCGGCTCCACGGTGCCGGTGGCGCTGATGCAGACGACCATGTCTCCCCGCCGGACCGGCTCCGTGCGAAAGGACACGGCCGTGGTGCTGCCGCGGCGCCAGTAGCCCGCGCCGCCCCCGACGAGCAAACCCGCGAGAAGGATGAACGCCAGGATCTTTTTCATCGTCAGTCCCGAGCCGTCGGCTCTTCGCGCAACTCCCGCCAACGCATCGCTCGATCGTTCCACCGGATCCTACCACGGCGAACCTTAAGGCGAGATGAAGATGGGTCACAGAAATGCGGCTTGACGCTGGATCGTCTCGGCGACGGGGTCAATCCGGGCCCGAAGAGGCACCACGCGGCAGCCGGACTTCGAACGTGGTCCCCCGGCCGGGTTCGCTGCGAAACGAAATCGCCCCGCCGTGCGCCTCGACGATGGCCTTGCAGATGGCCAGCCCCAGGCCGCTGCCGCCTTCTTCGCGGCTCCGGGCCTTGTCGACGCGGTAGAAGCGCTCGAAGATATGCGGTTGGTTCTCGACGGGGATCCCGAGACCCGTATCGCTGATCGTCAGCACCGCCCCGGCGTCGTTCATCTTCAGTGAGACGGCGACACGACCGTCCCTGCGGTTGTACCGGATTGCATTGGTAAGAAGGTTCGTGGTGACCTGGGTGACCCGAGACGCGTCAACGCTCAGCTCCGCGGGACGCAAGTCGCCTTCGATGACAACGCCCCTGGCGTCGGCCAGAGGGGCCACCATGGCGATGCAGTTTTCCACAACGGTCCGCAGGTCGACACGCTGCCGGTTCAGCGAGAGCCGGCCGGCGTCGGCACCGGCCAGGAGCAGGAGCGAGTCCACGAGATCCTTCATCCGGCTGGATGCCCGCTGGCACGTCTCAATCGTCTTGCGGTACTCGTCGGCCGATCGCTCCCGCGAAAGGGCCAGCTGGGCATGGGTGTGGATGACGGACAGCGGCGTGCGAAGCTCGTGGGACGCGTCGGCCGTGAAGCGGACCTGCTGCTGAAACGCCGCGTCAAGCCGGGCAAACATCTCGTTCAGAACGGCGGCGAGGCTCCCGAGTTCGCTTTGGAGCTTGTCGGCGGGGATGCGGCGGGACAGGTTCGACGCGGAGATCTCCCGCGCCACCCTTGTGATCGCGCGGATCGGCCTCACGGCGCGCAGAGAGACCAGCCACCCGCCTGCCAACCCGACGACCAGCACGCCGGCGCCGATCGCCGCCAGCAGGAAGGCCAGGCGCCGTAATTCGGTCTGCGTCGGACGCGTGGACGTGCCGATCAGGATCCGCGTCCACAGGGGACCGTTCACGTACGCCTCGCGAAACTCGCCCCGCCCCCGGATCTGAGGCGGGCCGGGCGCCGGCGGCCGCGCGGACCTCTCGGGACGCGGCCCGGGGTACGGCACGTCAATCGCGGCGCGATCGCTCGACGACATCAGGACCTTGCCTTCGAAGTCCCAGATCACGTAGTAGTCCGATTCCGGCCGCCCGTTCGCGAACCGCGCTGCCAGAGCGGCGGGCAGTTCGAACTCCGGCATCGGGAGTTCCCGCCACGCGTCGCACGCGCCGTCGTCCGCCGCATCGGACGGGGCCGTCGGCCGCGACTGCGGGCCCGGCAGCTTGGGCGGGCGAAAACCGGCCGCCAGCAGCTGAACCGCTCGCTCAAGCTCGGCGTCCAGTTCCTGAAACCGGGATCGGGAAATGCCGAAGAACGAGGCCACGCCGAAACCGATCAGCACGACGGCCAGCAGGCCCGCGTGCCACAGCTGGAGCGTCCATTGGATGGACCTAAACATGAACCTGGTACCCTTCGCCCCGGCGGGTCGTGATGAAATCCCGGCCAAGCTTCTTTCGCACATTGGCGACGTGAACATCGACGAGGTTGGACAGGGTGTCGCTCTCCTCGTCGAACAGGTGCTCGTAGATCATCGTTCGTGTGACCAGCTTTCCTTTGTGCAGCGCGAGGAGTTCCACCAGGGCATATTCCGTCGGCGTGAGGGCCACCACCTGCCCGGCCTTGCGGACGGTGCGCTCGGCCGTATGGACCGTCACATCTCCGATCGCAATCACCGGCGCCGCCTGGCCGGCCCCACGACGAATCAGTGCCCGCAGGCGGGCCTTCAATTCGGGCAGTTCGAACGGCTTGGTGAGGTAGTCGTCGGCCCCGGCGTCGAGGCCCCTCACCCGGTCGGGCAGCGTATCGCGGGCCGTCAGGATGAGAACGGGCGTCGACATGGTCTTTCGGAGTTCGCGCAGGACGTCCCACCCGCTCATGCCCGGCAGCATCAGATCGAGCACAATCGCGTCGTACCCCGTCCCGGCCGCCTTGAACAGGCCGTCCGGTCCGTCGGAGGCCTGGTCCACGGCATACCCGGCCTCCCGGAGCGCCTGGACCAGTGCCTCCAACAGATCGGGCTCGTCTTCAATGACCAGCACCCGCATCGAATGCCTCGATTATCTTCGCTGCGCGGTCGTTCGCCGATCCCAGAGTACCGAAGCGAACCTTAAGGGCACGTGAAGACCGGCCAACCGCCGCCCTTGCAACTTGTCGTGCCAGAGGATAGTATAGCGGCGGCGATGGAGTCCGCCCTTAACCGGTCGCGCTGACCTGATGACTCCTGCCCGCATCGACCTGGGCAGGGTCCGCGCCACGGAGACCTTGTAGATGAACCCTGCCGGGCCGAATGCCTGCGTAGGGTTTCTTGTTTGGCGGACCGGCATGCGAGGAAGCGTTGGATGGTGAAGATCGTGATGGTGGCCATGGGCGGCGGCTTCGGTTCCGTGCTTCGTTACCTGGTTCAGGGCTGGGGCCAGAGGCTGTCCAATGGTTCCTTTCCGGTGGGGACCCTGACGGTCAATATTATCGGATGTCTGGTGATTGGTTTCCTGAACTACGTCTTCAGCGGTCCGATTCTGATTCGCCAGGATTATCGCATCGGTCTGACCGTCGGCGTGCTGGGCGGCTTCACGACGTTTTCCTCGTTCGGGTGGGAGACCTTCGCGATGGCCAACGACGGGCAGGGCCTTCGGGCGATTATGAACCTGTTGCTGAGCGTGACCCTGGGCTTCTGCGCCGTCCTGGTGGGCTACCGGGCGGCAGAGAGATGGTTCGGAATCATGTGACGGCCACGAATGCGGACCGGAAGGCCGTCGAGGGCGGTCAGGCGGAGGGGAAGGCTGCGGCAGGAGGTCGATGCACATGACCGACGTCTGGCTTACGGCGGCGTTGTGGCTGGGACTCGCCCTGCTCGCCACGCTCCTTTCGATCTGGCTTCGCGTGGCGACGGCCCTCTCCGAGATCGTGGTGGGCACGGTCGCCCAACTGATCATCGGTGCTCTCGCCGGAACGGCGGCGCTGGGAGCACACGAACCCTGGATCAAGTTCCTGTCGGGGACGGGTGCCATCGTCCTGACGTTTCTGGCCGGGGCCGAGTTGGACCCGACGGTGTTCCGCGCCAAGTGGAAGGAGGCCACCGTCGTCGGCCTGGTCGCTTTTTTCGCGCCGTTCCTGGGGTGCGCGGCCGTGGCGTACTATGTGCTGCACTGGACCCCGATGGCGAGCTGGCTGGCGGGGGTGGCCCTGTCCACAACCTCGGTCGCCGTCGTCTATGCGGTCATGCTCGAACTGGGCTTCAACAAGACGGATTTCGGCAAGGCCGTTTTGGCCGCCTGCTTCATCAACGACCTCGGCACGGTGATTGCTCTCGGTCTGATCTTCTCGCCGTTCACGATGCGCACGGGCGTGTTCGTCGGATCGAGCGTCGTGGTCTTCGCCGTCATCCCCTTTCTGACGCCGTGGTTCTTCAAACGATACGGCAACCGCCCCTCGGAACTGGAGGCGAAGTACCTGCTGCTGCTGCTGTTCAGCATGGGAGCCCTGGCGGCGTGGGCCGACAGCGAGGCGGTCTTGCCCGCGTACATGATCGGCATGGTCCTCGCTGGCACCGTGGGCAAGGATCACGTCCTGGTTCGCCGGCTGCGCACGCTGACGTTCGGAATGCTGACGCCGTTCTACTTCATCCGGGCCGGTTCCTTCGTTTCGGTTCCGGCCCTGCTTGCGGCCCCGGCGACCTTCCTGATCCTGCTGGTCGCCAAGGTGGTGAGCAAGTGCGTGGGCGTGTACCCCACCACCAGGGCGTTTCGCTACGAGTACCGCCAGGCCGTGTACACCACGCTGCTCATGTCCACGGGGCTGACGTTCGGGACGATCTCCGCGCTCTTCGGGCTGACGCACAATGTCATCACGCAGAGCCAGTACTCGTATCTCGTTGCGGCGGTGGTGGCCAGCGCCGTGATCCCGACGCTGATCGCCAATGCCTTCTTCATTCCGCGGGACCTGCTGTCGAAACGCACTGGAGTCACAGGACAGGGCACGGCATCGGCCGGCGGCCAGGCGGCTGTGGCAACCGCGACGGCGGATGGTGAGCCCGTCCCTTCTGAATCGTGAGAGGTAACCATGAAAACCATTCTTGCAGCTCATGACGGATCCGAGTCGGCGAAACGGGCATTCCAGTTCGCGCTGGAACTGGCCAGGGCATTCGGTGCCAGCGTGACCGTCGTGTCGGTAGCCCAGCCGTCGGAACCGCCCACGTCGGTGGAGACACCCGCCCTGCTGGATGCGGCGACGGAGCACTTCGAGAAGGACTTCGTCGTCTTTCGCGAGGCCGCGAAGGCGGCAGGGATTCCTCTCGAAACGGCCGTCGTGGTAGGCCATCCGGCCGATCAGATCGTCCATCAGGCCGCCGAGCGCCAGGCCGACATGATCGTGATGGGCCATCGAGGCAAGAGCCGGTTCCAGCGCTGGCTGCTGGGTTCGGTCTCCAAGCGGGTCCTGAGTTACGCGCCGTGCACCGTGACGGTGGTGAGGTGATGAATGAAACTGGAAGGCGAAGCGCAGTTGCTGCGCATCTTCATCGGCGAGAACGACAAGTGGCACGGCAAGCCGCTGTACGAGGCCATCGTGATGAAGGCCCGCGAGCTTCATCTGGCCGGGGCGACGGTGCTTCGCGGCCCGATGGGCTTCGGCGCCCACAGCCGGCTGCACACGACGAAGATCCTGCGGCTGTCGGAAGACCTCCCCTTTATCATCGAGATCGTGGACAGCGAGGAGAAGGTCAATCTGCTCCTGCCCTACATCGATGAGATGGTGGTGGAAGGACTCATCACGCTGGAAAAAGTCCGCGTGATCAAGTACCGGGCGAACGGCGTGGGCGCAAAGGCCTGAGACAAAAGACGGCCCTTGCACACGACGCCCGCCGGGCCTAAAATATCTATGGCGATGGAGTCCGCCGTTAAGCGGTCCTGCCGACCTGATGACTCCTGCCCGAATCGACCTGGGTAGGGGCCATCGTGTAACGGGAACCCCGCCAGGACGATTCCTGTGTGGGGTTTTCTGTTGGCAGGCCGTCGGCCTGCGGCACGGAGGTATGGCGGACCATGAGCCTCCCGGACGAGCCGAAAAGGCGACACCGCACTCGCGACCCGCAGATCATCCGCGAGGAAGTCCTGCGGCCCAGCCACTATCTGGGCTACGACCGCGACGATATGGGTTGCTATTTCCTCCAGCGCGAGGCCTTCGAACTGGCCGAGTCCCAATTCCGACGCGCCGTATACGTAAACCCCTTTGAGCCGTCGTTCAAGGTTCACTGGGCCGTTGCGTTGACCCATCTGAACCGCATGGACGAAGCCCGCGCCCTGCTGGCCCAGCTCTTTCGCGAACGCCGGGACGATGCCACAGTTCGCCGCATGTGGCGCCACTTCTGGCCGGGGCAGGAGCCCCCTGAGCCGGAGGCAGATTCGGCCGGCATGACGCAAGCGGATTCCGTCCCCGCCGATTTCCCGACAGATTCGGAGTGCCATGACTGATTTCGTCCTCCATGCCGACGCGGATTCGGACAACCGGCCGGAGACGACGGCCCGGCATGTCGCGGAGTCCGTCCAACTGCCAACCCTCCTGCAGGAAGCCGCCGGTCAGGTGGGGGCGATGGGCGAGGAATTCGGGGCCGACCGGCATCGCATTCTCGCTCTGCACGAACGTCTGCGGGAGGAACGCTGTCATCTGGCCGTGCTCGGCCAGTTCAAACGCGGCAAGAGCACGTTGATCAATGCGTTGCTGGGAGCCCCCGTCCTGCCTGCCGCCGTTGTGCCGGTCACGTCCATCCCGACGTTTCTGCACGGCGGCGAGCAGCCGGCGGCCCGGGTGGTATTCGAAAACGGGAAGCCGGAAGAGCGGCTCCTCGGGCCGGACGCCGCGGCCCTGGCGGGTTTCCTCGCGCGTTTTGTCGCCGAAAGCGCGAACCCGCGCAACCACCTGGGGGTCCGGTTGATCGAAGCCGCGTATCCCGCGCCGGTGCTGCGTCGGGGCCTCTCGCTGATCGATACGCCCGGCATCGGTTCGACCTTTCGCCACAACACCGAGGCGACCGTCAACTTTCTCCCGCAGTGCGATGCGGCGATGTTCGTGGTGTCCGCGGATCCGCCGATCACCGAGGTCGAGGTGGAGTTTCTCAAGCTCGCGCGCCGCAAACTGGCCCGCCTGTTCTTCATCCTGAACAAGGTGGATTACCTCGACGCGGCCGAGCGGGACGAGGCCGTACGGTTTCTCCAGCGGGCGCTCTGCGAGCACGTCGGGTTCACCTCGCCGCCGCCGATCTTCTGCGCCTCGGCCCGCCAGGGCCTGGCGGCTCGCCAGGGGCAGGATGACGCCGCCTGGGAACGGAGCGGCGTGGCGGCGATCGAAGAGCAGATCGTCAGCTTCCTGCTCACCGAGAAGAAAGACGTGCTCAGCCGCGCGGTGGCCCGCCAGGCGGGGGACATTCTCGCCGATGTCCAGCATCGCCTGGAACTGACTCTGCGGTCCCTGCAGATGCCGCTGGCCGACCTCGACGACCGCATCGGTCGCTTCGAGAACAGCCTGACCGAAATCGAGGAACGGCGCATCGTGGCCCTCGACCGCCTTGCCAGGGACGAACAGCGTCTGGCGGAAGCCGTCAAGATGCGCGCCGATGCGATGCTGCCCGGAAGCATCGAGTTCTTCACGAAAGTCCTCCGCGAATGCGAGATTCGGGACGGGAACCGGTGGTCGGAGGAGACCGCCCGCGAGGCCATTGCCGCGGCCATCCCCGGTTTTTTCGAGCGGGAGTTCGGTGCCGCCCATCAGCTTTGCGAGCGCGAACTGCACGAGGCCCTGCGGCCCCATCAGCGCCGGGCGGCCGAACTGGTCGCCGCGGTTCACGCCTCCATTGCGAAGGTCTTCGACGTTCCGTATGAGCCGCAGCACCGCGAGATCGCCCTGGCGAAGGTGGAACAGCCCTGCTGGCGCGTTCACAAGTGGGCGATTCAGGGACCCGGCTCGATTCCCACGGACTGGATCGACAGAGTGCTTCCGCGGCGCTTGCGGCATTCCCGCATTCGGCGGCGACTCGCGGACCAGGTGGAGTACCTCGTGACTCGCAACATCGGAGATCTTCGATGGAGTACCCTGGAGAATCTCAGGACAAGCATCCAGGACTTCCGTGACGCCCTGGAAGACAGCCTTCGGCAGACGATTGAAGCGACTCGCCGGGCCCTTGGCGCCGCTCGACGACGTCGCACGGAAGACTCGGCGACGGTTGCCCCGGAAATCGCGCGGCTCGAGGCGGCGGTCGCCGGCCTGCGGGGGCTCAAGGAGCGTCTTGCGACAACGGCCGCCCGAGAACAGGATCAGCGATGATGCCGTCGCCCACGAGTCCGGCGGTGTCCCCGCTCGAGTCCGATTCGTCGCGTCTGAGGGCCTACGTGCGGGCCAGGCAGGCGGTGGCACGGCAGGTTCGCGCCCTGGACCATTGGCTCGGCCGGCACGGCGGGGATGACCGGGTCGCCGCCTGCCATGAATTGATGGTCAAGCTGGCCGAAGACCGCTTCACCCTGGCCGTTGTGGGCCAGTTCAAACGCGGCAAGAGTTCGCTCATGAACGCCATCGTCGGCCGGGAGCTTCTGCCGACGGGCATCCTGCCGCTCACGTCCGCCATTACCATCCTGCGGTTCGGTCCGGAGGAACGGCTGGTCATTTCCCGTCAGAACCGGTCGTTCGATGACGAAGCCCCGATTTCGGCGCTGCCCGAGTACGTGACGGAGACGGGCAATCCGGCCAACCGGAAGCGAATCAAGGCGGTATACGTGGAGTTCCCGTCGCCCTTCCTGCGGCGTGGATTGGAGTTCGTGGATACGCCCGGCATCGGCTCGGCCATCGAAGCGAACACCGCAACGACGTATGCCTTCGTCCCCCAGTGCGATGCGGTTCTGTTCGTGACCAGCGCCGACGGTCCGCTGGCCGCGACGGAACTGGAGTTCCTGGACCGCCTCCGCGCGCATGTCCGCAAGGTCTTCTTCGTCGTCAACAAGATGGACCTGCTGGCGAACGCGGAGCGGGAGGCTGCCCTGCGGTTCATCGGCGACAATCTCTCCCGTCGGATGGGCGCGGCGCGGCCGCCCCTGTTTCCCCTGTCGTCGCGGGCGGCGCTGGCGGCCCGAGCCGCGCGGGACGCACACGGATTGGCACAGAGCGGGCTTCCGGCCCTGGAGGCGGCGCTGGCGGATTTCCTGACCGACCAGCGGACCACGACGTTCCTGGCCGCGATCCTGGATCGTGCCGAGGGACTTATCGCAGGCCAGCAGCACCCGGAAGCCGTCGAGCGGCGAACCGCCATTCAACGGCTGCGCGAGGGGATTCTCGCGGGTCAGGTTGACGCGACGCCGACGCCTCCGGCCGCGGCGCGGGGAGGTCCGCCGTGTTCATCGCCGACGCCGCGGACGAAACCGGCCGAACCCATCGAAGAATCGGAGATCGTGGCCGCGCTCCGTGCGGGAACCTGCCCCGTCTGCAACCACCTGACCGAAGCGGCCTTCGATTTCCTCCGACGATGGCAGCACGCTCTCGCGACCGATGAAGCCGCTCAGCAGTCCTTCGCCGAAGAGGGCGGCTTCTGCCCGTTGCACACCTGGCAGCTCGCCGGCATCTCCTCGCCCCGGGGCCTGAGCGTGGGCTACTTCGCGTTGCTGGAGAAACGGACGACCGCCCTGTCGGCTTTCGCGGCAAACGAGAACGGGCCGGAGGCCGCGTTCGACGAACTCACCGGCCGGCAGGCCGCCTGCCGTGTCTGCCGGCTGCTGGCGGACCACGAGCGCGACGGCACGCAGCGGCTGGCGACCCTGTTGGCCGATGCAGGAGGCCGCGAGGCTTATGCCCGGTCTTCCGGCGTCTGCCTGCGGCATCTGGCACCTCTCATCGTCTTGGTGCCGGACGGCGAAACACGCCGGTTCCTGCTGCGGGAAGCCGCACGACACCTCGGCGCGCTGGCCGAGGACATGCAGAGCTTCGCGATAAAGCACGACGCCCTGCGGCGCAGCCTCGAAAACCGCGACGAGACCGAGGCCCATCGACGCGCATTGACGCAGCTTGTCGGCCAACGGAGTCTGTGTTTCCCCTGGCGCCCGGAGGCAGCCTTTCTGCCCGGTTGACGATCTGCCGATTCAACAGGCCTGCACCGGAACCGTCCCGTCGCCCTGTCCGGTCGGGGCCGACTCTGCCGGCTCGCCCGCGGTGGACGGGCTTTGCGGCTCGCGGAACCGTCCCGCGAGCCGTTGCAACCTGTCCAGATCCTCTTCCAGTGAGGAATCTTCGGCGCGTCCGCCGTCTCCCGACGCCTCGGTGGCGCGGCGCAGTTCCTCCCGGTACACACCGGCATGGGTTTCGTAGGCCTCCACGAGGCGGTCCAGGTTGGTTTTCAACCACGTTCGCAACTCGCGACGATGATCGCCAAGCGCCGTCTCGATCGGCCAACGGCAGTGACGACGCAGGCCCGCACGCAGCCTTGCCCGCGCAAGCCATCGCCACGACATGAGCAACTTCGACGGACGAATGTCGGGAATCGCGGCCAGATTCTCCTCGCGGGCCGGCGGAAGCGGGGTCAGGGACATCTCCAGCCTCCGGGCCTCAGGGCCTCCGATGCTGCCGACCTTTTCGCCCAGCTGAATCAACGTGTTCGTCAGGTCGGCCTGCAACCCGATGACGCCGTCCCGGAACGACGACGCCTCGGTCGCCAGCCGCGTCAGCAGAACGTCGCGAAGACCGACCGGCGGGGTCTGGCCGCCGCCCCGCCCCGGCACCATCTGCACGGCGGCGTCTTCGATCAGCCGCGCCACATCCTCCGAAGTCCGGCGGGCATCGAAATCCGCGGCCCATTCCGTGAACCGGGCGATGCGCGTCGCGGCCTCCTCCAGAAGCCGGGCCGCCTCGGCGCTGTCACGCGCTACGGGTGCGGAGCGGCCGCTTCTCCGGCGGAGCATACTGCTCAACGTCGCGATAAGCGTTTCCTGGAGCGCTCCGACCTTTCGCCGAATCGAAGCGGCCGTCAGCTCCCGGTGCCTCCGCATGATCGGACGGACATGCGCCTCGAACCATTCGTGGGCCAGATGCGCATCCGGGCCGACGGTACTCACCGGCGCCACGACGATCGAAAGCCCCAAGGCCTCGTGAACCTGCTGTTCGACGTAGTGAATCATGCGTTGCCGGTCATCCGCGCGGAGCAGGTCGCACTTGCTGAGCAGGACCATCGCCGGAATGGCCGCTTCCTCGAAACCCTGCAGGATCCGGAGGTCTTCCTGGTGCAGGGTCGAACCGGCGTCGAGCAACAGGACTCCGAGATCGCATCGCGGCAGGTACGCCATGGTCTGGGCCGCGCCGACGGTGGCCAGCGATCCGACGCCGGGAGTGTCCACGAACACGACGCCCTCGGAGCACTGCGCCGTGGAGACCGTCACCTCAACCCACTTCACCCGGCGACGGTTTCGCGGATTGCCTTCTTCCGTCACGAATTCGGCGACCTGATCGATGGGCAGGCGGGCGGGCGACGAGATCTCGAAGTGAACCACCATCTCCGGCCGCTCCCCGCGTCGCAGCCGGGTCGGCACCGCGGTCACCGGGGTAATGCCCACGGGCAGGACGCTTTCGCCGAGGATGTGGTTGAGCAGCGAGGATTTCCCGGAGCTGACGCGACCGAAAAAGGCGATCTCGAACTGGGGTGATTCCAGGCGATGGAGGATCACGTCGAGCGCGGGCCGCAGCTCGATCAGATGGTGCCTGCCGATGATCTGCTCCAGGGTGGTGAGCAAGTCGCGATCCACCGGCGTACCTTCCAGATGCGCGATTCGTTGCGCCAGGTCGCCGCCGTGCACGCGGGCCAGATACGAATCGACCCGGCCGATCAGCCGTTCCATTTCCGCACAGACCCGCGTGATCTCGGCCTTGTCGTGCGCATCCAGTGCCCCGTACCCCCGAAGATGAGGCGGCTCCATCTCGGCGATCGCGATCGACGCCCCGAGCAGGCGATTGCGGATGGACCAGCAGGCGCTGGTCCGACGCCCGTCCAGCGGAATGCCGAGCCGTTTCATCGCCTCCACCATCTCCTCCCGAATCCGGTGCAGGTGGTCCTCGACGACCCCACGCTGCATCGGCTCCAGGTCCAGGGCGTACTGGGACAGCGGCGAACCCGTGCCGATGGCGGCCAGAATCCCCTCGATCTCGGCGAACACGCCGTCGATATGACGCAGTGTGGTGGCGATACACCGTTGATGATGTTCGTTCATCCGCTCGCTCTCCGAAGGCTCCGTCCCGAGCGCGAAGCAGAACGGCCGGAGCGATCCTTCTGGCTGCGTCGTCGTTCGACAGAGTTGAGATTGAGCGGCTGATACCCTGCCGGAACGTAGCACGCAGTTCAGCAGGGGTTATCAGCCTGTCGTCGGGCAGGCGGTTGGTCCGAGCCACGGCGGGTCGGGACGCTGGCGAACCCCATCGCCAACCCGATTCTATGTGATCTGGTCGGGATCCGCAACACTATGGTGATGCCGCCCCGCTCGCGGTCATACGGCATTCATCGCCGGCCGCTTCATTTCAGATCCACGCCTTACGCAGAAGCCAGGTCTTGGCGGCCTGCGTGAGCAAACCGTAGCAGAGCAACGTCAGGAAGAGCAGCGGCCAGTACAGACCGGGCAGTGGCGTAAAGCCCAGTGAAGATGCAACAGGTGAAAACGGCAGCCACATCCCGATACCCATGATCAACAGCGTAGTAATCGAGAGAGGCAGGCTGGCGCGGCTCTGCAGGAACGGGATCCGGTTGGTCCGGATGATGTGAATGATGAGCGTCTGCGTCATAAGGGATTCCACGAACCAGCCGGTTTGGAACAACGACGCACGGTCGGGGCTCCAGCAACGGAAGACGTAAAGCATGATGAAATAGGTCGTGTAATCGAAAATCGAACTGCACGGGCCAATGAAGAGGATGAACCGAGTAATCTCATTCATCGACCATGGTCGGGGCTTGGCAATCTGTTCGGGGTCCACGTTGTCCGTCGGAATGGGAACCTGCGAGAAGTCATACAGCAGGTTATTGGTAAGGATCTGGATCGGGGCCATTGGCACGAACGGCAGAAAGACGCTCGCCCCCAGCACGCTGAACATGTTGCCGAAGTTCGAGCTGGCTCCCATGCGGATGTACTTGAGGATGTTGGCGAAGACCTTGCGTCCTTCGAGGACGCCTTCCTCCAGCACCATGAGGCTCTTTTCGAGCAGGATGGCGTCGGCGGCTTCCTTGGCGATATCGACGGCGGTATCGACGGAGATTCCCACATCGGCGGTGCGGAGGGCGGGCGAGTCATTGATTCCGTCGCCCAGAAAACCGACCACGTGTCCGTTCCCCTGCAGCGCACGGATAATCCGCTGTTTGTGGGCCGGAGAAAGGCGGGCAAACAGGGACGTGTGCTCCGCGGCATGCGCCAGCTCGGCATCGGACATGGCCTCGACTTGCGGGCCAAGCAATACCTCCTCGCTCGGGATGCCGACCTCATGACAGATCTTTCGGCTGACCAGATCGTTGTCTCCCGTGAGAACCTTGACGGCGACGCCGTGCTTGCCAAGCGCCTCGATCGCGGGCCCGGCGGAATCCTTCGGAGGATCAAGAAAGGCCACGTAGCCATTCAACGTCAGGTCGTACTCATCCTCTCGGGAATAGGCGGCCTTCGGCTCCAGATCCTTGTGAGCAATGGCCAGCACACGGAAGCCATCGGCGCTGAGTTCGTCGTACTCTTCGCGAAGATCGTCAATGTAGACCTGCCGCATGGGGTACGTCCGGTCCTTAACCTCAAACTGGCTGCATCTCTGGAAGACGACTTCGGGCGCGCCCTTGCAGATGAGCCGACGGCCTCCTTCCGGCAACTGCACGACGACGGACATCAGCTTGCGCGAGAAATCGAACGGGATCTCGTCCACTTTCAGGTGGTCAGCGATGGAGACCATGTCGTGGACTTCCCGATGGTCCAGGATGGCTCGGTCCAGCACATTCTTGAGGCCGGTCTGGAAGTGGCTGTTGAGATACGCCAGGATCAGGACGCCATCATCCTCCCGCCGAAAGACGTCGCAATGTTTCTCCAGAATCACGTGGTCCATGGTGAGCGTGCCGGTCTTGTCGGTGCAGAGCACGTCCATCGCACCAAGATTCTGGATGGAGTTGAGCCGCTTGACGATGACCTTGCGACGGGACATGGCCAGAGCGCCCTTCGACAGGCAGACGGTCACGATCATCGGCAGCATCTCGGGCGTCATGCCTACCGCGACCGCCACCGCAAAGAAGAATGCTTCGTGCCAGTCATGCTTGGTGAGGCCGTTGATAACAAACACCAGCGGCACCATCACGGCGATGAAGCGGATCATGAGCCACGTGAATCGACTGACCCCCTTGTCGAAGCTGGTTTGTGCCTGCTCGCCGGCCAAGGCTCTGGCCATGGTTCCCAGGTAGGTCTGCAAGCCGGTGGCCACGACTACCCCGGTGGCCGTTCCGCTCTCCACACTGGTGCCCAGGAAGCAAAGATTCCGGAGTTCAAGAGCTGGTTTTCCGTTCGATTCCGTCACCTCGAACTTCTCAATGGGAAGCGACTCGCCGGTCAGGCTTGCCTGTATGATAAACAGATCCTTGGCGGAAATGAGCCGAAGATCGGCCGGGATCATGTCCCCGGCGGCAAGCCTGACCACATCGCCCGGCACCAGATCGGCCAGCGGAATCTCTCGCGTCCGCCCCTCGCGGACGACCGTTGCGGTTACGCTGATCATGGACTTCAGTCTGGCCGCGGCGGTATCGGCCCGCGATTCCTGAACGAATCGCAGCACCACGCCGAGGACGACCATCAACGACATGACGGTTCCCGCGCGGTTATCGCCGGTGAGGAACGACACCGCGGCCAGAATGAGCAGCAGGATCACCAGGGGATTGATCAGTGCCTTGCCCAGGAGGACGAGCTTGCCGTGCCGATGCTCCTGCGCAACGACATTCGGACCGTGCTCTTCCAGGCGCGCCTGAGCCGCTTCTTCGCTTAGCCCGTTCGCTGTTGTCCCCAGCTTGTCAAGAGCCAGAGGCGCCGCAACGGAGGCCGTTTCCAGCAGAAGCGGCGCAACACGGATGTCCGACGAGTGACGTTTCAGGGCGGCCACCAGGTTCTTGGGCAGTATGATGCTGGGCAGAATCGGCATGGCGCGAGGATCCCGGGATCAGTACGACTCGGGGCTGTCGTCTCGTTCCGCAAGCAGGCTCCATCGAACCGGGGCGTGCAGATCATCACGCGCCGCACAACCGCCCGGCCTCGGCAAACCGGGCACGGTACGCCGGGCGCGTCCAAAGTCAAGCCTGCCCGGCAACCGAAGGCGGGCGTCCGCTCGGCCTTCGCGGCGCCCCGTCTCGCCCTGAAGGCGTCCTTGCGGCCCCACAGCGTTCACGCTAAGATCCGGCGGGCGATGGAGTCCGCCGTGAATTGGTTCCCCGTCGGGGAGCCTGATGACTCCTACCCGCTGTCCTGGGTGGGGGTCCGCACCGACTGAGCGCGGCAGCAAGCAACCCCACCGGAAGCGAAAACCGGCCGGGTTCGTGTACGGGTATGCCCAGCCGCCCGGTCCCCCTTGATATACTGCGGACGCGATGCGTCCCGGCCGGGGGCCGACGGCGACGATGACGCCATGGGTCACGGGTTCGGAGATGGTTTGGGCGATGCGGATTCTGATGCTTTCTGATATCCATGCCAACCCCTGGGCCCTCGCCGCCGTGGAACGCGACGCCGGGCGGTTCGACCACGTCATCTGCGCCGGCGACACGGTGAACTACGGTCCGGCCCCCGGGGCTGCGGTGGCGTGGCTTCGGCAGCACGAGGCGATCGCCGTGCGCGGCAACCATGACCATGCCGTCGCCTTCCTGGCCGATCCCAAGGCCAGCCCGGCCAAGCAGCCCCTGGCCCTGGCCATGCGGGACTGGACCCGCGCGCAGCTGGGCCCGGACGACCTGGCGTGGCTGGGCCGGCTTCCGCTGAGCCTGCGATGCGAAATCGGCGGCGTTCCGTTCGCCGTGACGCATGCGACGCCCATCGACCCTCTGTACGACTACCGCCTGACCCCCCAGGGATGCGATGCGATCCTCGACGACGTCGCCGGCAGGGTTCTGGCCGACCTACTCGTGGCGGGCCACACGCACCTCCCGCTGATCCGCCGCCACGGAACCCTGCAGATCGTCAATCCCGGCTCGCTCGGTCAGCCGCTGGATGGTGATGCGCGGGCGCCGTATGCGCTGTGGGAGGACGGCGCGGTTCAGAGCCGGCGGGCGGAATACGACCGGACCCCCGCCCTGGAGGCCATCGGTGCGTTGCCGGTGGAGGCCCCGATTCGGGAGGACCTGGCCCGGATGCTTCAACGGGCGAGAATGGACTGAGATGCGGTTCTTCTGTCCCCGCTGCTGGGACGACTTTGCCGAGGACCTCGAATGCTGCCCTCGCTGCGGCCTGAACCTGAGGGAATACTGGGGCTCGCTCAGCTACCCGGAGAAGCTCATGGTCTCGCTGCGCCATCCGGAGCCCACCACGCCCGAGCGATGCGCCCTCCTGCTGGGGCAGCGGAAGGAACGCCGGGCCGTCGCGCCGTTGATCGAACTGGTCGAACGGACCCGGGACACGCGGGACATGCAGGCGGTGTTCGTGGCGCAGGCGGCCATCGCCGCCCTGGGCCGGATCGGAACCGCCGCCGCCCGGCGGTGTCTGGCCGGACTCAGGCTTCATCCGAATCCGATGATCCGCAAGGCGGCTCTTGCGGCATCTGTTGGTTTACGCACAATGACAATGCGTCATGATTCAAGAAAGGAGTTAATGATGAACAGCAATATCGCATCGGTACGGGCCCTGGAGATTCTGGATTCTCGCGGCAATCCGACGTTGCGGGTCTCGGTGACCCTGGACAACGGGATCACGGCCGCGGCCTGTGTCCCGTCCGGCGCCTCCACCGGCGAGAACGAGGCCGTCGAACTGCGGGACGGCGACAAGAAGCGCTACGGCGGCAAGGGCGTGCTCAAGGCCGTCGCCAACGTCAATGACCTCATTGCCCCGAAGATCGTGGGCATGGCTCCGAACCGCCAGGCCCAGATCGATCGCCTGATGATCGAACTGGACGGCACGCCCAACAAGGGCAAGCTGGGGGCGAACGCCATCCTCGGCGTGTCCATGGCGGTGGCCCGCGCGGCCGCGATGGCGGCGGATCTTCCCCTTTACGCCTACCTCGGCGGAACGGGCGCGGTCCGCATCCCGGTGCCCATGATGAACATCCTGAACGGCGGCAAGCACGCCGACAACAGCGTGGACTTCCAGGAGTTCATGTGCATGCCCGTCGGCGCCCCGACGTTCGCCGAGGCCCTTCGCTACGGCGCGGAGACCTTCCACGCCCTCAAGTCCATCCTGCACAAGAAAGGCTACGCGACAAGCGTCGGCGACGAGGGCGGGTTCGCGCCCAACCTCAAGAGCAACGACGAGGCCTGCGAGGTAATCGTGGAGGCCATCCAGGCCGCCGGCTACAAACCCGGCAAGGACGTGGCCATCGCGCTCGACCCGGCGGCCAGCTCCTTCTTCGAGGACGGGGCCTACCAGCTTTCGAAGTCGGGCCAGGGCAGGAAGAACAGCGCCGAGATGACGGCGTTGTACAAGGGCTGGGTGGAGAAGTACCCGATCGTCTCGATCGAAGACGGCCTGGCCGAGAACGACTGGGCCGGGTTCAAACAGCACACGGCCGCGCTGGGCTCGCGCATCCAGATCGTCGGCGACGACCTGTACGTCACGAATACGAAGTTCATCGAGCGGGGCATCAAGGAACAGTCCACCAACGCCGTGCTGATCAAGCTGAATCAGATCGGCACGGTGACCGAGACCATCGAGGCCATCGATATGTGCCGCAAGGCCGGCTGGGGCTTCGTCGTGTCGCACCGCTCGGGCGAGACCGAAGATGCCTTCATGGCCGACTTCGCCGTGGCGATGGGCGGCGGCCAGATCAAGACCGGTTCCGCGTGCCGCAGCGAGCGGATCGCCAAGTACAACCGGCTGCTGGAGATCGAGGCGGAACTGGGCAAGGCGGCCGTTTTCGGAAATCCGTTTGCCGGCAAGGCCTGACGGGGACGGACAAGCCCCCGGAGCGGCCGTGATTGCGGCGACGTTGAGCAGGCTTGTCGTGGACTGGCTGCGGTGTCATGGCGGCAGCCTTCTTGTCCAGTGCGGTAGAGGCCCGCGCGGCGATTGAGACGGCGCGGCCCGGATGGCCGCGGTTTCTCCAGCCGTTGGGGTGCGCGCGAATCGACCGGCATGAGATTGCCGGCAGCCTCGGCGACCTGGGCACGTTCCTGCCGCTGCTTGTCGGCATGGCGGCGCAGAACGGGCTCAACTTCGCCTCGGCGTTGTTCTTCTCCGGGTTGTTTAACGTCGTCACCGGCCTGACCTTCAGCATCCCGATGGCCGTGCAGCCCATGAAGGCCATCGCAACCGTGGCGATCACCCAGGGGCTGACCGTGCCGCAGATCCTGGCCGCCGGCGCGACAGTCAGCCTGGTGGTGCTGCTGCTCGGGCTGACCGGGCTGATCGACTGGCTGAACCGGGTCGTGCCCCGCAGCGTAGTCCGCGGCTTGCAGCTCGCGCTGGGCCTGTCGCTGATGATCAAGGGCATCCAGATGGTCGCCGGCACCGGCACGTGGTTCGCGGGTGATAGCTGCCTGACGGGCCTGCTGGCCGCGCTGCTGGTCCTCCTGCTCTTCTTCTCGCGAACGATCCCGGCGGCGCTTCTCCTGTTTGCGGCGGGCCTGGCCGTCGCGATATGGACACATCCGGAGGTGTTGGGGTCGCTCGGCATCGGTTTCACATGGCCGGGTTGGCAACCGCCGGCCCGGGCGGACTTCGTCGCGGCCTTTCCGAAGGTCGCCCTGCCGCAGATTCCCCTCACGACGTTGAACTCGGTCATCGCGGTAACCGCCTTGTCGGCGGACCTGTTCCCGGGACGACAGGCCGCGCCGCGCAAGGTCGCCGTTTCCGTGGGCATCATGAATCTCGTGGCCTGCTGGTTTGGCGGCATGCCGATGTGCCACGGAGCCGGCGGACTGGCCGGACAGTATCGGTTTGGAGCACGAACCAACGGTGCAATCCTGTTCCTTGGCGCCGTGAAGATCACCCTTGCCATACTCGTCGGCGCATCGCTCATGACCCTGTGCAGTGCCTTCCCCGCCAGCATTCTCGGGGTCATGCTGGCATTCAGCGGCATGGAGCTTTCGCTCGTGTGTCGCGATCAGACCCGCCGGACCGATGCGTTCGCCATGCTGCTGACCGCCGCCGCCTGCCTGGCGTTGAACAACGTGGCCCTTGGGTTTGTCATGGGGCTGACGATGGCGTGGTGCCTGCACGCGGGATGGCTGCGCGTGGAGGAAGCGGAGGCCGCCTTGCCCTCATGTCCGCGACCCGATCCAATACAACGCAAATGAGTCATCCAGCCGCTGACAGGACGGCGCGCGGTTCCGGCATACATTGGCTGAATCGGACTGTCGTGGGCATCGGCCTTGCGTCGCTGTTCAGCGACATGAGCCATGAGGCTGTGACGTCCACGCTGCCGGCCTTCCTGGCCTCCATGGGCGCTGCCGCCGGGGCCCTGGGGACGATCGAGGGCTTCGCCGACGGCTTCTCGAGCCTCGCGAAACTCTACGGCGGCTGGCTGGCGGATCGGCTCCGCCGCCGGAAGGTCCTCTGTGCCGGCGGTTACGGCTTCATGGCGTTCTCCCCGGTGGTGATCGCCCTGGCAGGCAACTGGTTCGTGGTGCTGGGCGGCCGGGTCCTGGCGTGGGTCTCACGCGGCCTGCGCACCCCGGCGCGAAAGGCGTTGCTCGCCGACGCCGTGACGCCGGCCACCTACGGCCGGGCCTTCGGGCTGGAGCGGGCGATGGATACGACCGGTGCCATCGCGGCGCCGGTGGCCGTCCTGTTCCTCTTGCGAGCGGGGCTCACTCATCGCAGCGTAATCCTGCTTTCCGTCTTCCCGGCGATCGTGGCGGTCCTCGCGATCGCATTCCTCGTCCGCGAGCGGACCGACCGCACGCCGGTCAGCACCCCTTTCCTCAAGAGCTTCGGTGGCTTCGGCTCACGATTCAAGGAGTTCCTCGGCGCCGTCGGCCTGTTCGGCCTGGGCGATTTTGCCGACACCTTCTACATCCTGTATACGGTGACGGTTCTTTCCCCCAGGATCGGACCCGCCGAAGCCGCCACCCTCTCCGTGGCCGGTTACACGCTGCACAACGTGCTGTACGCCTCGTGGTCGTACCTCGGCGGATGGATGGCGGATCGCACGAACAAGCGGATGCTTCTCGTGGCCGGTTATCTGGCCGCGGCCCTGGCGGCCGTCTGCATGATGGCGGGCGTCGACAGCTACATCGGCCTGGCGCTCATGTTCGCGCTCGGCGGCACCGGCGTCGGCCTGTATGAGGCCGTCGAGGACGCCGTCGCGGCCGAACTCCTGCCCGCAAGCATCCGGGGCAGCGGGTTCGGGGCGCTGGCCGTGGTGACCGGCATGGGCGATCTGATCAGCAGCATCCTGGTGGGCTGGCTGTGGACGGTCTTCGGCATCAAGTTCGGCGTCATGTACGCCTTGGTTCTGATGATCGCCGGAGCAGGCTTCATGCTGTATCTGGCAGGAGGACGAGTTGATCGCGCCAACCATGATTAGGACATTGAAGAATCGTCCCGGCGCCGGCCGGATCGCGCTCGTTGCCGTCTGCACGATCTCCATTCCCATGCTGGCCATCGGCTGCGCGGCCGTTGATCCCGCGCAGGATTTCCGCCGGGCGTCGCAGTCGGTCACGGAGCGGACGGGCACGCCCGACGTGTACGAACCCTCGGCCGACGCCCTTGTGAAGGACAAGCTGGACGCACTGCTGGCCGACGGGCTGACCGTCGATGAAGCCGTCCGACTGGCCCTGCTGAAGAGCCCCGCGCTGCAGTCCGCCTTTCAGGAAATCGGCGCATCCCGCGCCGACCTGGTTCAGGCGGGCCTGCTGACCAATCCATCGTTCTCGCTCGTGGCTCAGTTTCCCGAAGGGGGCGGGCGGACAAAGCTGACCATGGGTTTCGGGCAGGAACTGGTGGACCTCTGGCAGATCCCGGTCCGCAAGAAGATCGCCGAAGCACAGTTGGAGCAGACGATCCTGAAGGTCGTGCAGCAGGCCGTGGACCTGGCGGCGGACACCAAGTCCCAGACCTACCGGCTTCTGGCGCTTCAGCAGGCGGAGGCGATTGCGAACGAGAACGTCGCCCTGGTGGAAAAGTCGCTCCAGCTCGCCCAGGATCGGTTCAACGCCGGCGAGACCGGCAAGCTCGATGTCAACCTCGTACGGACAAGTCTGCTGGAAACCAGGCTGCAGCAGATGGACGTTCAACGGCAGCGGCGCCTGGCCGAAACAGCCCTCGCGAACACGCTGGGCTTGAGCCGTTGGGAGAAGCCGTGGACCCTGCGAGACAATCTGCCGACGGCGTTTCCGCTTGGCCAGGACGAGCGGGCCTTGCTCCTCTTCGCCATGACCGAACGGCTGGATGCCCGCGCTGCCGCACTGCGGGTCCAGGCCGCGGAAGATGAAGTCCGGCAGCAGTATCTCAAGGTTTTTCCCAGCGTGGCGGCGGGCGTGGAGTGGGAGCGGCCCGACCGCAAGGCGCTGCCGGGGCGCAACGTCCTCGCCGACACGGCCCGGGAGTCCGTGGCGAACGGCCGGCTCACCGCGCCATCCATTCAGTCCAGGGCCCAGCGCGATGCGGAGCGGCGGGCGATTGTGGATTCGCTGCTCGGTCCTTCCCTGCAGATCACGCTCCCGATCTGGGACCAGAATCAGGCGCAGATCGCCAGGGCCGGGTACAAGGCGGAGCAGCAACGCAAGGACTACGAAACGCTGCTGGACTCCGTCGCGCGGCAGGTTCAGGACGCCATCATCGTCGCACGAATCGCCGACGAACAGGTGCGGTTCTATCGGGATCAGGCGTTGCCTCAGGCCGACGAAAACGTGGAATCCGCCCGGCGGACGTATCGGGCCGGCGAGAAGGACATCCTCGTACTGATTGACGCCCAGAAGTCGCTGATCGTTCAGCGCCAGGCCTATGTCGGGGTGTGGCGCGATTACGCCATTGCGATGGCCGAGCTGGAGCGAGCCGTCGGCGGCCGTCTGCCCCCGATGTCGGCCACGCAACCGACTTCGGCTCCGGCCACACGGTCAGAAGGAGACGGGAACCAGCCATGAAGAGGACTCATCACCATTGGTATCGCCTGGCGATGATGGGTTGTGCGGTCGCATTGCCGGGGCTGGTCGGCTGTCAGGAAGAGGCGGCGCAGCTGTCTCTGGATTCGACGGCCCAATCGCTGGTCGTGTTCGCCGGCGACTTCGCGCGGCAGGTTCTGGCGGCGTACTTTTTTTGAGGCCGGTGATCCGTGACAGGACAGAGTACTTCCCAACATGGCGTGACCGACAAAGGGCATGTTCCGGCGCCGGCCGACGATGGTTTCGTCGTGCGGCATCGCAAGGCCATCCTCTTCCTGACGATCGTCTTGTGCCTTGGCGGCGCCTACTGCGCGTACCGGATGCCCTCCTCGGTGTTTCCCCAGACGGACTTCCCGCGGGTGGTCATCCTGATCGACAACGGCGTCATGCCGGCCGACGAAATGATGGCGACGATCACGCGGCCGATCGAAGAGGCCATGAAGGACATCCCCGGCGCGGTCAACATCCGATCCTCGACCGGACGCGGCTCCGCCGAAGTCAACGTGTTCTTCACCTGGCGAACCGACATGATCCAGGCGGAGTTGTATGTGTTGAGCCGCCTGTCCCAGATCCGCAGCACCTTGCCGGCAACCGCCGAAACCACGGTGCATCGCCTGACGTTCTCGGCGTTTCCGATCATCGGCATCAGTCTCACGAGCAAGACCCGAAGCATCACGGACTTGTGGGAGGCGGCGCGCTACCAGATCAAGCCGCGCTTCCTGCGAATCCGGGGCGTGGCACGCGTGGATCTGGTGGGAGGCCGTGAGCCCGAATACCACGTGGTTGTGGACCCCGCGCGGCTGGAGGCCTACCACCTCAGCCTGGAGCAGGTCAGCGACGCGCTGGCCAGGACCAACAAGTTCACCGCGGCCGGGTTGCACGAAGAGAAGCATCAGCTCTACCTGACACTGGTCGATGGCCGGGTCAGTACGCCGGAGGAGATCGGCGATGTCGTCGTCACGTCGGCGGGAGCGTCGCCGGTTCGCGTCCGCGACGTTGCCACCGTTCGGGCCGGGGCGGCTCCCCAGTTCAACATCGTCACGGCCGACGGCGTGGCCGCCGTCCTGCTGAACATCCGCAGCCAGCCCGACGGCAACACCGTGGCCATCGCCGACGCCCTGAAGGACGAAATGCGGGCGCTGAAGCGTGATCTGCCGCCGGACATGCGGATGGCCTTCTTCTACGATCAGTCGCTCTTCGTCCGGGAGGCCGTCGGCAGCGTCTGGGAGAGCATCATCTTCGGCCTGGCGCTCTCGATCATCGTGCTGTACCTGTTCCTTCGGAACACCGCGACGACCGTGGTGACCGCCCTGGCCATTCCCGTGACGATCCTGATGGCCCTGGTGGGCATGCGGATCTTCCGGATGAGCTTCAACCTCATGACCCTGGGCGGCATTGCCGCGGCGGTCGGGCTGGTCATCGACGACGCCATCGTCGTCGTGGAGACCATCCATGCGAAGATCTGCGCAGGCATTCCGCCACGCCAGGCCGTCCGTGTCGCCATTCATGAACTCGGCCTGCCGCTCATCGGCAGCACGCTTACCCCCGTCGTGGTCTTCATCCCGCTGGCCTATCTGGACGGCGTGCCGGGCGTGTTCTTCCGGGCGCTCGCCATGACCATGGTGATCTCGCTGCTCGGGTCGCTCCTGCTCGCCGTCACGCTGACGCCCACGCTGGCGGCGCTGCTGATTCGACCCCGTTCCGGTCCCACGCAGGACGAACTCGAACAGGGAGGGCCCATCCTCCGGAGGCTGATTGGCGGGTACGAATGGACCGTCCGCCGCGCGCTCCGTCATCCGGGCGTCTCGATTGCGGTGATCGTCCTGGTCATTGCCGGCGGAATCGCCCTGTACTTCCAGGTCGAAACCGATTTCCTGCCGAAACAGGACGAGGGGGCGTTCGTGCTGGACTACTTCTCCCGGCCGGGAACAAGCCTCTCCGAAACCGACCGGATGCTGCGTCACGTGGAGCAGATCCTTGCCGGCGCCCCCGAGGTCGAGAGCTTCTCGCGGCGCACGGGTGCCCGTCTGGCCCTGGCGATCGCCGAGCCGAACACCGGGGACTTCCTGGTGAAGCTGCGGCCGGACCGGAAACGCAGCACGGAAGAGGTGATCGACGAGCTTCGCGGGAAGATCCAGGCGGCCGAGCCGGCGCTCCACACAGAGTTCCCCGGCGTGCTCAGCGACCTGATCGGTGACCTGACCTGGTCGCCCAAGCCGATCGAGATCAAGATATTCTCGACCAATACCGCCCTCGTGAAACAGAAAGCGGCCGAGATCGCGGAGACCATCGAAAAGATCCCGGGCATCGTCGATGTCAACAACGGACTGGTGGTCGCCGGTCCGTCACTGAGCTTCCGGGTTCGTAACGAAGAAGCGGCCCGCGCGGGCCTCACGGTGGATCAGATCGGCGCCGCGATCGAAACCGGACTGCTGGGCACGGTCTCTTCCTACGCACTGCAGGGCGACCGCACGCTGGGCATTCGGGTCCTGCTCGCACGCGAGGGCCAGGACCGCGAAGCGGCGATCAGCCTTCTTCCGATCCGGTCGCCCAACGGCGCGCGCGTGACGCTGGGCGATGTGGCGGATGTCAGCCACCACCCCGGGCTGCTCGAAATGCGCCGCGAAGACCTGCGGCAGTGCACGGCGGTCTCGGCCCGCTTTGCCGGTCGGGATCTCGGCAGCGGCGTGGCGGCGATCAGGGCCCGGCTGGCCGAGACACTGAAGCTTCCATCCGACGCCTCCATCGAATACGGGGGCCTGTACCAGCAGCAGCAGGAGTCCTTCCGGAACCTGACCATCGTGCTCATCGTGGCGGTCCTGCTCGTGTATGCGGTATTGCTCCTCGAGTTCCGCTCCATCATTCAGCCCCTGGCGATCGTGGCCGGAGCGGTTCTCGCTCTCTCGGGCGTCACCGCGGCCCTGTGGATCACCGGCATCTCCTTCAATATCGTGTCGTTCCTCGGAGCGATCATCGGGGTCGGCATCGTCGCCAAGAACGGAATCCTGATGCTGGACTTCGTCGAGCATCTCAGGGCGCGCGGCCTGCCGCTTTCCGAAGCCCTTGTGCAGTCGGGGCGGCGCCGCCTCCGGCCGGTTCTCATGACTTCGATGACCACATTCCTGGGTCTGTTGCCGTTGGCGTATGGCGTGGGCACGGGAGCCCAGATGCTTCAACCGCTCGCCGTCGGCGTCATCGGCGCGTTGTGTATATCGTTGGCCCTTTCGTTGGTCGCCACGCCCGTGTTCTACTACATCGCCACGAGGCTGTTCGGGCGGGCCGGATCGCCGGCCGCCGCCGGCATGTCGGTGGCGGCCGCCCATGCGGAACCCCGCAGTGGAATGCCCTGGAGCAAGCAATGAATGAGCACGTGAAGTCGTCGTTTCGCCAGGTCGGCGTTCGCCTCCTGAGTCTGCTTCTGGCCGTCATGATCGGCGGCCTTGCCGGCTGCAAGCAGAAGCAAACGGAGGGATCGGCGGAAGAGGCCGCGTCGGCAACCCCGGTGCCCGTTCGCGCGGCCGCGGCCACGGTCGAGACCCTGCAGCCCTCGATCGATCTGGTCGGGGTATTGGAGGCGATACCCGAGCGGGTCGCCATCCTGACCGCCCAGGTGGCCGGGCAGGTGCGGACCGTTTCCGTGGTCGAGGGCCAGGCGGTTCACAAGACGGAGGAGATCCTCCGGCTCGATGACAGAATCGCCGAAGCCCAGCGGGCCAAGGCCCGTGCGGCGGTCGAGGAGGCCCAGTCGGTTCTGGCCCGTCTGAAACGGGGGCCGCGGCCCGAAGAGATCGAGGCGGCCCGACAGGACGCCCGCAAGGCCGAGACGGTGACCCAGGCCATGCGGC
Organism: uncultured Planctomycetales bacterium; assembly: GCA_964617875.1. Taxonomy (GTDB): domain Bacteria; phylum Planctomycetota; class Phycisphaerae; order UBA1845; family PWPN01; genus CAZMVY01. The sequence goes on along the minus strand of CAZUAI010000006.1, from coordinate 42,787 downwards.
TGAAGATCGACGCGATGAAGGCCCTGCACGAGAAGCAGGAAATGGCGGACGTGCAGTTCGAGCGCGTGAAGGCCGAACTCCAGGCGGCCGAGGCGGAATCCGCCGCCTTCGCCGCCCGGCTCAGGTTGCTGGAGGCCGGCACCCGACCCGAGGAGATCGCGGAAGCCGAGGCCAAGCTGGCCGCCGTCCGGGCGGACCTCGCGTCGGCCGACCTGACGGTACAGCTTCACCGGTTGACGAGCCCCTTCGACGGGGTGGTCACGGAACTCTTCGCACGGCAGGGAATGTCCATCGATCCGCTCACGAAGCTCGGAACCCTCGCCGATCTGTCCACGCTCTTCGCCCGCGTCCAGATTCCTGCCGCCCATCTGTCCCGTGTGCGGGCCGGGGCATCCGTAGACGTTCGCGCCACGGCCTTGCCGGGCCGGGTGTTCAAGGGCACCGTCAGCCGCCTCAGCAAGCAGGCGGATCTGCAGACCGGCAACGTGGAGGCCTTCGCTTCCGTGGCCAACGACACCGGCGATCTGCGCCCGGGCCTCGCGTGCCAGGTTCGCGTGTGGCTTCCGGCCGTTCCGGACGCGCTGGTCATCCCCATCGCCGCAATCGCCGATCGCGACGGAACGCCGGTCGTCACCGTCGTAAGGGACAGCAAGGCGTACGAGACCGAAGTCGCCGTGGGTGTGCAGACCCGCGAGCGCGTTCAGATTACGAAGGGGCTGTCGCCGGGCGATCTGGTCGCGGTCCAGGGCGGCTACGGCTTGCCGGAAGGCTGCCCCTGCATTGTCACGATCGAGACCGGCGGCGAAACCGCGCCGACGACCACGACGGCGAAGTCGGCCGGGGGCTGATCCGCCTCGGCCGAAACGGGCGGACACACGCGAAGGGGCTTTGCCGGACCCCGAAAGCGGGTGTACACGGCGACCGGATCAGACAGGGCCTTGAGCGCCCCCCATGATCGTCGCCTGCGGGCGACGGGCACTCGCCTCCGACGGGTCGTGTGCGCCGCGCCGCGGGAGCGGTCGCCTTTCGCCATCCGCCCCTGTCTCGTCGGTTCTACAGGATGAACCTGCTCAGGTCCTCGTCCCTGCAGATGTCCGCCAGGCGGTTGCGGACGTAAGCGGCGTCGATGGTGATCTTCTGGCCGGCCTTGTCCGGCGCGTTGAACGAAATGTCCTCCACCACCTTCTCCATGATCGTGTAGAGACGGCGGGCGCCGATGTTCTGCGAGCGGTGGTTCACCTGGTGCGCGATGTCGGCCATCGCGTCGATCGCGTCCGGCGCGAACATCACGGCCACGCCCTCCGTGCCGAGCAGTGCGACCTGCTGCTTCGTCAGGGCGTTCTCGGGCTCGGTCAGGATGCGGACAAAGTCGTCCTTCGTCAGGTCGCTCAGCTCGACGCGGATCGGAAAGCGCCCCTGCAGCTCGGGCATCAGGTCCGACGGCTTGCTCCCGTGAAACGCCCCCGCGGCGATGAACAGGATGTGGTCCGTGCGGACCGGCCCGTGCCGCGTGCTGACCGTGCAGCCCTCGACGATCGGCAGCAGGTCGCGCTGAACGCCCTGGCGCGAGACGTCGGGGCCGTGCAGCGACTGCGGACCGGCGATCTTGTCGATCTCGTCCACGAAGACGATGCCGCTGTTCTCCGTACGGCGGATGGCCATCTCCGTCACTTTCTCGCGGTCGATGAGCCGGTCGCACTCCTGCTGAAAGATGATCTTTCGGGCCTCGCGGACGGGGGCCCGGCGGCTCTTTGGTTCCTTCGGGACGAGCCGCTCGAAGAAGCTCTGCAGCTCCGGATCGAGCTGGTCCACGCCGACCGTGGCGAAGAGGCCCGGCGGCATCGGGCGGTCCTCGACGACGAGGTCGATCGGGCTGTCGTCCAGTTCGCCGGCCTGCAGCTTCGCCCGGAACTTCTCCCGCGTCCGGTGGCGACGCTGGGCCGCCTCGCCTTCGTCGGCGCTTTCCTTCCGGTCGATTCCGCCGCCCGGGACGATGGCGTCGAGCAGCCGCTCCTCGGTTTGACGCTCCGCTTCGGCCCGGACGACCTCCGTCTGCTCGGCACGGACCATGTGAATCGCCAGGTCGAGCAGGTCGCGGACCATGCTCTCGACGTCCCGTCCGTGGTAGCCGACCTCCGTGTACTTCGTCGCCTCGACCTTGATGAACGGGGCGTTGACCAGCGCCGCCAGCCGCCGCGCGATCTCCGTCTTCCCGACGCCGGTCGGCCCCATCATGATGATGTTCTTCGGCCCGACATCCTCGCGGAGGCCCTCGGGGAGCTGCTGGCGCCGCCAGCGGTTCCGGACGGCGATGGCCACGGCGCGCTTCGCATCATCCTGCCCGATGATGTACTTGTCGAGTGCCTCCACGATCTGTCGCGGCGTCAGTTCCGGCATGGACGTGAATGTAGCGTCCCGCGCTGCCGGCCGCAACGGTGGGAAAGCGGAAAAGCGAACGAGCGAGAAGGCGGCCTTCTGCCGTTTCGTGTTGAGCGGACTGCTTGTGATGCAGGCATCTTGCCTGCATCCGACAGCAGGCTGGAAGCCTGCACCACAAAGCACCGGGTCTACGCCGCCGGAACGGGTTGCGGGGCGGCGGCGCGCCGATGAAGCGTGCCGAACAATCGCGTGACGAGGTGCCGCAGGTAGTACCACGGCAGGCGCTTGCGCATCGCGTGGAACGCGCTGTGCTTCGGATTCGCCGCCAGTCCGCGGCGGATCATCTCGCGGGCGTCGGCCCACCGCCCGATCTGCACGTAGGCCAGCGCCAGCTTGTGCATGGCGGTCACATACCCCGGCTCGATCTCCAGGGCGCGCTCGCAATGCGCGATGCCGTCCTCGATGCGGTCCTCGAGCAGGCAACACACGCCGAGATTGTGGTGCGGCGCGGGATCGTCGGGGCGGAGCGCAGTCAGTCGCTCGAACAGCCGCGCGGCATCCTCCGGCTGGCCGAGTTCGAGCAGGCAGTTGCCCAGCGTCATCAGGGCCAGCGCGTCGTTCGGGTCCTGCGCGAGGGCGAGCGTCAGGCAGTTCCGGGCCTCCGCATAACGCCCCTGGCACAGCAGGGCCTGGCCCAGGTTCAGCCGGACGCCGGCGTACCGTTCGTTGATGGCGGCGGCGGCCTCCAGCGCGGCCGTCGCTTCCGCGTACCGGCGGCGCGACATCGCGACGCGCCCCAGGCACGCGTGGCCGCGCACGTTCTGCGGATCGAGTTCGACCGCCTGACGGAACTTGACCATCGCGCCTTCGAGGTCGTTGAGCTGAACGAGCAGCTCGCCGAGATCGCAGATCAGCTCCACGTTGCCGGGGTCGTCGCGGTATTGCGCGAGGTAGTACTGGCGGGCGCTCTCCAGATCGCCCTGCCGCCGGTAGGCGTCGGCGATCCGCTGCTTGGCGTGCGGGTAGTGCGGGTCGAGCCGCAGCGTCTGCGTCCAGCAGTAGATCGCCCGGTTGTAGTCGCCGCGGTCGTAGAGCGACTCGCCCATGTGGGCAAATGCGTGCGGGCACTCGTCGGACACCTGCTGCGCGAGGTAGAACATCTCCTCCGCCTTCTCGTGTTCGCCGATCCGCCCGTAGATCGCCACGCGGTGGCAGAAGGCCGGCTCGTAGTCCGGGGCCATTCGGGCCAGCCTGTCGAACACCTCGATCGCTTCTTCGTTGCGGCCGATCCGGACAAGGTCGATCCCCATCGCCGAGCGGATGTCACGATCCTCGGGCTCGAGTTCGAGCGCCTGGCGGTAGGCGTCGATGGCCTCGTGGTATCGGTTGAGCTGGTCCAGGACGGCCCCCCGGTTCGCATGCCAGGCGGCCTGGTTCGGGTTGATCTCAATCGCCGCGTCCAGCTCGGTCAGGGCTTCCGTCCAGCGCCGCAGCTCAAAAAGCTGCTGGGCACGTTCGATCCGTTTCTCCGCGTCGAGCCAGTCGTTCATAGTACTGATATCCGCTCCATTATCCGCCAGTTCTCAAACCACTCGACCGGCAAATCAGTATCGCTATCGGATTCAAGTCGGGGGGGGCGCGCGAAAAAAGCCGTGCATGCGGGATTTAGCCCATCGCCCCTCGTCGAGATATCGGCCTCATGATCCGGCCGCACGCCCCGGCCGAAGGGTGTTTCATTCGCCCACCGTCCGCAGGATGCCGATGTACGCCCTTGAATTTCGCTCGCAGGTCGTCTACAGGATTGCCTTAATTGGCCCCCGGGGATTCAGGGGCTGTTCGGCCGAAACGTCCCATGAACAACGATATGAAGGCACCGGCGCCGCCCGTAGACGGACATGCTTTGTCGCCGAGCACGCCCTCATCCGTTCGTGGCACGGCGATGCTCGCCTTGGCCTTGGGTGCCTTGGGGGTGGTATACGGCGACATCGGAACATCGCCGCTGTACGCACTAAAGGAGTGCTTTTCGGAGACGCATGGTGTTGCGGTTACGCCGCGGAATGTGCTCGGCTTGCTGTCTCTATTCTTCTGGTCACTTGCCCTTGTTGTAGTGATCAAGTACATCGGCGTCGTCATCCGAGCGGACAACCATGGAGAAGGGGGCATCCTGGCCCTGATGGCGTTGAGCGTCCCGCACGACGCGGCGCCGTCCACACTCTGGTCCCGCCGTGGAGCGGTCATTGCGCTTGGCCTGTTGGGCTCCGCATTGCTGTTCGCCGACGGCATGATTACGCCGGCAATTTCGGTGCTCAGCGCCGTGGAGGGGCTTGAGGTCACCACGCCGGCGCTCTCCCATTTCGTCATCCCCTGCACGCTCATCATCCTGGCCGCGCTTTTCATGGTGCAGAAGCACGGGACAGGCTTCGTGGGCACGCTGTTCGGCCCGGTGATGCTGGTGTGGTTTCTGACGATCGCCGCGCTGGGGCTGCCGTGGATCATTCGCGAGCCCGGTGTGCTCCGGGCGGTCAATCCCCTGCACGCGATCTCGTTCTTCCGCGCCCACGGCCTGCACGGGTTCCTGGTGCTCGGCGCGGTCGTTCTGTGCCTGACAGGCGCGGAGGCCCTGTATGCCGACCTCGGCCATTTCGGACGCAGGCCCATCCGGTTCGCCTGGTATGCGATCGTGTTCCCGTCGCTGCTGCTGAACTACTTCGGGCAGGGCGCGATCGTGATGGCCCGCGGCGAAGCGGCGGCGGTCAACCCGTTCTACATGCTGGCCGGCGGATGGATGCGCTATCCCGCGATCGTGATCGCAACGGTCGCCACGGTGATCGCGTCGCAGGCGCTGATTTCCGGCGCGTTCTCGCTCGCGCAACAGGCCGTGCAGCTCGGGTACTCGCCCCGGCTGACCATCGTCCATACGTCGAGCCGGACGAAAGGCCAGATCTTCGTGCCCGAGATCAACTCCATCCTCATGATCGCCTGCTGCGGGCTCGTCGTGGCGTTCGGGAAGTCCTCGAACCTGGCCGCCGCCTACGGCGTGTCGGTCATGGGGACGATGACCATCACGTCGCTCCTGCTGTTCGTCGTCATGCGCCGGCGGTGGAAGTGGCCGCTGTGGCGGGCGCTCGGGCTGACGGCGGTGTTCCTCGCCGTGGACCTGACGTTCCTCGCGTCGAACGTCACGAAGGTCGGCCACGGCGGCTGGTTTCCGCTCGTGATGGGGGCGGCCGTCTTCACCGTGATGGCGACCTGGAAGCGCGGCCGCACGATCCTGGCGCAGTCGCTGGGGCGCGTGATCGTGCCGCTGGAGACGTTTCTCGAGGGCCTGTCGCGCGGCCAACGGCCCCTTCGCGTCCCCGGGACCGCCGTCTTCATGACGTCGCGCCCGGGCGGCACGCCGGTCGTGCTGATGCACCACTTCAAGCACAACAAGGTGCTGCACGAGCGGGTCATCCTGCTTTCGGTCGCGACGTCCGAGGTGCCGCAGGTGCCCGAGCACAAGCGCGTCGAGGTGCGCGACCTCGGCCAGGGCTTCTATCAGGTCCAGGCTTTCTACGGCTTCATGCAGACGCCGAGCGTGCGCGACATCTTCCGCTGCTGCCGCGAGCAGGAGATCGAGCTGAAGGTCGATCCCGCGCAGGCGAGCTTCTACCTCGGCCGCGAGACCCTCATCATCACCCGGAAACGCGGCATGCGTCACTGGCGCAAGACGCTGTTCTCGGTGCTGTCCCGCAACGCGATCTCCGCCGTGGCGTACTACGACATCCCGCCCAACCGCGTCGTCGAGCTGGGCACGCAGATCGAGCTGTAGGCTACGCCGCGACCGCGTCCTTCAGGTCCTCGATCGGATCGCGGCCGATCAGCTTCAGATCGTACTCCTTCTGCAGAATCCGCAGCACGTTCGGCGAGATGAACGCCGGCGCCGCCGGACCGATCCGGATGCCCTTCACGCCGAGCGCGAGCAGCGTCAGCAGCACGGCGACGGCCTTCTGCTCGAACCACGACAGGACGATCGTCAGCGGCAGGTCGTTCACGCCGCAGTGGAACGCCTTCGCGAGCGCCGCGGCGACCTGGATCGCGCCGTACGCGTTGTTGCACTGGCCCATGTCGAGCAGCCGCGGCACGGGGCCCGCGCCGTCGAGCGTGATGGTGCCGTAGTCGAAGTCGCGAATGCGGTACTTGCCGCAGCCGAGCGTGAGAATGACCGAGTCCTGCGGCGTGTGCTTCGCGTATTCGGAGAAGTAGTTGCGGCCGGGCTCGGCGCCATCGCAGCCGCCGATCACGAAGAACCGCTTGAGCTTGCCGGCCTTCACCGCAGCGACGATCTTGTCCGCCAGCCCCAGGATCACCGAGTGATGGAAGCCGACGGTGGACTCGCGGACCTTCTGTTCGGCGAGCGGCTTGCACTGCTTCGCCTTGTCGATCAGCGGCCGGAAGTCGTTGCCCTGGATCCGCGTCCCGCCGTGGAGGGCCGTCACGCGCGTCGTGAACACGCGGTCCTTGTAGCTGTCGGGCGGGGTCAGGATGCAGTTCGTCGTCGCGAGCACCGGCCCGCTGAACTTCGCGAACTCGACCTCCTGCATCTGCCACGCGCCGCCGTAGTGGCCGGCGAGGTGCGGGTGCCTCCGCAGGTTCGGGTACATGTGCGCCGGGAGCATCTCGCCGTGGGTGTAGACGTTGATGCCCGTGCCGGCGGTCTGCTCAAGCAGGTCGCTGAGGTCGAGCATGTCGTGGCCGGTGACCAGGATGCCGGGCCCCGCCCGGGTACCCTCGTAGACCGTCACCGGCGACGGAGCGCCGAACCGCTTGACGTGCCCCTCGTCGAGCATCTCCATGACGCGGAGGTTCTTCCGTCCGCACTCCAGCACGAGTTCGAGCAGGCTGGGGATATCGAAGTTCACGTTCGTGACGGTGGCGAACAGCGCGTCTTCGATGAAGGCATTGATGCTTTCATCCGTGACGCCGAGCCGCCGCGCGTGGTGCGCGTACGCCGCCATGCCCTTCACGCCGTACAGCAGGATCTCCTGGAGCGAATGCATGTCGGCGTCTTTGCCGCACACGCCGATGTCCTCGCACCCGTGCCCGCCCGCCGTTTGTTCACATTGATTGCAGAACACGCCTTGCTACTCCTTTCGGCCTCGCGCACCGCGAGGCGCTCATGCCGCGAACCCGAACCGCCGACGACGGCCGAACGACCGTACCAGCAAAACCGCCGACGTCGAGTTGCGACATTATTGCGGCGATCGCCGCTGAACACCTTGACCGGCGTCAAGCCGTCGTCGCCGCACGGCCGAATTCACACAACGCCTTATCATGCAGGACGTTGCGCCCTTACACAGAGGCTGGCCATTTGCGCGACCCCCTCGGTGGCAGCCGGAACAGGTGTTGACACCGCCGTGTCGATGCGGTCTAATGGCCGTGAACAACAAGGGCGATTAGCTCAGTTGGCTAGAGCGCTTGCTCGACATGCAAGAGGTCACTGGTTCAAGTCCAGTATCGCCCAGTTCCACAAGCTGTTGACAAATCGCTGGTTACGAAAGCCTGACAGACGTGCTACCCCGTGGGATACCGCCACCGTCATGGGGTCATTTGGCCCTGAAAAGCCCGTGACGATCCCGGTCGGCACGGGATACCTCAGAAGGATGCAGCTCGCCGGCGGAAGCCGTCCAGAACCGGGTCGGGGCGTGAGTGGGGGCATCAGACGCCGGATGCACCGGATTCCGCGCCGCGTGTTCCAGAACCGGTTCGTCTCTCGTGGTTTCTTGGGGGCTGTTCGAGTCGCACCGGGCGTCTTCGTGAGTCACGCCGACTGCCTGGCTGACGCCCGTCTCGCCGACAGGCATGCAACACTCGAACACCGTTTCCTGTATCGAGAGCAGCCGGTGGGGATATCGTTCGCACTCGTTCCGCAGCAGCGGGAGTTCCTCACACAGCTTCCTCCGAGCCAAGATGTGCAAAGACGCCGCAGAAGGCTACCGCAGGGAAGGACGGCCGTCGTCCAGACAGGGCGAGGTCTGGAACGAAGTGGACCGGAAGATGCTTGCGATGGGTTCGTTCTCGCCGTCGCGCGCCCTCGACCAGGCGTACGAGGACCACAAGTCCCGGCTCGAGGAAACGATCCGCGAGGTCCGCGTCCCCGAGGGTTGCAGCGGGGTGGTGTTCGTGTTCGGCGGGCGGATCGCCGGGGGTGACCTTTTCGACAAGCCGTCGACGCTGGCGAAGCTTCTGCCCAAGCTGGCGAAGTCGTATGCGATCGACGCGATGGAGTCCGCTGACTCGACCGCTGGGGTCGATCGCACGGCGGTGATCGACTGGCTCCGCTCGGCGGCGAAGGCCAGACTCGATCGATTCAAGTCGCCCGGCCTCGGCGACGACATCCGCATCGAGTCGCCGCAAACCGTCGGCGCCTGCCTCCGCGTGGACGAGAGGCCCGTGCATGTGGAGCTGTTCCCGGCGTGCGTATAAGGTGCCCCCTCGGCATCTTCTTCGCTTGACGGTCCGGCCGCGCTTCGGCACAATCCGCGGATCAGCCTGTGCGGTCCCGGTTGGGGGTGGACTCCGGGAGTGGCGGGTCCGCCGGGAACGAGGATGTGCGAGGGCGCCCGGGTATCAGCAGACGTTCCGACGCAACTCGAAAGCCCAAGCCGGGCCCGTCCGGGCCGAGGGCAGGCCGCGCGCCGGCCGGCCCCGCCGTGCGCGGGCAACCGCCGGAGAGCGCCGGCCCGATCGCCCGGCGCCGGCCGGTGTGGGCGCTGACGGCGGCCTCGCTCGTCTGCCTCTGCCTCATCTTCGCCCCGTGGGCGGCCTGGCCGCTGGGGTACGTCTGCCTCGTTCCGTGGGTTGTCGCCGTCTGCGCCGGACGACGGCCCCGCGTGGTCTACATCGCCAGTTACCTGCTCGGCCTGGGGTTCTTCCTCATCAACCTGCGGTGGCTGCGCTTCAGCACCTTTCCGGGCTACGTCGTCCTCTCCATCTGGAGCGGGCTGCACTTCCTCGTCGCGTGCTGGGCCATCCGCCATGCGTATCGGCGCCGGGGCGTGCTGCTGGTGTTCGCCGTCCCCGTGGTCTGGACGATGACGGAGCTGGCACGGTCGCGCACGGCGATCGCGTTTCCGTGGTTCCTTCTGGGCCACAGCCAGTACCGCCTCCTGACGATGATCCAGATCAGCGATCTGGCCGGCGCGCTCGGCGTCAGCTTCGTCCTGGCGGCGATAAACGGGTGGTTGTGCGATGTCATCCTGGAGCGGGTGCTCCGCGGCCGCGCGATCGGCCGCGAGGCGGGCGCGGCGCGACGGCGGGTTCTCGCCTCAACGACTGTCGCGGCCGTGCTCCTCGTCGCCACGATTGCCTACGGCCGCTTCCGCCTGTCCGAGCGGACGCTCGCCCCGGGGCCGAAGGTGGCCGTCCTCCAGGGCGACTACCTGCTCACGCCCGAACCCACGGAGGAGGAGTTGCGAAACGAGCCCCCGCCGTGGAAGAAAGCCGAGGCCTACATGGATCTCCTCCGCGCCGCGGCCGACCAGGATCCCGACCTGTTCCTCCTGCCCGAGACGCCCTGGACCATGTACCTGAACAAAGAGGCTCGCGATCTCGGCCCGCGTTCGTTCCAGCTTCGCTTCGCCCACGACCTCGACCGCTACCAGATCCTGCCGTTCGAGCCGTCGGCGAACGCCGTCCAATCGGAGCCGCCCTCGCCGCCGATGCCGTTTTCGCTGGCCTGCCACGAACTCTTCTGCCGTACCGCCGTCAAAGAGAACGCCTACCTCGTCGTCGGCAGCGTGTCCTATGAGCCGCACCCCACACGGATCTATCCCCGCTACGAGCGGTTCAACAGCGCGTTCATGTACAGCCCCGGCGACACCGCATCGCCGCCGCCCGGCGCAGCCGGATGCGCGGAGCCGCATCGGTACGACAAGATCCACCTCGTCCTGTTCGGCGAGTACGTGCCGTTCCGCTACGGCCGGCTCCATTCGGTCTACCGCTGGCTGAACTCGCTTACGCCGTGGGGCGCCGGCGGCGAGGAGTACTCGCTCAGCTTCGGCCGGGAACACAAGATCTTCGAGATGCACGCGCCCTCACGCCCCGGGCGCCGATACCGCTTTGCCGTGCCGATCTGCTACGAAGACGTCATCCCGCAGCTGATCCGGCAGTTCGTCACGGACGCGGACGGGCGCAAACGGGTGGATTTCCTCCTGAACATCAGCAACGACGGATGGTTCCAGCACAGCACGGAGCTGCCGCAGCACCTCGTCTGCTGCGCGTTCCGGGCCGTGGAGAACCGCGTTGCCGTCGCCCGGGCCGTCAACACCGGCGTCAGCGGGTTCATCGACCCGGACGGGACCATCCACGGCGTCGTCGAGCAGCCGGGCAAGCGCCCCTGGCAGGGCGTGAGCGGATACAGCGTGGCCGAGCTGAAGATCGATTCGCGGCACACGCTCTACAGTCGTGTCGGCGACTGGCTCGCCGTCGCGTGCGCGGCGGCGGGTCTGGCATGCCTGCTGGATGCCTTCGCCTCGCGATTGCGGGCAAACTGGCGCAGGCGGACAAGAAATGATGACTCGTGCGAAGTGCCAAGCGCCCAGTGCTGAGTTGGAGAGCGGAGACGTGAAGCGACACTCCGCACTCCGCACTCGGTACTCCGTACTGACGGGGTCGCTCGTGGCGTCGATGACCGCGGCCGCCGCGCTGTGCGGCGGCTGCGCGCCGCAACCCGCGGCGGGGCCGACGGAGCTTCGGGCCCTCGCCCAGCGATACATCACGCGGGCGGCGACGTATCGCGAAAACCCCCTCATCCGGGCGCAAGCCATCGAGTCGCTGCAGAAGACCGCAGGCGAGAAGGCCGCGACCTGGTTTCGCGAGGCGCTCCGCGATGATTCGCCCGGCGTGCGGTTCGCCGCCCTGATGGCCCTCGGTTCGGTCCGCCACAGGCCCTCCGAAACGCTGATTCGCCTTCGCCTGGCGGACCCGGACCCGAATGTACGCGTGGCGGCGATGTTCGCCCTCCGGCGGCTGGGCGATCCCGGTTTCATCAAGGAGTTCGACGAGATCGTTCGTCTCAACCCCAACGCGGCGGTCCGTCGAAACGCCGTCCTCGCCCTCGGCCGCCTGGGCGAGCCCGGCGCAGTGGTCGTCCTGAAGAAGGCCAGGGAAGACAAGGACGACAGCGTCCGGCTCCAGGCGCTCGAGGCGATGGCCCTGCTTGGCGACAAGCAGGCGATCCAGGAATTGAGCTACTACGCCGGCGGGAGCCTCGGCGACCGGCAGGCCTTCGCGCTCGATGCTCTGGGACGGACGGGCGATGCCTCCGCTGCCAGCATTCTCCAGGCGTGCCTGAAGGATGCGCCTCACCTGGAATCGCGGCTGGCCGCCGCGCAATCCCTCGGGCTGCTCGGCTACGACGACGGCTTCGCGCTCGCCATGGCCGCGCTCCGCTGGAACAACCCGAACCCCAAGCTGCCCAACGACCCACCGCGGAACCAGATCATGCGTGTTCGCACCATGGCGGCCTTTGCGCTGGGCGCGATCGGAAAGCCCGAGGCCCTTGGCCGGTTGCGCGAGTGCATGGAAGACCCGACGGACCCGCGCACGCAACTGGCCGCCGCCACGGCGATCGTCCAGATCCTGAAAAAGCAGGAGTCGCCGTTCGACGCCCCCGTACCCGCCGAACCGGCTCCGCCCGGTTCTTCGTCCGATCACGTCGCATCCCCTTGATTCGCAAATCGGACACGGCCGGTAATGCCGGTCCTTATGGTCCGATAACCGCTTCTCCCGCGGTTTCGCCGGTTTTTCGTGGGTTTCACGCTTGCCTGGCGCCCATGTGAATGGAAAGAATAGGATACCGGGACCGAGGTCGCGCGATGCGGCCGTGTCCCCGGCCGCTGTATGGAGGCGGAGAGAATGCAGACACGCACTGACGGCACATTCCAGAGACACACCCGGGCCACGGGCTGGGACACGTTGTTCATTGCCATCGGCTTCATCGCGATGGCGACGATGGCAATGTACTGGACCGTTCGCGTCGTCCTCGTCGGCCGGGCGGATTACGCGGGCCGCGACATCGCGGTCTCGATTGCGCTGCTCCTGGCCGAGAGCTTCGTCCTGCTGCACGCCTTTGGCTACATGGTCAGCGTTGTCCGCGCCTTGCGGCGCCGCCCGACGGTCCCGGCGGCCATCCTCAAGGACCCGCAGGACTTCCCGGAGGTGGACATTCTGATCGCCGCCCGCCACGAGCCGCGGGAGGTGCTGGAACGCACGCTCATCGCGCTGACGGGCCTGTCCTATCCGCGCAAGACCGTGTGGCTCCTCGACGATTCCTCGGACGCGAAGTTTGTCCGCGAGGCCGGCGAGCTGGCCCGCGAGTTCAACGTGCGGCTCTTCCGGCGCGAGGAGCGGCACGGAGCCAAGGCGGGCATCATCAACGACTGCCTCAAGCAGCTCAAGGGCAAGTACGTGGCCGTCTTCGACGCCGACCAGTGCCCCATGCCGTTCTTCCTGAACCGCATCGTGCCGCTGCTCGAAGCCGACCCGAAGCTGGCCTTCGTCCAGACCCCGCAGTTCTACGCGAATACGAATGAGAACCGCGTCGCGGCCGCCGCCGGATCGCAGCAGGCCGTCTTCTACGAATACATCTGCGAGGCCAAGGCGTCGTCCGGCACCGCGTTCTGCTGCGGGACGAACGTCGTTTTCCGCCGCGAGGCGCTCGTGAGCGTCGGCGGGCTCGACGAGTCCTCGGTCACCGAGGACTTCGCCACGTCCGTCAAGCTGCACATCGCCGGCTGGAAGTCGCTCTACTACGGCGAGACCTATGTCATGGGGCTGGGCCCCGAGAGCCTCGCCGCCTACTTCCGCCAGCAGTACCGGTGGGCCCGCGGGACGCTCGGCGTGGGCGTGCGGCTGCTCAAGCTGCTGGTCACGGCCCCGCGGAGCCTGAGCCTGTGGCAGTGGGTCGACTACGGGCTGTCGGGTTCGTTCTACCTGGTCGGGTGGGCGTATCTGATCCTGATGCTCTGCCCGTTCCTGTACATCGCATTCGGAATCCCGAGCTATTTCGTGCGGCCGGAGATCTACGCCGCCGCGTTCCTGCCCTACCTGGTGTTCGCGGTGCTGGTGTTCGTCGGCGGCCTGCGGCACCGGCACTACACGCTCGACCAGATGATCGAGGGACAGCTGCTCGGGATGCTGGCGGCCCCGGTTCATGCGGCGGCGGCGCTGGCCGTCCTCTTCGGCGTCCGCACGAACTTCGGCGTCACGCCCAAGGGCGCCGGGAGCCATACGCCGCTGCGGGCCTTCTGGCCGCAGGTCCTCATCTGTGTCGCGAGTTTCAGCGTGTTCGTCTGGGGCACGTGCCGGTTGATCTTTGAGCGCGACCATGCCGCCGGGATCAACGCGTTCTGGGCGGGCGTGCATTTTGCGGTGTTCTGGTCCGTGTTCTACTTCCACGAGGCCGCGCCGTACGAGGTGCCGCAGGACACCCCTGCGGGCCTGGAATGGAAGGTGGTGCCGACATGAGCAAGCAGGATCTGATCCATGCATTGAATGACGCGATCGCCTCGGAGAACGCGTCGGCGTTGTGCGCGCGGAACATCGTCAGCACGTTCGCCTGGAGCGGGCTCCCGGAGAATGAACGGCGGCGGGCGACGGAAGCCCTGAACGCCATCGCCGCCGCCCCCGAACGGCGGGCGCGGCGCATCAGGGAGATTCTCGACCGCCTCACATGGAGCGAATCGGATGTTCTCTAAGGGCACGTTTCAGCGGTATCTCTTCGAGCTGGGCTCGAGCCAGGAGCGGATGATGAACCTCTACGCCCGGCTTCAGGAGCAGACGGTCGATCCGGCCGTCCGCCGGATGCTGGCCGAGTTCATCTCCGAGCTGAAGACCGAAACGCAGAAGGTCGGCGAGATCCGGACGACGCTTCAGGCCAGGTAACGGCGCGCCGCATTGCCGTGCAGGCCTCCGGCCTGCCGCGGGATGCCGGCACGGCGCCGGCGCCGCGATCAACGCAACCGGCCGACCACGGGACTACCGGTCTGCCGTCCGCTCGTTCAGCTCTTCCGCCATGCGCGCGACGTCCTTCTGGCGGTCGGCGATGCGCTTGAGGCGCTTCGCGTCCTCGGGCGTCAGCGATTTTTCGCCGCCGAGGTCCCTGTTGAACGCCTCCGTCTCGCGGTTGATGCGGACCTGGCACGCGCGGAGCAGCTTGAGTTCGGCCGATTCGGGCAGCAACGGCGGCGCCTGCTCCGGGCCTCCGGGCGGGCTTCCGGGGGCCTCGCCCGCCTGGATCTTCTTCCGCATCTGCTGCACGGCCTCGATCAGCTCGTTCAACGTCTGCACGATGTCCTGCTGAAGCTGCTGCGTGGCGGGGCCGACGTCCCTCGAGCGGATCCGCTCGCCCGCGTCGTTGAGGTCGGCCGCGAGCTGCTCGACGATCTGCGGGAAGACGAGCGTGGTTCCCTCCTGGCGGAGGATGGTCAGCGCCCTGGTCGCGTCGGCGGCCAGGTCGCGCTCGCCCTGGCTGAACGTGCCGGCCTGGAGTTCCTCGGTGCGGGTCCAACGCGAGACGCCCTTCTTGTCCAGGTCCACGGTCCCCTGGTTGATCTGGAGCTGTCTGGCAAGCATCTCGCGGAAGCGGTCCTCCATCGCCCGGAGGATCTCCTCCTGCTGCTCGCGGCGCAACTGGTTCAGCGTGTCCTCGAGCTGTCTCTTCGCCTCTTCGAGCTGGTCGATTGCCTTCTGCTGCTCGGATTCGGCGTCGCCGGGCCTGTTCTGCTCGAGGCCCCGCGAGGCGTTCTCCATGTGCCGCTGCGCCTTCTCGACGTTCTCCTGGCCCGCGGCGGGCGGCGGCGCGGCGTCGCGGGCGGGGCGGGACGCGGGCGTGCTGCCCGGCCGGGACGCGGGCCGGCTCTGCACGCCGTCTTCCCGGCCGTCGGGTTTCCCCGACATGTCCTGCGCGAGTTTGCCGGCCTTCTCCGCCGTTGCTCGCTGCCCGTCGGCCAATCGCGGCGACTCGGACGGCCATCGCTCCGCCCCCCGGCGCTGCAGATCCTGCAGGGCCTTCTGGTGCGCACGCTGCTCTTCGAGCAGCTTCGCGATCCGCTCGCCGAACGCCTTCAGCGACTCCATCGCCTTGCGGCGCTCCTCGGCGTCCGCCGTGTTCTCCATCAGCAGCTTGAGGATCGCGTTCAGGTCGCGCACCAGCGCCTTCTGCCGGTCCGACGCCTCGGTCAGGTTCCGCTCATCGAGCAGCCGGACGACTTCGTCCATGTGCCGGCGCACCAGCAGCTCGCGCGACTTCCGCAGGGCCTGCCGGAGCCGTTCCGCCTGGTCCGGTTCGCTCTCGGCGATCTTCTCGATGAGCCGGAACATGCGGTCCTCGAGCTGCGCCATCCGGTCGCGGACGATCTCCTGCTTCGCCGCCAGGGGATCCCTGGCCGGCGCGGAAGACGCCGGCGGCGCTGCGGCCCGCACGCACGCGGCAAGCACGAGCGACAATGACACAAAGTGCGAAGCAGGGAGCAGGCGGAGCCGGATGCGGGGCACCGCGCGGCGATGCGCCGCCGCGCCTCCCCGCCCGGCACCTGCCACCTGCCACGGGACACTGCCCATCACTTCGCCTCCGCCCCAAACAGCTTCTCCGCCTCCTGCGCGATCTGCTTCTCTGTCTCCTCGCTCACGCTGCCCTGAAGGCTCATGATGTCGCGCAGCAGCGAGACCGCTTCCTGAAACCCCTCGTACCGCAGCATGTTGGCGAGGATCGCCCGCATGGCCGCCACGACCTGTCGTTGTGTCGTCTGAAGGCGCTGCCGCTCGTCCGCCGAGTCCTGCCGCGCGAGCCGGCCCAGTTCGAAGACCGCCTCGGCCATGGCCGTCCGCACCAGCTCGGCCATCGGCGCGACGATCCGCGTGCCGAGCCGCTCGCGCGTCGCCGGCGTGAGGGCCTGGTTGACCTCCATTTCGGCGAGGACCTGCTCCAGCCGACGGCGGACCGCGTCGACCCGCGCCGACTGCTGCCGCTGACGACGCTCGAGCCGGCCGAACTCCTGCCGATGCTCGTCGCCCGCCGCGCCCGATCCGATGCCCGTCAGCACGGACAGGACGGCGGCGTACAGATCCTCCTGGCCGCGCACGAGCGTCTCGAACTCCTGCCGAAACTGCTGCTCGCGCCGGGCCAGCTCGTTCAGCAGCTCCTCGCGCGAGACGACCCGCAGCGACACCACCGGCGACTTGCCCACGTTCGGCCCGCTGACGTCATCATAGTCGCGCGCTTCGGCGTAGAGGCTCAGCCGGTCGCCCGGCATCAGCCCCAGCGGCGTCAGCGGCCAGCTCAGCGACCGGGCAAAGGTCTTCCCCCCCGCCGCGAAGCCCTCGATCGGCAGGCTCCGAGGGGCCGTCGTCGGCCGCGTCGATTCCTGCACGAGCGCGACCGCCGCCAGCCCGTATGTGTCGGCGAAATCAACCTGCGCCGGCAGCACCGCCTCGGGCGTCACCATGTCGCTCACGCCACGGACGTACAGCTTCACGCGCGGCGGAGCATCCGGCAGCAGATGCACGGAGATCTGCATCGGCCGGCTCCGCTCGCTGTGATTCGTCAGGCCGAGGGCGTCCACCAGCTCGAAGTGGTACGCCGTCCCGTGCGGAGGCTGGTCGCGGCCTTCCCATTCGGTGTCGCTGAGCTGCACCACCTGCCCGTCAAGCGGCCGGCCCGCCCGGAGAAGCGCGGCCCGCACGACGGCCTTGTTCGTCGTGATGCGGAACCGCAGCCTGCTGCCCTTGATCGCTTCGACGGCGGTCAGGCCCGGACGCAGCGAATACGCGGACAGGCCCGTGTACTTCGGCGGCTCGACGCCGATCACGAGGTTCGCGATCGCCGGCCGGTCCACCACCTCGACGTCAAACCAGCCCGTCCGGTCGTCGCCTCCGCGGACACGGCACCGCATCGACGCCGCGACGCGCTCGAATACCCGCTGAAAACGGCCCCGCCCGATCTGCACCATCTGCTCCAGGCCCGAGGGCCCGCCCGGGCCCTCGTACTCCACAAAAACCTGCCGGGGCACCTCGGAACCCCGTGCCACCAGGGCGGAGATCGTGAGGTCGTCGCCGCGGGCGCACAGCAGCTTGCCGTCGCGCAGCCCCTCGACAAGGAGCCGCGTCCGCTGCGGCCACGGCTCGTCCAGCAGCAGCACGTTCCGCCGGAACCACAGCCCCACGGTGTCGCCCGCCAGGCGAACCGCCATGGCGGCGATCGCCGCGCACGCCACGATCGTCAGGCCCCGGCGAAGCGCACGGCGGTGATTCAGTACGCGGCCCCACGGCACGCCGGCGGCCTCGGCCGCCGCCTGTTGCAGTACCATGCGGACCATTGCCGGCGACCGATCGGCGGCCGGCGCAAGCGATGCCGACGGGGAGGCAGCCAGCTCGACGGCACTGACCAGCCGGCTGTTGAGATGCGGCGCCTGCCGTTCGACCAGCACCGCCAGCTCCGCCGCCGGCAAGCGGACCGCCAGCGGCGCGATCAGCCGCCGCCACGCCGCCGCCCCCACCGCACCGATCGCGCAGGCCAGCACGAGGGCCCGCATGTCCGTCGGCAGCCGAAATACCCGGTCGATGGCGAACTGCACGCCCGCGGCAATCATCAGGACCATGAATACGACCGCGAGCCCGTCCACGATCAGGTAGGTCCGCAGCCGCCGCCGCAGCCGGGCCAGCGGGCCAAGCACGCAGCGGGCGAACTCGTCCGGCGCCGAAAAGGCCGCCGTAAGGCCCTGCCGTCCGTTGCTCGCGGCTGCTTGGTCCATATGCAAGGAATCCCTCCCGCAATTGTCCCGCAACGGCGGCGAACGTCAATTACCGGAACCTGCGGAGCGACGAACGGGCGGAGCGGGCGGTCCGCTTGTGCGCCGCCGGTTTGCCCGTCTGCCGGCCAATGCTCCCTACCCCAGGCGCCGGGCAAGCCACTGCCCCCGCCCTTCGCGGCCGACGACCTTGTAGCCATCGACGATCACCTCGCCCCGCGACAGTGTTGTCCGGGCGAAGCCGGCCAGCCGCCAGCCTTCGTACGGCGACCAGTCGCAGTTCGTCTCCATCGCGGCGGGGTCTACGGCGATCCGCTTCGTCGGGTGAACGATGACGAGGTCGGCGTCCGCGCCGACCTGGATCGCGCCCTTCCGCGGCCAGAGGCCCATGATCTTCGCCGGCCCCTCCGCGAGCCGCTCGCAGAGCTGGCCCAACGTCAGCCGTTTCTTCAGGACGCCGTGCGTGTAGACGATCGGCAGCAGTGTCTCGAGCCCCGGCATACCGCCGGGAATCTTTGTGAAGTCGCCGCGCCACGCCGCCTTCTGACGGCGGGTGAACGTACAGGTGTCGGTCGCGACGACCGTCAGGTCGCCGGCCGCCAGGGCTTCCCACAGTCTCCGCTGGTCCGCCCGCGTCTTGACCTGCGGCGAGGTCGCGAAGAGGTGACCGTCCTTCCTTGCGAAGACCGACTCGTCCAGAACAAGGTATTGCGGGCACGTCTCCGCGTGGAGACTCGCCCCGTCGGCCCTCGCCTGGCGGACAATCTCGGCTCCGATCGCCGTCGACAGGTGCACGATGTACAGCGGGCCGCCTGTCGCCGCGCACCAGGTGGCGGCGCGCGCGACGGCCTCGCCCTCGATAAACGCCGGCCTTGTAATCGCGTGCAGCCGGGCGCCGTACTTCCGCATCAGCGCGCGTGTGTGGTGCCGCCTGACCAGTTCATCGAGCACGCCCGACGATTCCGCGTGCAGCAGCAGCAGGCCGCCCTCGTCGCGCATCATCTCCAGCGTATTGAAGACGACGGCGTCGTCGGACTGCCAGCCCTCGGAGGCGTACACGGTGAACTCCTTGAACGTCGGAAACCCGCGGTGAATGAGCGGGTGGATCTCGTCCTTCTGCCGTGCCCAGTTCGTGACGCAGACGTGAAACGCATAATCGACCACGGCCCTGCCCTCGGCCTGTCGAAACCGGGTGTCGATGGCCTGGCCGAGCGTCTCGTCGCCGTACGCCGTGGCGAAGTCGAGGACCGTCGTCACGCCGCCCCGGGCCGCCGCCCGCGTGCCCGTGCGAAAGTCGTCGGACGTGACCGTGCCCTTCACCGGCAGCGCGAGATGAACGTGGACGTCGATGATCCCGGGCAGGACCAGGTGATCGCGCGCATCGACGACGGCCGCGCCGGGATTCGCGCGGGCGAGGCCCGGCCCGATCGCCGCAATGACTTCACCCCGGACGCCCACGTCCGCTCGAAGTGTGCCCTTCGGCGTGACAACCGTGCCGCCTTCAATAATCGTATCGAGCCTCATGCGCATCCCCCTCTCCCCTCAGGAAAAGGGCCAAGGTGAAGCCCCCCCTCTCCCTACCAGGGAGAGGGACGGGGTGAGGGTCACCGCTCCCCCTCTCCCTACCAGGGAGAGGGACGGGGTGAGGGTAACCGCCGCAGTCGCGTGCCGCAACGCCGGAATCGCTTGGATTCGCCGCCTTGCCCGCGGCGTGTGTATAATCGCACCTCCATGCGATTTGTCACGGCGGCGATCCTCAACATCCTGGCCCCCGGCGCGGGGCTGATCCTGCTCGGCCGCGCGTGGCCGGGGCTGGTGACGGTCGTACTCTTCGCGATCTGCGCGGAGATGGCCGTGTGGGGCGTGCTGATCTCGCCGGCCGGCGTGCCGGGCTGGCTGACGCTCGGCGCGGCGGCGCTGGCGGCCGGCACGTGGCTCCTGGGCCAGTGGATGCTGCGGGACCGTCTCGGCACGCTGCGGAACCCGTCGCTGGGCCGCGAATTGGAGGCGCTCCGTCACGAGGCCGACGCCGCCGTCGAACGGGGCGATCTGGCCGAGGCACGCGGCCTGCTCCGCCTGGCGCTCGACCTGGATCCGGATTCGCCGGCGACCGTGCGGCAATGGGCCCGGCTCATGACGCTTCTGGGGCGCTTCCGCGAGTCACGGCGGGCGTGGGAACACCTCATCCACGTCGGGGATGAACCGGCTCGGCGCGAGGCCGTCCAGGCGATCGAAAAGCTGCCGGATGCGTCCTGACGCCGTGGCGGGGCCGATGGCCGGTCAAAGTCGCCGGCGTACATGAATCCACACCTCGCCTGTTCTTCGGATGCCGGTTAACGCAACGACCATGCGGCGAGACCGCCGCGTTGCGCGAGCGTGTCCGCCAGATCGCACGCCCGGCCGAACGGGTGGCGGGAGAGGAGATAATCCAGCTTTGATCCGGTGCGGTGCAGGTGTACGTAGTGGCGGAATCGAGTCGTTCGCGAGCACGGCAGGCGCGGCTGGTCCGGGTCCAGTTCCCACGGGTGCAGGTAGATCATCGCCGGCCGGCCGGCGCGGTTCGCCCGGGCGATGGCCGCGCTGACCCAGCGCGCCGGCAACAGACGCAGATAGCCGCCGCCGCCGACGGGGATGTTGACCTTCCACCACGACACGGCCAGCGGCGGGATCTCGAGGATCCGCCCGCCGTCCGTCGTCAGCCAGAACGGGCGGATCGGGGCGTCCGGCACGCCGTAGCGGTCGTGGCGGATCGGGTAGATGCTCGAGTCGTATCGCAGGCCGAGCGAGACGAGCACCTCCGCCGCCCACGCCGTCGAACGCATGATGGAGAACGTCGGGGCGCGGTAGCCGAGCACCGGGCGGCCCGTGCAGCCCTGCAGGATGTCGAGGCTGCGGGCGACGTCGTCGCGGAACGCATCCGGGTTCAGGCGCGAAAGGTGCTGGTGCCCGTAGCCGTGCGACGCGACCTCATGGCCGGCCTCCGCGATCGCGCGGACAACCTCCGGGCTCCGCTCGGCGATCCAGCCCAGGACAAAGAACGTGACGCGGACATTGTGACGGTCAAACAGCGCCAGCAGACGCGACAGGCCGTGTTCCAGGCGTGCCTCGCGATGCGGCCATGAGGCCACAGCCACGTGCCGGGCGAACGCCTCGCACTGGAAGTACTCCTCGACGTCAACGCTGAGACAGTTCACTCTGTCAGAAGTTCGACCAGATGAGCCACTTGTCCAGCAGCAGCCCGACGCCGTTCTGGAACGCGTTCGCCTCGAGCTGGTAGAGCTGGCTCGACAGGAAGGCCGCCAACTGGTTCGGGTCGAAGACGAGGCAACCCGTGGTCTGCAGCAGCGGAAGCGCCAGGACGGCGGTCAGCAAGCCCTTGAGCGGAAACATCCTGCGATTGTACGTCATGTTCGGCCCTCGTTGGCAGGCCCCTGTAGGCCCGCATGATCGTATCGGGTATTCTATCACGCGACGGGACTCGCCGGTAGTCGGCACCCCGTCGCGACGGAAACCGACGCATGTTCATCTGGATCGACCGAAAAGGACCGGATGCCGACCGCCTGGCGCAAGTCCGCGCCGCGCTGGACCCGGTGCTGGCGAACCCGCCCTGGCGTTCGTTCCCGTCCGCCCTGCTGTCGCCGCAATCGGACGGCCCGTATCCGACCGACATCTTTGAACGTGACGGCACGACGGCGATCTACTGGGGTGAACTCTACAACACGCAGGACCTCGTGCGGGACAGGGGGCTGCCGTCGTGCGACGGCGAGCCGGGCCCGGCCGCCGTCCTGTGGCACCTGTACGGCCGGCACGGCCCCGGCTGCCTCGAGATGCTCGACGGGCAGTACGCCGTCGCCGTCTGGTCGGCGCGGACCGGCCGCCTCTTCGCGGCGGCCGACCGGTTTGGCACCATGCCCCTGCGGTGCTACATCGACAACGATCAGGTCATCGTCGCGACACGCAGTGATCTGATCCGGCGCTGTCCCGGTGTGCGCGCGGAACCGGATCCGCAGGCGATCTACGACTACGTGGCGTTCGGGATGGTCCCGGCGCCGGCGACGATCTACCGCAACGTCCGCAAGATCGCCTGCCGGGAATACGTCGAGTATGACGGCGAGCCGAAGATCGGCTCGCACAGCCTGCTGCACTTCCCGGAAGACGCACGCAGACCCCCGCGGAGATGGCACGGAGCAACACTGACGTTGATCGGCGAGGCCGTCGATCGGCGCCTGCCGGAGCCGGACGCACGGAGTTCCGTCGGCGCGTTTCTCAGCGGCGGGCTCGACAGCTCGACCGTGCTGGGCAAGATGATCGAGCGGCTCGGCCCCGGAGCCGATGCGTTCACGATCGGCTTCGACGAGCCCCGCTTCAACGAAATGGACTACGCCCGGATCGCCGCAAAGCACTTCAACGCCGCCCTGCACGAGCACTTCGTCACGCCCGAACACACGCTCGAGGCGATCGACGCCGTCCTGGACCAGTACGATGAACCGTTCGGCAACGCGTCGGCGGTGCCCGTTTACCACTGCGCCCGGTTCGCCCGCGAACACGGCAAGCGGATCCTGCTCGCTGGCGACGGCGGCGACGAGATCTTCGCGGGGAATCCGCAATATCTCACCGACGCGATCTTCGAGACGTACCAGCACGTGCCCTGGCTGCTGCGAAAGCTCGTGATCGAGCCCGCGGTGTTCGGCTTCCCCTTCGGCGGACGCATCCGGCTGATCGACAAGGCGCGGCGGTACATCCGCCGGTCCAACACGCCAAACCCGGAGCGGCTCTTCAGCTACGGCATGGTCGAGACGCTTGGCCCCGCGGCGATCTTCGACGCCGGATTCCTCCGGCAGGTCGATCCGGACCACGCGCTCGAGCTTCGCCGCCGCTGCTATCGGGCGTGCGATGCCCGCAGCGAGGTGCAGCGGATCCTCAACGTCGATCTGAACTTCGTGATCTCCGACAGCGACATCCGCAAAGTGACGGAGATGTCGGCCCGCGCCGGCGTCCGCGTACGATATCCCATGCTGGCCCCCGGCGTCGTGCGGCTCGCGGCCAGCCTGCCGGGCCGCTGGCTGCTTCACGGTTACCGCCTGCGGGCGTTCTACAAGGACGCGACGGCGAACTATCTCCCGCCGGAGATCATCGCCAAGAAGAAGCACGGGTTCGGCCTGCCGTTCAGCGCGTGGCTGAAGACGCACGCGGGCCTGCGCGAGCGGATGCGCGAGGCATTCGCGAGCGAGACGGCCGGCCGCGTCCGGATCTTCCGTGAGGGCTTCCTCGACGACCTCGTTCGCCGTCACGAGGCCGACGAGACCAACTACTACGGTTCGATCATCTGGGTGCTGATGATGCTCATGCTGTGGCTCCGGCGATGACGTGACCCGGTTGCCGACCGACGCCCGCGCCGGCACAATATCCCCGTGAAGGACACGGCCCTCTCACAGCGCGAGTTCCACCGTATTCTGATCATCAAGCCGAGTTCCCTCGGCGACGTGACGCATGCGCTGCCTGTGCTCCACGGGCTCCGGCAGCGGTATCCCCGCGCACACGTCGCGTGGCTCATCGCGACAAGCTGCTGCGACCTGCTCGCCGGTCATCCGCAGATTGACGAACTGGTCCCGTTCGATCGCAGGCGGTACGGGCAGATGCTCCGCAGCGTCTCCGCCGCACGCGAGTTTCTCAGCTTCGTGCGGCAGCTCCGCGCCCGGCGGTTCGACCTCGTGATCGATCTCCAGGGGCTCTTCCGCAGCGGCTTTCTCGCGTGGGCTGCCGGCGCGCGGACGCGGATCGGCTTCGGCCGCACGCGCGAGTTCGCCTCGATCTTCTACACCCACCGCATCCCCGCCGGCGACCCGGACGAGCATGCCGTCCGACGCTACTACCGCGTCGCCGGCATGCTCGGCTTCGCGGATGTGCCCATCACGTTCCGCCTGCACGTGCAGGCCGCCGGCCGCCTCCGGGCCGACGCCCTGCTCCGCGAGGCCGGCCTCGGCCCCGACGAGCGCTACGCGATCCTGACGCCCGGCGCCCGATGGGAAACGAAGATCTGGCCGGCCGAGAAGATGGCCGCCGTGGCCGACCATCTGCGCCGGGCGCACGGCCTGCGGATCGTGCTGGCGGGCGGCCCGGCCGAGGCCCCGGACTGCCGCACCGTGCAGGCGGCCCTGGGAGAACCGGTGGCCAACCTCTGCGGCCGGACGCGCATCGCCGAGCTGGTCGCCCTGATTGACGGCTCAACCATCATGCTCAGCAACGAATCGGGGCCGATGCATGTGGCCGTCGCGCTCGGCCGGCCCGTCGTCGGCGTCGTCGGCCCCACGAATCCACGACGGAACGGTCCGTTCTCGGCGAACAGCCGCATCGTCCAGGCCGCCCTGCCGTGCTCCCCCTGTTACCGGAAGAAGCGTTCGCAGTGCCCGCACGCCCTCGCCTGCATGGCCAACGTACCGCCGGCCGACGTCATCCGGGCCGCCGACGCCCTGCTCGCCGCCGACCCGCGCTCAGGCGACCGATAGAAGGTCGCCGGTGGACAGTTCCGTCTCGATGTCGTCGCCGAGAATCTTGAGGTCGCCGTCCGTCACTCCAAGACGAACGCGGGCCTGATCGGACGGCGGAAGAAGGCCGGGCATCGCAACGGAAACGAGCCCCCGCTCCGCGCACACCCAGTTCGCCACCGCCACGGCGAAGACGATTCCCTTCTCCGGCCCCTCGTACTCGTCGGCGCGGTGGTGCCACGTGATCGCCTGCAGAACCGCCTCCGGAAAGCGCCAGGCCACCGCGACGCGCCCGCCCAGTTCCGTGTGGTCGAACCCCAGGTGCCGGCGTTCGCTTTCGAAGAACGAGACGCCCGGCGTCGTTTCCGTCACCGCACGCGCAAAGCCGTCGTGGGCGTACTGGTCCTCCAGCACGATCCCGATATCGTGCAACAGGCCCGCCAGAAACGCCTCCTCCGCATCCAGGCCCGACCCGGGCCGCATCGCCAGAGAACGCGCCCCAACCGCCACGCCCACCAAATGGTGCCACAGCCGGGTTCGGTCGTACGCCCCGAACGTGTGAAACGACCGGAAGAGTTCGCTGATCAGTGCGGTCATCGCAAGGTTGCGGACCTGCTTAAAGCCAAGCTGAATCACCGCATCGAGTACCCGCCCGATCTTCTTCCGAAGTCCGTAAGCGGGCGAGTTTACCGTGCGAATGACCCTGGCGGCCAAGGCCGGATCCTCGCCAACCGCCGCCGCCAAGTCCGCCGCGCCCGTTAATTGGTCGTTCGCCACCTGCATGACCCGCAAGGCGATTGAAGGAATCGATGATATCTCGCGAATCTGCCTGAGAATATGATCCAAACGCTCGCTATAGACGGCACTGCCTTCCGACCCCATGGTTCTTGCACTCCTCACCACCGTGATATTGGAGAATTCCACTCGCCCTACTATGAGTTAATATAGAGGATCTAAGGAATATAGTCAATACCTATTGCCTGTGCCGAAGAGGCATTCTGGGGATTTTCTGAAGAGGGTGACCGCGAAACCCAAGCCCGCGACCTGGAAACGCCCTGCGATTTCCATAAGGTTCTAGAAAATAAGAGCTTACGAACAATCCGAATAGCTCACGGTGGTCCCGCCGACGCACTAACTGGCGAGCGGACAGCCTTTTCAGGCTCCCGCTGCTCTGAAGGATGGCCGATTGCGATCGAGTTTCGTACGGATGGCGTGGGTCCTCACACACGACAGAATTCCGACCGATGGCGGGAGGGGGGCCACAGGTGCCGCGCGAAAGACAGTGAACTCGAGCGACACGAAACGCTTGGGCCGATGTCGGCACTAGGTGGGACGAGAATGGTTATTGCTGCATTGGCCCCCGGGTTTGGCCGATTTTGACACAACCAACGTTGACGGGGGAACTTGGGCACGGCTAGAATGCAAAGTTCCGTCGGCCATGTTTCTTCTGCCGGGCGGGGGCGGCCCGGGTGTGGATGGCCCGCCGTTGGGGAGATGTCTGGTGAGTCTTGAAATCCCCGGCTACACGGTCCTCGAACGCCTCGGAACCGGTGCGCGTTCGACGATCTGGCAGGTGGCGGATGTTCGCACGGGCCAACTCTACGCCCTGAAGCGAGTGAAGCGCCGCGTCACCGACGACGGTCGGTACCTCGAGCAGACAATCAACGAATTCAATCTGAGCGTCCGGTTCGAACACCCGTGCCTGCGGAAGAGCTACGAGCTGCGGCGCGTGCGGAAGCTGTTCCAGGTCCGCGAACTCCACGTGCTGATGGAATACGTCCGCGGCAAGACGCTCGAGCAGCTCGGCCCGCGGGGCATCCACGGAACGCTGGGCCTGTTCATCAAGGTGGCGGAGGGCCTGGACGCCCTGCACCAGCTCGGCTACGTCCACGCGGACATGAAGCCGAACAACATTCTCATCGGCCAGGGCGGCGAGGTGAAGATCATCGACTTTGGCCAGAGCTGCCCGATCGGCCATGTCAAGGAGCGGATCCAGGGCACGCCCGATTACATCGCCCCGGAGCAGGTTCGGCGGCTGCCGCTCGACCAGCGGACGGATGTGTTCAACCTGGGCGCGACGCTCTACTGGATCTTGACCGGGCGCGCGTTTCCGACGATCCTGCCAAGCAAGAAGCGACGGACCGGGATCGACTTCCTCGGCCCGCGCGTGGCGCATCCGCCGCACGAGCTGAACGAAAATGTCCCGCTGGCGCTCTCGCGGCTGGTGATGGACTGCTGCGAGAACAACGTCAAGGAACGGCCGGCGAACATGCGCGAGGTGATCCGGCGGCTCGAACTCGTTCAGCACGTGATGGAGCGCAGCAACGGGACGGTCTCCGGCGGCCCGCCGCGGGGCCGGAAGCGGGGGGGCTCGACGATTTCCGTGCCGTCGGACGACTTCGCGGCATGAACTTATGAGCAACGCCTCTCGGGCCATCGAACT
The DNA here is from genome assembly GCA_964617875.1 of uncultured Planctomycetales bacterium. Lineage (GTDB taxonomy): Bacteria > Planctomycetota > Phycisphaerae > UBA1845 > PWPN01 > CAZMVY01. Next base: position 15,692 of record CAZUAI010000006.1, on the reverse strand, counting down.
CTTCCGGGAAGCGGCCGCACTGAATCGCAACGACCCGCTGCGCCACGGATCGCTGCTCGAGCTGCCGAACTACGGGCAGGTCGTGATGACGGGCGACCTGCACGGGCACCGGCGGAACTTCGAGAAGCTGGTGGCCTACTGCCGGCTCGAGAAGACGCCGATCCGGCACGTCCTGCTCCACGAGTTGATCCACGAAGAGCCGGTCACGTGGACCGCGCACGACCGCTCGGTGGAGCTGCTGCTCGACGCGGCGCGATGGAAGACGTTCTTCCCCGACCAGGTCCACTTCCTGCAGAGCAACCACGAGCTGGCCCAACTGAACGACCACGACATCACGAAGGGAGGGCGGAGCGTCTCCGAGGATTTCCGCGAGGGCGTCGCGGAGGTGTTCGGCCGCGAGGAGCTGGGCGCGCTGCTGGAGGCGATCAACGAGTTCTTCGCGTCACTGCCGGTGGCGGCGCGGGCGCCCAACCGCATCTTCTTCTCGCACTCGCTGCCGGACAGCGACGACCTCGGCTGGTTCGACCCCGCGTGCATCCGCAAGCCGCCGGACCAGCTCGACCTGTCCGAAGGCGGGCCGATCTACCAGCTCGTCTGGGGCCGGCGCCACGACGAGGCGCTGCTCGACGCGCTGTCGAAGGCCTGGGACGTGGACCAGTTCGTGGTCGGGCACCAGCCGCAGGCCTGGGGCCACGAGGTCATGTTCGATCGGCTCCTGGTCCTCGCCAGCGACCACAACCACGGCGTCTTCCTCCCCATCGACCTGGGCCGGCGCTACACCACGGCGGAGCTGGAGAGCCGCGTGCGGAAATTCGCCGGCGTCGAATAGAAACACGGCGCTGTCGCGCCGGCCGTGCAACGAGAGCGACCCGCCGAAGACGGCGCTACGGCGCTACGGCTCCGGCCACTCCACCTTGAACGTGCAGTCCCACTCGTCGTAGTACCAGTTCTCGCCGTCAACCTCGACCTCGCCGCGCTGGAAATCGATCGGCTCGCTGCGGAACGTCTTTTTGGCCGGCACGAGCGGGCAGCCGTAGTCGAGGTTCACGATGCAGCGGTACGGGTCCATGTGGCCGAAGAAGAATTCGCGCACGCGCGGGTCGTCGGAGGTCTGCTGTCCGTAGGACGGATCGGCGGGCAGCCAGCCCCACGGCTCGACGTAGAACTCCGCCCAGTCGTGCATCGTATAGCCCCAGGGTTTGGTCTCCCAGCCGCTCTGCCACCGCGCCGGCACGCCCGCGGCACGGCAGAGCGTGATGAACGTCATGCCCTGCACGCCGCAGTCGCCCTCGCGCGTACGGATCGCCTTGGCGGACAGGCTCGGGATCGTCGAGTACTCGGCCTCGTAGGCATACCGGATGTTCCGGTCCGTCCAGAGCCACAGCCGCCGGGCCCGTTCGAGCGGGTTCGTCACGCCCGCCGTCTCCTTCTCGACGATCGCCTTGACCTCCGGCGTAAACGCGATGTGCGGCGGACGCTCCGCCGTGAATTCGCGATAAACCGAGCTGTCGGTCTTCGGCGGCCGGGCCCGTGCCGCGTCGAGCCGCGGGTAGTAGGCACAGGTGGTCCACTCGTACACCGCCTGGGCACGGACGGGCTTCGCCGGGTCCTGCACCTGCTGCTCGAAATACAACGCCCGCTGGAACTCGCCGTCACCGGCCATGTCCCAGTTCGGCGTAATCACCGAGGCCGGCGGCGTCGAGCTGACGAACCGCACCTCCTTCTGCTGGCGGTACTCCTGCGGATAGACCATCCAGATGCGGACGAGCGAGCCGGCCTTCAGCCTGTGGTGCGCGGGCGACAGCGTGATCGTGACCGTCGCGCGGTGGCGCTGCGGGGCGAAGTGCGTGGCGTCGCTCTTCTCGGCCGCGGCGACGATCTCCGTCAGCTTCCTGACGAGGGCGGCGTCCTGTTCGGCCGCTTTCCGGGCCGCGGCGCCGCCGTCCGCCCGGTCACGCCGTTCGCGGGCCTCCTTCGACCGCCGGAACAGGTTCGACGGCTCGCGGTTGAAGTACCACAGCGCGCCGTCGATCTCCCGAAACTGGATCTGCCTCGTCTCGCGCCAGCGTTTCAGATCATCGGCGCTCGCGTCGGGGACGGCCTTGCGCAGCTTCGCGAGCATCCGCTCTTCGGTCAGGTTGTAGTCGAGCCGGATACGGCGGAGGATCTCGGCCTGGATCTCGCGGCGCGCCACGGCGTCCGCGTCGGGATTGTCCGCGCGGTCCGAGAGGACCCCGGCGGCCTCGGCGAACTTCCCCGCCTCGGCGAGCTTCCCGGCCCGCGCCAATACGGGATCATTCACGATCGCGCTCCCCGCGTTCGCCGGGGCGTCACCCGCGACGGCCGGCGTTACGCACAACATCACAAGGGCCATGCATGCCTGCATCGATCGCACTCCGCGTGAAGTCATGAACACTCGATGACCACGGTCATTGTCTCGTCCGCCGCGAGGACGACCGGCACGCGGAACTCCAGCGCAAGCGTGCCGTCGCGGACCGTCGTATCGGCGCGCACGTCCCGTCGCGGCACGGCGACCCTGGCCGTCGCCGCCTTGACCCCGGACGGCAGGCCCAGCTCGAGCCGCGCGACCTCGCATCGGCCCCAGGCGACGGCGAGCGCGTTCGTCTGCGTGTTCCCCGCCCGCTTCTGCGTGAACCGTCCCCAGCCGCCCGCCGTGCTGAAGAACGAGCGGTGGTCCTCCGGCCGCAGCCGCGGGTTGAAGCCGAGCGTCTTCGCCGGGCCGTCGTAGCGGTACCCCTGCGCCGCCAGCAGGAGCGTCCAACTGCTCATCGCCCGCACATAGTAGTCGCCGCACTCGATCTCGTTCCACGGGTTCCGCTTCGTCCCGTCGTACCGCTCCCGGGCACCCTTCACGATCGCGAGGCCCTCGCGGAGCATCCCTTCGTAGATCATGTGCGCGGCGACCTGGTATTCCACGCCCGTCCACGCCTCGTCGCGATAGTAGATCGGGTCCTCGCCCGGCGGACGGCCGCCCTTCGGCCACGAGCAGATGAGCAGGGCCTTGTCGTCGCCGTCGGCGAACTGGAGGAACCGCTGCGTCCCCTGGAAGCCCTTCTGCGAGGTCAGCCACGAATACCGGTAGATCGAGGCCAGCGCCGAGCGGACCTGCTCGACGGGCAGAATGTCGCCGAGGCTCAGCACGCGCGCCCACCACTGCCCGACGACCTGGTCGGAGAAGCACCCGGTCCCGTAGCCGTGCCGCAGGTTGTCCGCGATCTGGATGTAGTACTCGCCGTTGTAGAGCTTCGCGGCGGCGAAGGCGCGGCCCTTCTCGTACAGGTCCCGGTAGCGCTTCGCGCTGTCCGCATCGTTGATCCGGCGCGCCATCTCCTCCGCCGCCCGCAGCGCGGCCAGGTAGAGCGATCCGACGAACGTGTTCAGCCCGTGGATCACCTGGTCGTAGGTGTTGAACTGCGGCTTGTCCATGACGCCGTCCGCGTCGGAGTCCCAGTTCGAGACGGCGAAGTCCATCGCCTTGCGGATCTGCGGCCAGTGGTCGTTGAGGAACGCCCGGCCGTCGCTCTGCAGGTGCTCGCGGTACGCCTTGAGCACCGCCCCGCACTGCCCGTCGGCCACGGGGCCCGAGGCGGCCTTCCGCTCGCGCGGCACGCCCACCCGGTGGTGCAGCGCCCCGGTGGGCTCCTGGTGATAGTCCAGCTCCGTCACGCGCATGTTGCGCTCGAGCGACGGCCACAGCTTCGACAGCGTGTGTTCGTAGTTCCACACGTGGTTGCAGTTCATCGGGCAGCAGCCGCCGCCCGGCCCGCACCCCTCAAAGCCGTAGAACGTCCCGTCCTTGATCCAGAAGCACGTCGGGCTGCGGAGGATCGACACGTTCGCGCCGATGCAATCCACCAGGTAATGCGGCAGCGACGATTCGTACAGGCAGTCGCGGAACCGCTCGGTGTGGTCGCGCAACCGCGCCATGTCGGTCAGGACGTATGAAGCGACGGAGGCCGCGTCGCGGAACCGGTTGTCGTACGCGTTGCCCACGAACACGCCCCCGCGCCCGCCCGGCCGCCACGATTCCTGCGGGTAGTACTGATTCGGAAAGTGCCACGTCAGCACGAAGTCCGTTGACGCCGACGCCCCTGCCGCGATCGACGCCGCCACCGCGATCGCCGCGTTGATCGTCTTGCCGCCCTCGCTCGGACCTTCCTGGTCGGACGTCGTCGTCAGGGCCCCGTCCTCGAGGAAGTCCGCGTGAAGGGCCCGCCGGTCCTGCCAGCCCGCGACCACGGTGGCATCGGCCGACGGCGTCGCCAGGCACATTGTCCCGAACGACGGCGCGGACGACGGCCGTCCCGCCGCGGGCTTGAATCCGATGCCGGCCAGCCCGGTCACGAGCGACAGGCATGCGTCGCGCCGGCGCACCGGATCGGACGCATCCGCGCCGACCGGGTCCGCCGGCATCACGAAGACCTTCCCCTTGCCCCGGTCGGCGCCGATCAGTGCCGGCTCGCCGTCCTCGAACTTCAGCAGCGTCTGTGCCGTATCGTCGGTGCGCACGGCCCGAAGGCCCGGCGGCGCCGACAACGCAATCCGGTCGGCGGTCACGGCGGCCAGTTCGGGCCGGCTCCGGTCGATCGGCACGACCCGCACGGGCTTCGCGGCCTGGGGATCGGCCGGGCCGAACGCCACCGGCAGGATCTCCGACCACGCACGGGCCTCGGCCTCGGTCACGGCCTCGGTCGGCAGGTTGCTGAACCGGATGTCGTCCACGTTGATGTGCCCCCAGCCGCCGCTCTCGGCATCGACGATCTCGAGCGACGCCTCCTGCCCGAGCAGGTCCTGCACATCCCATTGCTGCCGTTCGAGGGCCTCGTCGTTCCTGCCCGTGGCCGTGCGGACGATGCGCCCGCCCACGCGGAGGTTCAGGCAGCACTTGCCGGGGTGGTTTCCGCCGCCGATCAGAAACGTGATGAACCGCCGTCGAATCGTGAACGGCGGCGACGTCAGCGTGCCCTGCGGACCGTCGTTCGGCAGGAACGTGTTGACCAGCCCGCCGCCGAGGTGGCCGCCGACCGGGTTCTGCCCCGGCCGCGTGCCGCGAGCCGGCCCGTCGCCGAACCCGCCGCCCTGCACCTTCCAGGATCCGTACGTCCCGGCCTCGAAATCCGCGAATGTCTCCTCGTCGCGTCGCGCCGCGCCGGAGACGGTCGCGCGGACCTCGCGCAGCAGCGGATTGTCCGCCCCGGTGACGATCAGCGTCGCCCCCGCGCGGACGGCCTCGGCGATCGCACTCAGCGATCCGCCGCCCATCCGCGTCAGGTCGCCCCGGCCGAGCCAATACACGGTGCCCGGCTCCGGCCGGGTCGCCGCCGGACCGACGCTCCGCGTCGTCAGGTTGCGCACCGGCCAGTCGTCGTCGGCGATCAGCATCCCGTGGTCCAGCCAGAGCGTCATCGGCCGGCTCAGCGCCGCGGGCACGCCCGGTTCGGCATGCATGCGGACGGCGACGCCTTTGGGGCCCCGCACGATGCGGTTCACGTTCAGCCCGTACGTGGCGTGACTGACGCCCACCGACGCGCCGGCCCCCTGGTGCCCGACCGCGTTCTGCACCGACGCGAGGACCGACACGCGGACCGGCTTGCCCGTCGGGTTCGCCGCCGTCACGCGGAAAATCGCGCACGGAATGCCCGAGTCCGCGTCGTTCAGCGGGACCAACGGGTTGAACGCCTCGAGCCTGATCCGCACGGGCAGGTCGGGGTCCTCAAACTCGACGAAGGCAAACGGGTACTGCCCGACGAACCGCGTCGCCGCGATGCTCGGGAACGGGCTGATCGGCGCCATCTGCAGCACGCGGACGATCGGCGGCCCGCCCTCTTCCTCGACGCGGACGGCGAAGAACGAGTCGTCCACCTGGCTCGACCGGTTGATGTTGTTGAAGATCTGCCATGCGGTCAGCCGGCCGGTTCCGTGCAGCCACACCGTGCCCGTGCCGATGCCGCCGAGCGGAAACGCCACGTTGCGGATCGCGTCGCCGGAGTACGCGGGCGGCTCGCCGCGTTCGAACAGCGAATCGAACCACGCCTTCGGCGGCGGTGTCTGGCAGCTCGGCGGAAAGTCGCCCGGCGCCGCGACCGCCAGTTCGCTCCGCGCCGCCAGGCCCGCCGCCGCCACGGCCCCGGCGCCGATCTGCAGAAAGCCCCGCCGCGAGATGTCATGGCACGCACAATCCCGACCGCACTGGCGCATCGTCGCACTCCTCCGGCAACCGCACGGCATCACCGAAGCGGAACCGGTACAAAGGTGCGGGCGGGAAGGCGGGTTGTCAAACGGCGGACCGGTGACACGGCATGGCTCCGGCGTCTCCCGCGTTGGACCTTTTCCGCGCTTCCGCGTTGCGGCATGTGACGCCAGGGTGTACCTTGGTGCCATGCCCGATGGCGTGGTTCTCTTCGGAGGTTCGTTCAACCCGATTCACAACGGACACCTGATCGTCGCGCGCAGCGTTGCCGAGCAGCTCGGCGCGGCCCGCGTCGTCCTCATCCCGGCCGCCAACCCGCCGCACAAGAACAGCGCCGACCTCGCCGACGCCGCCGACCGGCTGGAAATGGTCCGCCTCGCCGTTCGCGCCGAGCCCGGATGGGAGGTCAGCGACTGCGAGCTGCACCGCGCCGGCCCGAGCTACACCCTGGACACGGTCGCCCACTTCCGCCGTGAGATCGGCGGCGGCGCCGAACTGTGCTGGATCATCGGCGCGGACTCGCTCACGGAACTGGTGAGCTGGTATCGCATCGAGGAGCTGGTCGAGATGTGCCGCATCGTGACCGCCGCACGGCCGGGCTGGGAACGTCCGGACCTCGACGTGCTGCGGGCCCGGCTGACGCCCGCGCAGATCGCCCGTCTGGCCGCCGACGTGCTCGACACGCCGCGGATCGACATCGCCGCAACCGACATCCGCCGGCGCGTGCGCGAAGGGCGATCGATCCGCTATCTCGTCCCCGACGCCGTCGAGGCGTACATCCGCAAGCGAACGCTGTACGCCGCGGGCTGACGTCCCGCCGGGGCGCGGCGGCGCGAGGCCTTGAGGGTATAATGCCGCGCCATGTTTCCGCACAGCAACAGCCTGCCACGAAAGTGCTGCCTCATCACCGGCGCGTCGCGCGGGATCGGTGCGGCGACGGCGGTCGCCATGGCCCAGGCCGGAGCGCGGGCCGTGGGGATCAACTACCATCGCAGCGGTTCCGCCGCCGGGAACGTGGCCGACCAGGTCCGCGCGGCGGGCGCCGAGCCGGTGCTGCTCAAGGCCGACGTAACCGACCCGGCGCAGGTCTCCGCGATGGTGGGGCGGTTCATCGAGGCCGCCGGCGAGCTGCACGTCCTCGTCAACAACGCCGGACACCTGATCCGCCGGGTGAGCATCGAGGACGCCGAGCCCGCCTTCCTGCGCGAGCTGATCGCCCTGAACATCGAGAGCGCGGTCCACGTCACGCGGGCGTGTCTGCCGCACCTGCGGCGGTGCGCTCCGGCCGGCATCGTCAACGTCGGCTCGATCGCGGCCCGCACCGGCGGCGGCAAGGGAAACCACGCCATCCTCTATGCGGGCACGAAGGGGTTCATCCACACCTTCACCGTCGGCCTGGCGGCCGAGTACGCCGACGCCGGCATCCGCGTGAACGGCGTAGCGCCCGGCCTGATCGAAACGGACTTCCACTTCGAGCTGACCGGGCGCGAGCGGATGGACCAGATCGCGGCCAACACGCCGTTACGGCGGAACGGCACGCCGCGGGACGTCGCCGAGGCGATCGTCTACCTTGCCGGCGACCGGGCGTCGTTCGTCACAGGCACAGTCCTCGACATCAACGGCGGTCTGTTGATGCGGGCGTGAGGTCTGCAGGACGACGAAGCGACGGAGGAGAAGAATGCATCGCGAGCTTCAGAGACGCTCGCCAGGAAGACAGGATACCATGGCTTTGACGTGCGGAGGACCAGTCATGCGGATCGGCGGATGGGCAATCCTTGCGGCGGCGGTCTTTGCGGCGGCAGCGACGGGCGAACCTCCCGCGCGCACGGCGAAGAAGCTCATCGAGTTCGGCTGGGACGAGCCCGACCCGGCGTTCCTGCGGAAGCACATCGAGCAGATGGAGCGAACGCCTTTTGACGGCTGCGTATACCACATCAACTACCGCAAGCCCGACGGGAAGAGCGGAGCCTTCACCTGGAACTGCTGGGGCCGCGAGACGTTCACCGAGGCGGACGTGCGGCAGGCGATCGACGACCTCAAGGCGACGCCGTTCCGCACGCTGCGGCACAACTTCCTGCGGTTCAACGTGACGCCGGGGAACGTGGACTGGTTCGACGACTTCGGACCCGTGCTGGCCAACGCGAAGCTGGCGGCCCGCGTCGCGAAGGCCGCCGGCGGCCCGGGCCTGCTGTTCGACATCGAGCAGTACAACGATCCGCTCTTCCGGTACGGAAAGCAACGCGACGCGAAGACGAAATCGTGGGACGACTATGCCGCCCAGGCGCGCCGACGCGGACGCGAGGTGATGGAGGCGATGCAGTCCGGCTACCCGGGGCTGACGGTGTTCCTGACGTTCGGGTACTGCCTGCCGTGGTCGGAGACGGATGGGCTGAAGCGCCCGCCGCGGGACACCGCGTACGGGCTGCTCGCGCCGTTCCTCGACGGAATGCTCGCGGCGGCCGACGGCAAGACGCGGTTCGTCGACGGGTGCGAGTCGGCCTACAGCTACTTCGAGGCGAAGAAGTTCGCGCGGGCCGCCCGGCTGATGCGCGACGACGTGCTGGCGATGGTCGCGGACAAGGAGCGGTACAGGCGGTTCTTCACGATTTCGTTCGGACTGTGGCTCGACTACGACTGGCGCAAGGCGGGCTGGAACGCGGACGATCCGGGGAAGAACCCACACACGCCGGAAACGTTCGAGGCGATCGCGCGAACGGCGCTTGAGACGGCGGACGAATACGTGTGGATCTACACCGAGACGCCCCGCTGGTGGACGGACGAGGGCAAGCCGCTCAAGCTCCCGGCGGCCTACGGCGACGCGCTGCGGCGCGCGAAAGAGGCGGCCAACGCCGCCCCGGCCGGCCGATAAGGCCGACGATGCCCCGCGGCCGCATGCCCGCGATCAAGACGCGATCCCCGTCATCCTACTTGCGGATGAGTGTCAGGCCGACGTCGATGTTCTGGCCGCCGACGGTCTGGCGACAGTGGACGGCGACGGTGTTCCGGCCGTTGCGGAGAAGCTTCATCGCGGCCGCGTCGAGCGCGACGTCGAAGTACTCCGTCACGAAGCCGCTTCGCTCCAGAACCTTCGTGCCGTTCAGGTAGACCTCGGCGTCCTCGTCGTGATAGAGCCGCCAGCGGCCGCTGACGACCCCGGCGATGTCCTTGATCTCAATCGCCGTGCGGAGCCAGATTTCCGGCGTCGTCCACTTCTTGCCGACGATCGCATTGGGCGTCTCCCGCGTGCCGAAGCTCGTCCGGGCCGTCCTCCACCCGGCGTCGTCGAACGCCGCCGCGGTCCAGTCGTCCGCGGGGCGATCGACCGTGTAGCGCCATTCGTGCCCGCCCTGTTCGGCCGTCGGCAGCACGATGTCCTGCGTGGCGGCCAGCCGGTTGACGGTGACCGGCTCGTCCGAGCGGGCGCCCGCCGCCAGGCCGTGCTGCCCGGCAAAATCGAGCACGCATTGCGGATCGGCATCGGTCAGGCCCAGCCGCCTCCCGAAGATCGCCACCCCGCCGCGATGCCTGGCGTCGGCCGGGACCTCGATGCGGATCGTGAGCTTGCGGTCGCGATCGAGCGACGGCCGCAGCTCGTTCAGCACGCGCCCGCGCACCGTCGCCTGCACCGGCCACCCGTAGGAACCGGGGTGGAACCCGTGCAGGTGCGTCAGGACGCCGCGGGCGTCGGCCGGGTCGTCGGGCAGGGTCTGGCGGTGGACCTCGACGCCGTTCATGGTGATCCGCACGTCGGTGGGCCACTTTGTACGGTCCGTCTGGGGGTAATCGGTCGGGGTCCTGCGGCTGGGCCAGTCGAGTTTCTCGGCGCCGGCCTTGGCGGACATCTCGGCGGAAAACGTGAGCAGCCGCAGGTCCTTGACGGCGGCCTCGGCCGGGATCCGGACCTGGTACTCGATGAAGCCGGCCCCCGTCGCCCAGACCTTGTCGGCGGCGATGCCGACGGCGGCGGGCACGGGCTGGTCACCCCACTGCCAGCCCGAAAACTCCGACGGCTTGAATCGCAGGACGAGTTGCTCCGCGCGGACGGCCTCCATGCACGGCTGCGGCGGCCGGGGGCAGTACACGTTGAGGTAGTTGCGGGCGATCACGAGGCCGTCGTGGAGCAGTTCGACCCGGAGCGCGCCGAGCCCCTCGGCGCCGGGGCGATCCTGCGGCGGGCCGATCTCGATCGGCTCCTGCGGCGTGACGGCGTACGGACGCCATTTCGCGGGCCGCGCATTCCACTTCGGCCGTTCGCCGATGGCGCGCCAGGCGAGGAACCATCGCAGTTCGAGCGCCCGGTCCGGGCGGTCGGACCAGTGGCTGATCGCCACGGGGATGCTCCGTTTCTCGCCCGGCTTGAGCGTGATGCACGGCTCGGCGTCGAGGACGACGAAGTCGGGGTTGTTCAGGTCTTTGAGCGTGAAGCCGGGGTGCCAGTCGTCGTAGCCGAACTCCTTTTCGCTCCGGTCGTAGTTCAGGAACCCGTTGTGCTCCCACTCGATGTCGCTCAACTCGGTGTAGACGTAGCCGCAGATCTTGTCGTGCTTGCGAAGCTCGTTCGTCAGGAACTTGAAACACCAGCTGATGTCCGTGTCGCCCGAGCCGGCGCCGATCCCTCCGTATTCGCTGTTGATCAGCGGGGCGTCGGCCTGCCTGCAGCCCTTCGCGTAGTTGAACTCGGAACCGGGGAACGTCTTGTCCACGACCTCCTGGATGTGCCTCTTCGCCGCCGCGTAGTCATTGATGTAGAAGTGCCACGAGTTGATGTCGGTGATGACGTGGTCGAACAGGCAGGGCGAGTTGTCCTCGATGAGCCGCGTCGGGTCGAGCTGCTTCGCCAGGCGGTACATGTCGGCGACCCACCTCTGCGTCTCGGGCTTGTAATCGCGGCCGCCGATGCCCCACGTTTCGTTGAAGTTGCACCACGCGAAGATCGCCGGGTGGTTGAAGTCGCGGGCAATGGCGGCGCGGAGGTTCGCTTCCCAGAACCGGCGGGACCTCTCGTTGTCCGCCGCGAAGTTCGGCATGTCCTGCATGATCAGGACGCCGAGCCTGTCGGCCCAGTGCAGCTCGCGGGGGATCGCGTTCTTGATGTGGATGCGGAGGAAGTTGAGCCCGATCCGCTTGCAGTAGTCGTAGTCGCCGCGGATGGCCGCGTCGGTGGGATACTGGTAGACGCCGTCCGGGTGGAACGACTGGTGCAGCGCCCCGGCAAGGTAGATCGGCTTGCCGTTGAGGAAGATGTAGTTGTAATCGCGGCCGGGGGCCTTGTCGATGCGGACCGTGCGGAGGCCGAAATAGGTGTGGATTTCGTCAAGGACCCGGTCCCCGTCCTTGAGGACGATCCGGGCGTCGTAGAGGTGGGGACTGTCCGGGCTCCACAGCTTCGGAGCCTTGATCGCCGCGTGGATGGTCCTGCCGGCCGTGCCGATCGGACGGCCGTCCACGTGGAGTTCCAGCATGGCGGCGCCGGCGTCCTTGTTCAGCTCCACGTCGTATGCGATCGGGCAATCGGCGTCCGGCCTCTCGAGGATCGGCTGACACGCGAACCGCATCCCCCGAATGTGCCGCTCGCCGCGCGGCTCGATGTAGACCGTCTGCCAGATGCCGCTGGTCCGCGTGTACCAGCCGGTCTGCTTGCCGGTGGGCTGGTCGGGGCCTGTTTCGTCCTTCGCGCGGATGACGATCAGGGCCTTTTCGCCGGGCCCGGCGAAGGGCGACAGGTTCACGTCGAACGGCATGTACCCGCCGACGTGCTTGCCGGCGGGCTTGCCGTTGACCCAGACGGCGGCGGCCCAGTCGCACGCGCCGACGACGAGCCAGGCGTCCTTGCCGTCCCAGCCCGGTCCCGAGGGCAGCGTCACCTCGCGGGCGTACCACGCGACGCCCTTGTAGTTCACGTCGCCGATGCCGCTAAGCCGGCTTTCCCACGGGAACGGGACCGTGATCGTCCGGCTGAACCCGTGCCTGCCCGGCTCGAACCACCGCTCGGTCTCGCCCGCGTCCTTCGGGTCGAAGTCGAACTGCCACGTCCCGTTCAGGTTCACCCACGGCTCGCGACGGAAGTCCGGCCGCGGGTGGTCCGGATGCGGCACGTCGGCGGCAGTAAGCGGGACGGAGGCGACAAGACAGATTACGGCGAAAAGCGTTTTCGTGCGCATGGCGGACATGATAGCCGCAACGTCGCGTGCCGCAACGTCCGGAAGGCGGAAAAGCGGGACTGGGGCATCCCCTTGGCTCGACCCCGGCAAACCGCCGGGCCGAGAATTCCTTCTCGGCCCCGTCCTGGAACCGGATTCCTGTCCCGCGGGAGGTGCAAACGGATTCGCACGATCGTGGATGCAAGAAAGGATTCTCCCGCCAGCAGGCTACGCGGGAGTGCCGGTTCCAGTTGAACCCGGCGGCGCCGTCGTCCATAATGCGGTGGGTGCGAGCGTGTTTGTGCCGATCCGGGGGAATGCATGACCGACGAAGAACCGGCGGTCTCCAATCAGGTCTCCTTCATCCTGAACGGGACGCGGACGGCCGTGTGCGCCGCAGACGATGCGTCCCTGCTCGATGTGCTGCGCGACCAGCTCGACATCATCTCGCCCAAGGACGGCTGCCAGCCGCAAGGCTCGTGCGGATGCTGCACGGTCCTGGTGGACGGCCGGCCGCGGCTCGCGTGCCTGACGCGGGCGGTCTCCGTCGTCGGCAAGCGGGTCACGACCTGCGAGGGGCTGTCCGAGGAAGAACGCAAGCTGATCGCCGAGTGCTTCATCCGGGCCGGCGGCACGCAGTGCGGCTATTGTACGCCCGGCATCGTCATGCGCGTCGAGGCCCTGCTCAACCGAAAGCCCGACCCCACCCGCGCCGAGATCGCCCACGAACTCCGCGGCCACCTGTGCCGCTGCACGGGCTATCAGCGAATCCTGGATGCGGTCCAACTGCTGGCGCGGGTTCGACGCGGCGAGCCCCTTCCGCCGCCGCCGTCCGGCGACGGGCGGCTCGGCACGAGTCTCGGCCGCTACGGCGGGGCGGATCTCGTCCTCGGCGGGCGGCGGTTCGTCGCCGACCTGAAGCGGCGGGGAATGCTGTTCGGCGCGCTGCGGTTCAGCGATCATCCCCGCGCACGGATCCTGCGGATCGACACGTCGCCGGCGGAGAAGCTGGCGGGCGTGATCCGGGTGGTGACGGCGGCCGACGTGCCGGGCGACCGGATGGTCGGGCTCATCGAGCAGGACTGGCCGATCTTCGTCATGGAGGGCGAGGAGACGCGCTACGTGGGCGACGTGCTGGCGGGCGTGGTGGCGGCGGACAAACACACGGCACGGCAGGCGGCCGCGATGATCCAGGTGCAGTACCAGGTGCTCCCGCCGGTCACCGATCCGCGCGACGCGCTCAAGCCGGATGCCCCGCGGATTCATCACAAGGGCAACGTGCTGTCGAAGTCGGTGATCGTCCGCGGCGATGTGTCCGCGGCGCTGGCCGCGTCGGCGCACGTCGTCGAGGAGACGTTCCGCACGCAGTTCATCGAGCACATGTTCCTCGAGCCCGAGGCGTGCCTGGCGGCGCCGGTCGAGGGCGAGATGCACGTGTACTCGCAGGGCCAGGGCGTGTTCGACGACCGGCGGCAGATCGCGAAAATCCTCGGTTGGCCGGATTCGCGCGTGCGGGTGACCCTCGTGCCGACCGGGGGGGCGTTCGGCGGAAAGGAAGACCTGAGCGTTCAGGGCCATGCGGCGCTGATGGCGCACCTGGTGGAACGGCCGGTGAAGGTGGTGCTCACGCGGCCCGAGAGTTTCCGGCTGCACCCGAAGCGCCACCCGATCGAGCTGCAGTACCGCGTCGGATGCGACGCGGAGGGCCGCCTCACCGCCGTGCGGGCGCGAATGATTGGCGACACAGGGGCATACGCCTCGGTCGGGGCGAAGGTTCTCGAGCGGGCGGCCGGCCACGCGACGGGGCCGTACCGCGTGCCCCACGTCGATGTCGAGGCCGTCGCCGTCCACACGAACAACCCGCCCTGCGGCGCGATGCGCGGCTTCGGCGTGCCCCAGGCCGCCTTCGCCCTCGAAAGCTGCCTGAACATGTTGGCGGAGCGGGTCGGCATCGACCCGTGGGAGATCCGCTGGCGCAACGCGGTCGACGTCGGCGACACGCTCTGCACCGGCCAGAAGGTCACCAAACCGATCGGCATGAAGGAGACGCTGCTGGCCGTGCGGGACCGGTACCGAAACGCCCGCTACGCCGGCATCGCGTGCGGCATGAAGAACGTGGGCATCGGCAACGGAATGCCGGACGCCGGCCGGGTCACCCTGCAGGTCGGCCGCGATGAAACCATCACGATCCGCACCGGGTTCACGGAGATGGGGCAGGGGCTCTACACCGCCTGCGTGCAGTTCGCCTGCGAGGCGACGGGGCTGCCGCCGGAACGGTTCCGCGTCGTGACGGACACCGCCGATGACGTCAACTGCGGCCAGACGACGGCGAGCCGCGCGACGGCCCTGGTGGGCAACGCGATCGCCGTGGCCGGCGCGAAGCTCAAGGCCGAGCTGGACGCGGGCAAGCCGCTGGCCCGGTTGGGGGGGCGGCGCTTCCGCGGCGAGTGGATCTGCAACGACACACACCCGCTCGGGGCCGACGTGCCGGACCCCCGGACGCACCTGACATACGGCTTCGCGACGCAGGTCGTCATCCTGAACGACGACGGGACGCTGAAGAAGGTGATCGCGGCCCACGATGTCGGGCGGGCGATCAACCCGGTGCAGCTCGCGGGGCAGATCGAGGGCTCGGTCCACATGGGGCTGGGCTACGCGCTGACGGAGGAACTCCGGATCGAGGGGGGGCACATCGTATCGCGCGACGTCCGCTCGCTGGGCGCGCTGCGCTCGCACCAGATGCCGGAGGTCGAGTCGATCTTTATCGAGGTCCCGGACCCCGAGACCGGCGGCGGCGCCCGCGGCGTAGGCGAGATCGGGCTGGTGCCGACGGCCCCGGCGGTCGCCGGCGCGCTTTATGCATACGACGGCATCCGCCGTACGCGGCTCCCGATGAAGGATGCCCCCGCCGCCCGTGCGATCCTGGCGACGGCAAACAACAACACCGACCGCTGAGGCCGGGTGGCCCATCCGTCCGCACAACGGATGGCGGGGCGCGATGATGACGCCGCCGGTCGATGCCCCGGGCAACGACCGGAAGGTGCGGTTTGAGTACGACTCCATGAACCGCCGCGTGCGGAGGTCAGGTAGGGCAGGTCGCCAGACCTGCCTCCTTCGGTGCGGGGAACCAACCCGGACTGAGGGAAGTCACGCAACGCCGGCAGCAAGGGTGTCAGGAACCTTCGGCAGCGAAAGAAACGCCGTCCGGCCTCGCCGGCCGACCGTGAAAACCGGCCCCCGAACGTGGCGGGGTTCCTGACACGAATGGCACTGCCGTCCCAAGTGGTTTAGCCCGCATTTCTCACCAGCTTTGGGTCGGCGCCGTCTTGGGGTAGGTGATT